>CALUVG010000016.1 GCA_944324165.1 Candidatus Gastranaerophilales bacterium | reverse complement strand
AATCTCTAACATTATTTGGAAATCTTTATTTGATAATTAATTGTTACTTTTTCGTAATATTCAAGAGAAATATCTATGTTTGAAACTTATTCCCCTATTCCCTTTCAATTTGAGATCGCGCAACTGCTTGGTTGCTCGCAATAAACGGGTCTACGGGCTGCTCCGCCGGCTCCACGCCGCCGTGTGCGCCCTCCGCCCTCTGCTCGCAATCCGCAAATGCGCGATGACATGGTGGCATTGGCTGATTTTTGCAGCTAAACAGAAGGGCGGCAAATGAAATTTGCCGCCCTTCTCTGTTCTATAATAACAAAATTATTCACCCATAAGTGCATTAATTTCTTCAACCATTGCGTCAGGGTCAAAGCCGTGGACTCTTGCACCTGCTTCAAGGTTCTCAAAATGTGCTGCAGCGCAACCAATACAGCCTAATCCGTATTTTTGAAAAATTCCTACGCTCTCTGGGCATGTTTGTACAATTTCCATAATATTCATTTCTTTTGTAATTTTTGGCATAAAATCCTCCTTTTGTTTGTTGATTTTTTTTCTTCTATCGTTAAGAATATTATAACATCAAAAGAAGGATTTGAGTATGGAATTGTTAAAAAGATTCTTTAAAGACGATGACAAAGTTATAGGACTTTGCGCATTCAGAAAAAAAGAGGCAAAAAAAATATCATTTACACCGCAGTTTACCGCAACCAGACTTGTGTACGGCACTAAATATGACAAGAATTTTTTTGTTAATTAACATTTCTTAATATTTAAGCAAAAAAAGGCAATTTTCATGACAATCTTTCCTTTATAATAATATAAGGGAAAAATTGAGGATTGAAATATGTCAGTTGGAGCAATTAATCTACTAACAAATTTGGGAATCAGAAAAGCCGCATACAGGGCTCCTGAAATGCGTGTTGCTCAAGGCGGGCTTAAAAATACATTTGCGGGAAATGTAAATTTGAATGCGCCTCAGCATGCCGATGTTTGTAATGCTCGTAAATATCTCGGTGATGATGTTCCGGGCAGCAGATTGTGCTTAATGGCATAGTTATTTATGCCAGCAAGTCAAGCTGTGTCGCGTTAGTGGAACTTTTGACCATGGGATGATTAGGGTTATAAACATCATTTGCCTGCTGCGCAAACAAGCCCGAATCAAACCTGTTAGCTCTCTGTGTGACCGTCGAACGGTTGTCTTCAAACAGATTTACCGCATTCACTCTGTAAATATTCTGTTGTTGAATTGCGTCAATACTATTTATCATAATATGCCTCATATATATTAAAACAAAATGATGACGCCAATTTCAATAAAATAAAAAATGTTTACAATGTTAATATTTGCGGCTGTTGATTATGGGTATTCATAAATTTTTAAATAACGATTGGATTTTTATAATCCGGTCGTTATTTTGTGGTATAGTAACATTATGGCAACTATTTTAGACGGGAAAAAATTAAGAGATAGAATACTTGCGGATTTAAAAATTCGTTTAGATAAAAGTGGTAAAAAACCGACTCTGGTAGTAATTCTAGTTGGAGATGATCCTGCAAGCCGCATTTATGTAAACAACAAGAAAAAAACAGCTGAAAAATTGGGGATTAAATCTGTCATTTTGAATTATCCGGCAGATGTCGCTGAAAAAGAATTGTTAGATAAAATATATGAGTTAAATGAAGATATTAGTGTTAATGCTATTCTTGTTCAACTGCCATTGCCTGAACATATTAATAAGGACAACATTATTAATGCAATAAATCCAGCAAAAGATGTTGACGGTTTCACACCTTCAAACTTCGGGAAACTTTTTTCAGGACAGAAGCCGCATGTTTATCCTTGTACTCCAAAAGGAATACTGCTGCTTTTAGATGAATATAATATTGAAATAGCAGGTAAGCATGCCGTAATTATCGGGCGTTCCAATATTGTGGGCAAACCGCTTGCACAAATGTTACTTAACCGAAATGCTACAGTTACCATATGTCACAGTCATACCCAAAATCTTGCAGACATAACAAAAACTGCCGATATTTTAGTCTCAGCAGTTGGGGGAAAAATTATAGAAGAAAATATGTTAAAAAATGATTGTGTTGTCGTGGATGTAGGGATTTTTAAAGATGAGAACGGTAAAACCCGCGGAGATGTCAACTTTGAATATGCCTCACAAGTTGCATCATATATTACACCTGTTCCCGGCGGGGTCGGTCCAATGACTATTACATCATTAATGCTTAATACAGTAGAACTGTTTAAAGAACAAGTTCTTTCACCTGCAGAACGCTTGAATTTTGAGTTATCAAGCATATCTGATGAATAATAGTTAAAATATATTACTATCCGCCAATCAGGTTCAAGCCGCAGCCGTTTTTGATACCATTTGTTACAGCAGTCTTCAAGTTAGAAATTTCCTGTTCAAGAAGCTGTACCTGAGAATCTAACGACTCTTTTCTGATCTCAAGCTGTTCCTGTTCTGTTTGCAGCTGAATATAAGTAGGATCTTGTTCAAGAGCTGTAGGATCAGCAGTTTCTTGAATAATACCCATTTCTTTACTAATATAGCTTGCACGGCTAATTACTAGTGTCTGTTCAAAGTTCAACTGGTTTTTCTGTAAAGTATACAAACTTTTCTGTGCATCCAACGCTAAAAATGTCATCTCATCTCTCCTTATGTTTATACTCTCTTATACATATAAAGTATTTCAAGGAGGAGCGATTTCAATGTTTTATATTTTTGTTACAAATGTTAATATTCAAAAGAGATTAACCTTTTATCATCTGAGTTAATACACTGTTTTTATTTGTAAAATTAACATTAGAATACAGTTGCTGCGGCTGTACATTAACTTTTGAATTTTTATTATCTACTTCGTAAGAACGTATAGGACGTTTACCTGTCAGACGTTTCATAAAGTTATAATATCCTTTTAAGAAACCTGTTGCATTATTTTGTTCATCTTCAAGAGCGATTAATTCGTCTCTTGTGTGTGCTTTTATCGGAGTACCAACAGATTTTCTTGTAAGAATTTCACCAAGAGTTGTATCAACCAGTGTAATCCAACTCATTCCTCCAAGTGAACGGTTGTATTGGTTTCTGAACGTTGAGTTGAATAAATCTATAAGAAGTGTCTGATAGAACAATCTTGAACCTTCTTGAACAAATCTTTCCTTAAATTTGGTATCAGCCCCTTCTGTATCGTTACCATTTGATTTCAGCATTACCATGTTGTAGTTATCAGTCATCAGGAACCATAATGTTGCAGCAGTAGACGCCGTTTTTGCTAAATTTGAAAGATCACTGTTAGATATGTTTGATAAACTGTCTACATTAAATGCTTTTAGGGTCATATCACTTACGAAACTTTTGAATGCTTTTTGATCATAATCTTTTTTCAACGCTTCTCTGCCGATACGATCTATTGCATTTCTGAATTCCTCAAGTATAGCTTTTTCTGTTTTCGATTTTTTCTCTGCCAGTTCTTTTGCAATAACGTCAGGGGATTTTGTTTTTTCCGGTAACTTCAAAGCTTTTCTTATATTTTTTTCACCAAATTGCAACAGTTGATCTGTATACCTGTAAGGTAAGGTAACTGTATTATAAGCGAATTTAAACGGTGCGATAAAAAAGTCAACTGCAATCTTCGCACGTTTTGGTTTTTCTCCAAGATGAATTACGCCATCAACAATACGGTCTTTTGTAAAGTCTCTAAATTCCTGAGCCTGTTTAGAAAATCCGTTTTCCGGACTTTCCAGAATATTTAGTATTTTATTGAATTTTTCTTCAGATATAGTGTAATCAGGATTTATTGTTATTTTGTTATATAGATTTTTAAATGGTTCAAATGTCTTATTAAATACATTATTTACTTTAGGCAGTTTTCTCAATCCTTTAATAGCATAACCGGCAGCAATAATCACACCTGATGCTTTCATAAGTGTATCAAAGGACAACAGCGGTTTTTGATGAGTTTGTGCTTTAGTCGTGCCTGCATTTTGTTGCTCGCCTTTAAATGTTACTTCTTTAGATTTTTCGGTTTCTTCTTTCGGTTTAATTTTAGCCTCCGGTGCGTTATTTTTTTCATTAATAGCACGGGCTTGTTCAGGAGTTAAGCGTGTTATGTATTTGCCGTTAGACAAACGGGAGAACATTTCAGTAATTAAAACTGTTGCTCCAGTCATAAGCATAATACCAAGTTTTGAATTATTAATATATTTTTGCAGAGCGCCCATAGTAACAAGTGTTAAATACCCGCTGGATGTAATTCTTGCCACTTCTTGTTTAAATCTTGTTTTTCTTTCATGTTCTGCAAGTGTCGGATCATCATCCATCATTCTTGAAAGGTTATAAGCATCATTTGCAAGAAATATAGCAGGAGGTAAACCTGAAACGAGACGGTTAAGTGCGCGTTCATGTTTAGTGTCATAACTGCCCTTTTTAGGGTCGTACATCTTTAATTTCTGGCGTTCCATTGTTTGTGTAATTATTTCTTCCGGAGCAGCCGCAACAGGAATTTTAAGCATTTTGCCGTTTTTCATTTTACCTTCAAGAGTTGCTTGAGTTTCCATCATGCCTCTCAGGGCGTTGAACTTAGAATCGTATTTGGAACGCTGACGGATATTTTTGAAAAATTTTGTTTGCAAAACATTATCAGACCATTTTTTCAACGGCTTAATGTTGCCGAGCATTTTGACGGTACCGTTTAAAATATCAAACGGTAGAATTTTAACAGGATAAATCAACCCATCCCATACAAGATGCGGAATTGTCTTTTTGTAAAGTGTTACGTTATCCCCGTCAACCTTAAGCATTCTTTGAGCAAGCGGAGATTTTTCAAGGTGTTCAAACAAATCACGACCTAGGAAATCCGTGTGCTTATCTGCAAAATCTAAAAATGCCTGCTTGCTGTATGGTTTAGAGTTTGTTTGTTTATACAAAATTCTATCTAAAAATTTCAAAGAATTTTTAGCAAGTTTAGCGGTATTATTTCCCATAAAAGAGAGACCTTCAAAAGATAAATTCATGGAATTTGTTTTTAAAGGTCTCTCATTATTAAAATATTTAATTGATGACATGTTCTCGGAAGGAAACTGAGGGATTCGATTCGGAGACAGGTGGGCTGTCTTGAAATCGTTGTAGTCCTTATGTTTTATGTATGTCTGGTACTGTTTACCTATTAACATAATATTTCATCCTTCCCAGAGACCATTCTTTACAAAACATGTTTTTTCCGCAACCCCATGCCGCAAAAATTTTAACATGACTTAACATTGTATATACTATTTACGTTTTGATTTATACTTAATTTTCAACCCTAAAATATTCCAAACTTTATGCTTAACTGTACCATTATACTCATTTCTGACTGAAAAATAGTCTGTTATATTGAAAAAATTAAAAGTACGTTTCATTGACTTAAACTTATTAGTTAACTTCATCTTTTTAACGAGTTGACGCCATATTTTTTCATTTCCCCGCCAACGATCATAATTTGTTCTTGGATCGTCACCGTTTTTATGCACATCATTAAATATATATTCCTTTATTAGCAAGTTTGGCGTTAAGCGGCGGGTATTAATTTGAATATCAGGCACATTTTTTGAATTAATATTTATTAAAGTTATGTATTTATCTGGGTAAATTTTGTCAAATTCATTTAAAAATTGAGCAAGTTCATCACAACACACGTCGTCATATTTTCTGTCGCATACAAAACATATTTTATCAGCTTCTTGAAGATAGTGCTCCATACGTTTAAAACGTTTCTGCATTGTTTTTTGGAATAATTTTTGCGCATTAGGAATAGACATTTTTTTACTAAAATGGTGTAGCGACGTAATTTGATTTTTGGTATCAATTATGCAGTAATTATTATTTTTACGAATGTATTCACCTTCTTCAATATCAGTAAAGAAGTCGCTAAATCCTGTTTTAAAAAGATGTATCACTGTAGTCAGGGAATAATCCAGCATCCAATCAAGCGGAAAAGAAGCAAGACGAAGATTTTCATCACGTAAATAATGAGCTTCACGGCATGCAGGACCTAGTGATATAAAAATATCAGCGACAGTTGTTGTATCAGAATTAAGATTTTGCAGGTTATTTATTTGTGTTTGAGACATTTTCTTAACTCCATATTATTTTATCGCCGGAAACAGATATTTATACCCCTCATTACTTCTCCAGCGGATATAACCTGTTTTAGGCATCTTATCAGTATCCATAACACTAACAAGTGCCCAGTTGCCGCGCATGACATTCAACTTAATTTTATTTGGCAGTCCTGAATTCATTGGCGGCAGATTTAAATGACTTATAACCTGTGAGTCATCTTCAGCTGCTGAATGCAAATCCTTTATTGAATCAGGAGTGTCCTTTAACATATATAGTCCGTATTTTCTGCCGTATATATTGTAAAAGCTTATCCAACTCATAAATTTATACGGATCATCTTTCTTCATCCAGCCGCGAAGTCCATGTTCATTATCGTAAAGAACTTGCACCCATTCTTCTGTTTCATCTGTTACAGCCAGCAGAGCAAGCTCTTTTCTAGGCAAATAAACCAAAAATACATTGGAGAATTGTTTGTTTTCAGGGAAAATATTGTCGCCTGACCAACTTATGTGGGTCACAACATTTGCACCCTCATGAGGCTCATCATAAAGTGTAATTGCCTTACCAGCCTGATATACTCCAAGTATATTTGCCCCTATACTGCTTACATGTGTCGGCATTACTGTTTCAGCCCCCAACGGCAGTATTAGAAAACAAAATAATCCAAGAAATATCAGTATTTTTTTCATAAGATTACTCCCTGAATGAGATATCAGCGTAAGTTTTTTGTAATTTAGTTCTAACTG
Organism: Candidatus Gastranaerophilales bacterium; assembly: GCA_944324165.1. GTDB lineage: Bacteria > Cyanobacteriota > Vampirovibrionia > Gastranaerophilales > Gastranaerophilaceae > CALUVH01. The sequence continues at coordinate 42,835 of CALUVG010000016.1, read as the reverse complement.
CACTCATCTGTTTATCAATAATTTCATCAGTTAAAGTTGCATTTTCATCCTGCATTTTTATACGGCAAGCAAGACTTTTGTAACCTTTTTCAATATTATCGCCCTGATAAACGTCAAAAACTTCACTTCCCTTAAAGATATTTTGCTGAACTGCACCTTTAATAACCTTTTGAATACCCTCAAAAGAAATATCATCTTTAATTACGAATGCAAGGTCGCGGCGAACTTCAGGGAATTGAGGAAGTTTTTTGTATCTGGTAACAGTTTCTTTAACAACAGATATCACTTCATCAAGATCAACTTTGAAGATATATGCATCTTGATTCAACTTCATCTTATCCTTTAATAACGGATGAATTTGTCCGTAATATCCTATCGGCTGCGGCGTTTTACCAAGCAGCATAATTACAGCAGTTTTATACGGATGCAAAATCCCGTGTGTTTGCGCCAGAGATGATTTATCCAATGGTACAAGTTTTAAACGTCTTTCAACACCCAATTCTTCAAATAAACTGTCCAAAATTCCTTTTACCGTGTAAAAATCCAATGATGAAGTTTTTTGCCATTTTGAATTTTCAACCTCACCGCTCAAAACACCGGAAAGGACTTTCACTTCTTTAACTCCGGAGGATTTTTCATCAGCCTCTGCAACTTTATAATATGTTTTGCCTATCTCATATGCCCAGAAATTCTTCTGTCCATTGTCATAATTATATTTTAAACAGTTCAAAATACTTGCCGAAAGTGTTTGTCTAAGCATTGAGTATTCTTCACTTGCCGGATTTTTTACATAAACCGCTTTTTCTTCATCAAATGAAACCATATATTTGTCAAGTAAAGATTTCCCAATCAGTGAACTTGTCTGAATTTCGTTTAATCCGGCTGACAACATATGCTCATGAACTCTTTTTACAACTTTTTCACTCAAAGATATTTCCGGGGTTTGATTTTTGGAAGGAAGTGTCGGAGAAATTTTATCATAACCATTTATTCTTGCTATTTCTTCTATCAAATCAATTTCACGTGTAACATCATAAGCACGATGAGACGGAACTAAAAATTTTGCAGCCATTTCGTTTCCGCCAAGTTTTTCAAATCCTAATCTTTCTAAAATAGAATCACATCTTTCAGGAGAAACTTCACATCCCAAAATTCTTTTTATCTGTGCGTATCTAAGAGTTATTTCTATTGGATCCAGTTTATTTTTACCTGTTTCAACAACTCCTGAAATTTCTGCATCTGCAAGCTCAACCATTAACTGCATTGCACGCATTAATGCAGGCTTGATTGCTTCAATATCAACTCCACGCTCATATCTGGCACAAGCTTCACTTCTGTACCCAACACTTCTTGAGGATTTACGATTTGAAACAGGAGTAAAATATGCAGCTTCCAGTGCAATATTTTTGGTATTGTCATCAATTTCAGAGTTTTCTCCGCCGAAAACGCCTGCAAGACAAACACCTTTTGTCTGATCCGCTATCAAAACACTGTCATGTGTTAAATCTCTTTCAACACCATCAAGAGTAACTATTTTTTCGCCTTCCTTAGCGCGTCTTACACAAAGATAGCCGTTCAATTTATCAGAATCAAATGCGTGGAAAGGGGTTCCATATTCTAACATAACATAATTCGTTATATCTACAACATTATTTATTGCACGTACTCCTGATGTAATAAGTCTTTTTTGCATCCAATCCGGTGAAGGTTTAATTTTGATATTTTTTAATATACCTAAAGAATAATATTTACAAACATCATCATCAATAATTTCTACCTTAAACTCATTTGTAGATAAATCCTTTGTACATACAAGCGGTGAAAATTTAAGAGGTTTATCAAAAACAGCACATAATTCCCTTGCTATTCCGATAACAGACATCTGATCACCACGGTTAGCTGTTGGGGCAACATGTAAAACATAATCCTTCTCAAATCCAAGTACATCTTCTACATTCTCACCAATCTTAACCTCAGGGAAAATTCTGTTCAAAATCAGTATACCGTCTTCTTCTTGATAATTACGCTCAGCAACCCCGAGTTCGTCATCAGAACAAAGCATACCCTGAGATTCAACCCCGCGGATTACTGCAGGGGTAAGAGTAAACATTTCACCGGTTTTTCTATCCAGAACTTGACTGCCTACAGATGCATAAGGAACGATTTGCCCTTCTTCAATATTTTGAGCACCGCATACAACTGTCTTCAAGCCGCTTCCTGTATTCACAGTTACAAGATGAAGATGGTCAGAATTCGGGTGATTATCAATTTTTTCGATTTTTACAGTTTTAATGTTTGTAAATCGAGGCTTTACTTCTTCAACTTCTTCAACCTCTAACCCGCTCATAGTAAGTTCATGAGCAATTTGCTCCACCTCAATATCTGATAAATCAACAAATTCGTTTAACCAGTTTAATGATACTTGCATTTTCTATAATTCCCTCTCATAATTTTTACAGTCTATGACTACAATATAAAACAAACGGACTGTAATGTAAAGGCGCACAGTGTTTTTTATAACAGGATTTGCCCATTTTATTATTAAACGGACAATATTTATTAATATTGTCCGTTTATAATTCGATATTATTTACTAATTATTTAAAAATCCTGTCATTGTCGGCTTTTGTGAAGGCATAACATTGCTGAGCATGTTTTTCAAATGTGACATTGTAGCATTTTTTGCATTTTCAGCGGCTGCTGCAGCTTTAGCGGCTTTTTCTTCTTCAACCTGCTTTTTGGTCATGTTTTCACAGTATCTGGCCACAGCTATCATAAATGCAGGAACAAGTACCAGTGTTGACAGGAATCCAAATGTACTGTTACATGTCTTCGCTATATTGATAAATTTATTATTTGGACCAAATTTAGCATAGATATTTTTCATAGCTTTTGCCATTGGTGAATCTAATCCTTGCAGCAATTCATCATCTGCGGCTTTAAGTTTTGCTTTCAGTTCATCCAGAGAAACACTCTTCAAAGGTTTACCCAGGATAGTCTCAACTTCTGCACGAACACCCTTATCCATATTGAATACTTTTTTAGCATTACCGTTTTCGTCTTCTAAAAAGTCAACAAATCCAACAATTCGATCTTTGTAATTTTCAAGGTTGCTGTATTTAGAATCTATTTGAGCACCTTTCAGGACATCTATACCTTTACCTGGTGTAAGATAATTTTTAACTCTATGGAACATAGATTTATCATGATCCTGCGGTTTAACGTTAAGCACTAACCCGAACATTTTGCCAAAAAGATCGGACGTTAGACGTGAAAGTGCGTGTGCACCAAATAGTATCGCTGAGAAACTGGAGATATCGCGGACAAGAATTTCTTTTCTTTCCTTGTCGCTTTTTGCATTTTTATAACGCTGCGGCAGACAGAAACCAAACAACAATGTTAACATTGCCGGCACTGACATTGACGGACCGTCAAATTCAAACTTCTTAACAGCTTTTTGTACCAAGCTGTTGTCATTTGCAAACTCTCCAAGTTTGCGGGAGACTGTTTGGAATGCACCGGTAAATGCCGGATCTTTTTTATTTGTGTTGTCTTTATCAGTCTTATCTGTGTTTACAGTCTTATTATTATCTTCAGCTTTTTCTGTTTTTGCATTTTTTTCAGCAGCAGGTTTATTATTTACAGCTGAATTTTGTGCCTGCTGGGCGTTTTCATCTTCCAAACCAGCAAGACCGGGGTCATGTTTTAAACCAAGGTTGTAGAGTTTTGGAATAAGATCATAAAATCCTACAACTGCAGCAAACATGGCACCAATTGACATAATTCTTGTACCAACACGACGGTGATTGAGATTTTTAATATATGTACCAAGTTTATCGGCACCATTTTCTTCAATATATTTTTTAGAATGTTTAATCACATCGTTTGAGTAGTCGCTTAAACTTGACAATACTTTTGTAAAGCTTGTGTTTACTTGTTTATTAGCGCCTTCAACAGGGATTACGGCATCCATTTCGTTTATTGAAGGCGGTAAGAGTTTCTTTCTCAAATTCATGTATTTTTCAACAAGTGCACCCTGCAAATCTTCTGAAGAACCGTCTACTTTTTTGCCAAGGAATGTTTTCCAGAGTCCTTTTGACGGAGCTTCTTCTACAGCCATATACTCTTTTGTGAATTCTTTAGCTGTTTGAGTCAGTTCTTCACCGTTAAGTTTGTTGTCTAAAGAAGAGGATAATACATTTTTGAACACTTTTTCATAAAATTCTTCTTTAGTTTTTGCACTATCAGCAAATATATCGGCTTTATTAGTTGCAACTTTAGTTTCTGCAAAATTAACAAAACTTTTGCCTAAAGCATTGATATGATCAATATGAACATTATTTGCGGAACCTGAAAGCCGTTTAATACCCCACAACATCATGCCGGGAATAATGAAAGCACTCGGACCGCTTAATATTTCACGTATAGCTTCGCGACGGGCAAATTCCCAGTTCAAAGGTCCAGTTTTTTTGCCTGTTTCTTCACCTGTCACCGGGTCTTTTTCGCGTTTTCGGTTACGGTTAAGCCCTTCCCAAATTCTTGGTGCAACCATGCCGATACCGTCCTGCGCAATAAATGATGCAGCAAAACCGCCTCTATCTATAGCATCCATGACTATTGTTATCGGGTTGCCCAATCCGGTAAATGCCGGGGTATTATTATTGTATTTCTTATTTTTGTTCTGAAAAGAATGTTCTCTTTGGGTCTCAAATGTTGTATTTATTGCTTTTACTGACATATCCCTACTTTATATTTCCACTAACTACTACTATTTACTTTATAAATATATAAAACTTATAAGTCTTATAAATTGCCATTTTTATTCTTCTATATTTCGAAACTTTTACAAAAATTTAAAGAACAAGTGTATTTATCATACTTAATCCAAAATCATTTTTCAAGCTTTTTACTACAAATATAACAATAAATGAAATATTTCTTAATACATTTCTATTATTAGATAAAAAAAACAATATAAAAATTCCTTTTATTGACTTGAATTTTAGGATTTGGTAAACTTTACTTATGAAAGTTAAAATTTTAGGCGCAGGACTCGCCGGCTCAGAAGCAGCTCTTCAGCTTGCTAAACGCGGAATTAATGTAGATTTGTATGAAATGAGACCGATTAAAACAACCGGGGCGCATGCAACTGATAAATTTGCAGAATTTGTGTGTTCTAACAGCCTAGGGTCTTCTGATATTCTCAACGCATCCGGTCTGTTGAAAAAAGAAATGGAACTTCTCGACGGTGAACTTATTAAAATTGCCTATAAATGTGCTGTACCGGCAGGTAATGCTCTTGCAATAGACAGAGAATTGTTTTCACAAACCGTTACCGAGAAAATAGAACAAACACCTGAAATTAATATTATTAGAGAAGAAGTCACTGAAATACCCGATGGCAATGTAATCATTGCATCAGGCCCTCTAACCAGCGATAAACTTGCCGGGTCAATAAAAAATTTCACGCAAAGTGAACATTTACATTTTTTCGACGCAATAGCACCTATAGTGGAAAAAGACAGTATAGATTTTGACAAGGCTTTTTTTGCCAGCCGCTATGACAAAGGTGATGCTTCTTATATCAACTGCCCGATGAATAAAGAAGAATACGAAAAATTTTATGATATTTTAATACACGCTCCTAAAATTGAATTGAAAGAGTTTGAAAAAAATGCCAAATTCTTTGAAAGCTGTCTGCCTATTGAAGTTCTTGCCTCCCGCGGGGTAGACACGCTTCGTTTCGGACCAATGAAACCTGTCGGACTCATTGATAAAAGAACAGGTATTGAAAATTATGCGGTTGTTCAATTACGTCAGGATAATTCCGCTAAAACATTGTATAATCTTGTCGGCTTTCAGACGAACCTTAAATGGGGAAGTCAAAAAGAACTTCTGCACTCAATCCCGGGATTGGAAAATGCAAATATAGTACGTTATGGCGTTATGCATAGAAACACCTTTATAAATTCACCAAAAATTCTGCAGCCATCCTTACAGACACGCAAGCGTCAAAATCTATTTTTTGCAGGTCAAATTACCGGTACTGAAGGCTACACTGAATCAATAGCAACAGGGTTACTTGCAGGTATTAATATGGCAAAATTAATTAACAATCAAGAGTTATTAATTTTACCTAAAACGACCGTACTCGGTGCTTTAACAAATTATATCTGTGATGAAAATCATAACAATTTTCAGCCTGTTAATTCCAACTGGGGTATTCTTGATATTGTCGAATTACCAAAGAAAGAACGTAAAAATAAGAAATTAAAGGCTGAAAAAATGTCTCAAAGATCCATCGACTTTCTACATAGTTTTAAGCATGTGATATAAGTACATTAAAGTCTTGTGATCTCTATTAATTGCTTTTACAATTTCACTCTTCATCATTTCAACAGATTTAGTCTCTTCAAAAAGGAAAAATTCATATACAGAAACACCAAGTGCTTTTGCTATAGCATCAAGATTATCAGGTGTAGGATAATTTCGTCCTTTTTCTATCTTACTTATGCTTTTTGGATCTAATCCTATTTTTTTACCAAGCTGCTCCTGTGTAATACGTTGTTTTTTTCTTATTACTTGAATTTGTTTTCCCAACTTTTCTTTTAAATTCATATGCCCTCCTAATTAATCAGAATAGCAATAATTAATCAATTACTTAACTGGTTAATAGATAGATTAATATTAAAGATATATCTTGTAAATAGATTTAAAAAATCTTAACATATTTTCTTTGCCCTCTAAGTATAACAAAAAAACGCCTCCATAATGAAGGCGTTTAATATTTTTTTAAATTAGTATATTATACACTTGCCAATTCTTTAGCTCTTTCCAACTGTAATGTACAAGTTGTGATATCACAAACTTCACATGGTCCAAAATATTGTACAGCTCCAGGGAACAGATATCTGTCATTCAAAGCCCAGTCTTCTCTGCATTCTTCTAATGCTTTGAATACAGGACCATCAAGTTTTACAAGTGCTTTTTGAATAACAGGTTTGAATTCACCATGACGTTTTTCCATATTCATCATCATAGTAAGTGGTACACCACCTGCTACCCATTGTGAAGCAGGTTTTGTCAAGTTTCTTATTGATGACAAATAGCCTGTTAAACCAAAATTTATTAACGCAAATGCATTGAACCCGAGTGAATAGCAATAATCAGCATCAAAGTTTGAAGGGAATGCACATCTGCCTTCATATCCAAAGAAATGAGACTGTGCTGAGAATTTACCAATATATTCACCCTGTGATTTTAATTCATCGAGTCTTGTTGTAATCATTTCAATAAGTAACTTTTCCGTTTCAATTTTAGAAACTTGAACATTGCCATGAGGGTCACGGTCTGCAAGCAGTTGACCTTTAATCAACGCAGGTAATGAATTATAAACCTTTGCATTATCAGGATCTAATCTGTTTTCAACAATATCAAATTTTTCTCTGATTGTTGTTGCATTTACAAAATCAGGATCATTTTCCAAAGTTGCCATAATATCATTTAAATTAGCTATCATAGATTTCATTTCAGGAATAAATTCTATCAAGCCTTCAGGAATAATTGCGATACCGAAATTTTTACCCATATCAGCACGTTTTACAATAATATCAGTCATATAGTTGATAATACTTTCCAGAGACATTTTCTTTTCTTCAACTTCTTCTGATATCAAAGTTATATTTGGCTGAGTTTGTAAAGCAGCCTCAAGAGCAACGTGAGAAGCACTTCTGCCCATTATTTTTATAAAGTGCCAGTATTTTTTAGCAGAATTTGCATCACGTTGTATATTACCGATTAATTCGGCATAAGTTTTGGTCGCAGTATCAAATCCGAAAGAAATTTCAATTTGTTCATTTTTCAAATCACCATCAATAGTTTTAGGACATCCGATAACTTGAATACCTGCATCATTTTTTACAAACCATTCAGCCAAAAGTGCGGCATTGGTATTTGAATCATCGCCGCCAATAATTACTACGGCAGAAATATTCAATTTTTTACAAACGGCAAGTGATTTTTGGAACTGTTCTTCAGTTTCCAATTTAGTTCTGCCGGAACCAATAATATCAAATCCGCCGGTATTTCTGTATGCATCAATAAATTCATCTGTGAATTCAACATATTTTCCGTCGATTATACCGGATGGACCGCCTAAAAATCCGTATAATTTATTTGCAGGATTTGCCTGTTTCAGAGCATCATAAAGCCCTGCAATAACATTATGTCCGCCGGGAGCCTGACCACCAGAAAGAATAACCCCGACATTTCTAACTCCAGATGTATTAGCAGCAGAAGCTGAATTAAAAGTCACAACCGGTTTACCATATGTATTTTTAAACAAAGCTTTAATCTGTTCCTGATCTCTGACAGATTGAGTAGCATCGCCTTCTACCAATTCCAGTGAATTAATCCCTTTAGCAAGACTGGAAGGTAATTTCGGCTGATACTTTAATCTTTCAATTTGCAATGGTGAAAGTTTTTTCATGTTCTCTTCCTTTATAATTAAGTACCACTATTTACAAGAATATATTAACACAAAAAGAAAAACATGTAAGAAAGGCGGGTAAATGGTTATAATATTAACAATATATTTATTTAAATAGCAACTTTTTTATTCAGAAGTTTTATTTGAGTATGAATCCTATCAGTTTAGATGAAATACAAAAACTCAGATTTGCAATACAATATTTTCAAGACTGTTATCTTGTTTCATCTGTAGGCGCGCTCACCAGAAGTGTAAACGGCAGAAAAATTTTAACAGAAAATATAGCACACACAGATAATGGATTTCGAGTAAAATTCAGAAATATAAATGGTAAAAATCAAGATTTTTTTGTTTCACAAAAAGAGTCTGATGATCTTGTTTATATGGACAAATATTTAAATCCTATACCGATTAACAAAAATTTTCCGCATAACCCAATTATTAAAGCAATAGAAGTTGCGATGAATAAACTTATAAGTAAAGACCCGTCTAAAAAGCCGTGGATATGCAGATTTCCTAATTGTAATGAAGAATTTGAATTCAATAAACCATCAAACTTTTTAGAAATTTTTACTGGCAAAAGACCAATAATTATTAATGAAGGCGGAATAAGATTAACCTTAAAATCCAAAAAGAAAGAGAGTCTGGATATTTTTGAGGGAATAAGTAAAACTCCGGAGAATAATAGTTTTGTTGTCGGGACAACATTCGGATTTCGAAAAGGCATGAGTGACAACCATTGTTACAGCGTCCTTAAAGTAAATCCGGATGATAAGAGTATAGATTTGTTTGACCACAGATGTCAGGAATGCATATCCCTTACTTTTAAAGAAGCAATGAAAAGATTAAAATTCATAGTAGGATATTTTGATAAAGATTTAATATAAACTGGAGACGAGGGGAGTTGAACCCCTGTCCAAAACGGATCTTGATAAACCTCTACGAGTGTAGATATTAATTCTCTCGGATTATGCAGGGAATATCACAACCTGTTAACTAATCCAAAGTGTTTTTTGCGGAAACACTAACCTTTAACGGTTATCTTGATGCATCTACCGTCGTCAATGCACTGCCGCTTGCATAATGGACTCATACCTCCGGCAAGCTGGGAAATATGAGTAGCTAGTTCATCGGAAAGACTATGCTGCTAAAGCATATGCTCTAGAGAAGTCTGCTTCGATTACATTGTTTTTAGCATTTAATTTAGTTTGCTCGTTGATAAGCGGGAACAGCTCCCGCACTCGCAATTTATCTCAACCGAACGTCCTGTCAAATCCAAAACGTCCCCATAATATTGAGATATATGATCTCAATTTTCAATGTGCTTATTTCTATTATAACTCATTTATTTATGAATTTCAAGCCCTTATAAGTGATATTTAAAATTTTATACCCTAATGAATTTGAAATACACATTTTGAACAGTGCGCTTTTGGCTCTACAACCAGATTATCTTCTAAATCGTACATCTGAACAATTTTTGTAACGAGCGGGGCTCCGCACTTCGGACATTTTAGCCCGCCGGAACCTTTTAATATTAATTCTTTCAAACTTTCGATAATCTGCGGTGATACTAAATCCGTACTTATATCTTTTTCATAAACTCTTATTTCTTCTGGATGGCAACGCAAACCTTTTGCTAAATTTTGACGGACAGTTACTGCCAGAAACAATTCTTTACCGGCTTCTATTTCCTCTATTGTATTTAAATCAAGATTGCATTTTTTTGCCAAACCTGATGGTGACAAGCCAAGTTTATCTCTTTTCTTTTGAACAAATTGTGCTAACGTTTCCATAACTCAGATTATATAGCAAAAAGTCCTCTTTATTCAAGAGGACTTTTGTATTTTTTTTAATTGATTATTTTTCCGGAGTTGCTAATACCATTTTAGCTTCTGACCAGCCGTATGAATCTTCATAACCGCTAGGTGAGAACAAGTTTTCATAGAAACTGATACCTGTTTGATCTTTGTATTCATCATCTTCTTTTTCAAGATAGCCGACAGGAGTTAAGTTTCTGTTGTCATCATACTGCGCAAGTGAAATTGTACCGTCATTATTGTTAGTTGCACATACATTTGCAACTTCAATCCATTCAATTGCACTGCTCGGTTTTACGCCTACAACAGGTGCTTTGGATATTTCACCTGCAACGCCGCGACCTTCATCTACAGAATATTCAATACGATTATATTTAATTGTAGGATTTTCTGAATCTTCTGAAAAGTCTTGTGCTCTGTCTATAAATACCATTTTTTCTTCAGAAGACGCTTTACCGTCAAATACTAAATCGTGGTCTGTAGAATTCCACTGATCAAATGCATGAATTCTTACAGGAACATTTCCTTCGCCTTCAAAATCAAATCCTAAGTTTTTACCGTGTGCAACCAATGAATCTGCAACTTGAGATTGATAATTAGGTTTAATATATGTTGTATCACCAGGTAAAACTACAGTGATGGTATCTCTCACAGTGTCACCTGGAATAGGTTTTTCAATAATTATGGTATCAGGTTTAACCGGATGCGGATGAAGATTTACATTAACTTCTGTATAAGACTCGTCTTTAAAACTAAAATCAGGATCGTCATCACAGCTTACGACCATTGAACTTGCTCCTAATGTTGCAAGAATTCCCAATGCCATGTTACGCATTGCCTTTGCTGCGTCTTTTGACATTACCACATTTTGTTTTGCATTTTGATTTTGCGGCTTAGACACTACATTTTCTTTTTTAGGTTTCTGTGTGTTACCTGCAAAATTCAATTTGACATTGTTTACTTTTCCAATCATTTTGTATGAACCTCCAATTTGTGTGTACGAGTTCTAAAATCCCTAAAATTAAAAATTTGCTATTATTGCATGCAAATTGTAACATGAAAATCGCAAAAGCCCGTCAAAACGGATTTTTATAGATAAAAATGCCTTTACAAAATTTAATATCTTTTGCAAAGGCATTTATTTTCTATTTATTATAGATTTATTTTTCAGGGTTGCTTGTATACATCTTTCCTTCTGTCCAAGAGTAAGAATCAATGTATCCGCTAGGGCTGATGATATTTTCATAGAAACTTACATCCGGAGCACCTTTTTCATATGTTCCGACTTTTACCAGACCGCCGTTTTCATCATATGTTGATTTTTGAACAAATCCGTTATTCAAGTTTGTCAGACAAACTCTGCCTTTGTGGATCCAATCATTTTTGCTGTCCGGTTTCAGCCCTTCATAACGTGAGTCGTAGTAATCAAATGTTACACCTTTACCGTAATCAACTGAGAATTCGCATTTACTGTAACCTAAAGTTGGGTTGTATGCATCGAAACGGTAATCACGTTTTCTGTCAATAAATGTCATTGTTTCTTCAGAAGAAGATTTACCGTCGAACACCAGGTCGTGGTCTGTAGAATTCCATTGATCAAATGCGTGGATACGTGTAGGGATTTTTCCGCCGTTGTCTACATCCAAACCAAGATTTTTAGCCTGAGCGATTAATGAGTCTGCTACTTCTGATTCATAATCAGGTTTAATATAGACAGTTTCACCAGGAATTTCTACGCGAATAGTATCATGAATTGTGTCTCCCGGAAGATATATAGGTCTATCTTGATAGATTGTATCTTTTTGGAAGATTGTATCTCTGACTATTTCCGGTACTTTTTCATAGATTGTATCAGTTTGATAGATTGTATCACCCGGCAGATAGATTGGTTTTTCCTGATAAATTGTGTCAGTATGATAAATAGTATCACCCGGCAGATAAATTGGTTTGTCTTTATAAATTGTATCGGTTTTATATATAGTATCGGTTACAATTTCCGGAACTTTTATAATAAATGTATCCGGTTTTTGCGGTACGGGATGAAAATCCACATTTACAACAGTGCTGTCTTTATGAGAGAAATCTATATCAGGAGCAAAATCGTCATCGCAGCTTGTCAATGTAGGTGCAGCTATTGTTGTTCCTAACGCTGCAAGAATACCCATTGCATAGTTGCGTAATGCACGTGCGCCATCTTTAGATACAACCACTGTTTGTTTTGGCTGCTCCTGTTTATTTGTTTTTTCAGGTTTTTGGGCAGGCAGATTTTTACCTGTATTACCTGTAAATTGTACACCATTTAATTTGTCAATCATTGAAACCTCCAGATTTTTTCTACACTTTCACGTTATGTACTGCATGTAAGTTTCCTGATAATTATTAATTGCCTTATTTTTTAAGTTGTTTTTCTATAAAAACAGAAAAATGTTGACCTATAAGGCTTTGAGACCATAAATTTGCATTTACAAAAGTTAACATAACCTTTAAAATTCATTTTTTACACAAAAATCACCCCAAAAGACAGGGCAAAAAATTTAACTCTTCAAACGTATGATATATAAGGGTTTAAGCACATTCATGTCCACGAAAACACCTACACGAAAACACTTAGACATTTCTGTCTAAATGTTTTCGTGGACTTTTATTTCTTGGGCAAGCGGTTATACTTATTTATGTAAGTTAAGACTCAAGCCCGCGGGAACAAAAATCCGCCACAGTCAGATGGTAAAGTTGTTTGCTTACCTGTTTCAGGAGATACTGTATCTTTGAACAGTTTCAGGTATCTTCATGATTTTCAGAATTTTTAGTATATAATATTTGTATGAAAAAAATATTAATATTATTGCTGATATTTTCCCTAACACCTTTAGCAAGTTTTAGTGAAGAACTGTGGCCGCGCGGGACAGGCAAATCGGAAACTAAAGAAACTCATCCTATATATTTCGGATATATGGAAGATTATGCTAAAGAATTGCGCAAAGCATTTGAAAACAAAAAAATGTTTGCGCGCTGTCACTGGGGAACTGAATATTATTTGACCATAACACGTGATGGTGAAATAAAAGATATGCGAGTCTCTGTATACCAGAATGATTATTTTGACCAAAAGGTAAAAGAAATAATTATGTCAGTGAAACCTCTGCCTTTTAGAGACGGTATGAATTTGGATTATATGAGATTTGCAATATATCTTGGTTATGAAGATTATGAAGACATACATTTTAGTATAGGAGCTTTCCCGCGCTCACCTGATAATTGTTTTTCGATAGATGTTACCCTGAAGAAAAAATAGCTTGATGTCTTAACCTGTGTAGATCTCTTGCAAAATAACTGCTTTTTTTAAGCAGTTATTTTGCAATACAAACTCAAAAGGATAAAAAATATGAACAACGATTTTTTCCTCAAGGCAGACGAATACAAAGAATTGTGTGCCAAAGCAAATGATATGTGCAAAGACAGTGTAGCCGCAGGTACAGACGCCGGCAATGGCTGGGTAAAAGTAGATCACAAATATGACAAAGCCAGCAACTGCAAGGTAGTGCTTTACAAAAAAGGCGAACAGTATGCTGTATGTTTTGTAGGAACAGACAACAAAGAAAAACGCAAAGATTGGGGTGCCAATCTAAAAATGGCACTTACTGGTTCCAGTAGACAAATTGAACGAGCAAAAGAATTCACAAAAGCTTTAAGAGATAAACATGGTTTAACATACAATAATACAGTATCAATTGGGCATTCTGAAGGCGGAACTGAAGCAACACATGTCGGACTGGAATATGGTTTCCAGACATTTACATATAATGCATTTGGTATTTCTAAAAAATATCTGGATCCTGACGTTGACTATTCAGACTGGGTTTTCAATTTCAGAGACAAAAATGATCCGGTTTCAAAACTTAAAGAAAATATTGGCTTAACATTTATACTAAGGGAAACTCAGGCACATGCACGTACCCCGTTTGGTACAAAAAGTGCGCATGGCATCAAAAATATGCCAAGTTGTATCGGGGCAATGCTTGTTGAAGATTACAAAAAAGAACATCCATGGTTTCTTGATCATCTCACAGATGCCGCTATCACCGATAAAAATATAGATGAAATTGCCAAAGAAGAATTATTTGATTTATATGATGATGCATTAATGGAAAGACTGGCAAGGGGCGAAATTTATCCCGAACGCGCGATAAGAGCGGGGCTGGTAAAAGTATCTGCCTATACACGCGATGATGGCACCCGGGTAGAAGGATATTACAGACGCTATCCGGAAAGAAATGTTTGAGGTATAATTCATGTATGAAAAGAATATTAATATTATTGCTGATTTTACTATTAACTCCTCTTAGCTCGAAAAGCGAGGAGTTATATCCGTTTGGTTCAGGTAAAACAGCGACCAAAGAGACACATCCTATATATTTCGGGTATATGGAGGATTATGCCAAGGAGTTGCGTAAAGCATTTGAAAATAAAAAAATGTTTGCACTCTGCCACTGGGGTACGTCTTATTATTTGACTATAACACGTGATGGTGAAATAAAAGATATGCGAGTTTCTGTATACCAGAATGATTACTTTGACCAAAAAGTAAAAGAAATAATTATGTCTGTGAAACCTCTGCCTTTTAGAGACGGTATGAATCTGGATTATATGAAATTCTCTATATACCTTGGTTATGAAGATTTTGAGGATATTCATTTTAGTATTGGGGCAGATGCTCGTACAACAGATAAGTGTTTTACGGTACATATCACCTTGAAAAAAAGGTAAAATAGAAAACGGGTATCGCTGTCAAAAGCAATACCCGTTTCTCTCTTTTAATATCCTCTTTATTTTTCTGCCAATTTTTCTCTGACAAGTGTTTCTATCTGATTAAGAATGTCAGGATTATCGTTCAAGAAGTCACGTGCCTTGTCACGCCCCTGACCCAATTTTTCTTCGTTAAAGCTGAACCATGAACCTGCTTTTTTTACAATATCAAGGTTAACCGCAACATCAAGAATATTACCGGTCTTACAAATACCTTTACCAAAGATAATATCAAATTCAGCAGTTCTGAACGGCGGCGCAACCTTATTTTTAACAACTCTGACTCTTACGTGGTTACCAACATCGCCGTCTTCGCCTTTAACACCATCTGTTCGTTTAATTTCCATACGAACAGATGCGTAGTATTTCAATGCGTTTCCACCGGTCGTTGTTTCAGGATTACCGTACATAACCCCGATTTTCATTCTCAACTGGTTAATAAATATAACTGTAGTGTTTGTTTTCCCGATAATACCGGTTAATTTCCTTAAAGCCTTGCTCATCAAACGCGCTTGCAGCCCCATTTGCTGGTCTTCCATAGACCCTTCGATTTCAGCTTTTGGAACAAGTGCGGCAACCGAGTCTACAACAACAACATCAACCGCGCCTGAACGAACTAATTCCTCGGTAATATCAAGTGCCTGTTCTCCGGTATCAGGTTGTGAAATTAACAAATCATCAACTTTAACCCCTAAATTTCTAGCATATTCAGGGTCAAGTGCGTGTTCTGCGTCCACAAATGCCGCAATACCGCCGCGTTTTTGGCATTCGGCAACAATATGCTGTGCAAGTGTAGTTTTACCTGAGCTTTCAGGTCCGTAAATCTCAATAATACGACCGCGCGGAACTCCGCCAATACCAAGTGCCACGTCAAGTGCCAGAGACCCTGTCGGAATAGCCTCTACATTTACAGATGCCTTATCTCCGAGTTTCATTATGGAACCTTTTCCAAAGTCCTTTTCAATCTTTTCTATAGCAAGTTTTAATGCTTTACTTCTTTCATCTTGAGCAGAAGTAGTAGTTTCTGTTTCTTTCACAGCCATTATTTAATTCCTCTTAATATTTCTAATAACGGAAATACCATTATTCCCACATATGTTTTTCTTTTTTTCTATATAATCCCAAGCCTACAGGTTTGTAGCAATTCAAGCTGTTTTTAAGCTGATATATTTCTTTATTCAGATCTATAACTTTTTGTCTTAGAGTTTCATTATCAGTTTTGCAGCGGATAAGCTCAACAACAACTTCATCCATGCCCTCAAGTTTTTCGTCAATAACCTTAGATATTCTGTCACTCAGATGCTCTTCCATTTCTTTCAGTGAGTTTAGAATATTTTTAACTGCTGACGGATATTTTTCAGGTGCTGCGGCAGGGTATTTCAACGCCTGAACTTTTCTCAAATTCTTAACCTCTTCATATGAAAAATATGTCTGCCCTTTATCATTCTTTCTTGGTGCAATAGAAGCGCGTTTACAAAGTTCTAATATTTCTCTGTTATCCGCTTTTAAAATGTTTCTTACCTCTTGTGGTGTCAAAGTTCTTTCTTTAAGATTTTGTTCTAGCATTTATCTGTACCCTCTAAAAAATTCCCCATCTATATTCTATTTTATTAAAAGGAAAAAAACAAATAATTTAACCATTGTTGTAACATGACTTAATAATAAATTGCCCGATCGGGTAACATATTTCGGTAAAAATATGTTTTTTGCTTAACCAAATTTAACACTGCACTTGAAAATTTATATTTTTAATATTATTATATTCTTACACAACTAGCTAGAAAAGGAATTTACTATGTCAAAAAAATGTGAAATTTGTGGAAAAGAAAAACTAAAAGCAGCAAAATTAACTTTCTCTCATAAACAAATTGTTAAACATCAACAGCCAAACTTGCAAGAAGTTAAAGCAGTTGTTAACGGTCAAACGAAAAAAATCAGAGTTTGTACTTCTTGTTTAAGAGCAGGAAAAGTTACAAAAGCTTAAGTTCTCAGGCGGTTTTTACTGCAAAAGCAGCGGCGGAGTTTTTTTAAACTCCGCCGCCTCCTTTTACACCTACGAACTTGAATTATCAGCCTTTTAAAAATATTTTACCCTGACGATTTGCCTGCTGCATAAGATTATATGACGGCGTAGGGGCCGTAAAATAATTATTAGCAGTGGTATCGTTTTTATCCTTAGCAAAGTATTTAATATATAATTCTTCATAATGCTCAGGATATCTTTGTACAATTGCTTTTGCAGCAGGTTGACCTTTGAAATCCATTAATTCTACAACTTTAACAGCTAAATCTGAAGTTTCTCCGATGATTTTCAAGATTTGAGGTCCATAACCAAGATCAATAAATGCATTAATCATTGTAGGAGCATATTTTACAAGAACTTTTAAAGCTTCTTTTCTCTGGCTTGGTTCAAGCTGACCGAGCAGTGCAAATTTGTTAGTAGAAGGGTCTTTAAATTTTTCTATATAGGCTTCTTTTGCAGATTTAACCTGTTCTTCATCTGATATTAAGCCTGTTCTTAAATCTTGTTCAACTGTGTAGTCCGCATATTCCTCTGCCACTTGCTGGGTATATTTTTGTTCTATTTTAGCGGTATAACTTTTTATATCATTTGAAAGCTGGCTGTCATAGCTTTGACTGTTTGATGGAATAGAAGCGGTTTCATTCGCAAGTCCTTCACATTTGTCAACATTGGAAATAGCGGTTTCAATAGCTTTTTGATTACCTGTTTCAAATGTATACTTCATTGCGTCTTTTTGGGCAGATTCATCATATTTATAAATATTTTCTGCTGCATGCTGGATTACTTCTTCGTATTGAGATTGCGAAATCATTTTATGCATTGCTGCCTGATTTGAAGCATCACACAATTCAATTTGATCTGCCAATATAGTTTGTGTTTCTATTGCATCTTTTTTATCTAATTTTTTAGATGCTTCAAAAACGACTTCGCCTGCAGCTTGCTCTGTTTCTTTGCCAAATGTTTCGGCAACAACACCTGCCGCTGCTTTAACAAGTTCTGGATGTCCATCCTCCAATTGACGATTATATGACCTTAATCTTGTTTCATCATCAACCTTAGTATTTTTTAATGTTTTTATGGCTTTACTGCGTGTTTCAATACTGCTGTTTTCTTTTATCTGATTATCAATTTTATCAAAAATTTTACTATCTTTTACATTATTACGAAAGTCAACAGTTTTCTCCTGTACCTTTTGAGATTTAGCCCCGGAAGTCATTTCTGTATAAACTGTTGAGACTTCCTTATCAGGATCAAGTACTTCTAAACCTGTCAATTGGAATTCTTCAGCCAATGCAGGATTTACTTCTTCTAATGCTTTATCCTTTTGGGCAACTTCTTTAAGTTGCTCTTTATTCATTTCTCCGGCTTTTGTACGAAGTATTCTCTGACCGTTTACATTTTTGCCATTTAATAAATTTTTAAAATCTTCACTATCAAATTCACTAATTACATAACTTGCAACATAAGATGCCTCTTCAGCCTCATCCGCAGTCAATGAAAAAATATAGTGATCATAAGCCATTTTAAGCTTTTCAGGATCATCTTTTAATGATTCCATATATCGTTTAATAACAAATGCACGTTCTTTACTTCCAGGTTGTGTTTTGTTATACAACTTGCCGAATTCAGATCGTCCTATTTCTTCTATAAAATCCTGTGAAACATCCCATGGATTTTCAGAATTATGTTTCAATCTTTCAAGAAATTTTTTACCGCTTTCGGTATTTACAAGGTTATTCAATCCTTTTAGTTCTAATTGCTCTTTTTCAGACAATAAAGACGGATCTTTTTCAAACTGTTCTTGTAAATATTGATATTTTAATTCTATAGTTGTGATTGGCGGCTTTTGTTCATTGATTTTTTCACGCAACTCAGCAGGGCAATAATTAAAATCCTGATAATTAGGGTCTGCTTTTTTCATTGCAAAATTGAAAGCCTTATTCAATAAAGCTTCATCTTCAATAAATGCTTTATTTGCATCAGACCATAAATCCGGATCAATACCCATTAAATAATCATGATTTCTTTCTAATTTTTGTGCATTAGGTGCTTTCGCAAATTCATCTAGTGACATATTATAAAAATTTGCACTTTGCAAATCTGTCATAAGATTGCTAAAAAGCAGCTTTAAGTCGTTTTTATTGCCTGTTTTTAAACTATTTATTCCTTCTGTTTCTAAAAGATGAGCTTTTGCTTCTGCAATATACTTATTCTGTTCTTCTTTAGATAATGCATCCCATTCTGCAACTGCTCTCGTCTTTTCACCGGAATAAACAAATTTATTTTTTGCCAGTTCCTGTGTATAAACGTTAAACTGTTCTTCTACAGGAAGCTTACTAAAATCATGCTGGTTAAAAGAAGTCCATAAAGTATCAAGGTCTTCCGGACGGGAGGACGCTGCTGAAGTATTCGTAGCATCAGCCGCATCTTGAACAGGTGCATTTAAAACTGTAGCATTTGTAGCCCCGGTTTGCGCAACATTGTCCGGCTGTAAAGATGCTGTTGGCTGTTGTACTTCAGCTTCACCGGCAGTTACTGTTTGAGTCTGTGCTGCTGTTTGTTTATTAGCGGCAATATTCTGTTGTTTTATAAACTTTAATTGTTCATCAATACTTAATTTTGCAAATTCCGGATTTTCACTACAAAGTTTAAAATATTCTTCTTGAGTAATGCCTAATTTACTGTAAATATTATCATTTACAGACTCATTTTTACCAATAGGTATCTCTTGCGGCAATACTGTTGAAGTTTGTGCTTCAACAATACTAGCTTTAGTTATCTCCTGTTGTAAATTAAGTTTATTAATATCCACATTAAAAGTCATAATACTCTCTGAATTTTTTGCTCTCAAATATATAAAAACATGCTGAAATGCATGATTTCAGCATGTTTCAACATGTTTACAAAATTTTACATATTAATCTATTTTGTATACGGCACCTTTTTGAGTTGTCCCATATTCATTTGATATAGATACAGATGCAAATGCATTATTAAAGGCATTTTGTTCTTTTGTCAAAATATCTTTTACTTGATCTAATGTTAAAGCTAGTTTATTATCTATAATATTATATTTAGAGTCGGCACCCTTCAACATAATTTGACCATAAGCTATTTTTGTAGGATTATCAGTAGCTTTATTAAAGTAATCGTTATGGAATACCAGAAGGGCAACTTTTAATTCAGGATATCCTTCTCTTTGAATGGTAACATTTTCTGCGTTATTATCATTTTCATCAGTAGAATAATACCTCACCGTATAAACACCATTATCACCTTCAAAATCTTGACTGCCAACATATTTACCATAACTTTCCATTGGTTTGGCATTTTTCATTACATTACCTTGAGCATTGTTTTGTAATGTTCCACCGCTTGTTGGGGCTAATGTGCGGTTATATTCAACTTTTTTAATATCCTGAGGATATTGCTTATTTAGGGTTTCCATATAATTAACAACCGCTTTTTTCTTTATAATTACAGGTTTAGGTTCTATCAACGCAGACTGATAAGGGTCTTTTACAAATGAATGGACACTTTTCAATTTAAAAGATTTTTTAGTTCCATCATCAGAAACAATAGTAAAATTATATTTTATAAATCTGTTATCAATTGTTTCATCAATTTTTTTACCATTTTCTATGTAGCTAAATTTAACGTTTTTTTGACCATTCATATTTAAAAGCTCAACACCCAGATCAATCCCCGGTTCAATTTGGTTAAATCGTTTTGTAGAAATAACCTTACCGGATTGTTGTGTATTGTTAACTGCCTGTATATCAAGCATTTCTATATTATTTTGTTTTTCTATAGTCGGATTTTTACTAGCATTTGTCGCCATCGGACTCATTGCAATTAGGACGGCAAGAGGGACAGCTTTTACCATAGGTGTTGTACTTGTTTTAGGCTGGTTATTTTTCTTTTTGCCTTCAAATTGTACTAAATTTGTGCTTTTAGGAATTAATTGTGATACTGGTTTTATCGCCATAATTCATTCTCCTGATTTTATTTATTATCATATATTTTATTTGTACTTGCAGAAATTTTATATTCTTTTTCTATACTACCTTTATCAAAAGGAACGTTATCCTTTTCATATAAAGTACTTTTGCAGACTCTTTCCATATATTCACCGAGAGTTTTATCATAAATTACGGTTGTTACGCCATTGTCATCTGTCAGATTAAATTGATATGTTTCATAATCAATTGGTTTATTATGATCAGTAGCAAAGCTGGATTTTACTTTTATCATTTTATCTATTTTTAATTCAGGGCAGCCCTCTTTTTTTAGTGTAAATTCTTCTGCGGTGAGAGTTTGATCGTCTGAATTATATATTGCTATATCATATATACCGTTGTCGCCTTCCAATATTCTGTGCCCCATATATTCGCCTTTCGGGGTGTATGGTTCGGCATCCTGCCAGATATTACCGTCTTCATATGAGACATGTACTCTGCCGGACGGCAATGGAACAATATTTTCATTGTGATTTACAACTTCTAATGCGCCGTTATTTTTCGGTGAATTTGCCAATTCTTCAAAATAGTTTATAAATTCTTCATTACCTATAAGTTTTTTCTGACTGTCAATATCTTGTACCTGAACGCCATCTATCGTGAAAAATCCGTTATTTGCTTCCAGATCGTCTGTACAAGGGGCAAAGTTATATCTTGAAATTTCTTTTGTGTCATATTTAGCTCCGCGTGATTTTGGAGTTGCCTGTGAGACAGTAATTTTTTCAAAATTCGTATGATCTCCGTCTGTGCTTTTTGTTCTGACAACATAATTTTCGCCATTTACATTAAAAAATGTTTTGACATCCAGAACTTTTGTCTTAGGTTGATTTTTTTGTTGTCTTTCCAATAGTATTTCATCCGGTTTTTTCGGCAATTTATCTTGAGCCATTGTATTTGGTGTTGTTAAAGGACTCATTGCTATTAGGACTGCCAGAGGAATTTTAACATAGCTCGGAGAGGAACTTTTTATGTTTCCCTGTTTTTGAGACTCTTTACCTTTAAAAACTGCCTGATTAAACTTTAATTGAGTATTATTTATTGCCTTTATATTCATCACATTTCTCCATGGGGGGTTATTCTACATCATAAATATTGCCTTTGTGGTCAACTATTTGTGTTTCTTCGACATTTTCCAGTTTAAAAGCCTTGTTAGCCGGGTCTTTTAACAACTTTTCGAGGTCTGCAAATAGTACATCGTTAAAAATCCTTGCAACAGAAGTATCTTTATTTTTTAAGACTGTTATCTGTTTATAGTTGAAGTCACCAATAGGGCTGCCGGCATCAATTAGTGAAGAAGTTACATTTTTCAAACTTGTCACCACAAACTCAGGTCCACCTGCACGTTTTATTGTTACGACTTCATAATCTTTTAAATTTCTATCTTTACTATACGCATTAATCATATATGTATGGTCATCTATTTTTTTTGTCCAGCCGGCAACAGGCTTACCAAATGACCCTTCATGTGCAACCTTTGTCCAGTAGGTACTTTCGTGATTAGCATTTTCCAGCCCATATTTTCCTGCATTAACTTTTTTGGTTATATTTTTAGTTTTAATATTTGTCTTATTTTCATCAGAAAGCAAGAATTTAGCCAATTGCGCAGAAATATTACGTTCAGTATAACCGTACACACTTCCTGCATCATTTGTAGCTTCAACTGTTAATTGAGGAAATTTAAAAGTTTTACCTTCAACACCGTCATCTCCAACAAGTTTCAGCGTAATATTTTTATACTCAGTAATTCTTTTACCGTCCAGATCGCCATCATTAATATAGATATCATTTACTTTTGAAGAGTTTTCTGTATTTCCTACATAATATAATTTTCTGGTGATACCATCATTACCGCGGTACTTTTCTGTTTTAATCAAATTCACATTATCAGGAACTATATCCGACATTGTATTTTCAACAGGTGTCGGTTTTTTATCTGATATATTTGGTGATCCTGCAGTAACAAGCGGACTCATTGCAATGAGAACTGCCAGAGGCACTGCTTTATTAATAGATATTTGAGGTTGAGTTTGCGCAGATTTTTGCGGCTGTTTTTTATTTTTTCCTGCAAACTGAATTTTTGTTGGTGTTGTTTGACTTAAAGGTTTAATATTCATAAAATTACTCCAATTACTTACACATCTGTATACACATATAAATCCTCTAAAAAATTTTTTTTGCTATTCTTTTGTAAAAAACTCCAAACTATCTATATATTATATAGACATGTCGTATTTTGTGTAAAATTGTATATACGATATTAACAATTCTTAACAAGATAAATTTATAAACAATTCCAGCCTTTAAGGAATTTAAGCCAATTCATCGCCATGTGAAGTCACTCCTATAGATGCATTTTTATCAATTTCTATAGTATGACGGATAATTGTATGCGCCATCAAAAGCATAAACGGATTTATTTCGTTTGTATTTGACATATTAATTTTCGCCTGCGGTTTAGATGAAGAACTTTTCTTTTCTTCCACCGTAGAAAAAGAGACTACGGATTGCATGGAATAATGTTTTTCTTCACCCTCAATACGCAGCATCAATTCATCTTTAGGAAAATCTTTGGAGCATTCAATAGTTACATGGACAGAATTTTTACTTTCCAAAATCAATACAACAGTTACTATACCATAATTTATTGTAGTAATTGTAATTGTGAGTATACTGTCGTCAGCATCATTTTCGCTGCCGGTTTCTATATCAAGATCAAATCCTACGCCTTCCTGTAATGGCAGCCATGGCAAATACAAAAGGAGCAGTGTTTTTAATGTCTGAGCGTTATCCCCCTGAGATGCCAGTGCAATGCTTGCGTTAATCAGTTTTGCTGTTTCTTTTAGCTGGGTTAAATCAGAAACACCTTGCTTAGCAGAACTCGCCATTGCCATAATTAGTTTGGTAACAGCATCTTTGCCGTTTGCCTGTATCAGAGCCGCAATATCCGTAAGATTAATCATACCGCCTGCCAATATTGGCAAATTTTTTATAGAAGAAGATAATTGATTTAATAAAGCAGCGTTTACCTGTGTTCCATTACCGCCTGTAAGCGATAACCCTTGCAGCTGCGCAAGAATCTGAGCTTGTGTTTGTGATAGTAAATTTCTGTGTGCTGCAAGCTGCTGATTAAAACGTTGTTGAAACTGAGCCTGAGACATATTTTGTTGAATTATAAAGATAAACTCATTAATATTTCTCGGAAGTTTCATCAAATCCTTCACGTAAACAGAACGATCAGCTCCGCCAAGATTAGCAATTTGAGCAGATGACGAGGTACTTTGAGCTGCTGAAGACGCTGCAGGGGCTGAACTTTGCGGAACGGCATTAAATTGAGCCTGTTTAGCAGGAGCGTTTGAGGAGGCTTTATTTATATTTAAAGCCTGATAATTAACGTACTTTGAAATTAGATGACCCAGGTTAAACTCGCTCATATCATGATTATTATAACTATTTTTCTCCAAATGTCCAGCAATTAATTTCTCGTTGGCAAGTATGATTGCGGATAGTTATAATCTTCTTTAAATCCCAGATGGCGATACATTTTCAAAGCCTGAAAATTATTTGTTTCAGTACAGGTGTTAACCTCGGTAATCGGACGGTTTTCAAAATCAACAAGCTGCAATATTTTCTGCATTGAATTCTTCAGCATATGTTTAGAAAGCCCTCTGCCCTGATGTTCTTTTTTAATTGCTACAATAGGAATATTAACTATTCTTCCGCCGGTTAAGTTCATAAAACAAAATCCTACAGGAATATTATTGCATAACAGAACACTTGTGGGTTCCGGCAAAAATTCAGCATATATATTTTTAACAATTTTCGTCAAAATATCATGAGTTCCTTCCAGAGATTTAAAACGCGGGTCAAAAAGTGCATCAGCACTATCTTCAAAAGCTTCCTCGACAATTTGAACAGCATCTTCAAAATATTCGTCAGACCATTCAACAATTTTGTAACAACTGTTCATCTCATTTAACCGTGAAAGATTTAATATATCGCGAGAATTTGTCCCATGCATAAAAAATCTTAAAACTGCAATACCGACAAATCTAAATCCATATCTTGCCAGCTCGCCTATTATTGTTTTTTGTGCTCCAAGCATAGGATAGCAAACTATTTTATTCTCACGTTCCTGTTTGGTTGCATCCAAAAATGCCTGTACTAAATACCGGCTGCGTTCAAGCAGATTTTCCATATTTAAACTATGAATAATGTTTAATTCCAGTGCCTCTGAAATTGCGGTTGTGTACACACAAAATGCCGCAGCTATAGAATTTTCATACAATACAAGACAATTTATCAGTCCTTTTTCATAAGAATCAATAAAATCGTTAAATCCAAGCGGAGAGAGTTCAAATTTATACTCTGTTACAGCTCTGTTTACAAAATCATTATATACCGTTTCAAAACTTACATAATCCTGCGGTTCTAATCTTTTTACTACTATATCATTTTCAGCCATTACCTAAAATCCTTAATTTTTCACATTTAATTAAATATGTGGTGCATTTTTTCTTTTTTTGTATTCATATAGCGCTCATTGTATTTATTTATAAATGGCGGTATATTAACTATATCATGAATTTTTAATCCGTAACCCTTTAAACCGATGATTTTTTTCGGGTTGTTTGTAATCAGATTAAAATTATTAAATCCCAAATCCAGAATAATCTGTGCCCCGCTGCCGTAATCACGCAAATCAGGCTTAAATCCCAAAGAGACATTAGCCTCAACAGTATCTTGCCCGCATTCTTGCAGATGATATGCTTTAATTTTATTTATCAATCCTATACCACGTCCTTCATGACCGCGAAGATATATTAATGCGCCTTTGCCGTATTCATCAATCATTTTAAGTGCGCTATGCAGTTGTGCATTGCAATCACATTTAAGACTGTGGAAAATATCACCGGTCAAACATTCGCTATGTACGCGAACCAGAGGGATTTTATCAGAGCCGTCATCTTTAACAAGAGCAACATGCTCCTGATTGGTAATAGTATTTCTGTAGCCGTAAATCATAAAATCGCCGAATTGAGTCGGCAAATGAGCTTCAGCCTCTCTAACAACAGTGCGCTCATAACGAAGACGATATGCGATTAAATCAGCAACCGTTATAAATTTTATATTATGTTTTTGAGCAAATTCAAATAGTTCTTCACGTTTAGCCATATGCCCGTCCTCACCCATAATTTCGCACATTGGACCTGCGGGAACATGACCGGCAAGACGAGCAAGATCAACGACTGCTTCTGTATGACCTGTTCTTTGTAAAACTCCGCCCTTTCTTGCAACGCAAGGGAATAAATGTCCCGGACGACGCAAATCAGAAGGTCTTGCGTCAGGGGCAAGCGCAACTTCTATAGTTTTAGCACGGTCAAAAGCCGAAATACCGGTTGTCACTCCATATTTTTCTGCAGCGTCAATACTTACCGTAAATGCTGTTTTCATACTTTCTGTATTTTGTTCAACCATCTGCGGCAATTCCAGTTTATCAGCAATTTCCTGTGATATAGCCAGACAAATTAATCCTTTACATTCATTTGCCATAAAATGAATAATTTCAGGTGTAACCATCTGACCGGAACATATTAAATCGCCTTCATTTTCACGATCTTCGTCATCTGCAACGATAACAGGCTTTCCTGCTTTAAAATCTTCCAGAGCTTCTTCAATAGTATTAAATTTATATTCCATTATAAAAATCCATTCTCTTGTAAAAAATTTTCTGTAATATTACTAACATTATTATTCGGGGATAAGAATTTTTCAACATACCTGCCTAAAATATCTGTTTCAATATTTACAAAGTCACCGTTGTTAAGACTTGCTAAATTAGTATTATTGTAAGTGTGCGGTATGATTGCTGTCTTGAATACATTTTTATTAATTTCCGCAACAGTAAGGCTTACGCCGTCAATAGCAATAGACCCTTTATAAACGACATATTTACTTTCGAGTGCGGGAATTTCAAAATACAATTCGAGAAACTGATCCATAAGAACTTTTTTAATAAATTTTCCGACGCAGTCGATATGTCCCTGAACAATATGCCCGCCCATACGTGAAGAAGGTGTAAGAGCACGTTCAAGGTTGACTAAGGTACCTGATTTAAAATACTTAAAAGTAGTAATATTAAGGGTTTCTCTGCTAACCTGAGCTGTGAAAGAATTTTCGTCAAAAGCAACAACTGTCTGACAACAGCCATTAATTGCAATACTGTCGCCTATTTTCATATCCTCAAGAATATTATGACAGTTAACAACAATTTTTGCCCCGCCGGCTTCCGGTACGAAGTCGTTTATAAATCCTTTTTCTTCAATAATCCCTGTGAACATAATTTTATTATATCACAAATAATAAGTTAGCTTTTTGAAATTGAACGTGAGGGATGATAATTCTATTTAATAACTTATTTTTGAGATTTTATAATTTTTAAACAGGCTTTTTAACCGCTATTATTGGGGGTATGTGGTGTATGGAATAGTTCATTATAGTGAAAAAGTGTAGCGGTTTGCTTTGAAAAAACGTGAAACCTTTACTTAAGTTTTTGTTTCTATATGTGTTTTAAATATAAACGTGGCACGATGTTTACTGGTTCCTTAATAAAGATAATATTTGAGGCTTAGTCATGCGGGTAGTATAAAGTTTCTTCAAGTATTTGCCATCAAAATTTCTTGTGTTTGTATGTTCACACAATCATTAATTATTACATATTTACTGAAAAATTTTTGTTCTTTGTACCTGTACTAATCTGTCATTTTTGCAAGTTTAAACAGGTAATCATCTTTTGTGCTCAACTGTAGACCCCGTGGAATAAAATATTCCTTAAACTTTTCAATGGCATATCTATCTGTCATGCCTGAAATGTAATCAGTTACAACGCGTTGAATTTTGCTTTCATCACAACAAGGTTTCAACATCTCTACATATAGTCCAAAAAGTTCTTGTATAACGCGCCTTGCTTTCTTTTCCTCTTGCTTTGCAGGCGAATCTATATACACATTATCAAACATCCACTGACGCAATTTAGTTGTGTAATACCAGCCTTCCTCGCTCATTGCAACTTTTGGCATGTTCAAAGAATTAAAGACAACCTCGTTAATCATTTTATTAAGTCTTTTACTCTGCACTGAAGAAAAATATTTTATACAATCTTCCGGTAAATCTTTCTCCGCAATAATGCCTGCACGAATAGAATCTTCTATGTCGTGGTTTATGTAAGCTATTTTATCGGCAAGTTGAACTACCTGAGCTTCAGGCGTTTTGGGCGTGTAACCCCAGGTATGTGTCAGTATACCGTCAATAGTTTCTTTACATAAATTCAAATTTTCCAGAACTTTAACAACTCTAACACTTTGTATATTATGATGAAATCCGCCTTTTACAAGTTCATTCAAAACACCTTCACCGCAATGTCCGAATGGAGTATGCCCTAAATCATGCCCGAGTGCTATCGCTTCTGTTAAGTCTTCATTCAAACGCAAAGAGCGTGAAATTGTACGTGCGATCTGTGAAACTTCCAACGTATGAGTCAATCGCGTTCTAAAATGATCATCAAACGGAGACAAAAATACCTGTGTCTTGTGTTTCAGACGACGAAATGCTTTGGAATGCAAAATTCTATCTCTGTCACGCTGAAAACATGTTCTTAAATTGCATTCTTCCTCTGGCACTTCTCTGCCTAAGGTGTTAATGCTCTTGGTTGCAAAATCGCTCAGTGTATCTAATTCTCTTTGTTCAAGGTATTCGCGTATTTTATTTTTTTCATCAGTTTGTGGCATAATAAATCCTTTCAAAAGGATTATAGCAGAAAAACTAATGTTTTCTATACGGCTTTTGCTGTAGATTCAGCCGTCTGCGATTGTTTGGCAAGCAATTGTTTTTGACGATATTCATCGACTTCTGTACCAATTTTATTCGTCAACATACCTGATAACGTAGCCAATACCAGTGCACTGCCTCCGGAAACGAGCGTAGCTCCTAAATACAGAGAAGTTGCAATGGCACTTAATGCAGGAATTCCGTATTTCAATGACACAGAAACTCTTTCATCGTTATCTTCGGCTTTTGTCAATCCAATGCCAACTGTAGCAAGCCCTGTTACCATTGACAAAAAGTCTGTAGGGGCTGAACCGAGTTCTAAATCCCTAAGTTTATCAAAGAATTTATCAGTTTCAAGTAAAACGGCTCTATCTAATTTTTTGACGGCACTACTGCTATAACGCTCTAATTTCTGGTAATCACCCGGTGACAATAAATGTTTATAAATAGTCATAACCTCATCCAATTGTCCCGGTTTATCCGGATTACCGGCAATAATATTTCTATACCGGTTAACCTGTTTTTTCAAAGATGATTTTGAACCGGCTAAAACAGCCTCCGGCAAGAACGTATCATATACTTCTTTGTTTTTGTAATTATTTTTAAGATCTCCAAGGCTTAAATCCCATACCTTTTTCTCCAGACCTTCCATTGACTTTTTGGTAGTTTGATAACGCATGTTTACGGCATCTTTTCCAAAATATGAATTAAATGCCTGTGACATATCTATCTTTTTACCGCTGATTATTTTGAGCCATTCTTTAGCCGTCAAAGTTTTGCCGTTAATTGTGACAACTTTATCTGCATTTTCTGCAATAATTTTGTTATCTGCAGCACCAAAAACTTCATACATTCTATTGAAACGATTGTAGGCATTATTATATCCGCCAATTACTGTTTTACGACTAAAACGTTCAAACATTGAGGTTATTTTTTCTGCGATTTTTTGTGTAGGTTTAGTTTTACGCATTAATTTTGTAAAAAGAACATCCTTAAAAGCCGATGCATTATTTACACTGTTTAAATATTCGGATGCTTTCTCAGCCTTTTTCAAAGAAAATTCATAGAATTTTGCCATTCTTGATGACTTTGCATCATCTGAAAATTTTGCAACTTTTTCTTCTAAAATCTGCCGCAAATTATTGATTTTTTGGGTAAATCCTTTGGGCAGTCCTTTCATCAAAGCCAGTACTCCAAACCCTACCACAAGGGCTGAAGTAGCAATTGTCACACCCAGTTTAGCACTTTTATGTTTTTTATCCTCGTCGGTCGTTAATGGCGCAGTAAAATAATAGCTGCTGCGTAATGTATTAAATTGATTAAAAGAACGCGGCATTTCTGTATTATTTGTATTATTGTAATTTGCGCTAACCTGACTAATCATAACTACCTGCTTATATAAAAACACATAAATGATAAATATTGCGCATTCCTGCAGATTTTTGTTACAAATTATAAATCCAGAGCCAGAGCAATTTCTTTTGCCACTTCATTTGATGAATTTTTATCAGACATTAACGCTTTTACTTCACCCAGTTGTGATATGTAATTTTTACGATAATTCTGGTCGAATAATATTTTTTCTATTTCATAAGATATATTTTGGACATTGACATTCCCTTGAATAATTTCAGGAACAATTCCCTTATCCGCAATTATATTAGGCAGGGAAACCCGTTTTATACATCTTACAAGTAGGTAAATAAAATAGAATAACCAGGGTCCGCGATATGCAATAATCATAGGAGTCTGGTACAAAGCTGCCTCCAATGCTACAGTTCCTGATGCTAATATTAATGCATCGGAAACACTCAAAAGTGCCTGATTTTCACCTTTTATTACTTTTATATCAAAAGATTTTAAATATTTATTATATATTTTATCCGATAAATTTGGGGCTTGAGAAATACAGAACTGCAAATCAGGATGTTTTTTCTGTAAATCTTTTACGGTATTCAAAAATACCCGCATTAACTGATGCAATTCAAATACTCTTGAGCCCGGGAATACAGATACCAGTTTTTTTTCAGGATTTAGTCCGTGTTTTGTAAAAAACTCTTTTCTATCGGCTTTTGCCGGTAATTGAGATACCAGCGGATGGCCGACATAATGCGTCTTTATCCCGTAATTTTCATACATTGTCTTTTCGAAAGGGAATATACAAAGAACTTCATCAATATTCTTCTTTATCGTATTAATGCGCCATTTGCGGCTCGCCCAAACTTGCGGCGGAATATAATAATAAACTTTTATTCCAGTATTTCTCAAAAACTTTGAAATATTGAGATTAAATGCCCCATAATCAATCAAAAGAACAAGATCCGGTTTAAATTCATTTTTTAAATAGCTAAGAATTCTTTTACCCAAGATATAATGATCAATAATAATTTTAGGCGAAATTCCTACTGCTCCCATTTTCTTCTGATCAGAAAGCAATTTAACACCCTGTGCCTTAAGATTTTCTCCACCAACCCCTTCAATTACAACATCAGGATAAGCATTCTTTAATGCTTTTGCTACATTTGATGCATGAATATCACCGGAGTAATCTCCTGTTATTATAAAAATCTTTTTCATACTATACTGCCATAATTACTATATTATTGTCATCAGCAAATTTAACAACTTTTTCCTGCTCTACAATAATAGTTTCATTAGCTTCAATTGCAAGTAAATTTGCCCTGTACTTTTTCATTGTTTTTAAAGTTCTAAGTCCTACAGCAGGTATATCAAAACGTTTGTCCTGTGCCGGTTTAGAAACTTTAACAACAACCGCATTTTTCTTTGCAAGTTTTGCTCCGCGTTTTATGCAAACATCAGTACCTTCTATAGCCTCTACAGCCATTACCATTTTATCTTTTATAACTACGGACTGACCAACATCAACCTTGCCCATTTCTTTGGCAAGCCAGAACCCGTAATTAACATCTTCCATTTGTTCTTCTGTAGGTTTAACCTTACCTAAAACCCCTGACGGCACCATCAAATTCTTTATAAAAATAGTTTGATCAAGGACTGTAATGCCTGATTTTTCAAATTCTCGAACTATAAGCAGCATAACTTCATCATCATTTAAACGTTCCATTGTTTTTAACAATTCAATTGCACGTTTATCAAATTTATGAAGCTGCAACAGCACTCTCTTATGGACTTTACCCAAAAAAGTTACCTGTTTTATTTCTTCTTCTTTGAGAATTGAGTCAATTCTGTTTATTTCACCGGGATGGCAGGAATATACTTTTGAACAGTATTTTTTCAACTGATTAACATTATCATTAGCAAGCGAAATACATATAACTTCAAATCCGTTTTCTTTTGCGTATTGCGCCATTTTAACCGGTAAACTGCCGTCTCCTGCTATTAATCCCTGTTTATGTTCTAACATTATAGACACTTTTGATGTTCCTCTACTATTCTTTTTCTTTTATTATACCACAAGCAAATTCTAATTACGAAGAGAAAAAATTTCCTGAACCTGCTTATCAGAAAGCAATTTTGCACCGCCAAGCATTTTTGTATTAAAAACAACCTGAGCGTAAGATTCTGCTAATTCAAGCTTTAAATAAGTCTCTTTCATAGATTTTCCACCGACAATAAATCCGTGATTTGCCATAAGCACTGCTGTGTAATCCTTAAAATACTTTGCCGTTTTCACTACAAGGTCATCCGATGAAGGCAGTCCATATTCTGCAAGCGGTATCTGTCCAAAATAAAAAACATTCTCTGCCATAATCGGCTCATCCAAAGCCATACCGCAGGAGGCAAATGAACTTAGGTAAGGAGAATGTACATGGATTATATAATTTATATCTTCACGCCGGCGATAAAATTCCAAATGCAATTTGGTTTCGCTGGACTGTTTGGCGCCCGATAAATGATTACCTTCCATATCAACAAGTGCAAAATCTTCCTTTCCCAAATAGCCATTTGCCGAACCTGAAATAGTCACAAGTACGTTTTCTCCATATCTGGCAGAAAGATTACCGGAAACGCCGGGAGTAAAATTCTTTTCTCCCATAATTTTCCCATAATCTATTAGTTCCTGTTTTAAAATTTCCAAATCTTTCATTATAACTGTTCTCTATCCGGATCCTGTATATCTATAACTTCTGCATACTTTAATACCGGTTTAACCTGCTTTTTCATTTTAGCTTCCTGTGCTTCTTCAAACGTTGGTATTAATTTTTCATTTTTTGTATCACTATTTGCAATTCTGTCAGGATTCTTTATTTCCATTTTTTTGTAATCCAGTGAAGATCCCTTCATATCCATTGCTATAGCAAAAGAAAAATATGTTTGCTGACGTATAAAGTCATAACCCAGATTAACCTTAAAATCATCAGGTCCGAGTGAAACTATAAATGCATTTTCCTGGAACATTTTACCATTTGGCGAGTCATTAGAAAGGTTAATATTACCTGACCAGCCTACAGCAAGATATTTATTTATTCTAAGTGCTTCTCTAATATACACACTTGAACGACCGTATCTGTAGGTATCAAATCTTGCAAGCGGCGTATTATCATCATATGCAGCCTGAAAATAACCTATATCTTGCATCCAGCGTTTATATTGTGAATGGATACGGGGTCCTATTCTTCCTACAAATTGGGTGTCACCTGTACCATATACTGCAGCACTCCCCTGCAAGACAAGACCTAAATCAAATAATTGTAATTTTTCTCTATTTTCATATTTATACAAAGATTGTTCTATATCTGCAATATATTTGAAACGTGTTGTACCGATATCTTTGTTAGGGATGTTTCCAAAATATTTGTTATAGTCAGTATTGTGCATGTAACCTATACCGGCTTTTTGACGGAAACGCAAATCTAAATTCTTAGCAAGAGTATCTTTTACAAGTGTTTCATCCTTATAATAAATTTCTGCAGCATACTTTGCCATATTACGTCCCATAAATCCATCATCCATATATGAATTTATACCATATTGCAAATATAACTTGTCATCAAGACGTTGTCTGCCTTTTAATACAAAAATATCTTCTGCCGATCCATAAGCAAAATCCGTTACATTGTTTGCGCTTCTGTATTTTAAGGCACCACCGACGCCTAAATCATTTTTATAATTCAAAAACGGAATGGCCTTAACCACAGAGCCGTTAGGCAAATCAAACATAAAGCCGGGACCTGCAAACATACCAAGGCGTGAACGTGAGCCTAATTCAGGATAACTTGCTTCAAAGTAACTCTGATCTTTATCGGTATGCGCGGTAAATCTCTTAAATCTAAAAAGTTTTTTATCACCATAATATACAGTACCTTTTTTCAAAGTAATTGTATCGTGATCTTTTTTGCCCTCAACTTTTACTTCTTCTGCCTTAATCTTGAATGGTACATCTCCGATTGTATCGCTTAAATATGAACGTTCATCATCATCAATTAACATTCTTGAAAAGTCCTGACCGCCTATCATTCTTGTCCTTAAGTCAAGTCTATATGACTCATCTGAAGTCATATTCCCTTCATCAAGGATTATTTTGTCATTTTCGGCAGTGGCTTTTCTCGTGTTTACTACAAAATTTGCCTGTTTGAATTTAACATTATCCATGAATGCATTTTCTTCATTCATATTAATTTGAATATAATCACCGTATATTTTAGAATTTTCTTTTATTAATTCAACATTGCCATAGGCTTTCAAAATATTTGATGATTTGTTGTAAGTCATTTTATCAGCTTTCAAAGAAACTTTTTGAGGCGGAAAAACAAGCACAGGGGAACCTATAGCTTCCAATTCATCTTTAACTTCATCATAAACAATGTTATCGCAATCCAGAATAACATCATTTTCTGCCTTTTGTTCTTGTACCTGACCCATAAGTTCTATAGTTTGTTCGGATGCTTCAATATTTTCATCAGTTCCTGCATTTTCATCAATGTTATTTTCTGTTTCACTCTGTTTTGTAGATTTAGTGTCACTTATTTCTTTTATATTAGGATCGTTATCAATGATAGCTTCTTCATCATCCATAAACTCTTCCTGAAGTTCTTTCATCATTTTTTCTTTTTCAGCATTTTCTTTCGCACGGAAAAAGTTTGTAATCTTTATACGCATTTGCTTGAACATTGGATTAACTTTAGTTTCAGAGGACATATTGATGATTTTTCGTTCATCCTCAGTTTCCGGCAGTGGCATAATAACCGGTGCCTCATAATATACATCATACATGGTATCCATATCGTATGGTGTGTATGTGTCTCCAGCCGCAAATGCATTGCCGGTCGATAGTATTATTATTAATGCTGTAATTATTTTATTTATCTTTTTCAATTTATTTACCTGTATTTTTTATTAAATGTAATTCAACGGATTGTTCGGTTTACCGTTAATTCTTACCTCAAAGTGACAATGAGGACCGGTGCTGTAGCCGGTAGTACCTTCCTTACCTATTACCTGTCCCTTATTTACTTTCTGCCCATTGCTGACAAGTATAGAGGACATATGAGCATACAATGTAGTTGTCGGTTTGCCATTAACTGTTCCATGGTCAAGAATAACAACCTTGCCATAGCCGCCATACCAGCCCGAATATATTACTTTACCTGAATTAGACGCAACTATATTGCCATAATTTGGACCGCCTATATCGACTCCCGAATGGAAAGTCCTGCTATTAAATATCGGATGGGTGCGCCAGCCAAAAGGTGATGTTATTCTGCCGGCTATCGGTTTCAAAAATCCTGCAGACGAAACTGTTACTGTACCTGAATGTGTATTGCGGCTAATCATTGTCTCAAGACTTGCTGATTGACGCGCCAATTCACGTTCCGAACGTTCATATGCCGCTCTGTCCGTCTTTAATTTATAAATCATATTCTGATTTTGTGCAATTGCACTTTTTATTGTTTTTTGCTGGGAATTTATGGATTGTATAGATTGAGCAAGTAATCTTTTCTGACTTTCAATAGAGGCTTTCATTTTCATCAGATTTTCAGATTTCGCCTTTATTGCCATCATACGTGCATAATCTTTTTTCAAAATTATTTTTTCAAAATAAATAACATCTAAAAGTTCATTCATATCTTGCGCCATAAATATCAGTTCAAACATGCCGCGGCGTTGGTTTTTATAAACTTTTCTAATATGATCCTTCATGCGGGCACTTTGCACATTATAATCAGCCAGAGACGCCGTATAATCTCTTTCCATCTTTTCCAGCTGTCTTTCAAGTGTATTATACTGACTTTGAGAAGCACGTAAATTTGTAGTTGCACTTTCTAATCTCTGTTGATTTTTATAAAGTTTATTTTTTTCCAGTCCTTCTAATATTTTTAGCTTTTTAATTTTTGCATTAGTTGCACGTCTTTTTTGTTCTATTGCAGCTTTATTGGCGGCAAATACAAACGGAGTCGCAGTAATAAAAGTGACAATTACTGCAAGCATTATTATGAAACTTTTTTTTAGAGTATTTCTTATTTTTTCCACACCAAACCTATCTTATCATTAAAGGCAACATCATCAAACCAACCGTCCAGGCGATAAATGTTACTGCAATCAAGCCTACAATAAATTTTTGATGCTTTCTAAAAAATTCCATAAGGTCCCCCTGTCTAGTACTATAATAACATATTACTATCAAAAAAATCAAAGTGCAATTATTTTAAAAGAATTTGCAATTTTTTTTAAAATCATTTAATATAGCTTTATGGATTATAGTTTTACTAACGGCTTAAAAGATAAAAAAGAATTAGGAAAAAGTTGCCCGGAGATAAACCAGTATCTGCTGGAGAATAATCTAAATCAGGTCGAAAAAATTTATAATTTTTTGGAATGTAAAAAGCCATTACTGCTTATTAACGGATTTTTAGGAACTGGAAAAGAAATTATAGTAAATCATACTCTAAAATTCAAAAATCCTGATGCGATATCACTATACTATAACTGTTTTGAAACAACTGTTCTTGATGATATTCTGCTCTCATTTTTTGACGAATTTCGAAAACTTACGGCACAGGGAATTATTCATACTCCAAAGGCTAAATCTGAAAATTTTACACAAAAAATTACAGCATACTTTGAAGCAATTGAAAAACCTATTATTATTGTCATAAATTCTTTTGAAGAAGTTCTGAAAGAGAATAAACAAGATATACTTGATTTTATTTTTCACCTCACAAAGTATGGGAAAATCAAAACGATTATAATTTCACGTGCTTTTGACAATTCGGATTTCATAGACAAAGTTGAATTTGAAAAAGTTTCCATACTCGCTTTGGACAAATCCGTATTCGAAAAGTATCTGCGTTCCTCTGATGTAAAACAGATTGGACCATTGTCTGATGAACTTTATAAATATACAAGAGGGTATTTTTTCTATGTAACCCTTTCGCTAAAAATTATAAAACTAAGAAATTTAACTCTTGTAGATTTCCTCTCCGGATTTAACAAAAGTTTTTTGACATTTAATGATTTTATTCTTCGTGAAGCACTATCCCTCATTGATCCGGTCAGCGGGCATTTATTCAGATTTTTAACAATAATACGACACCCGATAAGTATCAAATTATTACAAACGCTGAATCTTTATAATGAAGAACGAATTAATTTTTTCTTAGATAATTTAGTATTAAATCGCGATGGAAATTATGTATATCTTCAGGATTATTACAAAGTTATCGCCGGGAATTCAATAACCACAAATATCGCACAGAAACTTCACAAGGGTTGCATTGAGTTATATAACACTCAACTGCCTCTCAAACCACTCGATAGAGATTTGCTTATTTCACGTCAAACTATGCGGAAAGAAATTGAATATCATAACATGTTTCTGCCAAAACGACCGGAAATATCAAGAACTCAAGTTTCTGCTGCGCAATTTGCTGAATTTCCGCGGCAACAGAAAAAAATTGAAACACAAATACCGGCTCAGCCTGTATCCAAAAAAGAAACTGATGACAAAATTAAAAAAATGTCTTTTGTTTTTGAATCAGAAGAAGCTGAAACAAATTTCCTAAACAATGTTGCTGACTCTATTGAAAACTTTATTTCCAACAAAATCAAAAAAAATGAAGAATTGCAGGAAGCAGTTAATATGCCGCTTTTACAAATTATCAATATGGCCAAACAGGAAGAAGTTAATTACAATTTCAAACGTGCTGCATTACTTTATCAAACAGCATTGACGCGTGAAAATGACGATGATTATTACACCTTGCTGCCAACTATTTATACCAAAACGGCAATGGCATATCAACATATGTCTGATTGGTTTAATGCTCTTAAATACTTTGAGCAGGCACTTGAATTTTTTAACTCAACAGGCGATATTGAAAAAATTAATGAGATGAAATGGCATGTCGCAGAAATTTATTACATAACCTTTAAACGCGACAAATCAAAAGAATTGCTTAATGAAATTCTTGATGATAATCATCTTTCTATAAATTTAAAAGTTAAAACTTATCTACTTCTGGCAAACCTTTATGACAATAGCCCGAATCTTGTATTTAATTATTATAAAAAAGCAATGGAAATTATTGATAACACTGTAGAAAAACAAGTACAATCCGAATTGTTTTTCAAATTCGCTTTAATACTTGATGAAAAAGGTGAAACAAATCTCGCAATAAGAGGCTATAAAAAATGTATTGATATAGATAACAATCCTAATATTAATACATACTTGTCCTCTGCACTGTCAAACCTGGCAACAATTTATGACGAAAATAATAACACAGAACTCGCAGAAAAATATTGTTTGGAAAGTCTAAAAATTGACGAAAAAATTAAAAATTATAATGGAATATACATTACATCAATGAAACTTGCTGAACTCAATTTAAATAAAAATGAAGAAAAGGCTATAAGTTATTTCAAAAAAGCTAAACTTTGCGCCTTTGAACTTAATGAACCTTTTTATATCGCATCAAGCGATATAGCAATGGGTGATTTTTATTATAATCGTAAGGAAAATGAATTATCTTTGAAAAGTTATCTAAATGCCTACAATGTTGCCAAAAGTAACTTTAGCAGTGACAATCTTGAAAAAATACAACAACGTATAAACGATATAAAAGCGCGAGTTGGAGAAGAAGAATTTAAAAGACTTGAAAATGAGTACATACATGGAAAATAAAGATTTTTACAAAAATTATATTGAAATATTTCTAAATCAGAATTCAAAATTAAATCTAATTTCAAAAAATGATGAAAAGTTTCTCTGGGAAAAACATATATGTGACAGCCTTGCAATAGAAAGTTTTTTTAAAGAAATACCGCTTGAAGGTAAAAAACTGCTTGATATAGGAACAGGCGGCGGCTTTCCGGCCATACCAATAGCATTAACTTACCCGCAAATAGAAGTTTTTGCACTTGATAGTATCCGAAAAAAAATTAATGCTATAGAAAACATTAAACAACAATTAAGAATTAAAAACCTTCATCCAATATGTGACCGTGCCGAAAAAATTAAAGATAAATTCGACCTGATAACATCCCGTGCTGTGGCACCTCTTAAGGTGATTTCAGTATACGCCCTTCCGCTTTTAAAAAATAATGGCTATTTTATTGCCTACAAATCGCGCAGGACTAATGACGAAATAGAAGATGCAAAAAATATCTTAAAAAAATATCAAGCTAAAATAATAAATATTATAGAATATAAGCTTCCACTTACAGAAGATTACACAAGAAATTTAATTGTTATTCAAAAAAAATAAAAAAGCCCTCCGTCTGGAGAGCTAATAGAATATAATACAAATATATAAACATTTAAACTTCTTTAATCACGATTGTAGCGTTCTGACCGCCAAACCCGAATGAATTTGACAGCGCGACATGTACATCAGCTTTTCTTGCTTTGTGAGGTACATAATCGAGATCAGCAACAGCTTCATCCTGATTATCGAGGTTTATAGTTGGAGGTACAATTTTTTCATTAATAGTTTTTACACAGGCAATAGCTTCAGCAGCACCTGTGGCACCAAGCATATGACCGTGCATTGATTTTGTTGAAGATACTAACAAATCAGGATTTTCCTGTTTATTGCCAAAAATGCCTTCTATAGCTTTAGATTCAGCAATGTCACCTAATCCTGTGCTTGTACCATGCGCATTAATATACTGAATATCCTGAGGTTTCAAGTCGGCATCTTTTAGCGCAAGTTCCATAGATTTAGTAGCTCCCTTGCCTTCCGGACAAGGAGCAACAACATCATATGCATCAGCGGATTGACCGTAACCGACTATTTCTGCATAAATTTTTGCTCCGCGTTTTTTAGCATGCTCATATTCTTCTAATACAAGTACTGCGGCTCCTTCAGACATAACAAATCCATCTCTGTCTTTGTCGTAAGGTCTGGATGCTTTAGTTGGCTCATCGTTACGTTTAGAAAGCGTACGCGCGCTTGAAAATGCTCCGATACCTACATCACAAATTGTTGCCTCTGCACCGCCGGCTACAACAATATCCGCATCGCCGTACTGAATAGATCTAAATGCATCACCAACAGAATGTGTTCCGGTTGCACACGCTGAAACTACAACTTTATTCAACCCTTTAAATCCATATTTAATTGAAATTCTACCTGACGGCATGTTAACAATCATCATTGGGATTGTAAACGGAGAACATTTATTAGGACCTTTTTCCAGAATTCTTACATGATTTTCTTCAAATGTAATAAATCCTCCGGCAGCAGAGCTTACAATAACGCCTACTCTATAAGGGTCAATATCTTTCAAATCATCGAGCTTAGCATCCTTAACTGCCTCATCAGCGGCAACAAGAGCAAACTGAACAAATCTGTCAGTTTTTTTAGCCTCTTTGGGATCCATATAATCTTCCGGATTAAAATTTTTAACTTCGCCGGAAATTTTCACAACATGCTTGGTTATGTCAATTAATTCAGAGGTGCTAATCCCGCTTTTTCCTTCCACAAGTGAGGACCAAAATTTGTCAACTCCGACTCCAAACGGTGTAACAGCCCCCATGCCTGTGATTACTACTCTTCTTTTTGTCATCTCAATACCTTTTTATACCAATGTGATAAATTTACGAGGGAGAAAATGCTATTCAATTTTCACCCTCGCAACATTTATAAAAGATTCATAAAACAGTTTGTTGCGCTTGTCATGCCTGATTAAAAAACGGCAGACAAGTGATAACTATTTGTGAGAATCAATGTAGTTAACTGCGTCTTGAACAGTTTGAATTTTTTCAGCTTCTTCATCAGGAATTTCGCAACCGAATTCTTCTTCGAAAGCCATAACTAATTCAACTGTATCTAATGAGTCAGCACCCAAATCAGCTGTGAAACTTGCTTCAGGAGTAACCAAAGATTCATCTACGCTTAATTGGTCTACTACTACTTTTTTAACTTTTTCTAATGTACTCATCTTTTTTTCCTCATAATTATTGTATTACTACACTATTTCAAAAATATTATAAATTGATAAAAGTTTTTTTGCAAGAAATTTACAAATACTTAAATATATTGTTAAAAATCTTTACTTATATAATCAATCCGCCGTCAACTTCTAATACCTGACCGGTAACATATTCAGCGTCAACAGCCAAAAATTTAACAGCTTTAGCGATATCTTCAGGTTCACCGAGGCGTTTAAGCGGAATAAAATCGGTAAATTTAGAAGTATCCAAATCTTTTGTCATGTCAGTATTGATAAATCCCGGAGCTACAGCGTTAACTCTAATGCCGCGAGATCCGAGTTCTTTAGCCAGAGTTTTGGTCAATCCTATAAGGCCTGCTTTAGCGGCGGAATAATTTGCCTGACCGGCATTTCCTGATACTCCAACAACACTTGCCATGTTAACTATAGCACCGCTTCTTTGTTTCATCATGATTTTGACTACTGGTTGAGAAACGAAGAAAGCACTTGAAAGGTTTGTGTTGATAACGGCATTCCAGTTTTCTTCAGACATTCTCATGAATAAACCATCGCGAGTGATACCTGCATTGTTGACAAGAACATCAATTCTGCCGTATTTTTCAATAATTTCGGCAATACTTTTATCTACTTCTTCTTTGTTAGAAACATCAAATTTATAAGCCGCAGAGTCCACCCCAAGAGCCTTAATTTCTTGAACAGTTTTTTCAGCAGCCTCAGCGTTGCCTACATAATTAATAATGATATCATAACCTGCTTTTGCAAGTTCCATAGCACAAGCCTTGCCGATACCACGGGAAGCACCTGTAACTAATGCTAATTTTTCAGACATATATAAATCTCCTTATACAATCTCTCTTCAATGTTCAAATAATATCATAAAGATGAAATTTTCTCACTCACAGGATAAAGATTGTTAAAATTGTTAATAAAAGTGCCCGTGGGCAGGCGCAGGTGGACACACTGAAAATGCAATAAGGCACTAGGGGGCTAAGGCACTAAGGAGTTAATAAAGTCGTTAAGACGTTAGGACGCGTCTTGGATTTGCCTGTCGCATCGTTCGCGAATAACGAGTACGCTTACGCTTTAACTCTTCGCTCACTCGCTCTCCACGCTCACGGAGTCTCGCCTATTGTGCTTACGCACAAGCCGGCTCATTCCGTTCGCTATCCGGATTTGCTCACATTCGTTCGCTCCATCCGTACGCAAATCCGCTAAGACGTTAAGTTCTTTACA
Organism: Candidatus Gastranaerophilales bacterium; assembly: GCA_944324165.1. GTDB lineage: Bacteria > Cyanobacteriota > Vampirovibrionia > Gastranaerophilales > Gastranaerophilaceae > CALUVH01. The sequence goes on along the minus strand of CALUVG010000016.1, from coordinate 247 downwards.
TTGTTTAGTCCTTGTGAACAGTATACATTTTGAATGATGTGGCTGAAAGCGTTGTGTGGAGCGGGTTTTAGGAGTTGCCCCCCCCCCCCCCTGAAAGCCGCTCAGGACAAGGGTTTGAGCCCCATACTGGGCAGTGGTGAGTGTGGTGAGTGGAGTGAGTACCATTTTTTGGTCGGTCAAGTTTTCACTACCACTGGAATTTTGTGACGCAACAGTATTTTTATTGTTGAGATAGAAACCCCAACCT
>CALUVG010000015.1 GCA_944324165.1 Candidatus Gastranaerophilales bacterium | reverse complement strand
TCCGCTTCCGCCGGAATAGGAAATGTCGCTGGTTCTGCGGCTGCTGTATCAATAGGCGGACCAGGGGTTATCTTCTGGATGATATTAGCCGGTTTCTTTTCAATGGCGTTAAAATTTGCAGAAGTTCTTCTTGGAATTAAATTTCGAAAGATTAATGAAGACGGAACTGTTGCTGGCGGACCGATGTATTATATTTTAGGCGGATTAAAAGGTAAATATATTGCTCCATTTGCACCTTATCTGGCCAAAATTTATGCTATATGCTGCGTTTTTGCCATGATTGGCGGCTGGAATTTGTTTCAAATAAATGCAATGACCGCTCAAATAACAGAAGTTACAGGCGGAGACAAAAGCTTTTTTGCCAATCAAAGCTGGCTTTTAGGACTTATTGTTGCAATAATCACCTATTTTACAATTATCGGCGGAATTAAAGCCATAGGAAAATTCACCTCAAAAGTCACTCCTGTAATGTGCAGTTTGTATGTTGCATCTGCATTTATAATCTGTCTTATCAATATCGGGCATGTTCCTCATACAATTGCATTAATTGTAAAAGAGGCATTTAAGCCGCAAGCATTACAGGGCGGCGCTTTTGCCTGCATGTTATGGGGCTTTAGACGTGCAATGTTTGCAAATGAATCAGGACTTGGTACAGCTCCAATTGCATTTTCGGCAGTGAAAACTAGTAAACCTGTTGCACAGGCGTTTATTGCCATGCTCCAGCCGTTTGTAGATACAGTGATTGTAGGATCTGCAACTGCCTTTGTCATTGTCGTGTCCGGCGTTTATTTACAAACACAGGGGCAGCTTGCAGGTATTGAATTGACCTCCAAAGCTTTTGCAACAGTATGTCCGTTTTTCCCGTTATTATTGACTTTTATGGCTAGCTGCTTTGTTATTTCCACAATGTTATGCGGCTCTTACTACGGAATTAAAAGCTGGAATTTTTTATTTGGCGAAACAAAATTGACAACAAGAACTTTTCAGGTTATATATTGTTTATTCATAATTATCGGCTCTGCCATGAATTTTAAGAGTATAATTAATCTATCTGATGCATTTACTTTATTCTTGGCTGTGCCAAACTTAATAGCAGTGTTCTTGTTATCGAACGTAATTATGAAAGAATTAAAAAGATATTGCAAGAAATACAGTGTAGGTATTTACAAAAATATAGTAGAGGAGAGAGAGACAGATGAAGAAAGAATGTCTGGAGATAGTAAGACAAAAGTGTGAAAACTGCAAAGCATGTGCATTAAGTGCATCACGTACAAACATGGTCTTTTCTGATGGTAATCCTGAAACAGCAAGACTTGTATTAATTGGTGAAGCTCCGGGTGAAATTGAAGATGAATGTGGAAGACCATTTGTCGGGCGTGCCGGACAATTGTTAGATGAATTTCTGGCAGAAGCAGGTATTTCTAGAGATAATGATTTATACATCATTAATACCGTAAAATGCCGTCCGCCTGAAAATAGAGTTCCAACTCAGGAAGAGCAGGCTGCATGCCGTAAATTTTTGGATGCGCAAATAGATATCATTAAACCTCAAGCAATTGTTTTATGCGGGGCAACTGCATTAAAAACATTCGTAGAAACTGATAGAAAAAGAACTATTTCTAAGCTGCGCGGACAGTGGTTAAATATTACTGTGGACGGTGTTGAATACCCGGCTATAACAATTTTCCACCCTTCTTACCTTTTAAGAAATCATTCAATGGATGATGGGTCTCCTAGAAGGCTGATGCAGCAGGATTTAAAGGAAATTAAAAACAGATATTTACAAGATAGAAACAATACTGAAAATATCTTTGCAAAAAATCTTGAAATGGCAATGGTCTAATTAATATATAAAAAGAGGCGGCGGTCAGTTTACTGACCGCCGCCTAAATACTTAATTTATATTTACAACGCGGTGTTGATTTTTGAGTATTTTTATTATTTAATACTTGTACAGCAAATTTTTTTTGCAAGTTCTAATAGAAAGAAGACAATAATAAATTGCCCAAAAATATAAAATTAGCAAAATTGGCGGGATTTTGTTACGGAGTGAAAAGAGCCGTTGAAACCGCCAAAAAATTAAAAGCCGAAAACCCTGATAAAAATGTTTTTGTACTTGGTGAACTTATTCATAATTCTCAGGTAATTAGTGAACTGGAAGCATTGGGTATTAAAACGCTTACAGAGATTCCTAAATCAGGAGAAGGTATATGTGTTATCAGAAGTCATGGCGAAAGTCCGGAAGTTATTGAAAAGATTAAAAATGCGGGATTTACTCCGGTTGATTTAACCTGTCCGGACGTAAAAAAAGTTCAGCAAAAAGCAATTGAACTGGCAAAAGAAAATTACTTTGTCGTAATTGTAGGCAAATCAGAGCATCCGGAAGTGATAGCAATAAAGGCAAATGCAGAGTTGTGGAGTAAAAATGTTGTGGTTGCTGCCACAGTTGAACAGCTTAAACCTTATGAAAATGAAATTAAAGCGCACAAAAATGTCGGAGTAGTTGTACAAACAACACAACGCATAACTACGTTGAATGAAATTGTAGAGTATCTTACAGGTATTTCTAAGGAACTCCACATTGCAAATACGATTTGTGCAAGCACAGCCATGCGCCAAAAAGAGGCAAAAGAACTTGCCCAAAACAGCGATTTGATGATTGTTGTGGGGTCTAAAAAAAGTGCCAATACAACTCATTTAGCCGAAATTTTAACAGGTATTACTAAAACTATCCATATCGAAAATGATGATGAATTGGATAATTACAAAGATTTTATAGACAAAGCACAGAACATTTCAATAACTGCCGGTGCCTCAACTCCGCAGAATATTATTGAAAAAGTTTTGAATAAATTAAAAAAAGGAGAATAAATAAATGACAACAACATTAGAAAAAACATCTGTAGATGAATTTGAAAAATTATTGGAAGAATCCTTCTCAAAAGCTTATTCTGTAGCTGATATCGTAGAAGGTACGGTAATTAAAAAAGAACAAGACGGTTATCTGGTAAGTGTTAAAGGCGCTAAAACAGAAGCTTTTTTGCCTGAAAAAGAAATTTCAAACGCTGAAGGCAGTGAATCCGTAGAAATTGGTGATGTAAAAGAATTTTATGTGTTAAAAGAAGAAAATGATGAAGATTGCATGCTTTTATCTCTTAAAAGACTTGCATTTGCTCAGGCATGGGCGCAGCTTAATGATGCAAAAATTCAAGGAGATACTATCCTTGCTAAAGTTATTTCTATTGTTAAAGGCGGTGTGTTAGTTGATGTTGCAGATTTGAAAGGGTTCATTCCTTCTTCTCAACTTAGAACTGGTACTCCTTTTGACGGTCTGATTGACACTAAAGTTGAAGTAAAAGTTCTGGAAGCTGATCCGAAGAAAAATAAATTGATTCTTTCTCAAAGATTGGCTGTTGCGGAACAACGTGATCAGGTTGTTGATAATATTCTTTCCGAGCTTGAAGAAGGACAGATTGTTAAGGGTGAAGTTGTAAGAATTGCTGATTTTGGTGCATTCGTTGATATTAACGGTATTGACGGGTTATTGCCAATTTCAGAAATTTCTTGGCAAAGAATTAAACACCCTTCTGATGTAATTAAACTCGGTGAAACTATCGAAGTTAAAATTATTAAAATTGACAATGAATTAAAAAGAATATCTTTATCATTAAAAAGAATGGGTGAAGATCCATGGCAGCAAATTGAAGGTCAATTTCAGGAAGGACAAATAATTACAGGTACTGTTAATAAAGTAACAGGATTTGGGGCTTTTATTAATATATTCCCTGGAGTAGAAGCTTTATTGCCTGTATCTGAAATGGCAGAAGAAAATGTTAATCCGTTCAATATGTTCAAAGTTGGTGACAGCGTCGAAGTTCTTATTAAAAAATTCACTCCGCAAGAACACAGAATCGCTTTGAGCATTAAAGATATAAATAAAACTGAAGAAGTTTAATTAAGTTTTATTTATTGTTAAGGGCGGGCGCTTGAAAAGCGCCCGCCCTTAAATATTTAACTTGCATGATTTCAAAAAAAGCGTTAAAATTATATTGTTATGAAAATTTTAGGCATAGATCCGGGAATGGCAATAGTGGGCTATAGTATAGTTGAATTTGACGGCGAAACGTCAAAACTTCTTCATTCCGGCTCTATTCGTACTTCAAAAAATGACACGGAAGCCGCAAGACTTCTTGAGATATTAGAAGATATGACAACTATTGTTGATAAATATAAACCGGATGCTGCATCTATTGAAAAGTTGTTTTTTTTCAGAAACCAGACGACAGTAATGCCTGTAGCGCATGCACGCGGAGTAATTCTGACAGTACTGGAAAAATTTAAGATACCTATTTTTGAATATACGCCAATGGAAGTTAAACAAGTGTTAACGGGATACGGGCGTGCCGACAAAAAAGAAGTGGAACAAATGGTTAAATTTGCACTTAATTGTGATAAACTGCCAAAACTTGATGATACTGTTGATTCTATTGCTATTGCAATTTGTCATACACGGCATTGTTTGTGATAAAATAATTTTTGGAGAAAGCTTATGAATAAAATTTTATTAAAGCAGATTAGTATTTTAAGTGTTATAGCCGGTATTATACTTGCCTTTTTGACATTAATACCATTTGTGGGGCAGCTTGCTTTTATCGCATTGATGGCTTTTGTATCAGTTTTTATAATAATTTTTATGGTAAAAATTGATTTGCTTGAAATACTTGCGATTAGAGAAAGTGTTGTTCTGGGGGCTTTAATAGGCTTTATTTCTTTTCTGGCTTTTTCTGTGGTATATTTACCTATTGTCGCTTTACTCGGACGATTTTTTAACCTTTATTACCTGTATGGAATTTCTTTAGTATTGAATGTCGGCAGTTTTGGCGTAATTTTTATGCTTACGATTTTTGTTGCAATTCTCAGCGCAACAATTAATGCATTCACAGCATTTATAACATTCTATATTCTTGAATTTTTGAAATCTTTAGAGAAAAACGACAATCATAATGACAAATTTAAAATGTAGTTAATGCCGTTAAACAGGCAATGTAGTATTAAAAATAGAAAGGCGGCTTAAAAAATATAAGCCGGAAAAACAAAAATGAGTGAATTTAAATCAAAAATAAAAACTATTGAATGGGTTGACAATTATTCAAAAATGGTTGATCAGACAATATTGCCTTATGAATTTAAGTATGTAAATATAACGACAGGTCAGCAAATGTATGATGCAATAAAAACAATGATTGTGCGCGGAGCACCTGCAATAGGAGTTGCCGGAGCACACGGAGTTGTCTTGTATGCACAGGAATTCGCTGAGAAAGATTTATCACGTGAAGAATTTATAAAACAACTTAATGAAAAGGCTGATTATATTGCAAGTTCAAGACCTACGGCTGTTAATTTGATGTGGGCAGTAAAAAAACAAAAAGAAATAATAAATAATTCAAACTCAGATATTGCAGGTATAGTTGAAGAACTCAAACAAAACGGTATTAAGTTAGAAAATGAAGATATAGAAATAAACAAACGAATTGGAGATTACGGAGCGGAGGTAGTTCCCAAAGGGGCAACAATTTTGACACACTGTAATGCCGGCGCACTTGCTACAGTGGGTTACGGCACAGCCTTAGGCGTGGTTCGTTCAGCCTTTGCAAATGATCCTACAATTCAGGTTTTTGCAGATGAAACGCGTCCGCGTCAACAGGGAGCAAGAATTACAACACTTGAACTGACTATGGATGGAATTCCTACAACGCTAATAACTGACGGAATGTGTTCATATTTCATGAAAAAGGGTATGATAGATATGGTTGTGGTTGGTGCAGACAGAATTGCAGCAAATGGTGATGCCGCAAATAAAATTGGAACTTATACAGTTGCAATAGCAGCTAAGTATCATAATATTCCATTTTATATAGCCGCTCCGCTGTCAACAATTGATACCGGTATAAAAACAGGTGATGAAATAGTTATAGAGGAACGTTCAAGAGAGGAAGTTACACATATAAACGGGAAAATTATATGTGCCCCAGAGGTAAATGTAATAAATCCTGGATTTGATGTAACGCCGCACGAATTAATAACCGGTATAATAACTGAAAAAGGCATATTGCGTGCTCCATACGAAACAGCCATAGCAGATGCATTTAAACAGTGTGAATAAAGACGTTGAGACAGGGCATTGGAGATAGTGAACTGTGAAACAGTGAACAGTTGTTTTCAAAAGGCACTAAGTTACTAAGGCACTAAGGAGTTAAAAAAGACGTTAAGACTATAAGACGTGTCTTGGATTTGCCTGTCGCATCGTTCGCGAATAACGAGTACGCTTACGCTTTAACTCTTCGCTCACTCGCTCTCCACGCTCACGGAGTCTCGCCTATTGTGCTTACGCACAACTGCGCCTCGCATTAAACGGCAACGCTCACAACAACAACGAAAACTCAACGTTTCCGTTGATTGTTGTTCGTCTCTCGCGACGCTCGTGCCTCTGCTCGGCTTGCTCGTTCCGTTCGCTATCCGGATTTGCTCACATTCGTTCGCTCCATCCGTACGCAAATCCGCTAAGACGTTAAGTCCGTTACATAAATCAGGCAACATGGAATGCCACATTGAATTAGAGTATTCTACATGTAAGATTACGTCACCCTGAATTTATTTCAGGGTCTAGCCATTGTTGCATAGAAAATAGTTCGGGCTTTAGCCCGACAACAACATTGTAGGTCGGCTTTACTAAGCCGACAATTAAAAAGGGTGGGCACGCATTGCTTTGCCCACCCTACGAAACTCAATAAAAAATTATCTGTCAATACAAACCGCAAGAGTGTCGCTGCGCTCATTACCACCAATAGTATTTACCATGGTTGAGCCGTAATCAAAGTAACGACTATACACTATTGAATCACTGCCTACTTCATTAGACCAAATAAGAAAGGCACTATGGTCTCCTGATATAGGAGATGCAGCTATAAATTGAGCAGCTTTGTCAGTATTCATCTGAGTAGTACTTATTTCCAACCCTCTTAATCCTATTGTCATCATCTCTACGGCATCGTTTGGTTCTGATTTAATGTCATCGTCTTCGTAAATATATTTTGCTAATTCTAATAATTCGTTCATATTTGGCATGTTACTAACTCCACCGCATGCTTTTACTGCTCCTGCCCAATAGTCATTATCACTGGTACAGTAGGATTTATTATTACCATAACCGTTATCAGCTATTTCTTCACATTGTGCTTTAGTTAATGCACCATATGCACTTGGGGCTAATATTTGACTTATGCATATGCCTCCAATTAAATCAGGGCTGATCATACAACCTAAAGATTTTACATTTCCATTCATATTTATATCTTTCCCTAAAGTATTCGGATTTTTGTTGCCGGATACATCATATAATATTGCCATGCTTGCGGCTGTGGCACTGAACTGGTTATTAAATGGCTGTTGTTCTGTGTTTGGATTATATGCAATAAGTGCATTTACGCCGTTTGCAAACTGAACCCCAACGGTCTCTGTGCCCCAGTTTTCTTTTGTAAATTGTCCGGCATTTTGAAACTCTGTGATATCTACATCTTTATAATTTGCATGAATTGTGTTCTCAAAACATTTTGTCAATTCATTGCTGTCACAAATTTTTGTTATTTTAATTTTATTTTTAAGTTCATTGACAAAATCCATTGTAGAAGAGTACCCTGCTAATTTTTCTTCTGTATTTAGTTGTTTTACAGCTTCTTCAAGTCTTTTCTCAAATACGCTTCTGCCTGTTTCCCAAGCTTTTTCGTTGTAGTTCTTCACTAATGAAGGGATTGTTATTGCTGCAACGACGCCGATTATTGCCAATGTTATTAGCACCTCTGCTAACGTAAACGCTACGCGTTTACGCCCCCTCCTCGGAATTGAAAATTCCGGTCCTCCCTCGAGGGGAGGACATGATAACGGCTCTGTCGCTCCGTGATTAATTTCGTTCTGATTAATAGTTTTTGTCAAATTGGATTTCATTTGGTTTTTACCTCCTTTTAATTCTATTATTACGTTAATTATACTTTTTAGTCCACCTTTTAAGGGTTTATATAACTTTTCACAAGTTTTCTAACTTGTGTTTCTTTTAAAGACGTTAAGACTATAAGACGATAGGACATTAAGTGCTTTACATTGTTTAGTCCTTGTGCAATGCACACATTTTGAATGATGTGCTCGAAACGCAGACGTGGAGCGGGTTTTAGGAGTTGCCCCCCCCCCCCCCTGAAAGCCGCTCAGGACAAGGGTTTGAGCCCCATACGGGGCTGAAGTGTTATTGGGGTGGAAACCCCAACCTACAGTAAATTCTTCTTTCATTGCCAAATTTGCAGCCATTCAAATTCCTCGCAAATATCCACACTTTCATTATTACATATTTACCGGAATTTTTCAAGTGTCTTACAAGAATATTTATCTAAGGCGTATTGGCAGTTGTTTGAGTTGCCGGTACATCGGAGGTTGAAGGTGTTGTTTCGTCTGTTTTTGGCTTGAAAAGATTTTTTAAATTGTTTTGAATGTTCTGGAGCTGCTGTTTAGCGGCTTCGTTTTGTTTTTTAACTTCTTCTATACTGTTTTTGAAGTTTTCCACATTCGTTTTATGAGCATCTTTTATTGCTTGCGTTGTGTTTTGTATTTGTTCCTTTATAGAAACAGATTCTATTGCGGAAGTATCACATTCAGAAAGCCATTTAAAGGATTTTACAGAACTCTTGCTTTCTATTCCTCCATTGAATATAACCTTAAAATCCTTATAGTTAGTCTCCCCTGAGGATAATGCAGGTAATTCTGAGGTTTTCTCTCCTCGAGGATTGGTTGTCATTGTTTTTAATACTGAGGCGGTTAAATTACCAAATTTTGGAATAAAAGAGGTTAATTTATCAACTGATAATTCGCCAATAGGACCTAATAATTTTACAACTTCAGCAGAAAGTCGTCCTAAAATAACCATATTTGCCGTGCCATTCAACAGGTTATATTTTCCTGTTATGTAGTAGCTCATAGAAGGACCTGAAGTTTTAATATTCTGTATGTTAGCCCAGCCGTTTGCAAATGATAATTTACCTGAGATTGTTTTGAATTGTGCCGTATTTTTTACAGTAGGTAATGCGGAAATTGAGCTAACCGCTGCATTCATTATTGAATTTGATTTTATATTATCTGCAAGCAAGAAGTTTTCAAGACGACCAATATTAAGAAGTGACCCGTCATTAATCTGAAATTCAGCAGACCCTTTTAGTGATTTCATCATTTCCGTTTCGTCTGCTAAATTCAGTGATAACTTAGCATCAAATCCAAGAGTGCCGGACAAAGCATTTTTTATACCCGCTGCACCTTCTATTGCTTTAAGTGCGTTCATATTTGAACCTGTAATATCTACCGCAGCACTGTTTTTAGCAATATTATATGCGACATTACCGTTAATTGTTCCCGAAAATGCCTCGCCTGTTATATTATTGAGATATAAAACATTATAATTTTTCAATGAAAAATCAGCGGCAAGATTTTCAGCTACAATACCACCGGATTTAAGTTTTTTTAATGTTCCTTTTCCGTTAGCTATTGCACCTGCAAGGTCAAGTTTTAAACCTGCAATTTCGACCAGCATTGAAGGAATTTTTATTGAACTCATATCAACACTTCCGTTTAGAGCAGGGTTGTTTAATGTACCTGTAATAGCAAGGTTTGCGGTTGCTAGAGCCTTAGAATCGTTAAATCCCGGGATTACAAATCCCAGTTGTTTATTGGTAAATGATTTCAAGTTCATATATGGATTTGAATAGATATCACTTATCGTACCTGATAAAACAACAAGCGGACTGCTGCCTGCACTTACATACGTATCTGCAAGTTCTAAAGTGCTGCCGGCAAGGTTTATTGAACTGTTTACGGTCATTTTTTGACCTTTTAGCTGGTCAACCTCGATTAATGAAAGATAGTTTGCAGAATCTGCTGTTAGTTTAACATTTATATTTTGTTTTTTATCATTACCGGTAATATTTATGTTTAGCGGCATCTTGCCTGATGCACGCACCATTGAGCGTAAATCCGCAGGCAGCATATTTCTTATATCTGAAGCAATAATATTACCATTTGCAGTCAAATTGATTTTTATATCTGAAGAAAGATAATCGGAAATTTTTCCTTCAACATCTATACGAGAGTTATTTAGTAATAAATATGTGTCAGAAAGAATTATATCTTTTTGTCCGGCAGTTACTTTGACTGAAGGAATAGAAAGTGATGCCATAGGATTAATTATTTTTATTTGAGATGCATTAATTACTCCTGATTGTTCAACTGATTTAAAGTTTACGGTTGAAGAAGGCAGAATAACTGATGTTTGCGATGGTATATTTTTAATATTTACATTATCGACCGAAATATCAAGTCCAAGTTCGGGCTTATTGAGTTTTCCGTTTAATGCAGCATCAGCAGATATTGTACCGCTTTTGAAGTCATTATCTTTTAGAAGTCCCAGTTGACCTGCGGCGGCAATCAATGATTTTATCTGGAGTTTATCCGCAATAAGGTGTAAATCGGCTGTAGCATCTTGTTTTATTGTTCCATAAATTTTTAAAGGATGAGAAAATACAGTTAATCCTGCATTTTTTATATTAACCATGCTGTCAGCAAAATCAACATCAGCATTAATATTATCCAGCGCAATGTTATACAAAGGATATTTTATGTTGGATGATGGAATTTTAAAATATCCGGAGGATTCAACTTTTTTCAGGTCTGATTTTATACTAAAATCTGCATCTATTTTGCCGGTTGCACTGAGTGTATCAAGATCATTATAATTGAAAGATTTTGCGACACTGTCTATTATTGCAATGAGGCTGTTAATTCCTGCATTTGATTTGAAATTTAAATTGATTTTAGGATGTTTGCCTGTTTTAAAGTCACCTAAGATCTGAGTAATTTCATCTGCAGCAGAATATAATTTGGTATTCATTTTTATATGATTGTTTTCAAATTCCATACCAATAGTGCTATCAGGAAGTTTTTTATTATCCACGGCAATACCGAGTTTATCAATTAAAATATTACCTTTAAATTTCATATCATCCGGAGTGCCGGTTATTTTTAAATCAGTTGAAACATCTGCGGTTAATTGGTTATTGTACAATGCTTTAAATACATCTATAACATTTATCATAACAGGTTGAGTTTCTTTAGATGTTTCAGCAGGGGCAGGATTGAATACTAAATCATTTAGTTCTAAATCCGGCATAATTCTGTTTAAAAGTTTTATATCGTAATTAAATTGAGTGCGGTTATCAAGAATGACTTTACCGTCAGCATAAACTTTTATAGATTTATCCAGTATAAAGTCAGTAATGTTAATTTGATTACCATTTATAGAATATATTTTTGATGTAGGAATGTCGACAAAAGAGATATTATAATTTGATATATATATGTCAGGAAGGTGATTTGACAGCTTAAACCCAAAAGGCAATGCAGTAACGGTTGTTTCGGTTACAGTTGTTTCAGTATTATCCGTATTTTCCTGTTCCGGCATATAATCTTCCAGCAGGAATGTTCCGTCTTTTTTAACTTTCAGGTTTACATTTATACTTTGAGCGGATATACAATCCAATTCTATTTTTCTTGCAAGCAGCGGGAAAATAGATAGGGTAATCTGGATGTTGTCTGCATTTAAAATACTGTCTTCTGTCGGCAGCATAATATCTGCGTGTTCTGCTTTAATACCTGCTGTGAGTTTTGGAGTTGTCACAAATTTTACGTTATCCAGATCAGCTTTAAAGCCGGCTTGTTCGACCATTTTGTTAATTTCGGGCAGATAGGAATTTATAATGCCGTTTAAGAATAATGGCAGCATTAGGAAAATAATATATACAGCTCCAATAATTGAAATAATTATAATTCCAGTACGTTTGACAATATTTTTATTCATATAGTATATCCCTCTTTACATAAAACTCTTTATGAGAATTATATACCATAAAAATAAAATTAATTCATTCTTAAATCATCGGTCAGTTCATCAAATTTTGCGGCAACTCTTTGAGAAAAGTTATTTTCGTTAAGAATTTCTAGGATTTGTTTTTTAGTACCGCATTTGAGAATGGATCTTGCCGGCTGGTCAACAGGACTTTTTACAACAGCTTGCAGATAACGTAATTTATTATAATTAGGTTCATTTTTCAATGACTGCGGAAGCGGTACAATCTGAAGCAGCATTTCGTTAGCATAAATTTTGGGATCGTGATTGACATATCTTTCTGAAACAGGGGCAAAATCCCCGTCTTGCGGAACTTCACGTTCTGCACGTTCAGCAAGTGTTTTAACTGCTGTATTAGCAAATTCTTCAACTGTTTCGGGTTTCGTGTCTTTAGTCATTTTTGCTGCCCCTTTAAAATTTATTTTGTTCTGATTGATTTGATTAATTTCAGTCATATTTACCTCGCATTTATTATAGCATATTATTCGGGATTTTTAAAGCCGATAAGAATTATCGGTAGATTTTTCTTGTTCGCAAAGTTTAAAAATTCCTGCGGAACATCATTTATGTCGGAAACGCGTGCAATAAGTCCTTTAATACGTGGATTTATTGAGACAATTTCACTGTGTTCATAACCTTGGAATAGTGCATCTCGTGATTTTTCAAACGCATATACTAAATCCTCAGCATTGTAAACTTTATCACCAATTCTTACATTCTTTATCTGGGTTGTATATTTTTTAGAGAAAATATATTTTGACAACTGCGCATAATCTTGTAGAGATATAGCAACCCCGCGCTCTTTCATTGCCTCAATAAATCCGTCACGGACAAATGTTCTTGTTTCGTCGCTCTTGTCAAACAGTATGCTTGTAAAACTATTTATATCCTTTTTGTACCCTGAACCCAAATTTTGATAGTAAGCTTCCGCAACATTTGGTTTATCTACATCAAGAATAAAGCCGAATTTACGGTTTGTATAAGTCCTGTTATTATCAAGACTTATTAATGAGGTAGACCATGTACTTTTGTTTGAAGTATTAGCAAGTAATGCTTCAACTGTCGGAAATTCTTTCGGGGAGGTCATGTGTACGGTAAATCTTGCATTATCTCTTGTCGTTCCCGGAGCAAAACCGTATTGTTCGAGATTGGTGATATTGTCATCAGTCAGATTTAAAACTTTTAAATCGACCTCATTACCACCTATATTTACTTTCTGTGTCGGAAATTTATCCATTGCACGGGTGAATTGCGTATCAAAAACAATATTTGCTTTTTCCTGCATTTCATGTAATTTTTCTTCTATCGGATGAGTTTTTTCAAACATAAATTTGTCAAACTCGGCCTGATTAGCTGTTCCGGTGCGTTCAAAATGGAATGTCGGGTTAACATTGGAAAGATCTGATTTTGCAAGTATTACAGAAATTTTAAAATCTTCAGGACGTCTGCAATTTGCAGCCATTGTTTCCGCACTTATCTGACCTGTATTGTATTGTTCAAACCAGTGGTGGTTTTCGACAATATCTATTATTCTTGTTTTAGCAGCATCACTCAATTGAAATTTGTTTAACACCGCACGTGTATAATCTGAACTCAATGATGCGTGTCCTCGGTCAATAACCCCGCCTTTTTTACCGGTGTCGTGGAGAAGCGCTGCAATTTTTAGAATAGTTTTGTCCTGATCTGAAAGCTCTTTGTACATCGGATCATTCATAGCGCTTTGCAGAACTTTGAGCGTGTGAATATCGACTGTGTATGCGTGAGTTCCGTGCTGTTTTTTGCCGACAATTGTTGTAAATTCCGGCAGCCCCTGAATAAGTGCATCAAGAACTTCTTTCGTTTGTTTATCGTTAATCAAAACTTCATTATTCAAAGTAAAATCATTTATTCTCTGTGCTATTTTATCCGCAATGAACGCACCTTTTTCTGAAAGCGATTGTTTTTCATAATCGGTTAACTCTTTTACAACCGGCAAGCCTTCAAATCCGGCTTCACCTTTTTCCAATTTAAAATGTGAACGTAAAATATACACATCTGTTTCTTGAACTTGTGACAGTAAGGTTTCTATATCCTGATTAAATGCGGCGCGCGGATATTTTAGCGGAATACCTGTGTTGAATTTTGCAAAATCCAGTGTTTTTAAAACATTTTCAGCCTGGTGATTGTTATTTGCAACTATTTCTCTTAAAAATTCAGTCTGTTTAGCCTTGGCAGGAGTTATTACATCACGCGCAACACCTAAACTTTCAGCCAATCTTGTCTTATACATATTTATATCAATACCTTTGCTTGCAAGTTCCTTATTGACATCTTGCGGCAAATTGTTTAATTTTTCAAGCACGCTTGCCCGAAGATCTATTTTTATATTAGTTAAATTGTCAGATGTTAATATTGAAATATCTTCAACAGAAAATTTCGTCGCTTTCTTTAGATAAAAGTCAATAACAGAATATCCTAAAGTATTATTGAAAAAAGTATAAATGTTGAATGTTTTATTATCCATCTCAGCTAATTTCCTGATATCATCCGGTAAAGTGGATAAGGACAGCAAATCACGGGTAATAACATTGTTGTAAACCTCAGGTGTTACATTATTCTTAACATAATAAAGGTTGTTTAAGGCATTATATAATGTATTTATATTGAAATTACCATTGCTGTACAGAGCTGACTTTTTAAAATCATTTAATAGATCAGGATATTTCTCTATTGCATTATATGCTTTAAAGAAATATGTCGGAGCGCCGCGGAGCTGGTCAGGAGATTTTCCGTCAATTATAAAATTTTCTTTTGTAAGTTTTTTATTGATAGATAAAATGCCTGTTATATTGTCCTTGTCTATATAGTCTTCCAGAAATTTTGCATTATGAGATAATATATCGGAATCAATATCATTTAGCAAAAATTTGTATATGTCGTGGAAATTATTATATCCTGCTCCTATTTGAATGCCGTTTCGATTTAGCAAATCATTCAAGAGGGTATAGTTTTGCTTGATTTTATCCAGTGCCGGAATGTTATCTGCATTAGAGAGTAATAAATCCATTCTTTGTTGAGATTTGGTCGGGTCAATTATATGCAATTCTTTGTGTATAAATTTTACAAGGTCTGTAAATTTATCTATATCAAAAGTTTCATGTTTATAAATTGTTTTTAAATAATCCTGGAAATACGGCAGCAAGCCTCTTTCATTTATTGCATTATTGATTTTAGCGGCTTTGTTAAAATCGAAATTAGTGTCTTGTAATGGCGCCATATAATATGTTATTTTATCTTTAACCGGTTTCAATGACCTTATGTATTTTGCAGCCCCCTCATAATCGCCATTTGCAACTACAAAATTAGCAGCCATATTTGAGCCATTTGCAAACGGAGAAGGAAGCTGCTCAATCTCAGCAAATGCATCAAGTAATTTGGCAGGTCCGCTGAAATCACGAATGCCTAAATTACTTAAGTCAGCAACAAAGCTATTTGATATATAATAATCGTCCGGAAATTTTGCCATGGCATTGTAAAGTTCAGCAAGCGACTCATCCGGCACCAGTTTTAGTGCGCCCTTTTCTTTTGCTAAAATATGATAGAAAGGATTTAATTTACTTGCTTTTGCCTCAGGTGAAAGTTTTTTGATAAATTCAGCCACTTTATCAAAGTTTTCAAGGTTTACAAGTTCTTCAATCTCAGAATAATATGTTGATTTAATGTCACCGAATGAAATATCATATTTTTCACATGCATCATTAATCTTTTTCATGGCAGCATAATCGGCAGTAAAATCCCTGTTACCTAATTCAACCTCTAAACCGTTTTGTCGTATTGTATCGTATTCTTTCTTTAATTTTTGAACGAAATCAGGAGTAATTTTTTCAATATCATTGATTCTGTCAAATAGATAAGGGTTAAGCTTTATATCAAGTTCTTTTGCAACATACGCGATTTTTTCAAGTCTTTCAGGCGAAAGAGCTTTTAATGCTTTTTTGTCATAATATGCAAGATTTTCCAAATCTGTCTGATTAAGCTTTTGGTCTGCAAGTTTACTGTATTTAATGAGATTGTTTATATATTTATAGCTTTGAGGATTTTGAGAAAGCATAAGCAGTGTGGAGCCTGCTTCTTCAATTCCTAAATCAAAATCTTTCATAAGTTTAGTCAGGTTTTCGCGGGTTAGGATAGAGGGGGTTTTTACTTGCTCTGCAATGCCTTTTAAGCTTAAAAGAATATCTTCTTTTGGCATTGTTGTAACCTCTTCCACAAACTCAGGTGATGCATTACTTAACATATCTAAATAAGCGATAGGTACATCATTGTTGCCTAAATCTTTTATATCATCATGTGTAAGGTTATACTTGCTTAATATTTCTGCTTTTTCTTTATCAGTATAACGCTGTCTTTGTTGGAAATATGACTCTTTTTCAGTTATGGCATCGTTGTATAATTTAAGAGCTGTTTCTTCTGAAACCTTGCCGTCTTTCAATTTAACAGCAGTGTCATGAAGGGCCTCAAGATTTTCCGCACTCAAACGCTTGTCAAGTGCACCAAAATCGCCGTAATCTTCAAGTTTCGGAGCCGTGCTGTCAAATCCTAATTCCAGTTTGCGTAAATGTTTATAATGTGCTGTTAAATAGTCATTATAACGGTTAAACTGGTCATCAGAAAGATTATGAATGACATCTTCAATCGGTTTGTATAGCTGTTCAAGTTCTTTGCGGCCGCCTGTAACATCTTTACCCTGACGGATGTCATAAGGAACATGTTCACATTCTGCAAATTCATTAATTTCAGAGCCGCGCAGCTGCCATTCGTAAGTGAATCCGTCTTTTGTTTTAAAGTTCATCTGATATGCTGTGTAACCTGACGGACGGACTTTAGGTGACGGATCTTTGATGTTCAAATCAACTCCGTGTTGTGCCGCAACAAAATTTATATGTTCAATTTGTTCTTTTGATAAATAAGGAATACCATCTTTTCCCATATAGTTGCTGATTTTTGCAGCAGAAATTTCTGATTTTCTTTGAGCCTGCTGAATAATCAGATTTTCAATATTTTTTGCAAATTGCGCGGATTGTCGTTCTGCCGCCATTTTATAGGCTTTTTCAGGATCCGTTTTATAGACTTCGACTATATCAGGATGATCTTTGTAATTAAAATCATCTAACTGCGTGCGAGTGCCGACAGCATCATAAACACCCTTAACAGCTTTTTCAAAACTTGCAGGGTATTTTTTGTCTGTCATTGCTGATGAAACTTTGTCATAAATGCTTTGTTCTGATTTTGCGCGGTGCGTCATTGTCTCCTTGTCAATGCCAAATCCCGCGTTCTGCATTGCTTTAACAATTTCAGCTTCTTTATCGGCTGCGGCATTATGGAGTTCTGTTGCCTTATCGCGGACAATTTTTTCTCCTTCCGGAGTTAATATTTTTGTTCCATCAGGCTGCTCTGTTACATGTTTCGGTGTAGGGCTCGGAATGCCTTCATCCGGCATGTTGATATGATTGATTTGCGAATTTTCATCAATGTATCTGGCCGTAAAATCATTGTTGTCAGAAGTTAAAGCTTTTGGCGCATCTGGCATAGCCTGTGCCTCTTTAGTATTCGGAGCATCATTATTCAATTTACTGCCGAGCTCATGCCCCAATTTACCAACAGCTTTCATACCACCCCCTATGAGCGGTGACATAATCGCGCCTCCGACAAACCCTTCAACAGCAGAATTGGCAACCTCTTCCAGAGATCCGCCATCATAAGCAGTCCTGAACGCATTATCCACGGCTCCGCCAACAGCCCCATCAGTAGCCATTTCAGCCCCCTGTGCAACTCCGCGTTTCAACAATGTGCCCCCAACATACTCATATCCCGTAGGATTGGTAAGCATAGACTTAACTCCCTGTTTAACGCCCGCTTCCACAGTATCCGCTGCAACCTCTTTACCAATCTGTTTAACTGCCTGAATCCCCATTTTTGTAGCAACTGTTTTACCAACCGCTCCGCCCATACCTCCTGTTACAGGCGCCAATACACCCGAAAAAGCTCCGGTCGCAGCATCATGTGTCGCATCTTTTAATGAATACTCTTTACCTGCACTTAGCGCATCTGCAGCCTTAACCCCTGTCTTAATAGCCGCTCCGCTTGCTGTTGCTGCAGCTAAACCAACAGCAATAGACGCCCCGCCCGTAACAGGTGCTGCCGCTACTGATGCTGCATATATCCCAACAGATGCAATACCTGATACCATATCTGCAGCTACATCTGTCGCCATCTCTTGACCTTCTTTGTATCCGTTTAGTGCTATCTCGGATTTTAACTTAATCTCTCCTTTTACAAATTTTTCTAAATTTTCTTTTGTATATTCTTCCCCTGTTAATTCTTTAAAAGTCTGCGCACGTGTTTGTTCATTAGAATTAAACTGAGCAAGCAGTTTACGTTCATTATCCTGCTGTTCCCTAACTTTATCCGAACTGTCCCCAATACCTGTGAGATTTTTAAATCCGCTCCAGGCTTTGCCAATAAACCCGTTGTCTTTTTCAGCGTTTTCCAGATTTGTAGTGACCGAGTTAATTCTGTTTTCAAGTACTTTGTTAAGATTATGAGTTTTTCCGTCAGCAGTTTTAACTTGAATATCTGAACTTTCGACTTGTTTAAAGTAAGCTTCTTTAAGCTGCGTGCCGTCAGCAGCGTAATATTTAGTCTGCCCTGCTTTGGTAACGGAATACCTTCCGGATTGTTTGATATCAATTACTCCTTCTTGTTTTTCGAAGTATTCTTTATTAAGCTGAGTACCGTCAGCGGCATAGAATTTAGTAGAGCCATTTTTTATAACAATTTTTCTGCCTGATGCGAGATTAACTGTTTGTTCTTTTTCTGTTTTATTTTTTTCAACGGAAGTACCGAGATTGGAATTTTTAGATTTAGCGGACAATAGTTCAGCCGGATCTTTTTTAGTGCTAAGACTTTGTTCTTTGCCGGATAATAGAGCAGTTAATTCAGCATCGGAAAGCGCGTATAATTCAATACGTTTAGCTTCAGCGTCTTTGCCGCTCAAGCCTAGACTTTTTATGTATTTGTTTATTTGTATTCCGTCTGCCATAATTGCTCCACACACTTGTTCTTTATTTGACGGATTTTTTTAAACTTTCTTTAGTTAATACAACATATTCTTTACCTATCTTAATATTTTATGAATGTAAATCTTGCGAATATAAGCCTTATTTTTGTTTATGCTATAATGCATTTAAAGATACAAGGAGATATTATGGAAAATTTAAGAGATAAGTATGAAGTAGTTATTGGTCTGGAAGTTCACGCACAGTTAAAGACCAAATCTAAAATATTTGCCCCTGACGGAACTGAATTCGGAAAGGAACAAAATACTGAAATAAGTCCTATTACTCTGGGCATGCCGGGTGTTTTGCCTGTATTGAACAAGGAAGCCGTTAATATGGGTATATTGACCGGTTTAGCCTTAAATTGTGAAATTCCTGAACGATGCAAATTTGACAGAAAACAATACTTTTATCCTGACTTGCCTAAAGGCTATCAGATTTCTCAATATGATGAGCCGATATGCGTAAATGGTTATCTTGATATAAAAGGAAAAAGAATAGGTATTACGCGTGCCCATTTAGAAGAAGATGCCGGTAAACTTGTCCATGCCGGCGCGGACGGTCTTGCCGGATCAAGCTATTCACTTGTTGACTTAAATCGTGCAGGTACTCCGCTTTTAGAAATAGTTTCAGAGCCGGATATGAGATCTTCTGATGAAGCAAGAGCTTATATGGAAGAATTAAGAAGTATTGTCAGATATATTGGTGTTTGTGACGGTAACCTTGAAGAAGGCTCAATGAGATGTGATGCAAATATATCTATTATGCCAAAAGGGTCAAAAGAATTTGGAACACGTGCTGAAATTAAAAATGTAAACAGTTTTTCAGCATTACAGCGTGCAATTGAATATGAAATTGACAGGCAAATTGAAATTGTTGAAGAAGGCGGAAAGGTCGTTCAAGAAACGCGTCTTTGGGATGACAATGCAAGAGAAACACGTTCAATGAGAGGCAAGGAAGATGCACATGACTATCGTTATTTCCCTGAACCTGATTTAATGCCGTTGCATATTTCCAGAGAATGGGTTCAAGAAATAAAAGATAAAATGCCTGAACTGCCGTCTCAAAAAAGACTGAGATATATGAATTTAGGATTAAGTGAATACGATGCTAATGTTATTGTAGAACAAATGGGGCTTGCGTTGTTCTTTGATAAAGTTTTGGAACTCGGTGCCTCTCCTAAAATTGCAGTAAACTTTATTATGGGTGAAATTGCAGCTTATCTGAAAGAAGAAAAAATAGAAATTACGGATACTAAACTTACTCCTGAAAATCTTGCAGAATTAATTTCACTTATTGAAAAAAATACAATTTCCAACAACATTGGTAAGCAAATTATCATTGATATGATGAAAGATGGAACAATGGCGTCTAAAATTGTTGAGGACAGAGGGTTAAGTCAAATTTCTGATGAAGGGGCTATTAAGGCTATTGTTCAAAAAGTTGTTGATGCCAACTCTGCTCAGGTAGAGGCTTATCGCGGCGGTAAAACACAGTTGTTAGGATTCTTTGTCGGACAGGTTATGAAAGAAACCAAAGGGCGTGCTAATCCTAAAACTGTTAATGATTTATTAAAAGAAATTTTAGGTTAAGTAAATTGTTTTATGATGGCGGGGGACTATTGTGATAACCCGCCATTAATTTATCAATGAGGAATGTATATGTTTTTTAGACAAAATAAAAAAACAAGTATGGAACATGAGATATTTGAGCAGCCGGAGATTCTTGCTCATATCATTGAAAATAGTATAAATGATGACAACTATATATTATTTGATGTTCCGGCAGATGTCGATAAGTTTATACTTGTGGCAAGCGGATCATCTTATCATAGCGCGAGATTTGCTGCAGATTTGTTCGGCAATGTTGCACAGCTTGAGGCGCGTGCTATTTATTCAAGTGAGTTTCTTTTAAAGTCTGCTGTTCCTCATGCAGATAATATTCTTTATATTTTTATTACCCAGTCCGGTGAGACTTCTGATACAAATAAAGCATTAAAGAAAGCTAAAGAATTTGGTGTGCGTACTCTTTGTATTACTAACAAAAAAGATTCAACAATCTGGCAGGCATCAGATTTTAAGGTAGACTGTCATGCCGGTGAAGAAAAAAGTATTGCTGCAACAAAATCGCTCACGGCTCAAATGCTCTGTCTTGCGTTAATTGTCTTAAAATATGCTAATCTTAAGGGTATTGATATAAGCAATTATATTAATGATTTGCATAATCTCGCCTCTACAATGCAAGAAGTTTTTGAACTACGTCCTCAAATTAAAACTCTGGCAAAATTTTTAGCAAAATATAAAAATATTATAATTACTGCCGATGGAATATCTTATGCTCTTGCAAAAGAAGCCTGTCTGAAAATAAAAGAAACCTCTTATCTGAATGTTTCGGCCAGTATTCTGGGTGAATTTATGCACGGGCATGTCGCAATATTAAATAACAAATCCGCACTTGTATATATTTCAGTTAATGATATGAGTTATACTGCAATAAAAAATCTTAACAAGATTAAAGATGATTATAATCCTCCAATTAGTATTATCGGTAATTCAAATGAAAAGGTAAAAACAAATTATAATATTAACATTGATATAGAAAGTGAAGTAATTAAATCGTTTGCTATAATTCTAATATGTCAGCTTTTGGCACTTGAAATAGCCGCAAGGCTTAAACGCAATGTTGATAAACCTAAAGGACTGCATAAAGTTGTAGTTTAAACTTTTATTTTAATGTACTATTTACTTATTTAAGAATTGCGGGTATAATAGTATTATGGAACGCAATATTGTAAAACTTCAAGGGCTGCCGGTTGATACATTTTCATTTGATGATGCAATGCAATATGCGCAGGAAAATCACGGTCAGGTTATAACCATAAATCCGGAAATGATCGCATCAGCTCGTAAGAATAAAGATTTTGCACATATAATAAATGATGCTGAACTTATTGTTCCTGATGGTATAGGCGTTGAAATAGGGTTGAAAATCCTGGGGTATAATGTTAGAAGAATTGCAGGAGTGGAGCTGGCAAGAAAATTAATTGATACTTATACCAAAAATAAAAAGTCAATAGCACTTGTTGGGGCAAAACCTGAAGTTATAGAAAAAACAATTAGTAACTTAAAATCAGAATGTCCGGAAATAAATATAGTATATGTTCAGGATGGATATTTTAAAGATGAAGAAAGAGTATTGGAAGATTTAAAAAATGCGAAACCGGATTTGTTATTGACGGCTTTAGGCTCTCCAAAGCAAGAAGTATTTAATTATCGTGTAAAAAAACTGCTGCCGGACACTCTTGCTATTGGTGTTGGCGGAAGTTTTGATGTGTGGTCGGGTATGGTAAAACGTGCCCCTGTTTTCTGGCAAAAAGCCGGATTGGAATGGCTTTACCGTACAATAAAAGACCCCAAAAGATTTAAAAGAATTTTCCCGACTTTGCCATTATTTGTTATAAGCGTTTTGCAAGAACGTATTTTTAGAAAGGTATAGAAAATGCTTGATGAAAACGAAATTAAACAATTACAATCATTGTGTAAAGAAAATCGTATTAATATCTTAAAAATGATATATAATGCACAATCCGGACATTTGGGTGGAGCTCTATCGGCAACGGAAATTATGACTGTACTGTTTCATAAGTGTATGAAAACTGTACCTAAATGGACTAAAGACAGGGATTTTGAAAAACGTGACAGATTTGTTTTATCTAAAGGTCATGCCTCTTCAATTTTATATTGCGTTCTTGCTCAATTGGGATATTTCCCTAAAGAAGAATTAATGACCTTCAGGTTATTTGGTTCAAGGTTGCAGGGGCATCCTGTACCATTCTGTCCCGGAGTTGAAGTCGCTACTGGCTCGCTTGGTCAGGGGTTATCTATCGCATGCGGTATTGCTATGGGACTAAAACTCGATAAAAATCCCGCTAATGTTTTTGTATTGCTTGGAGACGGTGAACTTCAGGAAGGCAATGTTTGGGAAGCTTTTATGCAGGCACCTCAGCGTAAGCTCGATAATCTGATAGCAATTATTGACCGTAATCGTCTTCAAATAGACGGCTGTACAGAAAATATTAAATCTTTAGATCCCCTTGATGATAAGCTCAAAGCGTTCAACTGGGGTGTCATTGAAATAGACGGGCATAATTTAAATGAGATTTATGATGCTATAGAGAAGGCAAAGCATAATGACCGTCCGACTGCAATTATTGCAAATACAATTAAGGGTAAAGGCATAAGCTTTATGGAAAATAATGCCGGCTGGCATGGAAAAGCTCCGAACAAGGATGAATTTGAAAAGGCACTTGCTGAATTAATATAAGGAACGGTATGAAAAAAATAAATTTAAAAAATGCGTATACGCTTGCGGAAATTGTTATTACAATGGTTGTCTTGGCAATAGTTGTATCTGTAACCCTGCAAATTACTACATCAAAAATTGAAAGAGTAAATAAATACAATTATTACGCGGCTTATACTCTGCTGTCCGATCTTGCTTCAGAACTGATTTATGAAAGTGAAGACGGTACTGTAACTGCAAGTTTAGTAAATGATGATACAGGAAACACTCAATCTCTCTGTGCTGAAATGGAAGAAAGAATTAACATATACGATAAGGAACTTGTAGTTAATGGTACAAATGTAACTCCGAGCTGTACTGCATCACATTCAATAACAACATCTACAGATTTCACGGCTTTAACCCCTAATCTTGTTACAAGAAATGGAATGAGATTTTATAATTTGAATAGAGTTCCTGCAGCGATATCACAATTAGCCGGTGAGGATGAAAATGATGCGCAAGGTTATACTATATACATTGATATAGATAATGAACGCGGCAGCGGCAAATTATATCAGGATGTTTATCCTTTCTATCTGACATTGTCAGGGAAAGTTGTGCCTGCATATCCCTCAAGCGGCAACTCCGGCGGAAACAGCAACTTTTTGATGCAATTTAGTGTTAGATATGATGAAATAACTACTGATTCAAGACGTATTGAACACTGGCTTTTAAAAAGCAAGTCCTTTCAAGAGGCAGCATGTCAATCCGGTTATATTCAATCAGCCTTCTATTGCGGAACACAAACTATAGCTCCAGCATGCAGTTATGAAAATTCCGATTGTATTATGGTACCTGTTACTCCAATAAAATATATGATAAGGTAAACAATATGATTTATGATAAAATAGAAAATATAGATAAGTATGCTGAAATACCTGAATTTGCAATTAAATTCATAGAAGGATTATCAGAAAACATTGCAACAGGCAGATATGAACTCGGCGGTGAAAATTATGCAAATATAGAATGCTATACTACTAAGTCGCATGATATTTGTAAACCTGAGGCGCATAAAAAATATATTGATATACAATTACTTTTGTCCGGACATGAACTTCTGCAGTTTACCGGAGTTGAAGGGCTTAAAATAAGTGAAGAGTATGATGAAAATCGTGATATTATGTTTTTTAAAAAGCCGGAATATCCGCTTAATACTGTAATGCTTGTTAAAGGTGTTTTTGCTTTATTATATCCCAATGAAGCACATCAGCCTCAGATGAATTTCAATGGCGTTTCAGAGCAGGTTAAAAAAGTTGTGGTAAAAATAAGAGTTTAATTTTATAAATTATAGTATAGGGGAGAATATAATGTTTAGACTCGTAGTCAAAAGCGAAGATATACAAACACTTGCCGGAATGGCTGATGAAATATGGAAAGAACACTATATTTCTATAAATGCTATTGATTGTATTGAGTATATGTTGGAAAAATTTCAATCATATGAGGCTATATCAGAACAGATTGAAAAAGAAAATTATGAATATTATTTTGTCATTTATGAAAATAATATTGTGGGATATATTGGAATACAGCCGCAGGATAACTATCTATTCCTTTCTAAATTATATATATTACAGAATTATAGAGGGTTATCACTCGGTAAAAAATGTATTGAATTTGTTAAACAGAAAGCAAAAGAAAAAAATTTAACAAAAATTACATTGACTGTAAACAAAAAGAACTATGGCTCTATAGAATTCTATAAATTTCAGGGATTCAAGATTATTCAATCTGTTGTGACCGATATAGGTAATGGTTATGCAATGGACGATTATATAATGGAATACAATCTATAGTCATCCTAAAGTACGCAGGCTAGCACCATGAGTATAAGTGTACCGATTTGCATTGCGGTTGCCATGTTCTGTGTAAATTTGTTTGAGTCATATGTACGTGCTGTTTTTTGTGCACTGTACGCGCTAGATATTCGATTAATTCTATCCTGTTGATTATCGTTTGCAAAAGTTGTGCCAAACATGCCTGATTCAATTCTTGATAAACGATTATTCATATCATCATTGGTATAGGACTGTTTAAACAATGATTTTTCAATACTTGCAAGATTTGTTTTCCGCGGTTTGTAGCTTTGTGATGGCGAAGAATGCCTTGCATTATACGCATCATAGTCAAATGCCGGCGGTTCATATCTGTCGAGATGGTAGTCTTTGTCTAATTCTACAATTTCATCATCATAAAATTCGTTTGAAGATTGTGCAATTTCATTATCCATAAGTGAGGAAGGCTTTATTTCAGCTCTTAATCTATCCACACGTGTTGATAAATCATCATTATATGTCTTTCCGAAGGTCTGTTTTTCCAGATAAGAAAGCCTTTCTTTAATATCCATGTTTTTATTTTCTTTATTGAATACCTGTCTTTCAAGTTCATTAACGGCAGGATAGTCAACATTTGGTCCCTGTGCAACAGGCTGTTCATCTATATAATCACCTGTCTCATCCATAAAAGTGTCTTCGCGAGGAGCTATTTCCTTGCCAATTTCATTTGCAGACAGGTCTTTTGTTAATTTAGCAATTCTTTCAGATGTAGATTTGTTTGAGGATTGACCATATACATTCTCTTCTATGCGTTTAAGTCGCATTTCATCTGTCTCATTTCCATATTGAAATCCAAATATTTCATTTTCCAATTTATCTATTGTTGCTGTATATTGCCCCCCATATGCGCAATTTACTGATAGTATTAAACATAGTATAATTAAAAGTTTTTTCATGACAGAACTCCTTATCGCTATGATAAGGGTGAATGTTATTAAAAACTATTCTACGGGGTCATTATTTAAAGCTTTGCAAAAACAATGATTTATTCTTACGTCAATAGTTCATAATTTTTTTTTCAAGATAAAAAAGTATTAGCCAATAGAGTAGTAGTATATTTCTTGGGTAAGTGGTAGAATCAAAAAGCATGACAGTTAAGTGAAGATTTTGAGAATTTTATCTTAAAAATACAAAAAATTTACAAAAATTTACAAAAAAAAGTTGTATAAAAAAATGCAATTTTGATAAAAATTTATACATATTAATGAATTTTTACAGATAAATTTTAAAAAAACGGATTTAAAATTCTGTATTTTTAATAAAAAAAACAAAATTGTGTCTTAATATAAACTTTACATTAAGTGTACAGATAGCAATTTTTATTTTTCACTGCTTTTGTATATTCTGTGTGCTTGATATAATAATTGTAGTTATTAGGTAAACCCAGACAAATTTATGATTAGTGATATTAGATTAAGTAATTTTAATAGTAAATATACCCCGAAACAGAGTAAAAATGATACATCATTTGGCGGTTATCATGAAACTTTCGCAAAATTCGCCAAAAAAGCAGGCGAAGGCGGCATTAAACTTGTGCAGCAGTGTGAAAAACACCCGATGATTAATGTGACCGTTCTGGATTTAGCAACTGCAATTATACCGCGTACACTGGTTGAAACTTTTGCTGTTCCTAAAGATGATAAAAAACAAACTGAAGATAAGGAACAAGGGAAAAAACATCATAAAATTAATCTTTTAGCGGGTATGGAGGCATTTAGACGCGAATCCTCAGGACTTATTGTAAACTGTCTTATACCTGGTTATATCGTATATGGAGTTGCAAGTGCTATAAATAAATTCATTCCTTCAGTGATGAAACCGTTTAATAAATCTAACCTTGCTAACAACTGGGCTGATACAAATACTATTCAAAAAATTACACATTATTATAAAAATGCTCAAGGGTCTGGCGATGAAAAATTATTTAATGCATTTAAAGATTTAACATATGATATTTCCGGTATGGACGGTAAAAAGGAAAAAGCTTTTGCGCAGATGCTTGATCAAACTGATGACAGCGTGTTTACAAAGCTTGTTAATGCTGTTCACGATAAAGATAAAGGTCCTAAATTATCAAAAGAAGCATTTGATGATATAGCTAAACGTACCCACATAACTGAAAATATTAAATTTAAAGGTGATACAAAATTCCATTCAACAAATCTTGAAAATATATATTCTAATATGGTGAAATACCTGCGCGGCGTGGTTAAAGAAAACATTACAGATCCTGCACAGTTAGATGCCTATGCTAAAAAAGCAAGCAAATTTGTTAACTGGAAAAGTCTTGGCGGTCTTGCCGTAATTATTCCGCTTGCAATTTCAATGCAGCCTATCAATAGATGGATTACACATAAATCAGCAGGTCAAAAAGGAGCACCTATTTATAACGGCAAAGAATACAAAGAACCTACAAAAGAAGAAAAAGCAAAATTATTTAAGCAAAAAATAATTTCAGTAACTTCAATGATTGGTGTTGGCTTGTTGTCAATGATGAAAATGCCTACTTTGAATATGTTGCAGTTCAAAGGAAAATTCCCATCTATGGATCAGGCACGTATAATTTCTACAGCAACTTTTGCAAGCCGTATGGGGGCAAGTGAAGATGCAAATGATCTTAGAGAAGCTACAATAAGAGATATTGCAACCTTCTTGAGTTTCTATTTCTTAGGTGACTTCGCTGCAAAAGGAATTGCTACATATATTGAACATAAAGATAAAGATGCAAAATTAATAAATGTACTTAAACCATTAAAAGAAAATGCAAATCCGCTTGAAAAATTCTGGCATTGGACAAAACATACAGCTCTCAAGTCTACAGATGAACTTTTAACAGTTAAAGACAAACGTTTGAGAACAATTTGCCAGATAGGTAACCTTGCATTCTCATTAATAGCACTGGGTGTATTTATTCCTCTATATAACAGAACAGTCACCAATAAAAAAGAACAAGAACGAAAAGCAAAGGAACTTGCGAACACAAATGCAAATACCGGAGCCGCGACAGGCGCCGCGGGCACAGCCGCGTCCACGGACATTGTAAAATCGTCCATCAAACACAATCCGGCATTTAGAGCATTTTTTAATTCGTAAGGAGAAACAAATATGAAAATACAAAATATTACCCCACAACAACATCAGCAACAACTAAACAGACAAAATGAAGAACAGCCTCGATTTACAGGGGCTATGGAAGCCGCAACAGGTGCACTGAGATTTTTTGAAACAAATCAGGCATGGGGGGCTAACGCAGTAGATTTAGGATCTATGGTTATTCCAAGAACCTGGACAGATATGCGTAAACGCGGACCGCAGGCAGGAACTGAAACATTTATCCGTGAATCTTGCGGTACATTTAACCATTCGATGGTCGGTGTTTACGGTACTGTTGCAGGTCTTGCACTGGCTACACTATTCAATAAAAAATACGAAATTAATGCTCATAGAATTTTTGCTGATAATAGTGCTATTGATATACTTGCTAAAGACTGGCATGATGCAGTTCAAAAGCATTTCAAGAATGGCGGAACTTTTGATATTGATCTGAATAAAGGCGGTATAAGAATTCCTCGCAATGTAAAAGAAGAATACGCTGACAGAATAACCGGACGTATATCAACTTTTAATAACGGTTATAAAACAATAGCTGATGCTGATAAATCAAAAGTTAAAAATACAATTGTTGAAGTTCTTGAACAAGCTGAAGATATTAATAATAAAAAACTTTCAAAAGCGGAAAAAAAGCAAGTTAAAAACTTCTTAAAAGAAAAAACTGATTATCTTGTAAACGTTATATCAGAATCTACAGGCGGAAAAGAATCTGCAAGATTACTTAACGATACAAAATCTTCTTCCGGTACTTTGCGGACAACTGTTCAGAATATATTTAATGTCTCCAGAACTTTTGTAAAATCAAAAGTTGTAGATACATTTATAAATACCGACAATATTGCGGAAAATGCCTTTGTTAAAGGCTTGAAATCACTTAATCTGAAACGTTCTGCATTAGGATTGGGCTTTGCTGCATTATTTGGTATGTCAGTGCAGCCAGTGAACAGATATCTTACTAAAAAACGCACAGGCAGCGATGGGTTTGTCGGAGTAGAAGGAAGAAAGAAAGATGACAGTAAGTCTTTTGCTGTACAAAAAGTTTTAACAGGTCTCATACTAGGAACAGGGGCGCTGGCAACTATTACCACTAAACCGTCTAAATTTCTCTCAAAACTTCAATTCAAAGGAATGACTCCGACTATTAACCAATTGAAATTTGTTTACGGTATGACAATTATGTCAAGATTATTTGCAGCACGCGATAAGGATGAACTTAGAGAATCTGCAATCAAAGATACATTAGGATTTTTGAACCTGTTAATTCTTGGCAGCCTTGTTACTAAAGGGGCTGTAATGGCGATGGATAAATCTAAATCATTGCTTAATACCGCTGAAAAAAGTAAAAATGTATTCAAACGGTTCATTAATTCTTCTGTGAAAACAAAAGATGAAGTTCTTGTTGCAGGATTGAAAAATCATGGAATTTCTACTATAGGAGAAGATGGAAAAGCATTGAAATTCTCTAAAATGATAGAACTTCTTCCTAAGGCTGATAAACTTACAAGAGGCAAATTGAATGTATTGAACCTTGCACAGCTAATCGGTTATGCATATTCTGCACTTGTTTTGGGTGTCGGCATTCCTAGATTAAACATCTATATGACCAATAAACGTGAAGCAAGAAATGCGGCAATGAGAAATGCTAATAATGTTACACCTGATAGTACAGCCCATGAAGCCAACAATGAATTTTTAAAAAGTAAAATGGTTAACTTCTATGGGAACAGAGCTGCGTAATACTACCTTAAATTAATAGATGTAAAGCTTGGATTTTTGTGCTGTGGCAATAGCAATTATTCGGCATGCGACTAAAATTTGTAGGGATAATCTTCTTTAAATTCCCAGTTGTCGAATTTCTCCAGTAATGCAGAACAATTATAAGGATTATTTTTGCAATTAGTTAAAGCCTGTTCTCTGGTAAGAGTATTGAATGGAGAAATGTAATATCCGCTGAATTTCTTATTAAATTATATGTTCTAATATATTTTTCTCAAGGGTGCTAACATATAATTATGTTAACTAAAGATGAGGCAGTAAAAATTTTAGCAGAAAACATACGTGTCGAACGGGCGCGTAAAAACTTTTCACAGGAATATCTTGCTGAAATGTCTGATATAACGCCGCAACATCTATATAGAATTGAGAACGAAAAAGTTTGCCCGACAATACTGGTTGTGGCAAATATTGCACTGTCTCTCGGAGTTGATATTAATTGCCTTTTGCCTCTTGATAAAGCCACCCGCGGCAAAGATTAAAAAAGCGTTCCGGTTCATGCAAAAAAAGATCTTCAGCATGAATACCATTCTCAAATAATTCAAACTTTTTGGGGCAGGTTGCTTTGTCATAAAGAGATTTTGTATGCCAGCAGCAAACCGTAGGATCCTTTGCACCGGCTATAAAAAGCGTTGGAACAGTTATTCTATCGACAACTGCAATTGGGGCAATTTTCTTTTTTATCTTTAATGAAGGTCGTACAGAAAGCCATCGTTTAAGTTCAAATTTTTTTAAAGTCTCACGCCAGGCATTCGGATGCCACATTTTGTTTTCAATTTTCTTAAAATCACTATGTGCTGATACCGCAATAATTTTGTCTATATCGTGATTAGAAGCTGCATAAATTAGTGCCAGTCCGCCACCCAGCGAAAATCCCATAAGGTAAATTTTTTTATAATGTTGTTTTGCAAAATCAACAACAGTTTTGACATCCAGTATTTCGTTTGCTGTAAATGTATAGAAACCAGAACTTTTTCCGTGTCCTCTGCAATCAAATGTTATTATATCAAAATCTTTAGACAGACTTTCTCCAAGTAGCGAAAAAGCTTTGCTATCTTTAGTCATAAACCAGCCGGCTATAACTATAATGACTTCATCATGATTTGTTTGATACCAATTCAAGGCTAATTTGATATTATCTACAGTTTGCAAAAACAAACTTTTCATCAATATCTTATCCTATTTGAGCATTTGCCCCTGAAACAACTTCAATAATTTCCTGAGTGATGGCAAATTGACGTGTTTTATTGTAAACGATAGACAATTCGCTTATCATTTTTTCAGCATTTGTTGTTGCCGCTGACATCGCAGTCATACGTGAAGCAAGTTCACTAGCCTGAGCCTCCAGTAATGACTGGAATATTATATTGGTCACATACAAAGGTACAACCTTTTGCAAAATATGATGCATATCAGGTTCAAATTCCATCAGAGGTTCTACAATATTGTCTTTATTGCGTTCTGATGGAGATTTAACTGCATTCAGAGGCAATACCGTCCAGTTTTCAACAAAATAACTCATCATATTTTTAAATCTTGTTGTTATAACTTCAATTTTATCAATTCGACCATTTACATAGTAATCCGCAAGATCCTCAGCTATAACATATGCCCCTTCTCCTGACGGATTGTTAGCAACATTTAAGTATGTTTTTTCAATAGAACAATCAAGTTCTTTACATTTACGTTTTAATGCTGAAACACCTTTTTGACCAACTATGAATAAAAGCGTATTGATACCTTGCTTTTTGTATTCAGCAATTGTATTAATAGTTTTTCTTACGATATTAGCATTATAAGCCCCTGCAAGACCTTTGTTAGAGGTTATCGCAAGTAATGCAACTGTTTTTACCGGTCGAACAGCAAGTAAAGCAGGATAATTATCAATCGCCTTTTTTATTTTCAGTGTAGATGCACTGTATGCCCCGACAGAATTCAATAATTTTTCAAACATATTATTTAATTCTGTTGTAAACGGACGTGATGCCTTTACGGTTGATTCTGCCTTTTTAACTTTTGCTGCCGCAACCATTTTCATAGCACGCGTTATTTTTTTTGTGCTTTCTACACTTTGTATTCTGTTTTTAATATCTTTAAGGTTGGTCATTTTTTCACCTTTTGTACTACAATTGCCTACATCTTTTTATTAAAGATTGTAAGTCTGTCGTTCACTGTTCACACGAATTAGAATGTTTTTTTGAAATTTTCAATATTTGTGCGTAAAGCAGTTTTATCTTCATCAGACAATGCACTGCCGGCATTTAGGCGTTCAACAAGTTCTTGCATATTTGCATTGAAGAATACAAACCAGTCTTTTTTGAATTTAGAAATTTCTGTATTTGCAATATCATCAAGCAAGCCTTCGTTTGCAGCAAACAGAATTGAAACTTGTTCTGCTACACTTAACGGGTTGTATTGAGGCTGTTTCAAAACTTCAGTAAGCTTTTGACCACGTAATAACTGATTTTTAGTTGCCTGATCAAGATCAGATGCGAATTGAGCGAAAGCTTCCAACTCTCTGAATTGAGCAAGGTCAAGTCTTAACTTACCTGCAACCTGTTTAATAGCTTTAGTTTGAGCTGCGCCGCCCACACGGGAAACTGATATACCGGCATTGATTGCAGGACGAACACCTGAGTTAAACAAGTTAGATTCAAGGAATATCTGCCCGTCAGTAATTGAAATTACGTTAGTCGGGATGTATGCAGATACGTCACCTGCTTGAGTTTCAATAATCGGTAACGCAGTTATGCTGCCACCGCCTAGTTCATCATTTAATTTAACTGCACGTTCAAGAAGTCTTGAATGCAGGTAGAATACATCTCCCGGATAAGCTTCACGTCCTGGTGGTCTTTTTAACAGCAGACTCATTGCACGGTAAGCCTGAGCATGTTTACTCAAGTCATCATATACAATAAGAACATCTTTACCTTGTTCCATAAATTCTTCACCTATTGCAACACCTGCAAATGGTGCAATATATTGTAATGGAGCACTTTCGTTCGCCGTTGCGGAAACGATGATTGAATATTCCATTGCCCCGTGTTCTTCAAGAGTTTTTGCTAATTGAGCAACCGTTGATGCTTTTTGACCAATAGCTACATAAATACAAATTACATTTTTACCTTTCTGGTTAATGATTGTATCTATAGCAATAGCAGTTTTACCTGTTTGTCTGTCTCCAATAATCAACTCACGTTGTCCGCGACCAATCGGGGTTAAAGCATCTATAGCCGTTAAACCTGTTTGTAATGGCTGATAAACGGATCTTCTTGCCACAATACCCGGAGCAACACGCTCAATAGGACGTGTTTTTGTGTATTCATAATCACCTTTACCATCAATTGCTTTACCTGTAGGGTCAATAATTCTGCCAATAAGTGCATCGCCTACCGGTACAGATGCAATTCTGCCGGTTGTTTTAACTGTCATACCCTCTTTTATCTGAGTGTATTCACCGAGAATTACAACCCCGACATTATCTTCTTCAAGGTTTAGTGTAATACCTAAAGTATTGTGTCCGTCTTCAAATGTAACAAGTTCGTTTGACATTACGTTGCGCAAACCGTAAATTCTCGCAATACCGTCACCAACTTCTATAACTGTACCGGTATTGGAAATTTCGCTTTGAGCTTCGTAATTTTCAATTTTACTCTTAATAATAGAACTTATTTCATCAGGTGTTATTAATGCCATAATTTCCCCTTTATATTAATTTTTCCAATCTGTTTTTCAAACTTGAATTAATTACATTATCATCAATTTTTATAATTAATCCGCCAATAATGTCTTCATCAAGTTTCCAATTTGCTATAATAGTTTTATTTAATTTCGCTTGTAATTTGTTTATAACTTTTGACTTTTGTTCGTCAGAGAGTTCAATTGCAGAGGTTACATCAACAAGCTTTATATTCTTTACATCATTATAGATATTTTCAAATTCTGATTTTATATCCCAAAATTCATTGAATTTGTTTTTCGCCGTAATGACTTTTAAAAAATTAACAATTTTCTCATTAATTTGATTTTTGAAAACATCGTCAATTATGTTATTTTTTATTTCGGTAGAAATTGTTATATTTTCAAGGACATTTTTTAAATCAACCGAACTTTCGATAATTGCAGAGACGATATTTAAATCTTCCCGTATATTATCGTAAGACATTACGTTATCATTTGCTATTTCTGCGAGAGCACCCGCGTAATTTTTTGATGATGTAGAACCAGCCATTATAATGTCACCTTATCAATATTTTCTATTGCTTCATCAATATATTTGTTATGAAGTGAAGGATCAGCTTTTAATTTAGCAATGATTTTATCTTTTGCCGACAAAACAGCCTGTTGGGTTGTTGATTGTAGAAGTTTTGAAGAAACTTGTTTTTCTTCATTTTCAATTACTGTTTGGACATTTTTAAGAATATTTTGAGCCTGTGTATCTGCATTTGCAAGTGTTTGTTTAACAGCTCCTTCAATATTCTTCTTTGTTAATTCAATACTTTCTTTTATTTCATTATCCAGATTAGCAACAGCATCTTGAGCTTTCTTAAGTTCATTTTCTGCATTTTCTCTTGCTGATTTTGACATTTCTATCTTATTAATAATATTATCTTTAAGATTTTCCAAAACGGATGATATATTCATTTTTTGTAAAAGCACAGCTAATATTATTACAAGAACAATGAAATTAAAAGTATTTGATTCAACTATTAAATTCCAGATTTCCATTAACATTCTCCCAGAACTTTTGCTGAAATATTGTCGGCAAGCTCATCAATTCGACCTTTGAGTTCATTATTGAGAACTTCACTTCTATTTTGTATATTTGATTTTGCCTCATTAATTTGAGCAGTGGAATTTTGTTTGGCTTCTGTAGTTTTATTTTTAGCAAGATTATTTGCTTCAGCCATTTTTTCTGCGGTCAGCTTTTTGTTGTCAGCTGCCGTTTTGCTCAGTTTTTCATCTCTATCTGTATAAATAGCTGTTGTTTTATCTTTAGAAACCGCAGCATTTTCATAATTTTCATTAATCATATGCTCACGCTCTTCAACGATATTTGCAATAGGTTTATACAAAATTTCGTTCATTATGAGTGTGAAAACAATAAAACTAATTATAGAAACTATGAATGTTGCATTAAATTCCATGATTTACTCCGATTACTTAGCCATAAGCAGATATGCGATAATGAATGCGTACAGAGCACAAGCTTCAGCCAATGCAGCACCTACAAGGAAGAAACCTACTGCTTTACCAGCAACTTCCGGTTGTCTTGAAATTGCATCCATCAAACCTTTTGTTGCAATACCGATACCAAGACCTGCACCGATAGCCCCAAACCCGATGGCGATACCTGAACCTAATTGTGCTAATTGTAATTGTTCCATAATTTTTCTCCTTATTTAAAAATGTAAAAAATTAATGTTCTTGCCCTGTTGCTGACGATACATAAGCAATAGTCAGCATCATAAATACCGTAGCCTGAACAAAGGCTACAAATATTTCAAACAGCATAATAGGAAGCGGTGCAAAATACGCAAATGCACCTAATGCTATTGAAACTAAAATTTCGCCTGCAAAAATATTGGCAAAAAGTCGGATAGCAAGGCTTAAAGGTCTTGTAACCATTTCCAGTATTTCTACAAACATTGTTACTATTCCGGTAAAACTGAGTTCGTGCAAAAAGAATTTAGGACCTTTTTTCAAGATGCCGGCAGTAACATAATATATTAATACTATAACAGCCAAACCTGCTGTTAAATTAATATCATTAGTTGGTGAGGCGAGTTCACCGGTTTTTAAATGAATTATTCTAAGAGGCAGCTGCCCCATTAAGTTAGCAATTACTATAAATAAAAATAAAGAGGCAATAAGAGGAACATGTTCTTTTGCAGTATTCATTGACCCCATTATTCCCCAGAAGAAGTTCATAATTCCTTCACAAAAAGCTTGAAGTTTGTTAGGAACCAGAGATAACTTTCTTGTTGCCAAGAGTGAAAAAATTATGATAACAATCATGGCAAACCACATTGTGAATATTGTGTCCAGATTGAAAGTTAGTGTATGACCGGAAAGATTAATACTATATAACCAATGTTCCATATATTTTCCTCTCCCTTACAATTTATTCTAAAACGCTGAAAAAAAAATCGCAAATATTTTTTTTTTAGTATAAAATTGAACAGAGAAAGAGGGAAAATGTCTAATATTTATCTGGAAGAAATAGATTCGACCAATCGTTATGCAAAATTAAATTTGGACAAATTAGAAGATAAAACTATTGTCCATGCCGCACGCCAGACATCGGGGCATGGTCGACTTCAGAGAGCGTGGCTTGATCCGGGGGGAGACAATTTGTTTTTAACTTTTGTTTTAAAGCCATCCTCTTCATTCTCAAATATTTTTTCAAATATTACGCAGTATTTATCTGTAAAATTATGCATGCTGCTGGAGGAATACGGTTTAGAGCCGCAGATAAAGTGGCCTAATGATGTTCTGCTAAACGGTAGGAAAGTTGCAGGAATTCTATCAGAAACTGTCATGCTCGGCAACACATTTAAAGGATTAGTTTTAGGAATTGGTGTAAATTTAAATGCTGCCCCTGAAGCTTTGGAATGTATTGATAAGCCGGCTGCGGCATTAAACCTTGAATGCGGGCATGATATTGTATTAAGCAGCTTTCGCGATAGGCTCGTTGAGACTTTTTTTGCAGATTATGATAATTTTTTAAATACCGGATTCAAGTCTATAAGGGATTATTATTTAAAGCATGCCTGTTTTTTGAATAAAGAAATTTGTGTAAGGTTGTTCAATGAAAATAAATCAGGTATAGCAAAATCAGTTACCGAAGATGGGGAACTGGTACTGGTATCGGATAATAAGGAAGTGGTATTAACTATAGGAGATATATTATGAATTTGGAAATGTTAAAAATAGGCATGATACTTATGGTTATAGGCATGGGATTTGTAATGGCTTTTTTGTTGCTGATGATTGGAGCCATGCATCTTATGTCAGCCGTTATTGCTTATTTAAACAAGATTTATCCGGAAAAAGTTGTTGTTGTGGAAAAGCATAAGGCTGCTGCAGTCAGAGAGGATGAGGCAATAGCTGTTGCAATTGCAGCCGTAATGGCAAAAAGATAAGCGAAGTTTAGTGAAAGTTGAAAGGATATAAATTATGGCAAAAAAATTAATTAAGGTTATGGATACCTCGTTCCGTGACGGGTTTCAATCTGTGTATGGAGCCAGAGTTTTTGTGGATGACTTTATCCCGGCTTTGCAGGCAGCGGTTAATGCAGGTATTAAACATTTTGAAGTGGCAGGTGGAGCCCGTTTCCAATCACCTATTTTTTATTGTAATGAGAATGCATTTGAAACAATGGATAAAATTAGAGAGGCGGTAGGACCTGATATTAATCTGCAAAGTCTTGCCAGAGGGGTTAATGTTGTCGGATTGGATTCACAACCTCGTGATATAATTAATCTTCATGCTAAAATGTTTAAAAAACATGGCATTACTACTGTTAGAAACTTTGATGCATTAAATGATGTTAATAATTTAATTTATTCTGCGCAATGTATTAGAGATAACGGCTTAAAGCATGAAGTTACTATTACAATGATGGAACTTCCTTACGGCTGCACCGGCGCTCACGATGTTGATTTTTATGAAAAGGTTTTGAGAAATATTCTCGATGCAGGTATTCCGTTTGACAGTTTGGCATTCAAAGACGCATCCGGAACATCAAGTCCGCGCAAAGTTTATGAAACAATTAAACGAACCCGTGAAATTCTTGGGGAAAATGCACATATTAGATTCCATTCTCATGAAACAGCCGGCACAGGGCTTGCATGTTATCTTGCAGCACTTGACGGCGGGGCTGACGGTATAGATTTGTCTATGAAACCGGTTTCCGGCGGTACTGCACAGCCAGATATCGTTTCTATGTGGCATGCCGTGAAAGGTACAGATTATGATTTGGGTATTGATGTTGAAAAAATACTTGAAACTGAAGAAATTTTCAAAGAATGCATGAAGGATTATTTCTTACCGCCTGAAGCACTGGCTGTTAATCCTATGATTATACAATCTCCGCTACCGGGCGGGGCATTAACCGCAAATACACAAATGCTAAGGGATAACAATTTAATGGATAAATTTCCTGAAGTTGTTGCAGCTATGAAAGAAGTTGTTATGAAGGGTGGCTTTGGTACTTCTGTAACTCCTGTTTCCCAATTCTATTTCCAGCAGGCATTCAATAATGTTATGTTTGGTAACTGGAAAAAAGTTGCAGAGGGTTATGGCAAAATGGTTCTCGGATATTTTGGCAAAACTCCTTGTGAACCGGATGCTGAAGTTGTTAAAATTGCGTCCGAGCAATTAGGCTTGCAGCCGACAACCGAGACTGTTGTAGATATTAATGACAGAGATCCGGAAAAAGGTATTGCTGCTGCAACTAAACGTTTAGAAGAAGCAGGATTGCCGGTTAATGACGAAAATATATTTATCTCTGCAGCTTGTAAGGAAAAAGGTATATTATTTTTACAAGGCAAGGGCACTATTGGAGTCAGAAAATGTGAAAAAGGTGAAACTGAGCCTAAAATTGATTCAACCGGCGGGTATACAGTTTCTGTCAACGGTAAAAAGTATGCGGTTACTATTGAAGGAGATAAAGCAACGGTTAACGGCAAATTATATGATATCAATGTAAAAGCGGGGATTGATGCTACAGCCGTTCCTGCCGGGGAAGGAACGCCTGTTAAGGCAGCTTTACCGGGTACTGTTCTTAAGGTTCTTGTCTCAACCGGTGATTATATAAATGAAGGTGATGTAATTGCTGTTATTGAGGCTATGAAAATGGAAACTGAAATTAAGTCACCGGTATCAGGTACAGTTCAGGCTGTGGAAATTGAAGTAGGAAATAAAGTTAAAACAGGAGAAGTGCTGGTTACTGTCGGGTAATCTGTGCTTTTGAGATTAGAAAAGGATAATTTATTATGAATATTGCAGATAGCTTATATAAATTATGGCAGTCAACAGGTATAGCCAATTTTGTTCAGCCTGTCGACCCGAATATTACCAGCGGATTTGAACAATTTTTACATCAATTCGGATCGCCGATTATGATTTTAGTTTGTTTATTTTTATTATGGCTGGGAATTAAAAAGGAATTTGAGCCTTTGTTATTAGTACCTATTGCTTTTGGAGGGCTTTTATCAAATATACCGGTAGCGGGTATTGCTGACCCTAACGGATTTTTAGGAATAATATATGAGGCTGGAATTCATAAAGGACTATTTCCGCTAATTATATTTATGGGTGTTGGGGCAATGACAGATTTTGGTCCGTTGATTGCTAATCCTAAAACAGCTTTGCTTGGTGGTGCTGCTCAGTTTGGAATATTTGGAGCCTTGTTACTGGCGTTGTGTATATTCGGATTTACATTGCCGCAATCCGGTGCAATTGGTATTATTGGCGGGGCAGATGGACCTACATCTATTTATGTTACTTCAAAACTTGCGCCAGAATTGCTCGGTGCAATTGCGGTTGCCGCTTATTCATATATGGCACTTGTTCCGGTAATCCAGCCGCCGATTATGAAAGCTTTGACCACAAAAGAAGAACGTGCAATTGAAATGAAACAGCTTCGTGAAGTTTCTAAACGGGAGAAAATTGTTTTTCCTCTTGTTGTTCTGGGACTTTGTATAATATTTTTACCGGACGCATGCCCGCTTGTAGGGGCACTTACTTTTGGTAATTTGTGTAAAGAATGCGGCGTTGTTGAGAGACTTTCTGATACAATGCAAAATGCTTTGATTAATATTGTAACAATATTTTTAGGATTATCAGTAGGATCAAAGTTATCGGCTGATCAGTTTTTAACAACACAAACATTATTTATTTTGATTTTAGGAATTCTTGCATTTTCGTTTGCAACAGCAGGCGGTGTTGTGTTTGCGAAAGTGTTGAATTTGTTCTCTAAGGAAAAAATTAATCCGTTAATAGGCTCTGCAGGCGTATCGGCAGTTCCTATGGCTGCACGTGTTTCTAATAAGGTGGGGCTTGAAGCAAATAGCCAGAATTATCTTTTAATGCACGCTATGGGACCAAATGTCGCCGGTGTAATCGGTTCGGCTGTAGCCGCTGGTATTTTACTTGCTTTATGCAATTAATCTTTGTGAATAAAATATTTAAAGTGAAGACCGTTTTTTAGAAAAGCGGTCTTTTTTATTAGATTGAAATATCAATTTCATTGCCCAATCTGTCAATTATTGGCCGGACAGCTTTATTTAATTCATTTTTTTTCAAAAGAGGGTTTGATTGGGTAATTTTTAGTATTTCTTCTGTAGCGTCTTTTATTGCGGGATATTTATCCATAATTTTTTTCCCTGTTAGTTCTGCATAATATTTTGCGCCGCGATTTCCGTATGCTTTTAAGTGCGGCGGTTTCGTGCCCAGTGCATTAATAACTTCATCAAAGCCTTTTATGCCTTCACTTTTGAAAATTTTCATCGAAGTTACTTCAAGGACTTTTGCGGTATCGAGTTTTACTCCGAAAGATTGTGCTGAGTTATATTTTTGAACTTTCATTTTTTCTCCATTGTTAAATGTGTCTAACTTATTAAATCACGTAATAAAATTTTTTGCCAGTATTTTGATTTTGTAATAAAATTGCTGTATGGGTGATATGTATAAAAATGCCGGTGTAAATCTTGAAGAGGCAGCTAGTTTAAATAAAAAACTTTGTTCTAAATTCAATCAACCGAATTTCAGTGAATTTGTCGGTGGGCTGGAATACAATGGAATAAAAATTTTTAGTTGTACAGACGGTATTGGTACAAAGATAATTCCTTTATATGAAAGAAAACTTTATAAAACAATAGCGGTAGATCTTGTTGCTGCAAATTTAAATGATATGGCAACGCGTAATGTCAAAGCTATAGGATTTTCTGATTATATTGCTGTTAATAAACTTGATAGTGATGTGGTATCTAAAATTATTTTTGAATTAAATGCTGTTTTGTCACAATGTAATTGTGAACTGCTTGGCGGTGAAACCGCAGAGATGCCGGATTTATTGAAAGAAAACTGTATTGATATTGCAGGATTTGCCCTCGGAATTGGAAAAACTTCTAGTATATCAATTAATAAAGGCGATATAATTGTAGGATTAAAATCAAGCGGGATTCATGCTAACGGGTTTTCTTTGATTAGAAAATTGTACAAAGAAAATCTCTTGTCAGAAGATGAATTTGCAGAGTGTCTTAAACCAACTTTTATTTATTACAACACAGTAAGAAAACTATGGGATAAAGGACTGATTAAAGCAGGTGTAAACGTAACAGGCGGCGGTCTTGAAGAAAATTTATCAAGAATATCTGAGCTTAAGAGACTTGAACTCTATAGGCAAAGTATACCTTGCCAGCCAATTTATACTAAATTAGCAGAAATTGTGGGAGATGAAATGCAAGCAGTTTTTAACTGCGGAGTTGGGTTTTGTATATTTTGTACACAAGAAAATAAAGAAGTAGTTTTTAAAATTTGTAAGGAATTTGAACCTTTTGAGTTGGGGAGGGTATTAGAATGAAAAAAATTGCGATAATGGGCTCCGGTAATGGCTCAAATTTTGAGGCTATAGTTAAATACTTTGAACAGAAACCGGAGATGGAGGTTGATATAACATGTCTTTCAGATAAGGTTAATGCCTACATTCTGGAACGAGCAAAGAAATTAGGAATAAAATATAAATACTTGCCATTTGAACAAAATGGGGCTTATTTTGCTGTTAATAATTTTGATTTAATAGTATTAGCAGGTTATATGAGAATTTTGCCGGATGATGTATTAAATCTTGGCAAGTTTATCAATATACATCCGTCTTTATTGCCTGCATTTAAAGGAAAAGATGCAATTTTTAGAGCTTTTGAAGCCGGTGTAAAGGTAAGCGGTGTAACTGTTCATCATGTTACAAGTGAACTTGACGGAGGTAAAATTATTGCTCAATATCCTGTCTTAATCGGTAATCTTATGCATTATGATGAGCTTGAGGCTGAAATTCATAACCTTGAACATAAACTTTATCCTATTGTTATAGAAAAACTTTTAAAGGATGAAGTTTTTGATTTTTCTGATCTCATTGGCGGATGTTCGGGGAATTGCTCAGGAGGCTGCGGCGAATGTCATTAGATATATGGGTAGTTGGAAATGGAGCACGCGAACAGGCAATAAAATCGGCTTGTGAAAAATCCGCGTTATCAGATAAGGTTCATTTAATTGAAGATTTAACCCCGTATCTGGACTGCAATTATAATGTCGATATTGAAAAGCTGCCTGAGATACCTGATTTAGTAATCTTTGGTCCGGAGCAGCCGATTTGTGACGGCATGGTTGATAAATTTGAGAATGCCGGTATTAAATGTATCGGGATAAATCAAGCTTTTTCAAGGTTGGAAAGTTCAAAGCTGTTTGCCAAAAGTTTTATAGTAAATAATGGAATTAAATGTGCAAAGCTTTTACCAATTGAATCCAATGAATTTCCTCAAGTACTTAAATTTGACGGGCTATGTAAGGGAAAAGGTGTAAAAGTAGTTTATAATAATGAAGAAAAAAATGCTTTTGCAAGAAAATTTACCGGCATGAGATATTTTATTGAGGAATATCTGGAAGGTGATGAAATTTCTGTTATGTCATATCTGTATGACGGCAGATTGATAAATTTCAGACCTGCACGTGATTTCAAGCGGCTTTCTGCTGATAAAAATTCACCGAATACAGGCGGAATGGGGGCTTACACGCCTGTTACGCTAAGTAGTGAACAGCAGGTAAAATTAGATATATATTTAAAACGTTTAGAAAGCGCGCTTTTGAATGCAGAGGCAGAATTTAGAGGATTTATCTATTCAGGTCTTATATGGGCAAAAAATGACTGGTATGTGCTTGAATATAATGTACGCCTTGGAGATCCGGAATGTCAGGCAATATTGACTAATTTAAAAAATGATTTTCTTGATATTTTGATTAATGGAACTGAACCTGAATACAAAGACGGGGTTGGTGCATGCTTAACCATTGCGGCTGAAGGTTATCCTGATACTCCGATAAAGGGGGATGAAATAATACTTCCGGAAGATAGTCGTGTAGTGGTTTATAATGCAGGAGTTATCGAGAAAGACGGGAAATTATATTCTAATGGCGGTCGTGTGCTCTCTATATGCACAAATTCAGAAAATCCATTCCCAATTTTAAAAAATTACGCTGAAAAAATTCAAATGAAACACAAATATTATCGAAAAGATATTGATATATAATAGGTAGCAGGATTTTATTCCTTAACTTTTTTGATAATGATTCGGTATACTATAAACAATTGATGCTAAAGTTAAAAAACAAAATGTAAATAATTAAAAATTTGTGCAAAATATTCAGGCATGGTGTATAATTATAATCAATAAGGGGTAAAAGAAAAGGAGATATCATGTCTATTGACGATGCACTTGTTATGATTTTGGCTGGTGGTGAAGGTAAACGTTTATATCCGCTGACTAAGGACAGAGCAAAACCTGCTGTCCCATTTGGCGGCAGATACAGGATTATTGATTTTGTTTTGAATAATTTTATTAATTCAGGATTTTTCAAGATAAAAGTGTTAACGCAGTATAAGTCTGATTCTTTGAACAAACACATAACGCGTGGCTGGGCTTTGTCTCCATTTTTAAACCAGTATGTTGATTTAGCGCCGGCGCAGATGCGTACAGGTAATGAGTGGTATCGCGGTACTGCTGATGCTATTTATCAGAATGTTTTTCATATTACGGACGAAGATCCTGATTATGTATGCATATTTGGCGGTGACCACATTTATAAAATGGATGTTTCTCAAATGCTTGATTTTCATAAAGAATGTGAGGCAGACCTTTCAATTTCAGCTATTCCTATTCCGATAGAAGAAGCATCTGAATTTGGAATTATTGAGGTTGATGAAAACTGGAGACTGGTTAATTTTGTCGAAAAGCCGCAATATAGCCCAAAAACAATTCCGGGCAATGAAAAAATGTGTTTAGCCTCAATGGGAAATTACATTTTTAATAAAAATGTTTTGCTTGATGCGCTTAATCAAGATGAACAAATTCAGTCCTCAAGTCATGATTTTGGTAAAAATGTAATTCCAATGCTGCTATCAGAAGGTAAAAATATTTATGTATACAATTTTAATGATAATAATTTCCCGGGTATGAGTGATACCGAGCGCGGATATTGGATGGATGTGGGCAGTATAGACGCTTACTGGCAGGCAAATATGGATTTATTAAAGTATAATCCTGAGTTAAACCTGTATTCTAAAGAGTGGCCAATCAGAACGTTTAACTATAATTATCCGCCTGCAAAATTTGTATGGGAAGAAGGAGACCGTGTGGGTATGGCTACAAATTCTATGGTTTCAGAAGGCTGTATTGTCTCAGGCGGCAGCCTGTCAAGATGTGTACTTTCTCCTGAAGTCCGTATCAATAGTTTTTCTCAGGTTGAAGAAAGTATTTTGATGGAGAATGTAGAAGTCGGACGTTATTCAAAGATTAGAA
This sequence comes from Candidatus Gastranaerophilales bacterium, assembly GCA_944324165.1. Taxonomy (GTDB): domain Bacteria; phylum Cyanobacteriota; class Vampirovibrionia; order Gastranaerophilales; family Gastranaerophilaceae; genus CALUVH01. The sequence continues at coordinate 8,829 of CALUVG010000015.1, read as the reverse complement.
AAGCCATTATTGATAAAAACGTTAAAATTCCACCTAATACGAGAATAGGATATGATAGAGAAGAAGATGAGAAAAGAGGTTTCCACGTATCAGCAGGCGGCATAACTGTTGTTCCTAAAGGGGCAATTCTGTAGTTTTTGTTAATACTATAAAAATATTTTAAGTTTTAAAAAAAGGGAACGATTTATTCGTTCCCTAATCTTTTATACTTCCAACCCTTGTTAGGTTTTGTTTGTACTTTATTATTTATTTTTTCAAGAAATCCGGAATTTCAATATTTGTGAAACTCGGTACTGTTCTTGTTTGAGTTAAGCCCGGTGCAGGCTGATGATTTGAATTTGTAGATGCATTGCTATTATTAAATGCTCCAGCAAAGAAATCGGATGCACTTAATTGTTTAGCTTCTTTCTTTTCTTCTTGAACAGGTTGATTTTTCAACTCAAATCCGGTTGCAATAACAGTAACCTGAATTTCTCCCTGAATATTTTCATTAACAGCTGTACCAATGATAACAGTGGCATCATCAAGAACAGAGTTATGAATGATATTCGCAGCATCAGTAATTTCATGAAGAGTCATATCAGGACCGCCCGTGATATTAACGATAACGCCTGAAGCTCCGTTAATAGAAGTTTCAAGAAGTTGAGAGTTAATAGCAATTTCAGCAGCTTTAACAGCTCTGCCTTCACCCTGACCGCGTCCGATACCCATAAGTGCTGAGCCTGATGCTTGCATAACATTTTTAACATCAGCAAAGTCAACGTTGATAAGACCCGGAACAGTGATGATATCAGATATACCTTGAACACCTCTCAATAAAACTTCATCTACAATAATGAATGATTCGGTCAAGGTAACCTGTCTGTCTACAACCTGTAATAATTTGTCATTAGGAATAACAATTACAGCGTCAACAGCTTCTCTGAGTTTTTCAAGTCCTTGAACAGCTTGATTTTGTCTTTTTTTACCTTCCCAGGAGAAAGGTTTAGTAACTACACCAATTGTTAAAATGCCTAATTCTTTAGCAATTTTAGCAACAACAGGAGCAGCCCCTGTTCCTGTTCCGCCGCCCATACCTGCAGTAATAAATACCATATCTGCGCCGTCAAGTGCTTCTGTTATTTCTTGTTGAGCTTCTTCTGCAGCCTTTTCACCAACCGCAGGATCGCCGCCAGCCCCAAGACCGTTTGTTGATTTTGCTCCTAATTGAATTTTATTATTTGTTTGACCATATTCCAGAACTTGTAAATCTGTGTTCATCAACCAGAATTCTACGCCCGAAAGACCTGCTTTAATCATTCGATTAACAGCGTTTCCGCCGCCGCCGCCAACTCCGACAACTTTAATTTTTGTAGGGTTTACAGGGGATCTTCTTGGTTGATTGTTTGTTGTTTCATCTTTTTTCGCAAAGATATCAGATACGAAATTTTCCACTATTGTTACCTCTTTTATATTGTAATGATTGTTTGATTGTTATTTGTTCAGTATCCATTAGCTATATGGATTAGTACAATAATATAATAACATACTATTTTAAAATGAAAAAAAGTACAAGAATTTATTGAAAATTATGAACAAAAATTAATAATTATCAATAAAAATATGGGATAATCGTTTCTACCGGCAAGTATTGATTATTTAGAATAAGAACAGTTTTCGATACAAGCAGGGGAAATTCCCCAGTGAAGTTTATTTTTTAATATTGAATAAAAGTCACTGTCATCCAGAAGGGCAAGTTTTGCGCGGTAGTTGGATTTTTTAATTTCTATCTCATTTTTAAATTCTGAAAATTCCTGTCCGTCTGCAGAAAATAAATATTTGCTGTTGGGATCCGTGCCGCATATTGTTATTTTTTCATCGTCAGGAATTACAAGTGGTCTTGCAGTAAGAGTATGCGGGCATATAGGTACAATAACAAATGCATTTAGGTGCGGGGATACAACAGGACCGCCTGCAGAAAGTCCATAGGCAGTTGAACCTGTTGGAGTTGCTATGATAATCCCGTCAGCAAGATAGTCACAGAGAGGTTTTCCGTTGATTTTTAAAGAAAAACTTGATGTTCGACCTGCCAGTGCGCCTTTTATAACAATATCGTTTAATGCAAGATAATTATTGCTTTCAAGCATAATTCTTTCTTCTGTATGAAATTCATTATTTAAAATTTTTTCAACAGATTTTTTTAAATCTTCTTTTGAAGCTTGTGATAAAAAGCCGAGACGCCCGAGATTTATACCAAAAACTGGGGGGTGAGCTTTTGCATAAAATCGTGCTGTTTTTAATATTGTGCCATCTCCGCCGATAACAAATACAAAATCGTAACCATTTTTGAGATTATCTATATCAATCACATCAGCGGTTAAATTTTTTTCTTGCAAAACAGTTAAAAGTTTATCTTTAACGGTTAAGGAATTTTCTATTTCTTTATTATAGCAAATTGCATATCTGAGATTATCCATAAAAAGTCCCTATTTTATTTTTCTTGCCAGAGAAAGACCTGCGGGAAGTGCCAGTACAACATTTTCATAATTAGGATTGGCATTTATTGCATCAATAAACGGCTGGCATTTTTCCTTATGCGAAAGTACATTATCGCAGGCTATATAGCCGCCGACACGCATGTGCGGATCCAGAATTTCAAAATATTTGATATATTCACGTTTGTTGGCATCAATAAATGCGAAATCTATTTTAGTATCTTCCGGCAAACTGTTAAGAATTTCACACGCATCTCCCTGACGTGGTGTTATTACATTTTCCAGCCCGCATTTTTTGAAGTTTTCTTTGGCAATGCTAAGCCGTTTTTCCCAGTATTCAATGGTTGTAAGATGTCCGCCTGTTTCCTGAAGTGCTTTTCCGAGCCAAATACCTGAATATCCGTTTGATGTGCCTATTTCAATTGCATTTTGTATCTTTTCTTCTTTGATTAAAATATACATAAATTCGGCACTGACTCTGGCTACGTTCCAAAATTCACGCTGCGTCTGTTCAAGGTCAGTTAATATGTCCTGTGTAGTTTTGTCAAATCTGGTAATCATTTTACTTAATCTTTTTCACTTTATTAGAAACTGTAATGCTGCTAACCGGAATATCCAGCGGATTTGTTGCTATTATGTCATTGTTATCCAGATTAATTATAGAATAAACGGATGATTTAGAATCGGTTACTATAGCCAGATTTGTACCATCTATTCTATATATTCTTGTTGCAAATCCATTTGTCAACAGGTCAATCTGATCAACAATTTTATCGGTTGTAACATCAACAATTTGAATTGCATTAGCTCCTGCACTAAGAACAAAAACTTTATCTTTATAAGGCAGCATATCAATTGGTTTCGGGCAGACTTCAAGCTCGCTGATTAAATTTACCGTATCATAATCAATAATCGCAAGGTGATTTTTCGTTCTGCTTGTTACGTAAACTTTGTTGCCTGCATATACAATTCTTGATACATTAGGAAATCTTCCGATATCTTTTAGCAGATATTTATTGTCAGGCTCAATTGCCCAGATCTCACGTGTTTGTTTGTCATTATATAAAAGTTTAGAGCCATCTTCACTCAAAAACATTTTTTCGCACATGCCGTTAAGTTTAATTTGTTTTGATAAAGTCATATTCTCAAGGTTTACAATAAAAATGCTTGCTGCTTCTGCGCTTGAGACATATGCAACTTTTTTATTATTATCTATTAAAATTTCATCCGGCTGGGTTTGGAAAACGACCTGTCTTATAACCGCGTCATCTGCAAGTGATATTACATCCAGTGTTTTTTTATCGTATGAAGTTACCAATAAGAATTCATTATTATACACTGCAATGGAATTCGGTGTATTTTCCTGTTCCAGAGCATAGTCAGGAGTTTTATGCCCCTGTGTTAAGACCTGTATGTTTTTGGAATATGGTGATGATATATAAAATGTTTTATCTTTTAATTCGGGAACCACAACGCCTGATACTGATTGAACTGTATTTTTAGGTTTCATAACCTCAATTTTTAAATCCGGAGTTGTGCCAATAATCAGATTACCTATTATTCCTTTGAGGTTTTCCGGAATAACAAGTCCTTTAGGAACAAGTAAATCCTGCGGCAATAAGCCTGAACGCAATTCATATGGCGGGGATGGCATATTCACAACTGAATTTTTGCCATCTTTTGTTTTTATTACTTTTAGCAATACAAAATTATTGTTAAAAACAATTGCATCTGGTTTATCCGATAATTTTTTATTTGCAGGGATTGTATATTTTATGGTTAATTCATCTTCATCATAAAAATTTGAAGGGAATAAAGGCAGATAAATTGTACTGTCGGGCAGCATTACAAGTCCGTCAAAACGATATGTGGTTTTTGGGAAAACTCCGTCAACAAAGCTTTTCACATTGTCAGGAATTTTTGCCGCAAAACTCATTGTAGCACTACATAACATTATTAACAAAACAAGTAATAATTTACGCATTATTTAAATACTCCCTTTACCTTATCCATTAGAGACTCTTGCTGTAATTTTTTTTCGGAGCTGAGTTCATATAATTTTTTATATAAAGCCTTTTCTTCCTCACTTAGCCGCGTAGGAATTTTCACGGATATCACTATAATATGGTCGCCTCTCTGAGAAGGTCTTGATAGAATAGGAACGCCTGCGGATTTGAGTTTTATAGTATTGCCGTTTTGAATGCCGGCATGTATCTGAACTTTTTGTTCTCCGTCAAGAGTTTTTACTACTACTTCATCGCCAAGTGCAGCTTGAGCAGGTGAAATTTCCAGTTTTGAGTAAACATCAGCCCCTTCACGTTGAAAGTATTCCGAAGGTTTGACATGTATAACTACAAATAAATCACCGTTTGGACCGCCGTTTGAGCCTGCATCACCTTCACGGGAGACTCTGATTTTTGACAAATTATCTACCCCGGCAGGTATTTTTATTGTGATTTTCTTTTCTTTTTCAACTTTTCCATAGCCTTTGCAGTTTGGACAAGGTTTACTTATCTTTTGTCCGGACCCATGACAATCAGGGCAAACGCTTATCTGAGAGAATGATCCAAGAGGAGTCCGCATAACCTGTTGAATTTGACCTGTACCATGACAGGTAGGGCAAACTATAGGTTTAGACCCTTTTTCTGCTCCTGTGCCGTTACATTCCGGACAGGTTTCCAGATGATCAAATTTTATTTCTTTGCTTATACCAAAAACTGCTTCTTCAAATTCAAGCTGAATATCCAGTCTTAAATCTTCTCCGCGCATTGGCGCATTAGGATCGACTCTCCCGCCGCCAAAACCAAAAGCTCCCATTCCGCCAAAGAACGAATTAAATATATCATTCAAGTCGCCAAATCCGCCGGCGAATGGTCCTCCGGTGTCAAAGCCGGCATTTTTAAGACCGTCTTCTCCGTATCTGTCATATGTAGCACGCTTGTTGTCATCCATCAGGGTTTCATAAGCCTTGCCCAATTCTTTGAATTTTTCTTCTGCGTCCGGGGCTTTATTTACGTCAGGGTGCAATGTACGGGCTTTTTTACGAAAAGCCGATTTTATCTCATCTTTTGAAGCATCTTTTGATACTCCCAATATTTCATAGTAATCTGTCATATTTCCTTTTTCTCTGATTGTCTGGTATATTATTTTTACTGTGCTTCTGTCGCAACATTAACTAATGCCGGTCTAAGAACTTTTTCGCCTATTTTATAACCTTTTTGTAATTCATTTATAATTGTATGTTCCGGATAGTCTGCAGTAGGCGTTTGCATAACTGCATCATGGAAATTAGGGTCAAAAGTTTGTCCTTCTGTATCTATAGTTTCAAGTCCGAGTTTAGTCAAAGCATCTATAGTTTGTTTATGAACAAGATCGAAACTGTCTTTTACTTTCTGGCAATCTTCAACATTTTCTAATGCCTTTTTGCCGCGTTCAAAATTGTCAAGAACTTCAATAAGTTTTTTCAGTGCGTTTTCAGTTCCGTATCGCAGAAGATTTTCCCTTTCTTGTTCCTGTCTTTTTCTATAGTTGTCAAAATCTGCTGCCAAACGAATATACTGTTGATTAAGTTCGTCATATTTTTTTTGAAGTTCGTCATTTGCATTTTTAGAAACTTCTTCTTTTGCTGTAACATCGTTTGCAGCATCTGAATTTTGGTTATCAAGTTCCTCTTGATGAATTTTATCAAAGTCTTCAGAAGTAGTATTCTTAAACGGATTATTTTTATGTTTACTCATATCTCTGCCTCACACATATCTATTAATATAATTATATTATAGGCTATCAAAAAAAATTAACAAGGAAAATTTATTATTTTTTAATATTTTTAAGTGGGGTGCTTGAGCTAATTGCTGTTAAAAGAATTTTTATGGCAGAAAATAATATCAGGCAATATTTTGTTCAAAATTGCCTGATAAATTAAAATTATTTATAAAATATATTGAAAGTTTACTCAGAACATTTTTGTTTGCCAGTCCAGCTTAAATCGTCACAATGTAAATAATCCATGTTACCTTTTTCAACCACCCATGCTGTGCAGCCATAACCGATGTGGCTAGAGGAAACAGTCGAGTTTACACGATTACAAGATTTGTCAAAAGCATTAAACTCTTCAGGATCTTCTCCCATTGGAACTATTCTGTCCGGATAGATTTTAAAATAAAATATATCACGACCTTTTGCATTTGGGAGATTTCTTATCCCATTAATATCAATAGCAAAGTCTCCACACATATCATTTTTATTATTACAGGAGAAATTCTCTATCCAGCCGCCGAGTATAGTTGTACCGTCATTTAATGTTAAAAACGACAATTTGTCTACTTCAGTATTACAATCCTCAAGATTTAAATTATATAAAGTTTCCGGTCTATAGCAATTACTCTGTTCCGGCATGCATTTGTCTACAATATTTAAATGTTTACCTATTGTGTTCCATAATATGTTAATATTTTTTATTGTATCACCTGCGAGATATGAATTTCCTTCTTCATCCTCTTCTATTGAACTGTTATTTGTAAATCCCCAAGTGGAAAGTTCCCCATTATTAGCAAGAGCCATTTTATATGCAGAGTTTATAACGGAATATGCTTTTTGGACTTTAGTTACGGTTGCTTTTTCTTTATATTTCATGACAAGATTTGGAATTGTAAGAGCGGCTACAACGCCTATAATTGCAAGAGTTATTAACACTTCAGCAAGTGTAAAGGCTGACTGTTTATTTGTTGTGTAAAAATTTGAGAAAAATTTTAGCATAATACCTCCTTAAATAACTATTTTTCGAAAAATTGTGTCACATTATATAGATTATTATGCATTATATGCATAATTTTGTCAACATATCGTATAATGGTATTGTTTATTATCTGTCATTAGTTTCGTACTCTACAAATAATAAAAGGAGCGTCAATGACAAATACCAAACAATATCTTGGAGCCCGCATACAGGAATTGCGAAAACATAAGAAGTTGAAACAGTCTGAATTGGCAGAAATAATAGGGATAGATGCAAAACATATGAGTAAATTGGAATGCGGTCGCAATTACCCGTCATTTGACTTGCTTGATAAGATAGCACAGGCTCTAAATTCAACCCCTTCAGAGTTGTTAGACACAGAGCATTTAGTTGCACGTGAAGAATTGATAGAAAGAATTACAGAAAGATTAAAACTATCCAGTGATGAAAAAATAAGGGTGGTATACAAGATATTAAGAGAAATTTTATAAAAAGAGAAAAAAGTATTGCAATTTTTTTTTTAGCATGTAATATAAAAAGGTAACCTGAAATAAGCGGGGGTAATTCAGTGGTAGAATGCCTCCTTGCCAAGGAGGATGTCGCGAGTTCGAGCCTCGTCTCCCGCTAATTAAAAGACCGTGGAACTTTAGTTCTAACGGTCTTTTAATTTGTAGAGATAGTGCCTTGACGAAGCCTTTTTGCGAGTTGCGCGAGGGAGCTGAGGCTGGAGCCGTTTTGACGGTGTAATGTAATTACAGCGGCAAAATGCGGAATGCCGTTACCCGCGACCGAGCAAGACACGAGCCTCGTCTCCCGCTCCCTTAATTAACAAAACGGTTATTTAATAAATAATTGAACACGGAAGTAAGCTCTACGCTTACTTCTTTGTCTTTGTAGGTAAAGTTCGAACCTAACATTTTTAAGATTGCTCGTTTTTTCTTCCCGTTTGCCTTCAAAAACTCTGTGCGAGCGAATTTGCAGAAGTTTTCCAATAAGTTCGAACCTTCGTCAAAATGAGCACTTTCCAATCATTGTGTTACCATTTTTTAAATATAAAAAATACAGCAAGGATAATAAATAAAAAGCCGACAAGGTAATTCCATTTGAACTGTTCTTTCAGGTACAAAACGCTGAAAAAGCTGAATACAATGAGTGTAATTATCTCCTGAATTGTTTTCAACTGCGTTGCATTATAAACTTCATGCCCGATGCGATTTGCCGGTACCTGAAAACAGTATTCAAAAAATGCTATTCCCCAGCTTACCAGTATCACAATCCACAATGCTGTGCTTTTATGTCTTAAGTGTCCATACCATGCAAAGGTCATAAACACATTAGAAATAGTCAATAATATTACCGGTGCCAGATGTTTAAACATATATATAATCCTTAAAATAAAATTTATTACCGGTATAATTATACCTCAAACTAAAAAAGGCTTGACATTCAAATTTTTTCTTAATAAAATAAACATGTGACGCCGGCATAGCTCAACGGTAGAGCAACGGTTTTGTAAACCGTAGGTTGTAGGTTCGATTCCTATTGCCGGCTTTTCTAAAGCCCTTGTGGCAATTAGCCTTTGTGGCGCAGGGGTAGCGCACTCCCTTGGTAAGGGAGAGG
>CALUVG010000014.1 GCA_944324165.1 Candidatus Gastranaerophilales bacterium | reverse complement strand
AAAGGTGAAGAAGAAACTCCGGCTGCGCCAACCGCACCAAAAGATAAAGATGTCAAAGGTGAAGAAGAAACTCCGGCTGCGCCAACCGCACCAAAAGATAAGGATGTCAAAGGCAAAGAAGAGACTCCGGCAGTATCAGCTACACCGAAAGAGCCTACAGGCAAAGTTATTAATGACGAAGATAAGAAGAATGCCGGTGATGTACAGGGGTCTGTCGATGTAAAAGATCCGAAAGTTAATACCCTTACCAAAACTAAAAAACAACTTGATGAACAAGGTATTAAATATACTGTTAACGGAAATAAACTAACTTACAAAGACAGCCAGGGCAGAAATGTTATCATGACTTATAAAAATGGTATAAAAACTCATGAAGCGGCTTATCCATCCGATGCTGTAAATACAGAGGGAGAACAGTTAGTATCACGTCGTTATTATGATAAAGAATATAAAAATGGTGTCATTTATATGGAAAAAGAATATTATGATACTAATCCACGTAAAATTGCAGTACAAAGAGGCTATCGTGACGGCGTAATATTCCGTGAAGTTAAATGTTACAGTGAAGAACAGAAAAACAGAATAATGAGCGAACGCTTAAAGAACGGCGAAAAATTTGATACGGCAAATTTCATAAGACAACCGCTTATTTCTGAACGTTCTGAATTTGTCAATGGTAAAAAAGTCAAAACAATTACCTATAGAGATGGCGATTTGAATAAAATTGATACTTTGCAAACTTATAGAGACGGCTATACAACAACAACCGTTTACCGTGATGGTGACACAACAAAGGTTATGTCAATTGCAAAAACTTACCCTAATAATGCCTATGTTGTACTGAAACAGTTTAAAGATAATAATCTTGATCAAGTTGCAGAGCTGCGTGAAGACATGATAAGTCATCAGACATTCAAACCTCAATATGATGCAAAAGGCAAAATAACCGGATATGAGAAAGATGATGGTACAACCTTTGATGCACAAGGCAACCTGAAATCTTGTAAACTTGCCGATGATTTGTATAAACAACTTAGATGGTATAGTGACAACGACATAACAGAAGAAATGCTTAGTAAAATTAAAGAAGATAATGTTGTGGATGTTCTCGAAGGATTCCAGAGATTGTCTCCAAAAGAACCTTTATTTGAATATGTAAATAATGAATGGGGGTTTGGACTGGGCAGAGAATATATGGATCCTGTACTGAAAAAACTACTAAAAGTCGGTAATGAATTCGGCATTAAAAATCCTAAACTACAGTCTCTTGCCGGCAACAATCCGGGGTACAAAAAAAGTGATTTCACTGATGAAGAAATAAAACTTTTGAACGAACAAGTACCACAGGTTGTAACCGCATTGAGAAATAAATACAAAGCAATTATTAAAGAAAATATGTAATTGTTGGAATAATATATAAAACAAGAGTGCGAGGTTATATGTCGCACTCTTTTCGTTTATAAACTTATTAATTCAGGTATCTGATTTATTTCATAAAACATGGCACCGGCTTGTTTAAAATTTTCGGGCGCAGAACTTACATAAAATTTTTCAATAGGCTTTTTATTATCATTATTTAATAAATCATTTTTCATTAAATCAGATTTGATAAAGTCTGCAAAATAAATCGCCGGATCAATAAATAAGTCTTCAGGCGCAATTTGCGTTAAGACAGGCAGCAAAAAAGGATAATGAGTGCATCCTAAGACGATTTTATCAGGATTATTTTTTAACATAGTTTCAAGGTTGTTAAAAATAATAGCTTGACTTTCTTTTAAGTTTTCCAATTTGCCTTCGACAATTTTTACCCACTGAGGACAATCCATTCCAAAAACTTTCATTTCCGGGTTTATTTTGTGAATTTCTTTTGAGTAGATACCGGTATTAATGGTTGCAGGGGTCGCGAATACTCCGAGTCTTTTTATTGGTAATGACGCAAGAATACCGGTTACAGACTGAATTATTGGATATATCTTAAAATCATATCTGTCTTTTAATTTGTCATAAGTCACGGCAGATGTTGTATTACATGCCATAACAACAGCTTTTACTTGTTTGCGTTCAAAAAACTTGAAGATTTTATCGGCAAATTCAATTAATTGTTCTTCTGTTTTCTCACCATAAGGCATATTTTGGGTATCGCCAAAGTACAAATAATTTTCATCCGGAAGAAGTTTTTTAAGTTTTTCAAAAACGGTTAAACCGCCAACTCCGGAATCAAAAAAAGCTACGGGTAAATTTTTAGTGTTGCTGCTTGAAATAGTTATTCACTCCTTCCATAATTGCTTTTGCTGTGTCCTGCTTTCTTTTATCTCCATTAAGCTGAGATCTTTCTGAGTCATTTGAAATGAATCCTATTTCACAGAGTATTGCCGGTACATTAGTATGATTTATAACATAGAATTTTGACTTAAACAAGCCGCGGTTATTTGATTTGATGTTACTTGCAATTGCGGCATGAACAGTTTGTGCAAGGGCAAGACTTTCCTGATGATAATAGTGAGTTTCAATGCCGGTAATTTCAGGCTTAACACTTGAATTCACATGAATACTGACAAAAATATCAGCATTAGCCGTTTCTGTTATATCGCATCGTTCCTGCAAAGACAAATATTTATCTGTGTCTCTGGTCATAATAACATTATAGCCCTTTTGGGTTAATAACGTTTTTAATCTTTTAGCTACATCCAGAGTAATATCTTTCTCATTTATGGAGTTTCTGATAGCCCCGTAATCAGAGCCGCCATGACCTGCATCTATAACAACGGTTTTGACTCCGTTATGCTGAGAAACTGCCGGTTGTTTAACTACTTTTTTGACGCCTTTAACTTTTATCTTTATTGTTTTTCCGTCTGCCCCGAGATAAGTATTTACGAGCGAATCATTTTCCAGTGGAATAGATAAAATCAATCCTACTTGCGGCATAAGAGTTATTTTAGCATTTGCGAATACTGAATTTGAATATTCTGATTTAAATAATTCTTCACTGTATTTGGAAACATTATATAAATATATGTTCAAGCAATTGTTTTTTCTTTCTATTCCTGGTACAACAGGATGAGAAAAAGATAAAATCATTGAGTTTGTCTGATCATTTAATCTTTCTTTATCGTATGCAATGACATCACTTGTATTTGTGAAAAGTGCTGTTTTGTCGAGTTTTTGAGCATTTGCAAGAAGTAATGACTGGTTATCGCTTGAAAAAATAGGTATATAATTATTGACATCGTTAGTTGTAATAACTATACGTGCTTTGTTCATTTCAAATTGTCCGATTTTAGCGGTTTCTGTTTCATTTATTTTAAATTCCTTGTTGCGGATTGTTTGAGAGGTTAAAGCGTTGGGGATATCATATACTATTCTTGTAGGATTTTGCAAAATCATTGGTTTTTCAATTGCAGCAGACCCAAATCCATTTATTAGTATCCCATAGGGTTTTACCGTAACATTGCTCATATAAAATTGAGTATTTAATTTCAGTGATTTTTTTTCAATTTTACTTTGAGGTGTTGAATCCAATTTTGGTGCCACTGCAGTATCGAAAGCCTGTTGAATCTGAGTTACTACACTTGGTGGATTTGTTGGCTCAATAACAGGATATGTAACAGTTAAGGCTTCATAAAAGTCACTTGAAGAAGTGTGTTCATCGCGATATATTTGTTGAAAATAATCACTGCTAAAATTATTATTTTTTGCTTTTATAATAATATTATTTTTTATCCTATAAAATTTCAAATTATCAGGGTTATAGTCATCATTAAAATATAGAACACATCTTACAACATTAGGATTTGTCGTAAACTGATTTATTTTAACCTGTCTAATGCCGCCGGTGTTAAGTGTCCAGTCTTGTTTGGGGATAGTTAATATAGCAGAATCAATATCAAAATAAGCTCTTGATGGATTATCAAGTTTTATTAATTTGATATCTTTCATAATATTTTCAGTACTGACAGTATCTTTTGCAGTTAGAATAACTATTGAATTTGCCGTATCAAAATTTGCAGAAGTGATTTTAAATACTTCTGCACAAAAGGCTTTCGGGCAAAAGTTCAAGATAAATGCTAATATTAAAATTAGAAAAACAATGATTTTTTTCATATATAATAATCCTGTCATTATAATTATATAACGATTTTATTTTGTGTACAAATTGTAACGATGAAATTTATATTTTAGAAAACAAATAAAAAAAATAAAAAAGACTTGAAAAAAAATCTTTATTAGATAGTATAATAGATGAAAAGACAATTTAATAAGCGTGTGTAGCTCAGTTGGATAGAGTGTTTGGCTACGAACCAAAAGGTCGGGGGTTCGAATCCCTCCACGCGTAATAAAAAGAGATAGAAAACGTCTATCTCTTTTTATTTGTAGTTTACGTATATACTTTAATGTTCGGTTTGTTGCCCTGATAACTTTAAGTTGGCGTTTTTCCATAATAATTATTTGATTGAAGTTTTTGAACAGGCTTTGCCATTCAAAGGATAGTTCTTATGGAATTAGAAAAGGAGAGTTTATGACAACAGTAGAACCAATCAGAAAAATTGAAAGTATCAAAAAATTAGAAAAGTATTTTGCAAAACATAGTCCGAGAGATCTGTTATTATTTACTATCGGTACAAATTGCGGATTAAGAATTTCAGACATAGTAGCCCTTAATGTCGGTGATGTGCGTAACAAAAGCCATATTCAGATTATTGAAAAGAAAACAGGAAAATTTAAAAAATTTCCCATTAATTCAAAATTAAAGCCAATGATAGAAGAGTTTATAAAAGGTAAACATTCTGATGAGGCCTTATTCGTTTCTATATTTAAAAATCGGCTTGATAGGTTTGGGGCATATTATATTATAAAAACAGCAGGTCAAGCCGTTGGTTTACAAGAAAAAATCGGCACGCATACCATGAGAAAAACATTCGGTTATCACCATTACAAAAAATTTAAAGATGTAGCCATGCTGCAAAAAATCTTTAATCATTCAACCCCTAATATAACTCTAAGGTATATCGGCATTGAACAGGATCAAATTGACGAAAGTTATAACAATTTTATTTTGTAGTCTCAAATCCTCTATGTTCAATGATAAACTGAATATCTTATCATCTTAACTTTATATCCATTTTGTTAAGAATTATTTATGCTATTCCCTAAAATTAGGATACCATAAATGGAAATGGAAACTTGTATTTATTAAAAAATGTTAAGAATTTCTGTTTTTGTTTGGTATTTTAAGTTTAAAACCCTTTAAAATAGTGCTTTTTTATTATCTTAACAAAATGGATATAAAGTTAAGAAATAAAAATAGAAGTGATGGAATTTTAAAATTTATATAAAGATTTATTTTTAAAGTAAAGGTAGTGTATGGGTTATTACTTAAAACAAAGGTATTGGAAACAATATTGTAGTAAACGTAAACAAGACGAGGAATTAATACAAATGTTAAAATCAACTACGCCGGAGTATTTTAAAGGCAGACCATTATTTTTTCTCCGTCCAAAATTTTATGTAGCATTATTAAAAACATTTATTCCAAAGGAGGTGCAATGATAAAAGTATCAGTTATTGTTCCTGTGTATAATGTCGAAAAATATTTGGACAGATGTCTTGAGAGTATACTTAATCAAACATTGAATGATATTGAAATAATATGTATTGAAGATTGTTCAACTGATAACTCAAAAACAATATTAGAAAAATATAAAAATTATCCTAATTTTAAAATTATTTTAAACTCAAAAAACATTGGACTTTCAGATTCAAGAAATATCGGTTTAGCACAAGCAACCGGTGAATATATTTCATTTATAGATTCGGATGATTATATTGATAAGAATTTTTATGAAACATTATACAATTGTGCGGTTAAAAATAATGCGGATATAGCATGTGCAGGTATTGTTAGAGAAAATGAAAAGAAAAAGAATCTGCTTTTTAACTATAAACAAGTAGAACTTGCAAAAGATATTAAAGAAAAATATCTTCTGGCTAAAAGTCCAAAATATAATTTTGTATGGAATAAAATCTATAAAAAAGAAATGCTTATTTCAAATAACATCAAATTTATTTCAGGAATGATTTATGAGGATTTGTGTTTTACTCCTGATGTTTTAGAAAAGTCAGATTTTCTTGTGGTTTGCCCCAACACAAACTATCACTATTGGAAAAGAAAAGATAGCTTAATTAAAAAAGATAGTGATAAATCAAGAGCTGATAAACTTTTGGGCACGGAATATATAAGAAAAAAATGTATCAAATATGCAATTAACACTAATATTAAAAATGAACTTTTATATAAAGAACAAATTACATTTTTCAAAATTCCAATAATTAAGAAAAAAATCTACAGGGCAACTAAAAAATTATATTTGTTTAACATAATTCCTTTTATTGAGATAAGAAGGAGTGTATAAATATGAGATTTTTACATTGTTTTGAAAGTACAAATTATAAATTTTTAGCCTTAGTTAATGGAGTTTTATTGAACGTAAAACAAAAACCAAATTTACATAGAAACCCTTTCTATAATTCATTTTTAAATGAGTTATTAAAAGATACACAAAAAGGAGATAAAAATTGATTTTAATTACGGGTGGAGCAGGATATATAGGAAGTCATTTAGCTTTGGCACTTCTTGAAAAAGGAGAAAATATAGTTATATTTGATAATCTCTCTACGGGACACATAGAAACAATAGAAACCTTAAAAAAATACGGTAATTTAAATTTTTATCAAGGTGATTTATTAGATAAAAACAGTATTGATAAAGTTTTTGAAAAAGAAAATATTGAATCAATATTTCATTTTGCAGCTTTTTCTCAAGTTGCCGAATCTGTAAAAAATCCTAAAAAATATTATAGAAATAATGTCGTAGGAACTTTAAATCTATTAGATTCTATGATTGAATATAGAGTTAAAAAAATTGTATTTTCTTCAACCGCAGCCACCTATGGAGAACCTAATTATATTCCAATTGACGAAATTCATCCGCAAAAACCAATCAATGCTTATGGGCAAACAAAATTGATGATAGAAAAAATTATGGATGATTATGATAAAGCTTATGGATTGAAATCTGTCAGATTAAGATATTTCAATGTTGCGGGAGCCGATAATCAAAGCAGGATAGGCGAGTGGCATGAGCCTGAAACTCATTTAATTCCAAATATTTTAAAATCCACTCTTGAAGGAGGTAAAACTTTTGAATTGTATGGGTATGATTATGATACAAAAGACGGCACCTGTGTAAGAGATTATATAAATATTGAAGATTTAGTTAATGCACACATTTTAGCTCTTAAATATTTAGATAATGGAGGTAAAACTGATTATTTTAATCTTGGTACAAATAATGGTAATACCGTCAAGGAAGTATTTAAAATGTGTGAAGACATAACCGGTAAAAAAATACCGGTTAAACTAATGCCTAGAAGAGAAGGTGATCCTAAAAGCCTTATTGCTGATAATGCAAAAGCTAAAGATATTCTAAAATGGAAACCTGAAAAAAGTTTGAATATGAGTATTAATAGCGCATACAGGTGGGAAATAAAAGATCTTATTAATAATTAAGTACAGGAGTAAATATGAATATACCAATAGTATTTGCAATAAATAATAGTTATGTAAAACAGTTATTAACTACAATAAATTCAATTTTGTATTGCAGTAATCCCAATGATAATTACAATTTTTTTGTTATGCATTTAGACATTGATGCAAATAACCAAAAAATTTCTAGATCTTATGTAAATTCATTGAAAAATGCCACCATTGAATTTATTAATATGAGCGATATTGCCTGTAATGCAAACTTGGAAAAATTTATGTCCAGAAGAGAAAATTACACTTATATTTCTCCTGAAACGTATTTTAGATTTTATATTCCCGGACTTTTTAAACAATATGAAAAGATTCTTTATTTAGATGCAGATCTCATTGTACTTAAAGATGTATCTCTACTGTATAAGGAAAATATTGATGATTATTATTGCGCGGCAGTTAAAGATAGTTTTATGATGACTTGTATTAGAAATCAAAAAAATAATACGTCGCAATACCCTAATTTGTCTTATCTGCAATATTTTATAACAGTTTTAGGCATGAAAGATTATAACTATTTTAATGCCGGAGTTTTATTATTCAATTTAGATAAAATAAGAAAAGATAATATTGAACAAAAATTATGGTCTTTTGCTAAAGAAAAATCTCCTTTGGAGTTTCAGGATCAAGATATTTTAAATGCAGTATTGGAAGGTAATGTTAAATATGTCGATCCGAAATGGAATTGTTTAAAAGGTTTTGGTGAACTTAACCCATATATTTATCATTTTGTTGGACCCGAAAAACCCTGGTATTACGATAAAAAATTTAAATATAATTATAATTATATTAACAAATGGTGGGATTATTATAAATCAACCCCGTATTTCCAAAAAAATGATATACAGGTTAAAGAAAAAATAGACAAAAAAATAAAATCGTATTGTTTAAAAAATATTTTACAGCAAATATTTTCTCTTAAAAACAATGGCGAATATAAAATTCTAACTCTTTTGGGCTGTAAACATTATATAAAACGAAACCTAAAAACAATAAAAGTTGCGCTGTTAATTGATGAATATTTTGGCGGCGCAAATACAGCCTTTGGAGGATACGGTTTTTTGGCAAGAAATTATATCACAAAATATATTTCTTGTGGGAACATTCAAATTGATGTGCTTTTAGAGCGTAAAAAAGGATTATTAAATGCAGAGTGTCAAATTGTAGATGGCATAAAAGTTTATAGATTACCGGGACCTGCAGTTCTTGCTAAAAAATGGTTAAAAAAACAGAATTATGACCTATTTTTATCAATTGAAATGACTTATCCATCTTACAATATAATGAAGTTAGTAGATAATAAAAAGTTAATTTTATGGATTCAGGACCCGAGACCGACCTCGGTTTGGGAAGAAAAAAGACAAACTGTTTCTTTAATCAAGGATCCTTGTGTCACAAATGAGAATATACCCAAACTAATTAATAATTTAAATTCAAAAGGTTTAGTTAAATTTATATCTCAGGGCTATTCTCTTAATCCATTAGCAAAAATACTTTATAATTTATCAATAGATACACCTATCCAATATCTTCCTAACCCGATAGAAATAGATAACAGTTACAACTTTGATATTTCTAAAAAGAAAAAACAAGTAATTTTCTTAGGAAGATTAGAAGCTCAAAAAAGAGCCTGGTTATTTTGTGAAGTAGCAAAGAGAATGCCTGAATATGAATTTTTTGTAATGGGTAAATTCTTTAGAGATAAAGAAAATAATAAAAAACCCCTTCTGCCGTATTTAGAAAATACTCCTAAAAACTTGCACTTTACAGGACACCTTGAGGGTGAAGAGAAAGAAAAATTAATTAAAGAATCAAGAATTTTGCTAAATACTTCTATTTGGGAAGGTATACCAATTTCCTGGCTTGAAGCATTACAATACGGAACAGCAATAGTAAGTTGCTTAGATAACGAAAATTTGCCTTCAAGATTTGGAGCATATGTTGGTGAAATTTTGGGTGATGGATTTGATAAGATAGATTTATTTATCCCTGCTATTCAAGAATTGATGCAAAATGATGTTTTGTATGAAGACAAAGCAAAACGCGCCATTGAATATATCCGGGAAACACACAATATTAAAAAATTTATTAATGACTTAAGAAAAATAATTGCCGGGGATGTAAGTAACTGTACTTGAGCAGGAACTGAAAGGAAATAACAATGAAAAAGAAGATAAAATATCAACTATATAAAACGCTAACTTATATAACAAAGGGAACTGTAAGAAATTCTTTTGTTAACAAAATGAACAAATATAAGACTGTCGTCCCTGATATTATGTCATATGAATATAATCGTTTAGATGGCGAAAAAATAAGAAATGATTATAACTTTAATGAGCAGTTGGATGGTTTAATGCTTTCTGCAGCATTAAATAAAATTAAAGAACTTGATTTAAAAAGAAAGGTCCGAGAAGGGAAAAAAATAAACGTTTGTTTCTTGATAGATGATATTGCCAAATTTTCAGCTTCAAGTGTTTATAGAGAAATGGAAAAAAGTGATTTATTTGAACCATATATACTATTATATGACCACAAAGACGGCAGCTTTTGTGAAAATGATATAATATATAAAAATCATGTTAAAGCTCTACAATATTTTAAAAATAATAATTTCGATGTATACGATTGTTTTGATAGTGATAGATCTATAATCCCTCTTGAAAAATTCGACATTGATATTTTATTTATGACCGCGCCATATTTAGACGACTATCATGATACAATATTAAATAACATTTATTTAAATATAAATTATTTAGTATGTTATTTATCATATTATTTTCCAACAATAAATAATTACAATTACCATTATAATAATAGAAGAATAGCTTCTTGCTGGAAAAATTTTGTTGCCTCTAAAGAGGATTACAAAGAGTTTGTTAAATATTCAAAATACTGTGGTACAAATTGCATTTTGACAGGGTATCCTAAACTGGATGTATACCAGAAGTCTATCAATGAGTGTAAAATCAATAAAAAAATTGACAATGGGAAACCGATTGTAATATATGCCCCGCATCACTCTATTATGAATGATTGGGAACCATGTAATTTATCAACATTTCATCTTTACCATGAATATTTTTTAAATTTGGCGAAATCAAATCCGGATGTTAATTTCGTATTTAAACCCCATCCCGTTCTAATTTTAAAAGTTGTTGAAAAAAATATCATGACAACAGAAGAATATCAAAATTATATAAATGAATGGGATTCTCTGCCGAACGGATTATATGTATATGACGGTGAATATATTGATTTATTTAGAAAAAGCAGTTTGCTAATTACAGATTGCGGTTCGTTTATAGCTGAGTGGCTGCCAACAAATGCACCGTGTATGTACTTGATTAATCCTGAACGGAATCAAAAACAGTATTTTGATGGATTTTTTACTTCCACCAGAAAAATTTTGGAAAAATACTATCTATGCCACAACACAGATGATATAAGTAGATATTTTGACTTAATTATAAACAAAAAAGAGGATCCGCTAAAGAACGATAGAATAAATGTGCAACAAGAAATTTTTATAAATATCGGTAAGGCGGGCAAAACAATAACTACATATTTGGAAAATATATTGAGGGATTAAAAAATGACTATGAAGAAAATTTATATAGGTATGAGTGCGGATTTAATACATCCGGGACATCTAAATATTATCAATGAAGGACGTAAAATATTAGAAAAAAGTGGTGGTGGAGAGCTTATTGTCGGCTTGTTAACAGATAAGGCAATAGCAAGCTACAAAAGGCTTCCATATATGTCCTGGGAACAAAGAAGGATTGTGGTTGAAAATGTAAAAGGTGTTACTTCTGTTGTGCCGCAAGAAACACTTGATTATGTCCCAAATCTATTGAAAATAAAACCGGATTATGTTCTGCACGGTGACGATTGGAAAACCGGTATTCAAGCTAAGACGCGGCAAAGAATTGTTGATATTATGTCTCAATGGGGTGGAAAAGTAATAGACATTCCTTATACAGAAGGAATTTCCTCTACACAATTAAATAATGCTTTAAAAGAAATAGGAACTACCCCTGAAATAAGATGTCATAGATTAAGAAGGCTGCTTGATTCAAAAGATATAGTTACAATTTGCGAAAGTCATAATGGATTATCCGGATTAATAGTTGAAAATACTTCAATCGAAGAAAACGGGAAGAAAATCGAATTTGATGGTATTTGGATTTCATCTTTAACTCAATCAGCAGCTCAAGGGAAACCTGATATCGGTTATTTGGACACAACATCTCGTATGGGTACACTGAATGAAATATTGGAAGTAACAACAAAACCAATTATTTATGACGGAGATAACGGTGGACCACAAGAACACTTTGTTTTTACCGTAAAAACATTGGAAAGACTTGGTGTAAGTGCAATTATTATAGAAGATAAAGTCGGCTTAAAGAAAAATTCGTTATTTGGAACAGAAGTTTTTCAACAACAAGACAACCCTGAAGATTTTGCAGAAAAAATTAAAGCAGGCAAACAGGCACAAATAACTCAAGACTTTATGATAATAGCAAGAATAGAAAGTTTAATTCTTGAACAAGGAATGGATGATGCAATTGCAAGAGCAAAAATATATTTAGATGCGGGGGCTGATGGTATTATGATTCACTCACGTAAAAAAACTTTTGATGAGATTAAAGAATTCGCAAGATTGTATAACCAATTTTCAAACAGAAAGCCATTGGTGGTTGTACCTTCTTCATATAATCAAGTAACAGAGTCAGAATTAATTGAAAACAATATTAATGTTGTTATATATGCAAACCATTTATTAAGAGCCGCATATCCGGCAATGGTTAATGCTGCAAAGTCTATTCTTGAAAATCACAGATGCAAAGAGGCAAGCGATGAATATTGCATGAATATAAAAGATATTATTACTTTAATTCCGGGAGCAAAATAATGATTAATGTAGCTGATTTATACAATTTGTTAACCGAAAATAAAATTAACTGTTTTTGTGGAGTTCCTGACAGTTTGTTAAAAGACTTTTGTGCATATATCACGGATAACACAGATGCCAAATGCCATACAATTACTGCAAATGAAGGGAATGCAATAGGGCTTGCCGCAGGGCACTTTCTTGCAACAGGTTATCCGGCTTTAGTATATATGCAAAATTCAGGAATAGGAAATTGCGTAAATCCTCTTTTATCATTGACAGATGAAGAAGTGTATAATATCCCATTGTTGATGTTTATAGGCTGGCGTGGTGAACCTGATAAAAAAGATGAACCACAACATATAAAACAGGGTAAAGTTACAGATAAATTGCTCGAAGCTATGGGAATAAAATATGAAATTTTACCGGATAACTTTGAAGTCGCTAAAGTATTAATTAATAAAGCATTTGAATACATGAAAGAAACAAAATGTCCTTTTGCTTTTATTGTAAGAAAAGGTACATTTGAAAAATATACGTTAAAAAATAAAAAAGAAAATTCATATACTTTGAAAAGAGAAGAAGCAATTGAAACGGTATTAAAGGAATTAAAACTATCAGATATTATAGTGTCAACAACGGGACATATTTCAAGAGAAGTATATGAGATAAGGGAACGTTTAGGACAAACTCACAAACAAGATTTTTTGACCGTAGGCTCAATGGGACATTCCAGTTCCATTGCTTTAGGTATTGCATTAGAAAAAGCAAATAGAAATGTATATTGTTTTGATGGAGACGGTGCTTTATTAATGCATCAAGGAGCTTTGAGTGTTAACTCAACAAAAGAACTGTCAAATTTCAAACATATTGTCTTTAATAATGAAGCACACGATTCTGTAGGCTCGCAACCTACTGCTGTATATAAAGAAAATGTTTCTAAAGCTGCCCTTGACTGTGGTTATAAGAAATCATATTCTGTTCAAACAAAAGAAGAATTGATTAAGATTTTACCTGAATTTATATCGGATAAATGTACTGCTTTATTAGAAATAAAGGTAAAATGCGGAGCAAGAAGTGACCTGGGCAGACCCAAAGAAAAACCTCGGGAAAATAAAAAACTTTTTATGGAAAATTTATCACAAGTTGATTTTTGTTATAGAGGGGCTGTTACAAATTTATCAAAAATTTTAAAAGAAGAAAATGTAAAAAATCTTCTTGTTTTTACAGGAAAAAAATCATTTGACCAAATAAAATCGATTATTGAAAAAGAATTATCAGGACTTAATTGTCACTATTACAACAATTTTTCAACAAATCCTAAAAAAGATGAAGTGAATAATGCAATTAAGCAATTGGATCAAAATTTTGATATTATAGTAGCAGTTGGAGGGGGAAGTGTCCTGGACTTTGCAAAGGCATATCGCTATTACTCAAAATCAGATAAAAAATTAATTGCAATA
Source organism: Candidatus Gastranaerophilales bacterium (assembly GCA_944324165.1). GTDB lineage: Bacteria > Cyanobacteriota > Vampirovibrionia > Gastranaerophilales > Gastranaerophilaceae > CALUVH01. Next base: position 43,392 of record CALUVG010000014.1, on the reverse strand, counting down.
CCGACAACAGCAGGAACAGGGGCGGAAAGTACACAATTTGCAGTTATTTATAATGATGGTATTAAATATTCTATTGATGAAAAGTCGGTGTTACCGGATTATGCAATAGCAGATAGTCAACTTGTTGATAATAACCCAAAATATTTGAAAGCCTGTACCGCTATGGATGCATATTGTCATGCAATTGAGAGCTATTGGGCAGTTGCATCAACACAAGAAAGTAGAGACTATGCAAAACAAGCAATTGAATTATGCAGAGATAATATTATCAAATATGTAAACTCAAATGATGAAATATCTTCAGATAATATGATGTTAGTAGCCCACCTCGCCGGTAAAGCTATTAATATTTCAAGAACAACTGCTGCGCATGCGCTGTCTTATAAGATAACAAGTGAATACAATATTCCTCATGGACATGCTGTTGCACTATCTATTGCTGATTTATTATTTGCAAACAGCAAAATAGATCTAAACTCTTGTGATTTGCCATCTTTAGTTGAAACAACAAAAATAAGAATAGACTCAATTCTGGCAATGTTAGAAGTTCAAACTCCGGAAGAATTTAAAGAATACTGGTTTTATCTAATGAAAAAATTAGACCTGGAGTATGATTTTAAATTGTTGGGAATAAAAAATAGAAATTTAATAATAAATTCAGTTAATTTAGAACGTTTAAAAAATAATCCTAAAAATTTAACTAATGATTTGAAACATTTTTGGTATAATAATTAGGCACTCGCGGATTGTGAACTGAATGGTCATTTGCAGAAGGTAAAAGTGTTTAGCATACCGTTTTTATATCGTGAAATGATTAACATAAGGCTAAATCGGACTTTATGAGGATATAAAATAGCAAAGTCTGTAGTTTGTAGGTTGTGTGAGCAACCCTAACTTCCAAAATCAAGAAAATTCCGAGTTCAATTTTATCGTGGACAGTTATACACAACCTGCCTTTACTCCGTATATCAAAATTGCATATTGCAAATTAAAATTCAAGTGTTAATATTCAATTGCAAAGAAGATTTTTATAATGAATAATTTAACCCCGTTTCAACAAAAATTTAAAAATTTATGTACTTACCTCGGAAAAAATAACAAAGCTTTATATGGAGCCTTGACCATTGCATTGTCTAAAGGTATAATGCGTCCTACATTTACAATGATGGATAAAAAACAGGAAATCAATTCCAGAAAATATACCGCTTTTAGAGAAGGATTTACCGGGGCTGTTGCATTGGTCTCTTATTTGATAACGGATAAACTCGTAAATAAACTCGCCAAACATATTGCAGAAAAAACAAATCACATAAATGAACTGCCTAAAATGAAATCTACATTATCACTTATAGGCGTAAGCCTTACTGCACTTTTTGTAATTCCGGCAGTATGTAATGCCGGTACTAAACCGCTTATGAATGCAATATTTAATAATCATGAAAAACTTCCCCCTAAAAAAAATACTAATCCGATAAATTTTCAGGGTTATGGCTATGCTCCTCAGTATCATTTCAAGAATTTTTATAATTCAGGAATGAAGATTGGAGGTATGTGATGATAGATAAAGTTGCCGGTATACTTTTAAATCCTGCTTTTGTAAATTTTGCAAATAATACCAAATACACTGTCTCAACAGAATCCTTATTCAAAGCTACCGGCAGACCCGCTGCAATAATGATGGATAAACATGTTGATAAGGATACAAGAAAATATGCCGCAACAAAAGAAGGCTTGTATCAGGCATTGTGTCTTGGAATTTATTTAACAATGATACCATTTATTTTTCAGAAATATGGATTTAAAATTGCTCAAAAAATATTGAAAGGTGATACCTCAATTCCGGCATTTAAAAATGCTACAGAATATTTAAATTATAATAAACTTTCTAAAATGGATAAAAAAGAGCGGCAGGGAAATAAATTGCTGGCAAAAATTTCTGATAAATTGAAAATTAATCCTGACGACAAATTAACCCTGAAAGAACATCTTTTGATTGAAAATAAGCCTCCGGAATTTCCAGTGGCAAAGGGGGCAATTGAGTTGAGCAATCTTGTTGGGACAGTAATAGGACTTGCCTGGATAGCATCTGAAATTAGTAATTACATTCTGCATCCAATAATGCGCGGATTAGGTTTTGAAAAGCCTAAAGGCAAACTTAATAAAAATGCTTAGGAATTTTTTGTCGTTATTAATATTGTTTTAAGAAAATTGACACATGTACTTATCTATGTTATGATTTTTTAAAATTCAGAAGGGATATATTAATATGAATTATGATATAATAACCAAAAGCGCACGTCAGGCAGCTCAGTCTTTTAGCAAAAATAAGCAACAATATAATTCGGCATTGGAAACTTTTTATAATGAAGGGCGTAAAAATCCTGCCGTTGCAAAAATCATAATGCATAATGAAGTTATTAATGAATCACGTACAATGTTTATAAAACAGAAGGAATTTTCTAAAAAAATTGATGGGCTAATAAACAACGCCGAAAAAGTCCAACCGCAGACCCCATTACAGGCTTTATCAATGCCCCAAATGGTTATGGAGATCAAAATACAGGGGTATTCAGCCAATATTTTAGGTCATATGGCAACTCATTTAAGAGCTATGTATCTGGTAACAGATATTGGAAAGCGGGTTTCTGATAAAGTTAAACCATTAAAACAAGAGTTTGAGTCTTTATATCATCAAATGTATCCCAAAACAGGTAAAATTCGTGAAAAATTGACTAAATTTAATATTAGAATGGATCGTGTTACTCCAAAATTTCCAAAATCTGAAAGAAAATATATTTTGGAACCAGAAAAAGGCTGGGCAAATGTTTATCCACGAACAGCCTCAACCAGAATAATGCTTATCAAAGCAAACAAGCCCGTCAAAGATATGAATTTTTTTGATAAATTGAAGTTTTCGAAAATCTTCAAAAAATCCGGAGAAAAACAATTGCATGAATATATGTATGAATATGAATTAACTTCACTGCAAATGCAGCTGCGTCCGTAATCAAAAAATAAAAAGGTCAAAAATTTTTGACCTTTTTTATATATTATTATTCACATTATACCTTAATACTTAAATGAGTGTTCAATATTCTTTTCTATTATGCCTCTAGCTGATTCCATTTCAGTTTCGACTGCTTTTAGTTGATTTTGATACTGCTGCATCTGGGCATCTAATTGCGCTTCAAGTATTTTCATCTTCGCCTGCCGCTGCTGCAATATTTTTACAATCGGGGAGTCCGGATCATAATCGTTACCAACAGACATCAATTCATTTGTTGATTGCATCAAGCCCATTTTAGCTTGTGTAATCAACTGTATCTTATACTCCAAATTGGACTTCTGTTGTATAAGATATTGAAGTCGTATTGTTGCTACCAGTATGCCCATTACCTTTTACCTTTTACTTTTATCTGGTTTCGTTAAGATGGGTACCTTTCAGGAAACTATGCTGGTTATTTTCGGCGATCAACTGCTCCATTTTATGAAACTGATGACGGTGATAGTTCAACCTGTATTGTGCCATCTTTAACTTTTTTTTCATAGTAAGAAAATCTCTTAAGCCGTCTGTTATTGAATTTATCATGGCTTTTATTGGATTTTTTCTTATTATGAAGTTTCTTGAATATATTAAAAAGTCTATCAACCTTTTTATATTCAATTCTAAAGTTTCTCGAAGCATTTTTCTCCTTTGTAACTTTAGACCTACATATAATAAAACAAGTTTCGGGCAATTATTGCCATGTTTTTAATGGCGTCTTAACATGTCTTAATCATTTGATAAGTCTAAATTCTGATTTCAAACGAATACATACATTACTATTTTTACTAACGATAAAAGTTGGCTTAAACTTTAATCAATAAGCCAACTTAAATGTCTTTTGTAATAAATTTTTACATGAGTTATTACAAGTTTTGAATGGCTTTACTATCACCATCAATAGATTCTTTAAGCATTTTTTTAACTACATCACCCTGTGTATCTAACATTTTGCATACTGTTTCAATGTTACGAACTTTATTAGACAGGATAGTATCGGCATTTGCAGTAATGTTACCGGTAACACGCTGGTAAGCAGCCAGAGCAGATGAAGTTGTACCTTGCATTAAGTTCCCCATAACAAGAGCCGGCAGCCCGTATTCACCCAAATATGGAGCTGCAGCCTGCATAATACCGCCCCAACCGGAAATAACGCCGGCAACCGGAAGGACAATATTTTTTGCAAAGAATCCATAGCCATTTGCCGCTCCCACACCATAAGCCGCAGCACTTGCAATATCTGCAATACCGCCCATATTTGACGCATAACCTGTTGCAACACCGCTCGTTGAAGAGCCCCAGCCTAAAATATTTGCTGCTCCACCCGTGGTAGTTCCGCTTAATCCCCATGAAATAGGAGCTGCGCCACCCGGAAATCCTGAGTAGTTATATAATGAGTCTATACCAAATGATGTGCCGCCTGAAAAATTCGAATAATAGGAAGTTCCCGGTACATTCATAGAATCTGATCCACCAAACACAGTAGCAAATGATGAAGGGGCGAGCATACTGGCCAGACTGTATAAGAACCCGCCGGTCGCTTCAAACCCCGTACCCTGACCGCTGCCGGATACGGTTAAGTCTCTCAATTTATCATATGTTTCAAACAGCATTGCTTTCGCGTCGCCGCTTGCTGAACCAAATTTGTTTGCTATTACCAGAAAGCTGTCATTTTTGTATGCCATAAGATCCTCTCTTAAAGTTGACTATTACTATTCAAATGTTTTGAATGTAGATTCAATATTCTTTTCAATTACCTTAGCAACGGCTTCCATTTCTGTTTGTAAAGCCTGCTGTTCTGTATCAAGTTGTCTCAAACGTAATTCCAGCGTTCTATCCTGTTCTTGAATTTGTTTAGTTTTTGCATTTATATCTTCAATTGCTTTTTCATAGACATCACGTTCATAGTTATATTGATTCATCGCATCTTGATATGCCGCTTCATCAGTGATTGTTTCTGTATTAAGTGAAAACGTCAGTGAGGAATCTTCAAAACGGATAGTTTCAGCACGTCCTTGATCATCAAAATCAACAAATGCTTTTTCTGTACGTTCAATTTTTGTTTTGACATCCTGTGCATTGTAATAAGTTAATTTATCCTGATTTTCGGTCGGTAATGTCGGATCAGGTCCGGATATTGCACTTGCATATAAGTCATCTCTGCAGGCAAAATATCTTTTCCCCTGATACTCCCAGGTATAAATATCTTCATCTGCAGCTTGAGCAAATGTGCTATTTGGAAAATCTTCTCTAATTTGTTCTACTGCTTCTTTCAAATCCTCATAGTTTACATCAGGATCATTTATTAGCTCTGTGTATGAGTCTAGTTCACAATTACCTACATAAGTTGGAACTTCTGATTCCACATGATAATCAAACATATTTTCTGTGCCATTTAACTGTGTTTTATCAAGGAAATGCATATTATTATCGGCATCAAGATAATATCCGATATCTCCAGGAGCAACATCTTCAAATTCCGGATATTCTTCATAAATCTGATTTAAACTATCACTTTGGACATTATCTAAAGGATTATAATCTTGAACTTGCTGACCGTTAACCAGATATGTACCTGTTGCAGCGTCCTGAGTAATATTAGCACGATCCACGGTATTACGTACAGGATCAACCCCCATAACGACTTGCGGGTTTGTTTTCATTGATTGCACACCTGTAAACACATCTGAATAGTGGTAATGGGTAACCATATAATTATAGTCAGGGTCATCATATAGAGGGGTCATATCGGTTATTGTCTCTCCAATAGTTCCATCTTCATATGAATATTGAACAGTTGTGTAATCATTTGTACTAGGGGCTGTAGGTACTTCCAGAGCAAGCAGGTCATTAAATGTGTTTGCACTCTGGTTTGCCAGTGCTGTACGTGCCTGGTTTACCTGTTGACCTTCATATTCTACGTTAGTTTTTCTTGCTGTTAATGCCAGATATCTGGCTTGTGAAGCTGCCATACCCATAAGCAATTCTCCTGATTATATAAAATTTTAATACTACTACATTTATCTATTAATTATGTTTTTAGAAAAGTCAACATAACTATAATAAATTATACGGCACAGGATTAAAAAAATATATCGGAGATACTACAAAATCATACGTTTGCAGTAGAAGTTTCAAGACAATTAATTTAAATAATGTAGTGCTGTTACTTTAGTAATGTGAATTTTTATACTAATCATCTGAAAATTTAAGCAGTTTTTCTATATCAATATCTAATACCTGAGCAATTTCAAGAATTTTGCCGAGTGACATATTTTCTTTACCGCATTCTACACTGGCAAGATATGTTCGGCTTACATCGAGTTTTTCTGCGAGCTGTTCCTGTGTCATATCTTTTTTTATGCGTTCAATTTTTATATTCTTACCGAAACGTTTTAGCAATTCTGTTTTGTTCATAGTTATAATTTTAAAATTGTTGACTTATAACTTACATCATGCTATAACATGTCAATAATATAGTTATAAATTTACAAAAATTATGAAAGGAGTTAAAATATGCACCAAATAAATCTATCCAAAAGTTTTGGCTCTGCTGCTACAGAAAACAAGAGAGGCTGTACCACTACGCAGGAAACGGCTAAAGCCGCATTCACTCTTGCCGAAGTGCTGATCACACTTGCGATAATCGGCATAGTAGCTGCATTGACTATTCCTGAACTTATGCAAAGCTACAAAAAGAAAGAATACTCAACAAAATTAAAGAAATTTTATAGCACTATGCAGCAGGCAATACAGCTTTCAACCGTACAAAATGGTGAAGTTGATACCTGGGATAAAAAGGATGATATTCCATACACTGAGATAGAAGATGAGGATGAAAAGGAACAGGCGAAATTAACAAATGCAAAAGATGGATTTGAATTCGTAAATAAATATATTTTACCTTACATGAAATATTCAAAAGTAGAAGAGGAGCAACCTTTAACAGTTAATAATAGTGAGATTTTCAAACTTTCAAAAGTTTATTTAAATGATGGAGCCACTTTCTATATTTATAACGGAGATTGTATAGACTTCTTTTATGATGTTAATGGCAATAAGGGACCCAATAAGGAAGGATATGACATATATAGATTTATATTTTCTCCTGTTAATAAATTTAGACAAACCTCTTTTGGTTCTGAAAAACAATATTTCGGAACATATAGTTATGGCACATATACTACAAACACAGAAGACTATCGTGAATATATTCATGAACAATGTACCCGAAACGGAAAATATTGTTCTCATCTAATCTATCTTGATAACTGGGAATACAAAGACGATTATCCGTATAAAATTTAACATTCTCATAACCAAAAGACCACATTTTAATAATGCGGTCTTTATATATTATTTAATATTGTTTATTCAACAGATTCTGAATCCTGCGAAGTTGTTTCTTCAACGGTTTCTTCAACAGCTTCAGTTTTTATTTCCGGTTCATTCACTGTTAAGGCAATACGTTTGTCTGCAGGATTGAATTTCAGAATATAAGTCATTACCTTGTCGCCAACTTTCAAGATACAATCTTGTTTGTTTTGAAGTTCTTCAACTTCATTATGCGGCAGCAATGCCTCAACGCCCGGGAATACTTCAACAAAAGCCCCGAAGTGTTTAATTCTTGTAATAGTACCTTCTACCTTGTCGCCTTCTTTAATTTGTTTTTCTGCCTCAAGCCATGGATCCGGTTCAAGGTTTTTCAAACTTAAAGAGACACGTTGTTTGTCGTGATCAACAGCAATAACTTCAACATCAATTTTGTCGCCGACTTTTAATATATCTGTAGGATGGTCAATCCAACGCCAGCTTAACTGAGAAAGCGGTAACAATCCGTCAATGCCGCCTAAGTCGATAAATGCTCCAAAATCAGTAATTCTCACAACATCACCTTTTACAATTTGACCCGGTTCAATTTGTGAGAATACATTTTTTCTTGCTTCTACTACACTGTCATCATATACTTTTTTATTAGATAAAATAAAGTTATTTTGTTGGGCATCAAGAGTTAAGATTTTTAACTCGATTTTACTTCCAACTTCTAAATCAGTTTCCTTTGAACGCAACTGACTTGAAGGTACAAATCCTCTAACGCCTGAGATATCTATTAACAAGCCGCCTTTAACAATACCGGCGATAGTACCAAGAATTGTTTCATCTGCAGCTTTTGCTTTTTCAAGTTCTTTCCAGGCATAAGCTAAGTCTACTTTTTTACGTGATAACAGGAACTTACCATCTTCGTCTTCTTCACGAATAATTAAAAACTCATACTCATTGCCTTTAACAAGTTTATTTTCTATACTTTCACCTTTTTCTACGGCTTCACGTTCCGGCACAACGGCAATTGTTTTTGCTCCTATATCAACCATCGCGCCTGTATTATCGTAACCGCAGACAACCCCTTTCACTAAATCTCCTTTTTGGAAATTGTAGTCATACTGTTTTAATAACTCTTCAAAATCTAATTCACTTTTTGATGCCATTTTTTACTTTACTCCATTGTCATCCTTTTCTACGACATATATAACAATAATTTATGTATATATTTTAACATATGATTACATTTTTGTAAAGTTTTTGTAAACTAACTTTACATTACTTTACTGTATTTAAAGACGCTTTGATAAAATTTGTCAATAAGTCGAATCCGGGTTCTGCAACTTTTCTAACTTTATCCAAAATTATGGCAAGCTCATTACTAATAAAATCCGGGTTACCCTGAGCCCCGCGTCCTTCAATCATTTGACCATTTTTCATTATAAAACAGTCAACAGAATTATCATTCCAGAGAACTTTTGCAGTACTTTTATCGTTAAGTGGAACACTCATCAATTTTTGTCTGTTTTTTACTGCCATTTTGGTAAAATCCCAGCCAGTTTTTTGTATAGCCATATTTTTGTCCTTTCTGTTTTTTTATTAAAATACTGATAATATTAAAACAAAACATACCGGAATTTGCGGCATGTTTTGTATATCTTTAATATATCTTAACAACCTAAGCTGTTAACGATTTTACTAGTTCAGAAATGGTATTTTCCTGAATATCTATTTCTGCAATGCGTTCTTTTGTTTGTTCTATTAATTCTTTTGGGGCATTTGCAACAAATTTAGGATTGTTAATTCTTCCTTGCAGAGATTTTTTTTCAGCGGTCAATTTATCCAGTTTCTTTTGCTGACGGGCAATTTCTGCATCAAGATCAATTAAATCAGCAAGCGGCACTATAATTTTTGATGCTGAAACAACAGCCGTCGCAGATTTTGGAGGAACAGCTGCATCCATTTGTGCATATGTAATCCCCTCAACTCTCGCAAGCCGTCTTATATATGACTCAATTGCTTTAAATACCGGTTCTTCGTCCTTGTCTGCACGTATTTCTATATTTACTTTTACAGAGTGCGCAATATTGAAACTCTGACGTACATTTCTAAGTGATTTAATGGTTTCAAATACAAGCTCCATTTCTTTTGCCTCTTGAGGGAACGCCAATTTTTCATTATATTGCGGGTAATCTGCAATCATTATAGCTTTAAATTCAGATTGTTTCGGGATAAGCTGCCATACACGTTCAGTAATATGCGGCATTATAGGATGTAACATTCTCAACGCCATATCAAGAACATATCTCAAAACTCGTTGAGTATTGAGTTTTAAAGAATTGTCCTGCAGTTGAATTTTGGCAATTTCAACATACCAGTCACAGTATGAATTCCAGAAGAAATCATATAATACATGCGCGGTTTCACCGATTCTATATTCCTTAATATTTTCATTAATTTCTTTTGCAGTGGTATTTAATTTATCCAGAATCCATTTATCAGCAATTGTTAGATTTGAAAAATCAATGTCTTTGTTATCAACACCATCCAAATTCATTAATACAAATCTTGAGGCATTCCAGATTTTGTTAGCAAAGTTTCGACCGTATTCAAATCTTTCATCACTGATTTTTATATCTTGACCTCCATAAGTACAAAGAGATGTCATTGTAAATCTTAAAGCATCACAGCCGTATTTATCAATGATTTTTACAGGGTCAATTGTATTGCCTTTAGATTTAGACATTTTTTGCCCTTTTTCATCACGGATAAGCCCGTGGATATAAACAGTTGAAAATGGAGCTTTGCCTGTAAATTCCAATCCCATGGTAATCATTCTTGCAACCCAGAAGAAAATAATATCAAATCCTGTTACAAGAGTTGTTGTCGGATAGAATTTTTTGAAATCTTCAGCATCTGTATTAGGCCAGCCCATAGTAGAGAACGGCCACAACGCAGAAGAAAACCATGTATCCAGAACATCAGGGTCCTGTACATAATTTTCCGGATCAGGATTTTCACGTGCAACAACCATTTCGCCTGTTACTTTGTGATAATAAGCAGGTATTTGATGTCCCCACCATAACTGACGGGAAATACACCAGTCGCGTATATTTTCCATCCAGCCGAGATAATTCTTTTCCCAACGTTCAGGAACAAATTTGATACGTCCGTCTTTTACTGCAGCAATTGCTTCTTTTGCAAGCGGTTCCATTTTTACAAACCATTGTTCGGACAAAAGCGGTTCAATTGTTGTGTTGCAACGCTGACATTTGCCTACATTATGTTCGTGATCACGTGTTCTTAAAAGGAAATTGTTATAAGACAACATTCCTACAATTTTTTCCCGTGCTTCATATCGGTCAAGCCCGTGTAATTCAGGCGGCACTTCACCGCAAGCCTTCATTTTGCCTTCTGTATCTATAACCCAGATCGGATCTAAATTGTGTCGTTTTCCAACTTCGTAATCATTTGGATCGTGCGCAGGAGTAATTTTTACAGCTCCTGTTCCGAAATTCTTATCAACATATTCATCCGCAATAATAGGTATTTCACGACCTGAAAGCGGGATAATAACTGTTTTGCCTACCAATTCCGAATACTTGTGATCATCAGGGTGAACAGCAATTGCGACATCACCAAAAATTGTTTCCGGTCTTGTAGTTGCAACTATAATTGCTCCCGGTTCACCTTTCAGCGGGTAAGAAATTTCCCACAAATGCCCCTGTTCAGTTTCATATTCCGTCTCAACATCAGAAATTGCACTGTTGCAGCGAGGACACCAGTTGACAATATATGCCCCTTTGTATATTAGCCCTTTTTCATAAAGCCTTACAAAAACTTCTTTTACTGCATCAGAACAGCCTTTATCAAAAGTAAATCTTTCTCTTGAGCGGTCAAATGATGCGCCCAGACGTTTACACTGATCAAGGATAGCTGATTTATGTTCATTTGCCCATTTCCATGTTTCTTCCAAAAATTTTTCACGACCTAAATCATAACGTGACAATCCTTGTTCACGTAATTTTTTTTCTACAACATTTTGTGTTGCAATGCCGGCGTGATCGGTTCCCGGCATCCAGAGAGTCTCATATCCCGCCATTCTGTGATAACGTATCAGAATATCCTGCAATGTCTCATCCAATGCGTGCCCCATATGCAGTACACCTGTAACATTAGGCGGTGGAATAACAATAGAATAAGGTGGTTTAGGGCTTTTGGCATCAGCCTTGAAAAACTCGCCTTCTTCCCAGAATTTATATATGCTTTCTTCAGTTTCTTTAGGGTCATAAACTGTAGGTAAATCTTCTATTTTCATTGATGTATCAATCATTTTTATATCCTTATATAATTCGCGTATAATATTAAAGTATCACAAACAAATTTATAATGGTAATAATAAAGCTCTTTAAAAAATTATTTTAGAAAATTCTGACACCTGTATCAGCATCAAAAATATAAATATCGGATTTTTCAATACTTAATTTCAAGACATTTTGGAGTTCTTTTTCTGCCGGTAATTTGGCTGAACATTTTTGTCCGTCGATTGTAAAATAGACAACTTTTTCACTGCCAAGCAGTTCAACCATATCTACATTTACATCAAGCCGAATTTCACCGCCGCACACCATTTTTTCAGGTCTGATACCGATAATTACTTCTTTTTTCCCTGAAAAATCATTATCATACGGCAAAAAAACATTATCAAAATTAAGTCCGCCGGATACAACTTTGGCATTGATGAAATTCATTTGAGGAGATCCGATAAAGCCTGCTACAAAGGTGTTTGCAGGTTCACTATAAATAACTTCCGGTTTATCAGCCTGTTGTATAACTCCTTTGTCTAAGACTACAATTCTATCTCCCATTGTAAGTGCTTCTGTCTGATCATGAGTTACGTAAATAAATGTGGTCTGCAATTTTTCGTGTAATTTTTTTATTTCAGAACGCATTTGAACACGCAATTTTGCATCTAAATTAGATAAAGGTTCGTCCATAAGAAAAACTTTAGGATTCCGTACAATGGCGCGTCCTAAAGCAACACGCTGTCTTTGACCGCCTGAAAGCTGTTTAGGTTTTCTATCCAAATATTCTCCAAGATCCAGTATTTCAGCAGCCTCCTGAACTTTTTTTTCTATTGTTGCTTTATCAACTTTACGCATTTTCAGCCCGAATGCAATATTTTCCCTAACCGTCATATGAGGATATAATGCATAACTCTGAAAAACAAAAGCTATATCTCTGTCTTTAGGCGGAATATCGTTTACTCTTTTATCCCCTATATATATTTCACCTTCCGTAATCTCCTCAAGCCCTGCTATCATACGTAATACAGTTGATTTGCCGCAACCTGAGGCACCTACAAGGACTACAAATTCTTTATCATTTATTGTTAAATCAATATTGTTTATAACTTTTTTCTTATCGTAAATCTTTGTTACGTTTTTTAAAACAACTTTACTCATCAATTTCCTTATCTATCGGTAATATAATATTAAATTCGGATCCTTTCATAACTTCAGATTTTACCTGAATTGTTCCATTCAATTTTTCAGCAAGATTTAAAGCTGTTCCAAGCCCGAATGCTCTGACTATATTCTTTTTATTTACCTTATCAAGATGAGAATATGGATTGAAAAGGTCTTCCTGTTCATTTTCAGTCAACCCCATTCCTGTATCGGTAATAGTTAGCTGTAAATATTTATTGCTGTCATCTTTATGACTTATTCCATAATCTCTGAGTGTTTCGTTTTCAGGATGGAACAGTTTTATTGTAATACTGCCTATTTCAGTCAATTTAATGGCTGTTTCCAGAATATTTTGCAGTATAAGCTTAAGAAAATTTTCATCTGAATAGATAGTTTTCTTATCAAACTCTTCATAATCAAAGTTTACAGCCAGATTTTTTGCGGCAAATGCAACTTCATTACTCCTTAACACTGCCTGAATTGTATTTATTACATCAAACATCTGACAGTCCGGCTTGTAGTAATTAGCTTCAGATTTAGAAAATTCCAGGAATTTATCCATAAAAAACAGCATATCCGTTGCATTTTTATTAATTATTTTAATATATTTTTCCTGTTTTTCGGAAATTTCACCGCCAAGCCCGTCCAGCAAAGCTTGAGAAAATCCAAGCATAGATTGTAAAGGACCTTTTATATCTATAGATAATTTGTCCAGCATAAGATTTTTATCTTTTGTCAGACGATTTGTTTCTTCCGCATTATTAAAGATATCAGTCATTGCCGTAACATCACGAAGAGTTACATAATACTGATCATCATAAAATCTGGCATTCAATTCCACAAAGAATTCTCTGCCTTCCCCGCTTACTGCGCCGGTAATAACAGATGTACGTTTATTTGCTGATTTCGCAACATCTTTCATTCCGTCGGTCACAAAATCATCAAAATTACAATTTTGCAAAATTGATTTTTCTACTTCAAATAATGCAACAGTTTTTTTATTTACCCAGCATATTTTGCCGTCTAATTCCAGAACAAATACCGCATCCGGCAGGTTGCTTAAAACTTCTTTCGGGCTTATTGCTGTTAATAATTTACTCAAGTTCATAGTTGCATTACTTTCTTAATTAGTATATAATAAATGATAGCATAAAAAATATTAAGAAAAATTTATTATTAATTTTTGTAATTTTTTTATGGTAAACTAGCAAAAAAAATAATCTTTGGGTTTTAAAGCATAAAACACGAAAACAAATATGTATTTGGAGAAAATGAGGAAGTGCCTATGACAGAAATTAATCCAAACAAAGGGTTGCCAATCCAACCGAACGTAACCCCGAAAGAAACAAAACCGGCAGAACAGCCTCCGGCAGTGAATCAAATTCAAGATCCGCCTAAAGAAATGACTCAAAAAGATTTGGGTAATGATCCGGCAGCAGCTATCGGACAATCTCAAATTCAAGTTAAAGCGGCTGATTCAATTGAAAATGATTTGAAAATGCTGGAAGAAAATCCTGAACTGGTTAAAAAATCAATGGCTGTAGGCGAAAAGGCAGAAAAAGAGCAGTTAGCTAAGGGACAGCCTTCTGCACAAGCTTATTTCACGGGGATAAATATTTCAAAAGCTTTTGCAGATGAATTTGCCAAATAGAGTGAGAGAATGTTGTTAAGCCTGACCCATTGCGGGTCCGGCTTGTGGATATGAGAGTTTGATAAATAATTTTACTTCACAACAATGTCTGAGTGAAGATATTTTTCGTTTAAACCGGCTATATAGGCAGTTTTACACAAAACTCTGTGCGCACATTTTCTTCACTTGTTACTATAATTTCCCCGCCATGTGCCTGTATAATCTGCTGTGATAAGTAAAGTCCCAGACCTGTTCCAATTTTTCTGAACTTTTTAGCTGCCGAATAATACTTATTAAAAATAAGTTTTAATTCTTCCTGTGGTATTCCTTGACCGTAATCAACAACTGATACGGTTATAAAGCCGGGTAATTCTCCGGTCAGTATATCAATATTTTCGGAAGTATTACTGTGAGAAATTGCATTTGATATAAGATTTTTAACAACTCTTTCCAGCTGCATAGCATCCGCAAAAACTTTTATATCACGTTTGAGGGTAAAATTAATTTTTAGACCGGCATTTTCAGCAATTGGCTGCATTTCGTCAATAACCGAGGTTAAAAATCCGTTTAACATAATGTTTTCTTTGTATAATTGTATGCCCTTTTCTTTCATTTTGTAAGTTTCCAGAAGGATTTGTACAAGATCCACAAGTTCTTTGTTTGAATTTTTCATATTCAGAAGGGCTAATTTTTGTTTGTCATTAATAGCTCCGAATTTTTCATCAAGAAAAAAGTTAAGCATATTACTTTCTGCCACGATTGGTACTTTTAAATCATGTGTAAGTGTAGCAACAAAATCCTCTTTAAGCTTTTCAAGTTCACGTTCGTTAGTTACGTCGGTAATTAAAAGTACATAGCGTTTTTTGTTATCATCAAGCGACAGTTTTATTGAAGAAATATAAAAATTGTTTGCCGGAGAATGTTTAATAAAGATATCAAGATTATTCAGGCGTTCAATACTAATATTTTCTGTTATCTGAATATAATCAAAGATGTTTTTTCCTATTAAATCTGCTCCTTTTACTCCAAACCATGTTGAAATCTTTGGAGTTGCACGCAGGATAACGCCTTTTTCATTTACGATTAAGATACCATCAGAAAGTGAATTAATAACACTTTCAAGTAATTTGTTCTGACGCATAAGCTCAGCCTGATATTCAATAATCATTTTTTCACGATCATTAAGTGTATCAACCATTCTGTTAATACTGTCTGTGACATTCTGGTAAGTAGGATGGCTTATCTCTTCAATCTTTGTTGACAAATTCCCGTAACGAACTGAATTAACGGTATTGGTAACTATGCCTAAATAATCATTAATTTTTGACCAGCGCCGGTTTGTCTGTCTTGTGACTATAAACAAAAGCACAAGAGATGTAAGAATTGCAATATTTAAAAGATACCATGCCATATTTAAATTATCTTAACCTTTTTTAATTTACTTCTGATTTATGCTATACTTTGATTATAGCAAAGATTGGAAGTTTTGTATATGGGTGAATGGTTAAAAAAAATTATTGAAAAAATTAGAACTCTAAATCACTCAATTAACAGTTATCAGAAAGATTCCGTTATTCAGTCCCTGCCGTCGGTTGCTTATGTAAATAGAGCAAAAAAATTGTACGATCAGGAAAAATATCTGGAAGCGAAGTTAATTCTTGATGAGGCAATGGAGTTACCGCAAAAAGATGCGCGTGTTTTGAAATATCAGGGGATGATAGCTGAAAAATTTAACAATTATGAGCAGGCTGTAGAATTTTATCAGGATTCTGCAGACTTAAATCCTGAAGACAAAACTATCTGGCAGAAATTAGGCTTTGCTTTAATAAATATCAACAAGTATGTAGAGGCTGAAAAATCGTTTGAAAATGCCGATAAAGTCGCACACAGCAACACGGATACATACACAGGCTGGGGTATGGCTTTAATGAAACAAAAACGTTATGAAGAAGCACGTGTAAAATTTGTAGAAGCGGCAAAAGTAAACAGATATAACTTTTCGGCTCTATTTCTGGCTGCAGTCATGGATATCAGGCTAAACGAATTGGACAAAGCTGAAACGCGGCTTGCTTTTCTTGCGAATATAAGTCCTAATGAGTCCAATACTTATGAATATGCTCATTTGAAATTTATAAAAAAAGATTATGACAATGCATTGTTTTACGCTAAAAAATCGCTGGAATACAATTCAAATATGCTGCCATGCTATATACTTATAGCAAATATCTACACGATAAATTGGGATGTAGAAAATACCTTAAAATATTTTCAAACAGCCGAAGAAAAAGAGTTAATCTCTGCGCCTTTATATCTTGAATGGGCTATTGCACTTCATAAATTCGACAGATTCAATGAGGCAACCGCAAAACTTTTAAAAGCATTGGAACTTAAACCAGATGATAAAGAAATTCAATCAAATCTTGCTTTGAACTATTTTATGACAGGTAATACGGAAGAATCAAAAAGATTGGCTGAAAACACTCCTGATATGTTTACATCCAAACTTACGAATGCTCTCATAGCTTATCAAAATAATGACATAGATACCGCTCTTTCCAAACTTCGTCAATTAAGAGAAGAAAAAAATGACTTCGCGCTAATTGATTATTTCATGGCAAAATGCTATGAACAACAAGATAATTCCAATAAAGTTAAAGACTCATATAATTCTGCTCTGGATAAAAATCCTATATTCTTCAAGGCATATATGGATTTTGCAAAATATCTGTTTTCACAAAATGACTATGCTGATGCTCAGAGAAAATTGCGTAAAGCTCTGAAACTGGATGAAAATAATGTAGAAATATTAAATTTGTTATTTTATTCCTGTTACAAACTTGTAAAAGATAATGTTTGTGAATATAATGTTAAAGAAGCAATAGGATTTGCCGAAAAAGCGGAAAATCTTGGAAACTTTATATACCCCGAAGAAAAATCGGAACTAACGGAACTTTTAAAAAATATACAGGAAAAATAAAAATTGAGAAAAATTATTGTTCAAAAGTTCGGAGGAACTTCTGTAGCAGATACCGAAAAAATTAAGAATGTAGCAAGAACGGTCATTAAAGAAAAAGAAAACGGGAATGACGTAGTAGTTGTAGTTTCTGCAATGGGGCACACTACAGATTACCTTGTAAAAATGGCTCATGACCTTAACCCGAATCCTTCAGGGCGTGAAATGGACATGCTTTTGTCAACAGGTGAAGGCGTATCTATTGCTTTGCTTGCAATAGCACTACAGGCAGCAGGTTATGAGGCGGTAAGTTTTAATGCAATGCAAGTGGGCATAATGACTGAAAATGTTCACTCAAAAGCCAGAATTATAGATATAAAAACTGAAAAATTAAGAAAAAATCTCAATGAAGGAAAAATTATTGTTGTTGCCGGATTTCAAGGGGTAACAGAGGACGGTGAAATTACAACGCTTGGCAGAGGAGGCTCAGATACATCTGCCGTTGCACTTGCCGCAGCATTGAACGCAGAACGCTGTGATATATATACTGATGTTGAAGGTGTTTATACAACTGATCCGCGTGTTGTTCCTAATGCATCAAGACTTGAGCAGATATCCTATGAAGAAATGCTTGAACTTGCACATGCCGGCGCAAATGTCCTTCATCCGCGCAGTGTTGAAACTGCTAAACAGTTTAATGTTCCGCTGCGTGTAAGAAGCAGTTTTAAACTGGAAAATTTAGGTACTTTAATACTAGGAGTTGACAACATGGAAATTTATAAACCGGTCGCAGGAGTTGCTGCTGACCTTTCTCAGGCAAGAATTGTAGTTTGTGATGTTCCGGATAAACCCGGCTCTGCTGCTTTAATATTCAGTAAACTCGCAAAAGAAAATATCTCTGTAGATATGATTATCCAGTCATATGCAAGAAAAATTTCAAACACTAACGATATAGCTTTCACTATTGAAAAATCTGATTTACCTAAAACAATGGCAACACTTGAAAGTATGAAAAATGAATTAAATTGCGGCGAAATAAAAGTTGATGATAATATTGCAAAAGTGTCAATCGTCGGAGCAGGCATGATTGACAGACCGGGTATTGCATCAACCATGTTTGAGACCCTTGCGCAAAATGATATTAACATTCGTATGATATCTACAAGTGAAATAAAGATAAGTTGTCTTGTTGATAAAGAAAAAGCCCAGCAGGCCGTAAAAGCATTGCATAAAGTCTTTGAACTTGAAAGCGATGAAGTTGCGGTTGTAAAAGGTGACTTGCCTGATGTTTAATTTTAATTTAATTATATAGTAAATTATTAAAAAAGGCTCTTAATTTGAGCCTTTTTTATTTTTTATTCATTACACTTATGCTTGCCATCCCATGACAAATCACCGCAACGAAGATATTCCATATTACCAATCTCAATAACCCATCCTGTACAGGCAAGTCCGTTTTCAAAATTTCCGCCATTATACTTACATTTTTCTTCAAACGAGTTGTCACCCGTTTGACCACGATATCCAAAAGGTACTATTCTGTCTTTGTAAGCATAAAAAGTAAATGTATTCACACCATATTGTGCTGTTTTACCTAAATCTGTATATATAGTAATTGATCCACAGGCATTCGCACGATTTTCACAGACTGCACCATTGTACCATGGAGTAAATGCGACGCCTGTTCCATCATTTAAGATTATTGCATAGGCACCTTGTGCTTCGATAGTATAATCATCACCATTCATAACTTTTTGATCGTAACCGCCTATACAATCCATATTTCCTTCGCATATTGTACTTTTGTTGAGGTATTTGGAAAATATTCTGGCAAACTTTGCTGAACCTTCCTGAGATATTTGAGTATTTCCTTCTTCATCTTCGTATGTCCCGTCAAATCCCCATGTGTCCAGAGTGCCATTTTCAATTATTGCCATCTGCATTGCATTAGTCAAAACAGCATAAGCTTTTTTAACTTTGGTTACAGTAACCTGCTCCTTGTATTTTTGAACAAGTGTAGGAATTGTCACTACTGCTACAATTCCTATTATTGCAAGAGTAATTAAGACTTCTGCCAGCGTAAAAGCTTTTTTTATTTTCATGTATACCTCCATATGTTTATGTATGAATTAAAAACTTTATGCATATTAATGTCATGATATTACGACATTTATATAACATTGTCAAGCAAAATTGATATATAAATGTTGTACTTACATTAACAAAAAAATAGTAGGATAACATTATGTTCGATTTAAATAGTATAGGCTTAAGAATAAAAGAATTACGACGCAATAGACATATTTCACAGGAACAGCTTGCTGAACTGATCGATGTTAATTTTAGAACAATTCAACGTATTGAAACAGGACGTAATGTACCTTCTTTAGAAACACTTACAAGACTGGCAGAAGCTTTTAATATAGAAATTAACGACTTTTTTATCACTGAACATCTGGCAAGCCGAGAAAAAATACTAAAAGACATAAATGAGACAGCACAAAAGCTTGACGATGAAAAACTGCGTATATTTCACAAAATTATACACGGATTTTATAATTAAGCAGAATATAACTTGCTTGAAGATAAAATTTTAGTCTTTCTTCATCAATATATTTGTATTTAAAAAATTATAATGACAGCACAAATTCAAGTCTATTGATGCCCTAAATTGCCTAATTACATTTGTTTTTGCCGTTTATTTCAAGATCATCACAGTGCAAATAATCCATATTTCCGTTTTTTAATACCCATTCTGTACAGTATGAATAATTATTTCCCTGAATGCAATAAGATTCAAAACTACTTTGTGTTAATGTTAGTGGGGCAATATGATCTTTATGCAGCCTAAAGTTGAAAGTTTGCGGGCGTTTATACGCTTGATTATCCCCTTTTTCTTCCGACACTGAACCGCCATCTGTTACGATATAAAAATCTCCACAATAATCAATCTCATCACATTTGGATGTTGCCAGATGAATACCTCTTATTGCAGTACCGTTTGCCAATCTCAACCCCCTACTTTTGGCATCTACTTCAAGGTCATGCCCATTAGGGTCTTGACCGACATTGGTATTATCAAAAGGTGTGTAAGAATCATATTTTAAATAAGGTTTAATAATATCAAAGAATTTATTGTAATTATTTAAAGAATATTCATCTCTTTGAAAACTGCCATCTTCTTGTTCTACTTTCTCGTGTGTGTCACCAAGCCCCCACTGGTCAAAAGTACCGTGTTCCAATATTGCTAACTGATATGCTTGAGAAAAAACACTGTAAAATTCCTTAACCCTGGTGATGGTTTCTCTTTCTTTGTATTTTTGCACGAGAGACGGTATGGTAAATGCCGCAACAACCCCTATTATTGCAAGAGTAATTAAGACTTCTGCCAGCGTAAAAGCTTTTATCATTTTATTGAAACATAAATAAATTTTGTATTTTGACATATTCATACCTCATATTCTAATCGTTTCTACTAGTAGTTTACTACCAGCAACTAATAGTTTACTCGCTTAAGTTAATTTTGTCAAGTAAGTATAATCTTGATATGAAAGATGAAAGAAATAAAATATTTGCCAGAAATTTGAAGGCGGAAAGATATAGAAAAAACTTGACACAGTCTGAACTTGCAGAAAGTATTAATGTAAGCGAGAGCACTATCAGCCTTCTGGAAAGAGGACTGCAAACACCGTCCGTTTTTCTTGTGTACGACATTGCAAAAACGTTTGAAATAGATATGAACGAACTGATGAAAAATATACCGTAAATCTTAAAATAGTCACCACTATAAAGTCCGTAACCGTAATTTTGAATTAAATTTCTTATTACTAACTATTTGGTAACAAAACTTCCTAAAACAGAATTTACCACATCCTCTGCAGTAATTTTTAAACAGTCTAAGGTTTCACATGTAGTTTGGCGATGTTCCCACAGACACGGTTTTATGGGGCAATTATCTTTTGCCTTAATAGGGGTTACAAGTTCGGATTGAGGAATAAGTTTTTTATCATCAGTAGGTCCAAAAATTACAAATGTTTTTGTTTTCAGGGCAACTGCCACATGCAAAGGAGCTGAATCCGAACAGATAAAAATTTCTGCTTTTGCTATGAGTTCAGCAAGATCATGCAGACTTTTTGTTTTACCGTAGTAATCCTCATAATTATTTTCCTGCCCGTTTGCTTTTAGATATCGGCGAATCGTTTCAATACACTCCGTATCATCAGGACCGCCGGCAAGCATTACACGTTTTCCTTTTCTAATAAGCAAACTCATCGCCTTAGCCCAGATATCTGCGTTGATTGTTTTAATCATACCTTTTTGTACACTCAATTTACTAACCCCAGGGTGGATTAAAACTGTATTAGGAATTTTTTCCTGCGGTTTAACGTTTATTTCCGGAAGGTATGTTTTATAATTTGTAACAGGTGTAATCAAATCATGGTACATGTCACAGGCATATTGATTTTTATTTAGTGTCACTGTCTCTGTTAACAGTAATTTGCTTAATTTACCGGTATCATAACCATAACGCTTTTTTATACCTGTCATAGCCAGCAAAAGTGCTATCATTTTATTTCCGCCGGAGGAAATTACCATATCAAATTTTCCCTTACGGGCTTTAACAATCAATTTTAAAAGCTCAAAATATTTACTCTTACCCTTTACATCAACAAAAATTAAATCATCAATTATTTCGGTTAGATCCTTGACCCCTTTGCTTCTTGGTTCTAGTGCAAGGGTAATTTCGGCATTTGGAAATTCTTTTTTTAATGATATCAAGGTTGGTAAAAAGAATATTTCATCACCAATGCCGCCAAAATTTATTGCAAGTATTTTTTTTATGTTTTGCATACAAATATTATAACCCAAAAATTTGTAGTATAATAACTTTATGGTAAATAAGGTTACAACCGCAACAGTTATCGGTTTAAATGCATATAAAGTGGAAGTAGAAATTGACACAAACAATTCTTTGCCTGCAATTTCTGTTGTCGGGCTGCCTGATGCGGCGGTTAATGAAGCCCGTGACAGAGTGCGTTCGGCAATTAAAAATTCACAATTTACCTTTCCGCAAAGAAAGGTAATTGTTAATCTTGCTCCGGCAGACCTGAAAAAAGAAGGCACAAACTTTGATTTGCCGATAGCTGTGGGAATTCTCGCAGAAGAAGAAGTGATTAATGCAGAAGCGATAAAGGATTATGCATTTATTGGAGAACTTTCGCTTGATGGGACTATTCGGGAAGTCAGCGGCGTATTATCACTTGTGCTCGGCTTGAAAGAAATGGGTATTAAAAATGTTATTGTGCCCGAAAAAAATGCCAGAGAGGCAGCACTTGTTGAAGGAATTAATGTTTACGGTGCAAAATATCTGCGTGATGTTGCGGAACATTTTTGTTCTAACCCGTTACAGCCTACGGTTATCAATATAAATAATTATCTGAATGAAAACAGTCAGGAAGAATATTTATATGATTTTAAAGATGTAAAAGGTCAGCAAAAAGCCAAAAAAGCACTGGAAATAGCGGCTGCCGGCGGACATAATATCCTTATGGTAGGCTCTCCGGGCTCAGGGAAAACATTAATGGCAAAATGTTTCCCGTCAATTTTGCCGCCTCTTGAACTTCAGGAAGCTCTTGAACTAACAAAAATTTATAGTGTAAGCGGGTTATTGCCTCCTGATGAACCTTTAATGACTAAACGCCCGTTTCGTCCTGTGCACCATAAAGCATCTGCAAACGGAATTGTCGGCGGAGGAACCAATCCCAAACCCGGAGAAATTACTCTTGCTCACAGAGGGGTCCTGTTTCTTGATGAAATGGTAGAATTTCCGAGAAATGTATTAGAAGTTTTGCGCCAGCCGCTTGAAGATGGCGAAGTAGTAATTACACGTTCCAAATTATCCGTGAAATATCCCGCAAAATTCATGCTACTCGGAGCAATGAATCCTTGTCCTTGCGGGTACCTCGGAGATAAAGAAAAACAATGCACATGTACGGATTTTCAAATTAATCGCTATTTATCGCGACTTTCAGGTCCATTACTGGACAGAATTGATTTACAAATTGATGTCCCGCGGCTTACATCAGAAGAATTAATAAATTCAACTATGAAAGAAGAACCATCGTCTGAAATAAGAAAGCGCGTAATTAAAGCGCGAAAAATTCAATCAAAACGATATAAAAATGACGGAATTTTAACAAATTCAGAACTTACACCAAAGTTAGTCAGAAAATATTGTCAGCTTGACTCAAAATGCGAAGAACTGATGCGCGTTGCTGCCGTTAAATATCAGCTTTCAGGACGCCGTTATGACAGAGTTCTCAAACTCGCAAGAACAATCGCCGATTTGAATGAATCTGAACAAATATCAGTTTCCCATTTAACTCAGGCACTTCAATACAGGATGCTTAACATCCCTGCGCTTTGTAATTAAAAAGCTTATGCTCTTAAATACAATGGTAAAATCGCTGCTTTAATTGATCCAGCCAAAAAGTCCGGCAATTATTCCCGCAACTGCTGAAACTCCAAGATAAAATAGCGGATCACGCTTTTCAATAAGACTGAGAACAAATAAAACTACAAGCAAAAACATCCCCAAAACATTTGTATTATTTACAAACATGTCAACTCCGACCGCAGCTAAAAGTCCACATCCTGCAGGTTTCAATGTATAAATTATAGATCGGACATACTTATTATGTTTGAATTGTTCAAGCAACCTTGAAATTATTAAAACAAGTATGAATGAAGGCAAAACTATTGATGCAGTTGCCACAAGCGATCCAACTATTCCGGCTGTTTTAAATCCTGCAAATGTTGCTACATTTATTCCAATTGGTCCAGGTGTTATTGATGATACCGCGATCATATCGGTTAATTGTTTAGCAGTATACCAGTGTCTGAATTCTGCGATATGATACAAAAATGGTAATGTCGCGTAACCGCCGCCAAATGATAATAGTCCGATATGGAAGAATTCAAAAAACAACTGTGCTAAAATCATGACTCGTCATCCTCACTAATTTCAGCAACCTTTGCTGCTTCTACACGACGCTTACTTTCTCTGAATATCCCGAGAAAAATAGCTGCAACAATCAAAATACCGGGTGAAACTTTACAACAAGCTGACAGTATAAATACAAAGAAAAATACCCAGCTTGTGTATTTATCAACAATACTTTTCATCCACATTTCTTTGACAGCAAGAAAAATCAGCATTAAAACACCTATTCCCACGCCCCAAAAAATGCTTTGAATAAATTTTAATCCTACAATTTCATCAAGCATTTTAGCGATAATTACAATAGCAAGAAAAGATGGCGCAACAATACCTAACATTGCAGCAACAGCTCCCCAAAATCCCATCAATTTATATCCGACAAAAGCCGACATATTAACTGCGATTACTCCGGGAACACTTTGCCCCAGCGCATAATATTCACAAAGCTCTTCATTGTCAATCCAATCTCTCTTATCAACCAGTTCCGATTGTAATAAAGGTAATATTACATAACCGCCTCCGAGCAGTAATGTACCGACTTTGAAAAAAGTTTTGAAAATATTATAAAAAGTCTTTTCCATGATTATTTATTAAATGTAGCTTTTAATCTTGCCATTGCCCTTGCAACTGCAGCCTCTGCACGTTTAGCATCAAGTGCGGCATCAGCTTCAGCCAGTCTTGCCTGTGCTCTTTCCAGTGCAGCTTTCGCACGGGTAACATCAATATCATCACTACATTCTGCGGTATTTGTAAGGATTAGTGCTTCATTGTCTTTAAACTGAAAGACACCGCCCATTGTTGTGAAATATTTGTCATGCCCGTCTTTAACAACTTTTGTTACACCAATATCAAGAGATGCCATTAAAGGAACGTGATTTTTCAAGACACCAAATTCACCGTCTGTGCCTTTTGTGTATATTTCATCAACATTGTCATCAAATACAACTTTTTCATGCGTGATTATTTTTAAATGCATTATTATACCTTTTCAAATTATTATTTTACGGATTAAGCAAGAGTTTTTGCTTTTTCAACAGCTTCTTCAATAGTACCAACCATGTAGAAAGCTTGTTCAGGCAAATCATCGTGCTTACCTTCAATAATTTCTTTAAAGCCTTTTATTGTATCTTCAAGTTTTACGTACTTGCCAGGGATACCTGAGAACTGTTCGGCAACAAAGAACGGTTGAGATAAGAATCTTTGAATTTTACGTGCTCTGTTAACAGTTTCTTTATCCTCTTCAGAAAGTTCATCCATACCAAGAATAGCGATAATATCCTGTAATTCTTTATATTTTTGAAGTATTTCAAGAACTTTTCTTGTTACAGAATAGTGTTCTTCACCGATAATATTAGGGTCAAGTACACGAGAACTTGATTCCAGCGGGTCAACAGCAGGATAGATACCTAAAGATGCAATTTGTCTTGATAATACAGTAGATGCATCCAGGTGAGAGAATGTTGTTGCCGGAGCAGGGTCAGTCAAGTCGTCTGCCGGTACATATATTGCCTGAACTGAAGTGATAGATCCGTCTTTAGTTGAAGTAATTCTTTCTTGCAGTTCACCCATTTCGTTAGCAAGGGTCGGCTGATAACCAACGGCTGACGGCATACGTCCGAGAAGTGCGGATACCTCCGAACCTGCTTGAGTAAATCTGAATATATTATCAATAAATAACAATACATCCTGTTTAGAAAAATCTCTAAAATATTCAGCAGCAGTCAGGGCTGAAAGTCCGACTCTCATACGTGCTCCTGGCGGTTCGTTCATCTGACCGTATATCAATGCAACTTTGTCGATAACGTTTGATTCTTTCATTTCATTCCACAAATCGTTACCTTCACGTGTTCTTTCTCCAACACCGCCGAATACTGATACACCGGAGTGTTCCATTGCAATGTTGTGGATCAATTCCATAATTAAAACTGTTTTACCAACACCTGCACCGCCGAATAAACCGATTTTACCACCTTTCTGGTATGGCTGTAAAAGGTCAATTGCCTTAATACCGGTTTCCAGAATTTCAATATTGGTATTTTGATCGGTTAATTTTGGTGATTCTCTGTGAATAGGCAGATATGTATCTGTATTAACAGGTCCCATCTGGTCAACAGGTTCACCTACAACATTTAAAATTCTACCCAAAATAGGCTGCCCTACAGGAATTTTGATCGGTTCGTTTGTGTTAATGACTTTCATGCCGCGTTTCAAGCCATCGGTTGATGACATCGCAACAGTTCTAACGCGGTTGTTGCCGAGCATTTGTTGAACTTCTGCAACAACATAACTTCCGTCATCTTTGTAAATATTTAATGCTGTGTAAATTTCCGGTAATTCACCTGCTTGAAATTCTACGTCAATTACAGGTCCGATAATTTTGGTTATTAATCCCTCGTTTTTTGCTAATGTCTCCATAGTATACCCTCTTTTCTGATAATTGGATTATACAACAAGCAAAAAAAAAACGCAATTAACTGTTTTTTTAAGGTATACAACGTTTAGAGGAGAACTTTTCATGTACTAACAGATATAATATATTTTAATTATGAATATTTTTCAAAAAATTATCTATGCACTGCTTGAAAAAAAAGAAAAATCTTTGAAAATAAGATTAGATAAACATTTTAAAAGAAGTTCCACTAATTCAACTTCTAAAACAGTCATGTCTTCAAATGCCACTTTGACTTTAACGTCTGAGACTTTGAAAAATGCACAGCTTGTCAGGGAAAATGTTGAAGCAATTGTAAAAAAGACCGGCGGCAATCCTCTGGAGTTATTAGAATTTATTAAAAGTAAAGGAACACCGGTTTACAGACCTGCAAATGCTGATAAATTTTTAAACCTGATTGGTGAAGAAGAAGGATTTATTGTAGAACAGCATGGTAAGGATGCTTTATTGTTAAATATTTTCACAGGACGCGGAATAAGCTTTAAATCTGTTCCTATGTTTGTCATGCGCGAAGGCAATATTGATCCGTATTATTTTTTACATCATTTTTACCGCTGGTATGCCATGAAATACAGACTTCCCGGCTTTGACAGTAAGGCTCAAAAACTTCTAAAAATATTTTTGAAAAATGCAAATGACGAACGTCTAAAAAATTTAAATCTTGACGACATGCTGGCTTTGAAAGAAGCTATTGCACGTGATAATGAAGCCAGCGATTTTGTTATTGCACTGGCAAAACACAAAGACGGCAGCAAACAAGTTCTTAAAAAAATTCAAGAAGAAGGCGGTGCCAATATTTAAGTCCGTCTGTGTTACAATATATTTATGAAAGACTTTTTGCTATCACTTTTAGATTGGATATATAAAAAGAAATGCTATTTTTGCAAAAGTTCTAAAGAATGCGTAAAAATGTGTTCAAACTGCTATGCTGAACTTGAGCATCTGCCTTTAACTCCACAAAGAATAGTTGAAGGCAAAAAAGTTTATTGCGCAGGAATTTATTCTAAAAATCTTCAAAAACTCATCCGCGGTCTGAAATATCACAACCAGAGAGATCTGGCATATTATCTGGCGAAATTTATGTATGAATACTGGCGGGAAATTACAGATAATCGAATTTTTGAAGTCGTTCCTGTGCCGATTTATCCAACGCGTGAAAAGCAGAGAAAATATAATCACATGTCTCTTGTTGCTGAAGAATTTTGTAAATTAACAGGTTACGAACTGAATAATAATTTAATAAAGAGAATTAAAAATACAAAGCCGCAGTATAATTTGAAAAAGTATGAGCGTATTCAAAATTTAGCCGGGGCATTTAAAGTGAACAAAGAAAATTATCATGGCAAAACTCTTTTATTGATTGATGATATCTTTACAACCGGCTCGACATTTGAAGAGATGATAAAACAATTGAAAAAGTCAGGTATTCAGGATATAATATGTTTTGCGGCAACTACCCCGTTTGGTGAATAAAAATGATTTTAAAAGCATTTTCAATATACTTACAAAAACACAAAGAAGAAATTATAAACAGCAGGACAACAGCAACAAAACTTCTATGCAATTGGATAAGGCTTGTTATTAATAAAAATCCTAAAAATCACGTTGATAAAATAGTTCATAAAGAAATCATGCTTGCGGAAAACAAGGTCGGAGATTTTTTGATTACCGGCAAATCGGAAAGCGGGCGTGTTCTGGTTAAAGCATTGTATAATTATGCGTTGAGTTATGAACATTATTTATTAAGCAAATGGCTAAATGATAAATTACCTGAAGATTTTACCGGTTAGTTTTTTTCAAATTACCTTGTCGGCGGATTTTATTTATTTTTTTCAAATCTAAAATAGTTTTGAAAAAAGATATTAAAATTGGAGTGTAGACATGAAGAGTATAATTTATCAATCACCGGTATGCGAACTTAAAGAACTAAACAACCTTTTTATTGAACTTACAGCAAAAAATTGTAATCAGAGATGCAAACATTGTTATATTGATTTTCCGCTGAATAAAAATGTGAAAGATTTTATATCAGTTGATCTTATAAAAGAGGCTCTTAATGATACTGCAAATCAAAATATTCAATGTATTTATCTAACCGGGGCTGAACCTATGACACATCCTGATTTTAATACTATTTTACGCATGTGTCTGAAACGTACTAATGTTTGTATTTTTACTAACGGAACATTTATAAATGAAAAAAAAGCCAGATTTTTGAAACGTGTTGAAGATGAAAGTAATTTTGAAATTATCTTCAAATTAAGCATTGATCATTATGATGAAGTCAAGAGTGATGATTTACGCGGGCGCGGGTCATACAGACAGGTTCTTCATGCTATTAAAAGTTTGGTAAAATACGGGTTTAATCCCATATTATGTATAACAAATTATTATAAAGAAGATGAGAATGTAATGCGTGAAGAGTTTTTAAGACTTTGTTCTAAAATCGGCTTTCAGGCTGATGCATCCAATATAAGTATTAATAAATATTATGATAAAAATTGTGCAGATAACTTTCCTGAAAATCCTCACTGGAAAGGTTTGGATTGTGAATTCGGAAGAATATTAACAACAAAAGGCGTATATACCTGTCCGTTTCTTGCAAATGATCATAGAGGAAGATGCGGCAGTTCATTTAAAGATTTTGCCGACAAGACAGCCTTAGAAACAGATTTTTGTGCAGTTTGTATCAATAATCAAAATCCGTTTTTCGGGATTAATTACAAATTATTTGAATAAGTTACTCAGCCTTTTTTTCTAAATCAGGCGGAGTCTCAGATTTTTGTTCACTTACAGCTTCGGCATTGCTTGCGGCAATATCTGCTTCTGTTTTTTGTGAATATAGTTTCAATCCGCATTTGATTAACAATATTGTTTTATCTTTTTCATAAGGAATAATTTCAATGTTAGAAATTTCAAGAAAATGTTCATGTTTGTAAAGGTCTCTTAAAAAAGCTTGAAAGTGTTTGTAGTCAGCTATCATTTCAAGACTAAGAATACATACATTATATTTACTTGAGGCATTTTTAACAAATTTATCATCTGATGGATTATAATCATATTTAACGGCACGTGTTTTTATTGAATTATCACGTATCATTTTTAATATATCACCAAAAGCTTCTGACATTATGGTTTCAGCATCCAGTCCGCTTTCTATAGGTTTATAAAAGGCTTTTATCTGTGTATCAGCTTTTTCTGCACTTTTCTTGATAGAGGCTTTTAACTCATCCAGTTTTTTCTGATTATCTTCTATTGATTTGGATTGTGTAGAAATTTCAGAGTGTACTTTTATAAAATCTTTAATCTTTGGTATAAGTCCGTTAATTAATACCCCTGCTATTAACAATCCGAGTATTAAAACCATTATTGGCAGTTGTAATTTTTTTGCATAAAGTATAATTGTATTTTTATCCATCAAATGAATTCCTTTTAGCTAATTTTTATAATGGCAAAGTTTTTGGAACAGCCGGATTTGATTTTGTATCAGGTTTAGATGTTTTTTGAGGCTGTTGATTAGCTGCAGGGGCAGCTTGTTGTTTGCTGCTGTTACCCTGCGCATTAGATGTTGCAGCTGCGTTTCCTCCTGCAGTATTTGCAATCTCTGTCAATTCGGCTTCTGTCATGTTGGTTATTTCAAAAATATAACTCTGTTGAGAATTTTCAACCGCGTCGTCAATATCAGAAGTTGCCATTTCCAATCTGTAAAGACGTAATTTTGTATTTATTAAAGAGTCTTTTAAATTACGATAGAATGTGTAAATATCTTCTACATTTGTAGATGCCCCTTTAATATCTATTTTACCGTCTTTTTGTGTGAAGAAATATGTAATCCACAATCCTTTTGGTACAGATTCTCCAAGTGCACTGTAAGCCATTAATTTGGAGCGGTTATGTTTTAATGTTTCCTGTATTTCACGCTTAACATCAAAAGATTCAAGTTGGGCTTCTTCATCAGAATAAGTTTTAACCTGTGCTTCAAGTTGTTTTGCCTGTTCATTTAATCCATCAAGCTTAGTCTGCAATTTGCCTGTAAATAAAGGCATAGCAATAGTAAGCGCAATTATAGGTACAAGAATAATTGCGATAAATATTCCAACTATTTTTAATGCAGCCTGTGGAGTTATTTCAAATTCTTTTTCACCAATGCGAAGCTTAACCGGAGAATCATCATCTACAGTACCGGTTGATGATAAATTATTCATAAATTCAATATGCAGAGGCATATTGGTCATTTGAGATACAGCAATACCAAGTGCTTCAAGAGTAATATTTGCGGCTTTGTCACTCAATATTTCAAGGCTTGTTGAAATAAATTCATCTTTTCTATAAGTGTTATTCTCTAAGAATCCTATTTTGCCTATGTTGCCTGAAATTCTTGATGCCAGTATGCCTGCACTGACAAAGTCAGTATCTGAAACTATATATAAAGAATCTGCCGGATAATTCATTAAAGCAAGTTGTATAGATGAAGATATGGCATTATATATTTCTTCTCCTTCATAAGATCTTATTGCTAAAGGTTCTTCATAATAATCTATTAATTTTGAGCCTTGCATTGAACAAATTGAATATCCGTTTATATTTACAGTAATCAAATTCCATGCATGATTTTCCTGCATAAACTCTGATGTTAATCCGGAAAAATATAAGGCATTTATACTTGATGTTAATGAAACATTTACGCTGACTAAAGTGGCACCTATTTCAGCAAGTGCAGTCCTTATATTTTCAACTACATCTTTTTGGAGTGCAGAATAAAAGACTTTTCTATTATCTCCATTTGCGGGTGTGTTGGCATCAGTCCAACCTATCAATGGGTCATGACGTTTAAAGGTATAAGTTTGTTCGGCTTCTGATATAAGCACTTCGTTAATAGCATCATCACCCAGAATAAGCGGTAATGTATTGCTTGCAAAAAGTACAAGCGGCAAATTTAAGACAATATTACAGTGAGTACTAATACCCAGTTCATCAAAAATTTCTTTTACAGCTATTTTAAAATCTTCATAATCACTAATCTCTCTTAGAGATTCGTTATATTCTAACGGACGATTGGAATATGCCGTAATCATTTTTGCAGAAGTATCAACCTTAATTACTTCAAGTCCAACCCGAGGGGAAACTGACATATATACAGTTTCTTTACTTCCTATACCTAATTGTACAAGTATGTCATTAATATTAATATTCATAAATTTTTCTTATTCTATTTACTCAATTATTCTTTTATTATACAATATATTTTGAAAACAAAACATTTTTAACATAAATTTACACTAAATGTAGGAGATAATCTGTAAAAGTGAAAAAGATTATAGAAGAGATTAAACGATTAAAAGAAGAGAAAAAAGCCGTTATATTAGCTCATTGTTATCAGAATATCGAGATAGATGAAGTCGCTGATTATGTTGGAGATTCTCTATACTTAAGTCAGATGGCAGCAAAAACTGACGCTGAAATTATTTTATTTGCGGGAGTATATTTTATGGCACAAACCGCTAAAATACTTTGCCCTGATAAAAAGGTACTGTTGCCGCGTCTGGAATCAGGCTGCCTTATGGCTGACATGGTTAACTTGCAGCAACTAAGAGAGTTTAAAGCGAAATATCCGGATATTCCTGTTGTGTGTTACATTAACTCAACCGCGGAAGTTAAATCCGAATGTGATATTTGCTGTACAAGCTCTAATGCATTAAAGATTGTGGAAAGTTTAAAAGCCACTAAAGTGCTGTTTTTACCTGACACATATCTCGGAAAATGGGTCGAAAGTCAGTTAAATAATGTAGAAGTTATTACATATCCTGGGTATTGTCCTACGCATTTGAGAATACGTCCGGAAGATATTATCGAGGCAAGAAAAAAATATCCTGAGGCAAAAGTTCTTGCTCATCCGGAATGTCATCAATCTGTCACTAAACTTGCAGATTATGTCGGTAGTACAACAGGTATTATGAAATATACAACAGTACATGACGATAAGCAATTTATCATCGCAACCGAAAAAGGTGTTGTTGATCGTCTGAAACGGGATTATCCCGAGAAAGAATTTATTCTTATAAAAGATAATATCATTTGCCCGAATATGAAATGGCATACGTTGGCAGATATTCTTAATGCATTACAAAATGAAGAACATGAAATTGATGTTGATAAAGATATTGCTGCAAAAGCATTAAACTGTATTGACAGAATGCTTGAGGTATCAAAATAATGGATGATATTATTTTCGGAAAAAACTCCGTTCTTGAGGCATTGGACAGCGGAAATCGCGAGATAAATAAAATTCTTATTGCTAAGAATATTCATTCTGATGCCAAACTCAACAGAATAAAAGAACTAGCAAGAGAAAAAGGTATAGTTTTTCAGTTTGTGGCAAAAGAAAAATTTATCCAGTATGCAGAATTTAACCATCAAGGCGTTATTGCACAAATTTCTCCAATACAATATACAGATTTAGATGATTTTTTAGAACAAAATCATGATAATTCATCACTGGTAATTCTTGACGGAGTTGAAGATCCGCATAATCTCGGAGCTATTATAAGAACTTGTGTCTGTGCAGGTGTTGACGGAATAATATTGCCATCAAGACGCAATGTTCAGGTTAATTCTGTGGTTGAAAAAATAAGCGCAGGCGCAATTAACCATATTCCTATAATAAAAGTCAATAGCCTCATTAACGCTATTCAAAAATTGAAAAATAGCGACTGGTGGATAATTGCCGCAGATGCTCATGCAAATGATAATTATTTTGATATCAATTATTGCAATATGAACTTTGCTATAATTATGGGGGCAGAGCATGCAGGTGTGTCAAAATCACTTTTGAAAAATTCAGATTTTGTTGTAAAGATACCAATGGCAAACAATTTTAATTCATTAAATGTATCAAACGCCCTTAGTGCTATTTTGTTTGAAACTGTACGGCAAAAAGTTAAGCAAAGTAAATAATTGACATAATATTCATAAATTAGATAAGATATACATAGGGAGCGCAAAATATATGAAAAAAGCAATAGAACAATTCGGACTGATGTCGGATGAAATATCTGATGAAAATGTCAATTTCCATGAACTTCAAATAGATGCCGATAATGCAGATGGAGAAGATGTTTTACATTCGGTTGAAGATCCGAAAATACAAGAAAATATATCCTCTGTTAATGCCGATGACAGTGTAAAAATATATCTTCAGCAAATTGGGAAAATCCCTATGCTTTCAACTGAACAAGAACTTGAAATTGCAAAAAAAATTCGCGATAATAATGATAATTTTGCAAAAGATATTCTCGTGAATGCAAACCTCAGGCTTGTTGTAAGCATTGCCAAAAGATATATCGGACGTGGGCTTTCTTTTCTGGATTTAATTCAGGAGGGTAATATGGGCTTAATTAAAGCTGCCGGTAGATTTGATTATACTAAAGGGTACAAATTTTCAACATATGCAACCTGGTGGATTCAACAGGCAATAACACGCGCTATTGCCGACAAGGCAAGAATTATCAGACTTCCTATTCATATGATTGAATCTCTAAGTAAAATTCGGCGTGCAACACTTGATTTAACAACGGAATTAGGACACGCGCCAACAAAGCAGGAAATCGCATATAGACTTGGCGTATCTGTGAACAAGCTTACTTCCATAATAAAAGCTGCCCAATCTACTATAAGCATGGATACTCCAACAAATTCTGATGAGGATACTTCAGCCAAAATATCTGATTTTCTGGTTGATGAAGCTACTATTGCCCCTGAAAGCAGAGTTTCTCAAGAAAATTTGTTTGATGATATTCGCAGAATGCTTAATCAGTTAAGTCAGAAAGAACGTGATGTTTTGATTCTGCGTTACGGGCTAGATAATCAGGGAGACAGAAAAACTCTCGACGAAATTGGTGTACAATACGGTGTTTCAAGAGAACGAATAAGACAAATAGAAAATCGTGCAATGTCTAAATTGAAAAAATTATGCAAAAATAAAAAACTCGCAATAGGACTTAAAACTTATTTCGGGGCTTAATTCTTTTATTAAAATTCTTCGGCAGCAAAATGCAATTTTATGCTAAAATATAAACATGAAGAAGTTTGATTTTCTCAATCAATTTAGGGATGCAGTGTTTGTCGTAAATAATCACTCTGAGATTATTTATAAAAATAATACGTTTAAAAAATTATTCAGCAATTTCCCCGGTCTGAAAAAATTATCTCACGGCATGAATTTCGATATATGCCCTTTGAATAGTGAAAATATTGCAACCTATTCGCCTATTTATCATGCAATTACATCAGATGAAAATTTCTTTGCTTTTGTATCATTTACTTTTGATAATAATAAAACAAACTTCTATGATTTAACTGCCGTAAAAAAATCAAAATATACTATAATATTTCTTACTGATGTGACAGCATCTATTGAAAGCCAAAGCTTTCAACGTGATAACGCAGCACTTAAAAAACAATATAAATCTCTTGAAGAAGAAAATGAAGATCTGTTGAAAATTAAACAAAAAGCCCAGTCGCAGGCAATAAGAATTGCATTGATTAATAAAGTCTCAAATATCATACGAGAATCTATGGATATCTCTACAATTTTACAATCAGCACTTAAAGAGCTTGCTATGATGTTTGGGGCATATCGCGCTTATTATGCAGGTTTCAGTAATAACATGTTTACAATTTCGGAAATATACGGAGAAAAGGATGATTTGCCCGCAGAGACTACTTTTGTTCTTGATGAGTTGACATATGAAAGAATTACAAAAAAGAAAATATCCGTCAGTAATTGTTTGCGTGAATTTATTAATGCAAAGCCGTTTAAGCAGTCTGTTTTGAGAATAATTGTTCCTGTTTATCATATGCAAAAGTTAAAAGGCATAATAGTATTGTTATGCAGACAAAAACGTGAATTAAACGAGGAGCTTGAGATTTTAGAAGCAATATCAGCGCAGCTTTCAAACGCAATTACCAGAGCTGAGTTGTATAACAAAAACTTAAAAACAGTTAATGAGTTGAAACATACTTTGAAAGAGTTAAAGGAAACTCAAATTCAACTCATAAATTCAGAAAAAATGGCATCCCTCGGGCAGCTTGTAGCAGGGGTTGCACATGAGATAAATACTCCAACAGCCTCAATTAAGTCTAACAATGCAATAGCCGCAAAGCTGCTTGTACAAATACAGGACAGCGAATTGCATGACATGCTCAAAGAATTAAATGATATTGATAGAGAGGCAATTCAAAGAATTAGTAATATCGTAACCTCATTGAAAAAATTTGTTCGCCTTGATGAGGCAGAACTTCAGGAAGCCAATATAAATAAAGAGCTGGATTTGACTCTGGATTTGATAAGACATGAGACAAAAAACAGAATTAAAATAATAAAAAATTATGGTGAAATACCCGCTATTAAATGCTTTCCAAACATGCTTAACCAAGTTTTTACCAATATATTAATCAATGCATGTCAGGCGATAGACGGTGAAGGAACAATTACAATCAGTACTGAATTTACAGATAATAAACTAATTGTAAAGATAAAAGATACAGGAAAAGGAATACCGGCAAACCAGCTTAACAAGATATTTACAGCCGGATATACAACAAAAGGTGTAGGCGTAGGTACCGGATTGGGATTAGCTATTTGCACAAAAATAATAGAAAAGCATGAGGGTGAAATCTGCGTAAATAGTGAAGTAGGCAAAGGCAGCGAGTTTATTATTACTATCCATGGTAAGTAGTATATATTAAGTTTTATTACAGAAATGCCTATGCTATATTTGAAACACCTTTATATTTAATTAAACAAACATTTAAATTATACAAATAATCCATTCAGTGCAAGACAAGATAAAAAAAATATGCTATAGTTATAGTATAAAGTGTTTAAATTACCCTTTTAAGTTAAATAGTCAATAGAGAAAATACTTTATAAGGCAATATCACTAAAGGAATTTTAATTGTAACAAAAAATTCATAAAAAGTAGGTAAAGAGACAATAATTTATTCCAAATATTTTTATTATATACATAAGTAGTGTAATGTTAGAATATTTTATTGTGTAGTGTCGGAGGAAAATAATGACAATTAGTGTAAACAGCAAAAAGAAACAGGTCAAAAAATCATTTGACGAATTACTAATGGATTTAAAAACAAGCAATTCAGAAAAAGTAAGATACAATGCAGCCCGTGTATTAGGTGAAATGGGCGATTCTAAAGCTGTTGAACCGTTAATTGATGTTCTTAAACATGATAAAAACGGTTCAGTTCGTCTTTATGCAGCTAGAGCACTTGGAGAACTCGGTGATTCAAAAGCAACCGTTCATCTGATTGAATCTTTACGTGAAGACCGTAATGTTGATGTAAGAGTTCGCGCAGCACGCGCATTAGGACGTCTTGGCGGTGAAATTGTTGTTGAACCGCTTGTTGAAGCACTCAATGATGAAAACCCACAGGTTTGTATCACTGCAACTGATGCACTAATTGAAATTGGTGATGTTGCAACTGACGCTTTAATTGCATCTTTAGACCACGAAAAAGTTAATGTACGCTGCGATGCTACAAGAGCATTAGGTGAAATAGGTAATAAGAAAGCTGTTGAAAAAGTTATTAATATGTTGTATGACGAATGGGTTAACGTTAGAATTTATGCGGTAACTTCTCTTGGTAAATTAAACGATACAAGAGCTGTGCCGGCACTTATTGACGTTATGAAAAACCGTTCAGAAAATGAATTAGTCAGAGCCGGAGCAGCTGCTGCACTTGGAGTACTTCGCGACCAGAGAGCACTACTTCCTTTAAGAGAACTGATTATGGAAGCTGAAGAACTTGGCGAATTGGAAGATACAGCCTTGAAATCATTTAAGAAAATTATGGCCGCTAACTGGCAATCTATCCCTGGGGCTACTGCTCAGAAAAAACCGGCTACAACTTTCTAGAATTTGTTCTTTCTTTGTTATGCTAGATAACTCTTTAAAACGAATCGTTAACAATAAAATAACGATTCGTTTTTTATTGTTAAAAATATTTGTTAGAATGGATAAAAATATCATAACGCTTGAGTATTATTAATCTGATTTACCAGTTCTTTAATATAAGCTTTTACGGCAACTGTAATAACTAAATCCGGTTCAGACATTGCAAACTCATCCAGAATAATTACCCCCCTGCGTACATCTCCGCTTTCTACATACAATAAACCTAGCATTACTTTATTTAACGGTGATCCATCCTGACTGTATTCCTGTATTTTTACTTGTAAAAGTCCGCGGGCTTTAAGACATTTTGCCAGATTTTGATAATATTTAAAATTTAAACTATACTGCGTAATTGCACGTTCAAAACAATCCTGTGCCCAGTCCGGATATCCTATAATCATATAAGTTTCACCCAGATTATTGTAATAAGTAGAGGTTGCTTGAGTATCCGGATTTAAACTAATTGCTATTTTGAACTCCTGAATTGCGGCATAATAACATTTTTCATTTAAATATCTCAGCCCCCAATCATTATGTTTGGCACCATTTTTGTGAGCATCAATAACATAGATATCAGGTTTTCTGTATCCGGATGCAGTCAGCGACACAAATATTAATGCTAGTATTAGAAACTTTTTCATAACTTTTACCATTTCGGAATTATAATTATTCAACTTTTCTATAATTCTATTTCCAAACCTTCATAGGCAAGCTGAACATTTTCCAGTGCACTATAATGTTCTTTAATGATATTTAACTTGTTGTCATCATATGTTGGATCGAAATGGAAGAAAATAAGTTTTTCAGCCCCTACTTGTTTTTGGCATTCAATAGCCATATCAAATGTTGAATGTCCGTATCCTTGTTTTGGTACAAAAGGATTAAGATAATCTTCGGTCGTATATTGAGCATCATGAATTATAATATTGCAGCCGCGTGCAAAATTTGCGAGTTTTTTGTCTCCGCCGAGATAACTTTCTTTATCCGTTGCATAAACAAGAGTTTTATCTTTGTATGCAATTTTGTAGATAATAACGCCTTCTTGCGGATGTGCATATGAACGGTAACAGGTAATTAAAACATCTTCATTCTGTGGTATTTTATCATCATCGCGTTCTATTCGTTTTATAATAGGGTCACAGCCGTGGCGTAATATAATTCCATCAGTATCAGTTATATCCGTAATATTTAAATTCCCTGCTATATCGCCAAGATCAAGCGGGAATGATTTTCCAAACAGTAAATGTGCCAATTCATCAGAAAGTGTTTCGTCATAGCTTACATTGCCAAATACATTGATCTGGCTTGTCGGAATATGCAGTGGTCTAAAAAATGTAAATCCTTGGATATGATCTTGATGTATATGCGAAATTAGGACAGTAGCATGAATTGGCACTCTTTCTTCCGGTGTAAGTCCTGACGAAATGTATTTTTCCATAAGATCATTTCCTACATCAATAAGTCCGGTTCCTGCATCAAGTATTATAAGATGACCGTTTACATTGACTTCAACACAGGAGGTATTGCCGCCATATTGCAGATAATTACCATTCGCAATAGGATAGCTGCCTCTAACGCCTCTGAATTTTATTTTAAAATCACTCATACTCAACCTCTGTCTTCATTATTCTATTTTTTCTTAATTACATAAATTCCATTCTGATCTTGTTGCTCACCGGAATAAATAGTTGTACCAAATACTAAAATTTTAGCAAGTTTTTGTAAATTTTGCAAACGTGTTTCTTTTGTTTTTATATCAAAAACTACACGTTTACGGTAATTAGTTACATTAATGATTCTAAATGCATTTGGATAGCTGACCAATGCCGGAGTGCTGACATACAGAATATTATCTTTTTGCGATATTTTTGCACCATGATAATGTCCCTGGAACACGGCAATTGGATTTTTATATTTTGTCAACACACTTTCCACCTCATCAGCGTTAAGTAATTTATGACTCGGGCTGTTATATGGTTCAACTATAGGAACATGCATAAAAATCAGTATTGTATCTTTAGGTGAAGTTTTTATCTGTTCATCAAGCCATTTAAGTTGTTCTTTATTAATTTCACCTGTGGCAGTAATTCTATCACGGATTATTGTATCAAGTACAATCACTTTGTATCCTTTCTGCGGAACAAATGAATAATAAGGTGTTGTAAAAGTGAAGTTGGTATTATGAGCTCTTACAAGACTTAAATAAACATCCGGCGTAAGATATCCGCCAATACAGGTATCATGATTGCCAAAAACTACATACCACGGATACGCTAGTTTTTCGGCATGCGGCAGAAATGCAGATAATTCTTTTTCAAATGACTTATCAATTTGGTCACCGGTAAACATAACAAAATTTATGTTCGGAGTTTCGTTAATTTGCTCTATGGCATCATCTAACAATTTTGAGGATTCGCCGGTAAGTTTATATGTTGTATTGGCATTTCCTGTAGAAAAATGCACATCACTTACCTGTGCAAATTTCAGACTGGACGCGCTGTAACTTTGTAATCCGCAGAACATTATGACAGCAAGTGCTATTGATATAGTCCAGTTTTTAATTCTGGTTGCAGTACTTTCAGTCTTTTTATATTTTCTTCTAGCCATTATTTTGAGTTCCATTTGTTAACTTGTCTTTTACTTCATTATATTTATTTTTAACTTCTATGTCGTCATCAGAGAGGATGATTGAATTGTTTAAATTCAATAACGCATTGTTGTAATCTTTCAACTGGTAATAAGATAGTCCGATATATTTATATAACTCTGCTGTTTTAATATATGGAGTTAATTTTTCCAGTTTTTCTTTAGCTGTTTTATAACTGCCGCGATAGTAAAGTATTTTGCCCTCCAAAAGCTGATAATCAATATCATTAGATATAGATAATGCTGTAATTATGTCGGCTTCGGCGTTAACATAATTTTTCAAATGAAGATTAATTTCTGCACGCAGTGCATATCCCAAATCTGATTTCGGACATCTGTCAAGATAATAAGCAATAGCATTCATTGCCGCTTCATAGTTGTTCATTTCCATCAATGTTAATGTAATCCCCAGATAACACTGAGCAAATCCCTCTTTTAATTCAAGAGTTTTATCATAATAATTCAATGCCGTATTAAAATCTTTTTTCTTACGATAAAATTCAGCAAGATAATATGTTGCCCATGGATTTTGGGCTTGTGATCCTGCTAATAGAGCCTGTAATTCTTTGTTTTCATTACCTGCTTTACGAAACTCTTCAGCTGTTTTTATCTGTGGATTGTTTAGATTTAAGTAAGATTGTGCTGTAGGATTTTGAATACGATAAATGCCTTCTTTTATTGTTACTAAATCAGGATTGTCAGGTTCATGCGCAATAGCCTTATCTACATAATTAACAGCCTCGGTATAATTCCCCTGTACACAATAATCCGCTGCTATATCAAGAAAATCCTCTGTAATATCATCAGCCTGGCAAGGTAAAAAAGTTATTGATAAAAATAAACCTGCAATTAATAATTTTTTCATAATGTAATTATAACACAATTGGATTAAAAGGGAATACGGTATTAGTTAAAGTTAAAGGGGGCGCGGCTTTAAGCCGCGCCCTATTATTAGTCTTTGTTTCTCATTGTCGGGAATGCTATAACATCTCTTATAGACGGTGAATTTGTTAATAACATAACAAGCCGGTCAATTCCCATCCCCATGCCGCCTGTAGGAGGCATACCGTATTCTAAAGCATTGATAAAGTCTTCATCAATATCCATTGCTTCTTCGTCACCTTCAGCTTTTGCTTTAGCCTGAGCTTCAAATCTCATTCTTTGATCAATCGGATCAGTTAATTCTGAGAATGCATTTGCAATTTCCCAGCCATTAACACGAGTTTCAAAGCGTTCGGTCAAACGGTCATTTTCTCTATGAACTTTAGCCAGTGGAGAAATTTCACGCGGATAGTCGATAATGTGGCAAGGCTGAATTAAACCCGGTTCAATTTTTTCTTCAAATACAGC
This sequence comes from Candidatus Gastranaerophilales bacterium, assembly GCA_944324165.1. Classification (GTDB taxonomy): domain Bacteria; phylum Cyanobacteriota; class Vampirovibrionia; order Gastranaerophilales; family Gastranaerophilaceae; genus CALUVH01. The sequence goes on along the minus strand of CALUVG010000014.1, from coordinate 1,560 downwards.
CTCAACAACCTGTCCCCAGTTCATGTTATCTTCTACTGGAACATGGAGACGTCTGGCCGTTTCTATAGCTTGTTTTGCGCTGTAAATTTCAAGAAAATCAACCCCTGTTGCTTCTTTGATTGACCCAAGCATTGTTTTTCTGTCCCATGGAGGAGTTAAATCAATTTCGTGTTCTCCATACTGAATTTTCATTGTACCGAGCACTTCTTGCGCAACATATGCAACCATGTTTTCAGTCAATGTCATCATATCATTGTAATCGGCATAAGCCTGATACAATTCAATCATTGTAAACTCAGGATTGTGACGCGTGTCTATACCTTCGTTGCGGAAACATTTACCTATTTCATAAACTCTTTCGGAAACGCCGCCGACTATTAATCGTTTTAAATATAACTCAAGAGCAATTCTGAGTGTCAAATCCATTTCTAATGCATTATGATGCGTTGTAAAAGGTCTTGCATTAGCACCTGACGCCATGGTTTGCAAAATAGGTGTTTCGACTTCTAAATATCCTTCTTTAGCAAGATATTCTCTGATTTTTTGAATAATTAGACTTCTTTTGCGGAAAGTATCGCGAACATCTTCATTAACAATCAAATCAACATATCTTTGGCGATAGCGAATTTCAACATCTGTTAACCCGTGGTGTTTTTCAGGCAAAGGCAGAAGTGCTTTTGATAATAATTTCAAATCCGTTGACTTGATAGATAATTCTCCGCGAGGAGTTCTTCTTATTGACCCTGTGAAACCAACGATATCGCCGATATCAACAAGTTTAAGAATTTTCAATTGTTCTTCAGGCAAATTTTCTTTGTGAGAAAAAATTTGAATTTTACCTGTATCATCCATTAAGTCAATAAACATACCTGTGTTACGAATAGCCATAACGCGACCTGCAACAGAATAAACATCGGTTGTTTCTTCACCTGCAGGCAGGTCTTTATATCTTTCTTGTAATTCTTTTGCTGACGCTGTTTTGTCAAACGTATAAGGATACGGATTAACTCCTTTATCAGCCAAATCAGCGAGTTTTTGTATACGAGTTTGGCGGATTTGTTCAATAGCGGAACCAGCTTCACGTGTAAGTTGTGTCATTTTTAACTTCCTTATGTTAGTGTAATCTTTCATGAATATAATAGCACAAATAAGAAATAAAAACAGTAAGTGAAATGCTATACAAATTATTTTTTGTAAGGGAAAAGTTAAAAGGATGAGTACTATGAAAAGGCACTAGGGGGCTAAGTTGCTAAGGCACTAAGGAGTTAATAAAGACGTTAAGACTATAAGACGTGTCTTGGATTTGCTCCACGCTCACGGAGTCTCGCCTATTGTGCTTACGCACAAGCCGGCTCATTCCGTTCGCTATCCGGATTTGCTCACATTCGTTCGCTACATCCGTACGCAAATCCGCTAAGACGTTAAGTCGGTTACATTTTTGAATGATGTATGTGAAAGCCTTGTGGGGCTTGAAGTTAGATACCCCCCCCCCCCGCAAATGCACTATTCATGCGGGTTTCAGCCTCATGCAAGACTAAATTATTGTTGGGCAAGTATGCA
>CALUVG010000013.1 GCA_944324165.1 Candidatus Gastranaerophilales bacterium | reverse complement strand
AATAGTTTCGCTATTGAACCTGCGGTTCAACTTCGCTCAATATTCTCGCTATCCGGACTAACTCGTTTCACTCGTGTCGTCCGTACGGAAATCCGCTCGAACGCAAAAAGGCATTCTCCTCTTGTCCCAAAGTAAATAAAAAAAGATGAGATATACCCATCTTTTTTTATTTACCCTGGATGCGATTCGAACGCATGACCTACCGCTTAGAAGGCGGTTGCTCTATCCAGCTGAGCTACCAGGGCTTATTTTTATTCTTTTTTTAGGATCCAGAGGGACAATCAGATGTTGGATTAGTGTGGGGTATCTGTATTTATCCCTCATATTTCTACACTATCATAAACATTTTTTTCGCGCAATATGTTTTTGAAAAATTTTTCCAAATAATTACTTGTGTTTTACAATGTATGTCTGCCATAATGCGTACCAATAGCGCGGTCGAAACATAAATAACGGACGATATTTTATATATCTCAATATTGATACTATATCACTTTTTACATACCAATAAGATTTTTCCTCATCTTTTAATGCCCACGGTGTTAACTGCAAGTTTTCAAAATAATATCCTTTGAAATAATTCCAACTGCCGTATAGCCATGGTTTCTGGCGGCTTACATAATGGATTACTTTAGGATGCGTTGTGTAACTGGAACGGTTCACAAAGTTACTCGTCTGGACATTCCATTCTTCCGGTAATATTGCGATTTGCCCCTCTAAAACTTCATTTATTATCTGTTGATCGCCCATTACTATTTTATCAAAATTGTCACGTGTATATTCATACAATTTCTGTTCAATATTTTCTTCCCTGATTTTATTCAGATCAAATACAAGCATGCCGGAGTTTACATATGTATTATTTTTTAATTTAACTTTTTTATTTTTTATGTCCAGCACGCCGCCAATCGGGTTGGAGCATAAATCATAATTGAATAAATCTTTTAAGCTAGAATTTATAACTACATCACAATCAAAATATATTATTTTATCAATTTCCGGTAAAATACTTGCCAGTTTTAATCTGTAATAAGCCGGCAATGAAAGATAACTGTGTGTTTTTACGTTTTTATATAAATCAAATAATCGTTCATCAATTTTTATAAAATTTATCTCACACCTATGTATATCTTTTAAAGAAAGTATATTTTCTTTATTCTTATCACTTACACCGCCATCGAGAATATAAATATGCAAATCATCATCTTCCGCCGCATGAGCAAGTGCTGATGCTATAACCACTCCTGCATATTGGCTGTAATTGTCATCCGTAGATACACATATGTTAATTCTATTCATGAATTCTGCCTTATTACCAGTACTTCGCAAGCCATTTGGTAGGTTTTACATATCGCAATCCCATTTTGCCAAAGAATCCTTCATAAGCCTGCATTGGAGTTGGACGTCCATGGAAGACAATTATTTTTGCCTGTCGCGGATCGTTTGGCATTTTGAAGTAATTCATAGGGAATTTTTGTAGACATTGACGTTTAAAACTTACACACCAATCTTTGTTCCAGTATTTTAAAATACCTTTTCTATGCATTTCATAAGACAGATATGCCTGTTCATTTTTATAGAAATTTCTGATATCTTTGCCTATCTTAAAGAAGTTGTCCAAAACATCCTGATGTTTTCCCACTTCAAATCTGAATACTGATGAATTTCCAATAATATCCTTTGGAAAATCCCAATCTTTAACAATTAAAAATTCACCTTCTTCTTCAAAGAAACAATTAATGTTGTCACGGATTACAATATCTAAATCCAAAAATATAGCCTGTCCTTCTAAATCTGCCAGTTTTTCAGAAAATACAGTCAATTTTTTCCAGCCTCGGTCAGGAATACTCGGATCTATAGGGAAGTCAGGTATCGCACGAACTTCAATTTTCGGATCCAGTCCTTCTGCGTTGTCGGTGAAACATACAAAACGATGAGGGAGTGTAAGATTTTTTTCTACCATTTTGAATAATCTGTTTACATATTCAGGTCCGAATTTTGTTCCCCACTTCATACAGATGATATTGCGTGTTTCCGTCATTTTAAATCCCTCTTAAACTATCCTAAAGCTTTAAATTTATTATAGGACTTCAAATGGTTGTGTCAATTGAAATAATTCATAAATCAAGATTTGTTAACAGTAATATCTTTTTCGTTTAAATATGATTTTACAATTGTTGTGGATATATCAGGCGTTCGCGGCAGATAAATTACTTCACACAGGTCTGATAATTCATCAAATTTATTCTGCCAGTCATCTCCCATGACAAAAATATCTACATTGTATTTTTTTATATCATCTCTTTTTTGTTCCCAGTTATTTTCAGGTATTACGAGATCAACGTATTTTATCGCTTCCAAAACTCTTTTACGATTTTCATAATTGTAAAAAGAGTGTTTGTTTTTTATTTCGTTAAATTCATCAGTGGAACATGCAACAATTAAATAATCACCGAGAGCTTTTGCACGCTGTAACAGGTTAATATGTCCGTAGTGGAGTAAGTCAAATGTGCCATATGTTAAAACAGTCTTCATGCATTTGTCTCCTTGATAAAGTCTCTTATGATTTTTAAATCCTCTTCACTTAAGTTAGAAATGTTTACGTGTCCCGGATAAATTCTTTTAGGAATTTGCATATAGCTTCCATAAACATTTTTAAGAACAAAATCAGGGTCATTTGGACAAGAAACTTCCACATTTTCAAACATTATTTTTTTTAACGGGAAAATATTTTCCCAGTCGTAAACTCTGTTTTTCCAACGTCCGTGAGGAAAATCAATTCCCCAGAACAGGGAAGGTTTGTTTTCTTTTCTGCATGGCATGTCCTGCGTAATTTCGTGTTTTGTTATCCGGGAAAATTTTTCTCTTAATTTATTTTTATCTTTAATAAATTTTGAGGTAAATTTTAATTTTTTTATTATTTTTGTGATTTTATTATGCAGTGTAATTTTTTCCTGACTATTAGTTCGGGAAATGTATAAATCATAAGGGAATATATCTATGAATAATTTACGTAATCCTTTGTAGCGTATTTTTATAAAGCATTGGTACGGTTTGTTTCTTGCTAAATCCAAATTCAGATAGGGGTGATTACATTCGGATAATAGCTGTATCAATTTTTCATAATCATCACGCAACATACCTATATCAATATCATCATCCCATGGGATAAATCCTTTGTGGCGTACAGCACCTAAAAGTGTTCCGAAATCTATCCAGTATTGAAGATCATTTTCATTGCAAAATTCGTCAAATAATTTTAACAGGGTAAGATTACCCAGTTGAACATCTCTTAACAATCCTGTTGCTTTTGGAATATCTTCAGCATTTTGATATGTGTTATATAATTCTGCATTCTTTTTTATTGATGATTTTAATATGTTTATCTTTATACCGGCTATATATATTGTGTCATGTGAATAATGACTTCTATCAAGCCCGAAAAATTTTTTCTCCAGCATGTTATTTCCCTAATTCCTATAATTTTTGTATTTTAGCACTAATTAAAAAAGTTATTGATAATGTTAAACATATAAACTATAGATTTAATCTGTTAGAACGATTTTTAAAATAAAATTATAATCCTAATAAGGAGAACTGATGTCTAAATTTATCCAGAAACAACTTGGACAAAGAATACAAAAACTGCGGAAAGCTAAAGGGTTTAGTCAGGAAAAATTTGCAGAAGCAATTGGTATAGCTCCGACGTCTTTAAGCTATATTGAAACAGGGAATGGATTTTTGACGGCAAAAACATTAGAAAAGATTGTCGAAACATTAAATGTAGAGCCTTATGAATTATTTATAAGTAATGATTTATCATCAGTTTTATCAAAGGAAGAAATGTATAACTATCTGACTGAAAGTCTAAAACAAATAAAGGATGACCCTGTATTGTTAAAAAATGCATATTTATTTTTCAAAGGATTGTTGTAATTGCGCATAAATTTTATTTTTACGTTATAATTTTCTTATCACAGGAAAAAGATAAGGAAAAAGATTATGCTAACCGGAAACGAAATTAGAAAATTATACTTAGATTATTTTAAAGATAAACACCAGCACACAATTGTAGAAAGTTCAAGCCTAGTGCCTGATAATCCTACCGTATTGTTAACGACTGCCGGAATGCTGCAGTTTTTGCCGATATTTTTGGGTATTGTTAAATCTCCATATGATCCGGCACGCGCAACTTCATGTCAAAAATGTGCCCGCGCCGGCGGTAAAGACAGCGATATCGAAAATGTAGGACGCACTCCGCGACATCATACATTTTTTGAAATGTTAGGTAATTTTTCATTCGGTGATTATTATAAAAAGGAAATTATCCCGTGGGCGTGGGATTTTGTAACTAATGTTCTTAAACTTGATAAAAACCGCCTGTGGATAACAATATTTGAAACAGATGATGAGGCTTATGAAATATGGCGCAGTGTTGGAGTACCGGCTGAGCGTATTAAAAGAAAAGGCAAAAAAGATAACTTCTGGGGACCTCCGGGTGCGTCAGGGTCTTGCGGTCCTTGTTCTGAAATACATTATGATTTAGGCGAACAGTATAAATGTGATGATCCGCGAGGCTGTGGTATTGATACCTGTGAATGTGACCGCTGGGTTGAGATTTGGAATCTTGTATTTACAGAATTATATCAGGATGAAGAAGGTAATCAATCGCCGCTTGAGCATAAAAATGTTGATACTGGTATGGGTCTTGAACGTATTACCATGGTATGTCAGGGCGTTGCCTCAACTTTTGAAACAGATCTTTTAAAACCAATTCTTGATAAAGTTTCGGAAATGAGCGGAGTACCATATAAAAAGTCTGAAAAAACAGATATCTCATTGCGAATTATTACTGACCATGCAAGATGTGTAACTTTCCTTATATCAGACGGAGTTATTCCTGGTAATGAAGGAAGAAGTTATGTATTGAGAATGATTTTACGCCGTGCATTGCGTCATGGCAAAATCCTCGGTATGGATCTGCCTTTCTTATACAAATTAGTTGATGTAGTTGTAGATTTATATGGCAAGGCTTATCCTGATTTGATTAAAAACAAAGCTAAAATTATTGATACTATTAAAAAAGAGGAAGAAAGGTTTGCAAAAACACTTGACCGCGGTTACAAAATGCTTGACGAATTTATCACTGACAAAAAAGATATTGATGGTGAAAGTGCATTCAAACTTTATGATACTTTCGGATTTCCATTTGAGTTAACCAAAGAAATTGCGGCAGAAAACGGTTTAAATGTAGATGAAGAAGGCTTTAAAACAGCAATGCAGGAACAAAAAGACCGTGCCAAGGCTGCAACTCAAAAAATCAGTGTAACCGGTGATATGAAATATGCAAAAATAGAAGAACAGGTTGGTTCAACGGAATTTGTTGGTTATACAGAAAATGAAGCGGATGCCAAAATTTTGGCTACGGTTGAAGGTGATGGCTTTGTAGATATTGTTTTAGATAAAACGCCTTTCTATGCGGAATGCGGCGGTCAGGTAGGTGACAGTGGTATAATTGAAAACGAAAACTTGAAAGCCGAAGTTCTAACAACATTTAAAGTAAACAATCTTTTTGTTCATCGTTCAAAAATAATAAACGGTGATATTACAATCGGGGAAAAGGTTAAAGCATTAATAGATGTGCCAAGACGTGAAGAAATAAGACTTCACCACACATCCGCACATTTGCTGCAAGCTGCTTTGATAAAAGTTCTCGGTGACGAGGTTCATCAGGCCGGTTCTCAGGTTGAAGAGTACAGAATGCGTTTTGACTTTACATTCTCAAGAGCAATGACTCCTGAAGAGCTTGAAAAAGTTGAAACTATCATGAATAATTGGATAGCAAAAGGCTATGATGTTAAAACTGAAGTTATGGATATTGAACAGGCAAAACTTACCGGAGCAATGGCATTATTCGGCGAAAAATATGATGATGTAGTAAGGGTTGTATCAATAACTGACGGCAAAACTTGTATATCAAAAGAATTCTGCGCCGGAACTCATGCCAGAAATATTCGCGACTTGCGTCTGATAAAAATTGTTTCAGAAGGGGCAATAGCCGCCGGAACACGACGTATTGAAGCCGTTGTTTCTAAAGCTGCCTTTGAGTTTATGAATGCTAAAGTTAAAGAGCTGGATAAACTTTCTTTGATGTTTAAAGCACATTATGATGAAGTTTTTGAACGTGTTGAAAAACTTTCTGAAGAAAATAAAGAATATCAAAAACAAATTACACAGCTGAAAGAAGAAAATGCAAGAGCTAAGTTTGCGACATTCTTATCTAAAGCAGAAGATATAGACGGCGGTAAATTGTTTATAACAAAAGTTGAAAACTTTGATGCTGATGCAATAAAAGCAGGAATTGAATATCTTGCACAAAAACTGGGCGAAAGTATAATTGTATTGGCATCACCTAGAACCGTTGCAGTTAAAGTTTCAGACAGTTTTGTGAAAAAAGGAGTAAATGCCGGTAAAATTGTCGGCGAAATAGCCCGCTTTACAGGAGCAAATGGAGGCGGTCGTCCAAATTTTGCACAGGGCGGCGTAAAAGATACCTCAAAACTTGATGAAATTTTTGCTAAAGTTAAAAGCGATTTGAAATAATAAATAAAAGTGGGATTTAATCCCGCTTTTATTTTTATAGTAATATAGATTTATGATAAAAGATTTTTCTTTGGAAAAATTATTTGTATTAATAGCTTTATTCTTCGGGATATTGTTTGTATTTATTCTTCCGCCGTTTCAGTCGGTAGATGAAGGCATGCATTTTTTCAGAACTTATCAAATATCGGAAGGTAAGTTTATTTCTCAAAATATTGAGGGGGCAGTTGGCGATGAAATTCCGGCTTCACTTTCAAAGTTTTATGAGATGTATGTTCCTTTTATAAGAAATATTGATAAAAAAACAGGAATTTCTGATATAAAAAGAGATTTGCTGTTTCCATTGAATAAAGAAGAAAAAGTATTTACACGTTTTACGAATACATCATTGTATTCGCCGGTGTGTTATATAAGCCAGTTACCGGGCGTTATTGCAGGTAAGATTGCCGGCTTGTCACTTGGCGGTCTTTATTATCTGGGGCGTATTAGTAATTTAATTTCTTACTGCCTGCTTGTATTTTTTGCACTAAGAATTACTCCGTTTTTCAAATGTCCGATGTTTTTGCTTGCATTAATGCCGATGTCGTTATCGCTTGCGGGGGCTTATACATGTGATGTGGCTGTGTTAGGTTTAAATTTTTTGTGGATGGCTGTAATTTTAAAAGTTATGACTTTGCCGCAAAAAGTAACTTTTTCTAATAAATGGGTAATTATTTTAGCAGTGCTGGGACTTTTGATATCTTTGTCAAAATCATATATATTACTGCTACCACTAATATTTTTATTACCGCCAAAATTTTTTAATACAAAGAAAGATTATTTTATTTCTACATTGGGAATACTTGCAGTAGCAATTGCCGGACTGGCATTCTGGTCTTTCTGTATAAGAGGTTTAAGCCTTGATATGAACAATAGTTTTGCAAATTCTGCAATGCAGATGGAATTTATAAAGTCTCATCCTTTTGCGTATATTTTTGTTCTTATAAAAACATTTTTTGTAAAGACTCCGCGGCTTTTGATTACTATGATTGGAGTTTTGGGCTGGCAGGATACAAAGCTTGATTGGATAACATATATTGCATATCCTGTTTTGATGTATTTTGCTGTTTGTGCCGACAATTTTGATTTTAAACCGGAAAGATGGCAAAAAATATTGATTTGGATTGTTTTAATTGCAGGAACAATAATTACTTATACAAGTCTGTATATTATGTGGTCGCCTGTAGGTAACAGTGTTATTCTCGGATTGAACGGTAAATACTTTATACCGTTAATGCTGCCATTATGTTTGATTTTTAAAAACTCTATAGCAAAATATGATTATGACAAAGTTAAACTTGCGATAATAATTGCAGTAATTTTAATTCTTGCATCAAGTGAATTGTCATTACTGCACAGATTTTATAACATAACACCGAAATTGTATTATAAGATATAAAAAAATAAGGAGGAAAAATGACAGTATTAAAAATAGAAAGATTACCGCATAATCGTTTTGTACCGGAATATAAGACAGAAGGAGCAGCCGGCATGGATTTGTGCGCAGCAATAACAGAGCCGGTTACATTACAGCCGCTTGAACGTAAATTAATACCTACAGGTTTAAAAATAGAACTTGAACATGGATATGAAGCACAGGTACGTCCTCGTTCAGGATTGTCAATAAAACATGGAATTACATTGATTAATTGCGTAGGTACAATAGATGAAGATTACAGAGGGGAAGTTTGCGTGCCGGTAGTGAATTTATCTAATGAAGCATATACAATCCAACCGGATGAACGTATTGCGCAAATGGTAATTGCACGTGTAGAACAGGCAGAAATTCAAGTTGCAGTGGAACTAACCGCAACTGCACGCGGTGAAGGTGGTTTTGGATCAACAGGCAAAGTTTAATTTTAAATAAAATTGTAAAAATATAGACAAGCACACAATAAAAGTTACAGTCTGAAACAAGGCATTTAGAATGTTATGAGTTTAACAACAAAAGAAGAAGTTAACTTATGAAACTAAAACTAAGTTGTCTACAATTACCTTCTTTGCGAGAGGACTAAACTTTCGTCTTAACGGCTGAAATAGTTTGTAAATTTTTTCAGGATATCTATCTTTCAATACATACTTTTTTTGTTATTTGAACTCTAACAACCTTTTAATTCCAATACATTTTATATCTGCAGCATCGGATTTATAAATCTTCCTTTCTATGGCACTAAGACACTAATAAACAAGCTCCTCATAAAGAGGAGCTTGTTTATTTATTAATTAATCATCGTCGTCTTCTTTTTCTGACTCTTTTTTCGGCTTTACCTCTTCTTGAGGTTTAACTTCTGCCTTTTTATCTAAAGGTTTTTCTTCTGCTTTTAGAGCTTTTTTATCAGAAGGTTTGTTCACTTTTTCTTCGGTCTTGTCGTTTTCTTTCAAATAAACAATAGGTTTTGCATCATGCTTTTCAAACAATTTATTCAATCTTTTTGCATTATTCATACCAAATCCAACAACAGAAGCAACAGCACCGGCAGCACCAAACAGTGCTACTGATAAGCCTTTTAACAGTATATTAGCTTTTTTTGAAGCCAAACCACCCAGAATCATTGAACCGGCTGTAATCGCACATGCGGCTATTCCTTTTTTAGTACGTGTGTTTTCTTCCTTTTTAAAATCGGCAATAAATTCATCGGCTTTTTCTTTTGGTACAGAATAATGAGTTTGAACATCTTTGCCAAAAAGTTTATTTTTTGCATCTACCTGAACTCTGCCGTTGTCCAATGGTTTAACCACTTCTACTGATAATGACATTCTACTTGACCTCCATTTATACTATTATTTAATATCCTCAGGTTTCTGACCTGTGACATCTTCTACGTTGTAATTTTTCATAACATGCTGCTGCAGACGCTTGTCCATCATTTTATCAACTTTACGGCTGCTTATCAATGCCAGCAGACCTACACCTGCCCCGGACAGAACTTTTCCTAAAGTGCCAAATTTAACAACTGCGCCGACAAGTAAGCCAATACCGGCACTCATAACATAAGTCATTACATGTTGAAATTTATTATTTGTGTTTAATGTTTTTCTTTGCGCAATAAATTTATCTGCATTCTCTTGCGAGGCTATATAATAACGTTCTACAGGCTTTTTATCAGAACCTGATTTTTCTTTAATAAGAACTTTGTTATTGCCTAAATTTCTTACAACATCAACACTTAAAGACATACTACACCTTCTGTTACAATTTTATAAAAACATGGAATACTAAAAATTTGCCATTTTGTTCTGCATATCAAACCAAAATGTAACATATCTTAATTCAGATAATCATTAAGTTTGCCGCTTTTGTGCAAAGCCTCTAAGTCTGTATAACCGCCGACATATTTATCATTAATAATTATTTGCGGAACAGTAGATATTGAACGATTAAAGCGTTTTGCCAACTCATCACACATACTGTCAAAAGAATTAGATACATCATGTTCTGTATATTCTAAATTAAGCATTTTTAATAACTTTTTAGCTTTTATACAATACGGACAAGTTTGTGATGTGTAAATTTCAATTTTGTTCATTTTTTTATCCTGTCTTTTTCTGATTAAAGTCTTTACCGCCAACGATTTTTAAGTGCCGTTGTGCACCTTCTCCTACTGATTTTGAAATTAGATTATGCTGTTCAACTAATTCATGCTGCAATTTTCTAATCTGCTGATTTTGCGGCTGCAATTCTATATGATCTGCGCCCGCAAGTATTTTATTTATCGCTGCTTTTGCCTCATCAAGAGCCCGTTCAGCCTCATCATAATATCCTTGAAGAGTTTCTACTTCTGTTATATCAAGTGCTTCTTTTAGGACTTTTTGTATTTGCGCCATTGAATTTGTCTTTATATAGAAAATTCTTAGTCTGTAATCATTTGCAGTGCTTAAAATTTTTGCTCCGCCTTTTGCAAAATTTTTATGAGCAATTACAATATCAGCTTCGTCAATATTTCTTGTGATTTCAGCATTCAAGTCCAGACGTTCTATTACTTTTTCTACAATACTTCTTGAAACTGCATAGAGGTAGATTTTTTTGAAATTCTTAACTTCGTCAACATATTTTTGGCGTGAGAACGAAAACTTCAAACTATCATCAGTATTAATTTTTTCCTCAAGCCTGTGAATTTCTTCTGTAATAGTCGGCTTAGTATGTTCTTCCGATTTAGGCTGATCTTTTGGCATATTTTCATCGTAAGTTTTATCAACTTTTCTAATTTCCGGTCTTATCGGCCAGCCTCGAAGAATATAATCAACAGCTTCTGCGGTATTTTTGTATACAGCAAGTGTATTGCGATCAAGAATTTCAATAACAATATCAAAGGTTGGTTGTTTTTCACGTTCCAGAACAGTTTTTTGGGATGCACGGCGTTTTGCCTCATCATCGCCTAAGGTTACAGATTGTACGCCGCCTACAAGATCCGAAAGTGTCGGGTTTTTAATTAAGTTTTCAAGACTGTTACCGTGTGCCGTTGCAATTAACATAACCCCGCGTTCTGCAATAGTTCTTGCAGCCTGCGCCTCTGCTTCCGTTCCGATTTCATCAACAACAATAACTTCCGGTGTATGGTTTTCAACAGCTTCAATCATAATATCTTTTTGGAATTCCGGCTGTCTTACCTGCATACGACGAGCATGCCCTATTGCCGGATGAGGAGTATCACCGTCTCCGGCTATTTCATTTGATGTATCCACAACTACAACACGTTTACCAAGTTCATCAGCTACAAGTCGTGATATTTCTCTTAATTTAGTTGTTTTACCAACCCCCGGACGTCCAAGAAACAGAATACTTTTACCCATCATACAAAAATCTTTTATACAAGCAATTGTCCCCGTAACAACTCTACCGATTCTGCACGTAAGACCAATAATTTTCCCTTGTCTGTTCCGTATTGCGCTGATTCTGTGGAGTGTTCCGGGGATCCCTGAACGATTATCCGATGTAAATTCCTGAATATGACTTGTTATGAATGAAATATCTTCATCAGTAACAGTATCATTACCTAAGTATTCTATTTTCCCGCCCGAGTGCCTTATCTCAGGCGTTCTCCCAATATCAAGAACAATCTCTATCACATCCTCCAATTTTTCGTAGCTCAAATATTTTTTGACACTATCCGGCAGGATGTTTATTAATTTGTCAATGTCATTTTGAAATTCAAGGTTGCTCATTAGATCATCGCCTTTCTTATTTTGATATTCAATTGTCTATATTCAAAATCAAGATTATTGGCTAAATTATTTTCTCTCCTAATATTATTATACCACTTTTTACACAAATTTCATCGTTCTAAAGAACTACATCTGTAGCAATTTTACAATTCTTAACAGCAATTTTAATATGCTTTGTTCACTAATGAATAGTGCGTTTGTAATTCTAATTTGTCATCCAGTTGTTTAAGCTCAATTTTTTCCCCATATCTTTTTTCCAGAGCAAGTTCAATCAAATAGTCTGCAAAATGCGGATTTTTAGGCAGTAACGACCCGTGCAGATAGGTACCGAAAACATTTTTGTATCTTGCTCCTTCAGTTTTATCAATGCCATTATTTCCATTGCCGGTTATAATTTCTGCAAGCGGCAAAGTCTTCCCTTGCAAATACGTAAGTCCGCTATGATTTTCAAAGCCGACAAGTGTTTTCAGAGTCAAAAAATCAGTTTCCGCAGTAACATTTCCGATAAACCTTTTTTTACCGGCAACAGTATATGCATCTAACAAACTAATGCCGTTTAATCTATCCCCCTCAAAAGGCTGGTAATAATGCCCCATTAACTGATATCCGCCGCATATTCCCAGAAATACAGCCCCTTCATCACGCTGGTCGGTCAAATTATCTTTCTGTCTAAAGAGTTCTGAGGCAACTTCTACTTGCTGTTTGTCCTGCCCGCCTCCGATAAAATACAAGTCATGCCCGTATATTTTATCTCCCGGATTTATTTCTTCAAACTCAGTCTCAATCCCGCGCCACTCACAACGTCTTAACAGTGTTATGATATTGCCTCTGTCACCGTATAAATTCAGTAATCCCGGATATAAATGGGCTATCGAAATTTTTAAATTCATCATCTCTCTCCATAACGGATTATAACACAAATTCTGCGCGTGGTATAATTTTTTTATGAACAAAGATAACATAAATCTAATAGACACACATTCACACATAGATATGATTCAAAATATCAGTATTGAGGATGTAATAACCAACGCGCAAAAAAATGGCGTAAATAAAATAATCCTGCCCTGTGCATACCCCGCTGATATTGATAAAATTGCAGATATAGTCCAAAAATTTGAAAACGTATATGCATATCTCGGGGTTCATCCCTCTGAAGCTAGGGATTGGAATGATAGTTTGCTTGAAAAAATAGAGAATATTATTCTCTCAAATAAAAAAATTGTAGGGATTGGAGAAATAGGATTAGATTACTACTGGGATAAAAGTTTTAACGATATACAAAAAGATGTTTTTATAAAGCAAATAAAACTGGCAAATAAACTCCAAATGCCTGTAAACATTCATGATCGGGATGCTCATAAAGACACTTTTGATATTTTGCAAGAAAATAATGACGGTTCAACAGTAATAATGCATTGTTTCTCAGGCAGCGTAGAATTCGCACGTGAATGTAGCAAAGCAGGGTATTATATAGCACTCGGGGGTGTTGTAACTTTCAAAAACGCAATAAAAATGAAAGAAGTTGCAAAAGATATTCCACTAGAGTGCCTTCTGCTTGAAACAGATGCGCCATATCTCACTCCGGTTCCGCACAGAGGTCAAGAAAATCAGCCCGCATATGTAAGATTTGTAGCAGAAGAAATTGCATCCCTGCGAGGTATGTCTCTTCCAGAACTTGCGCAGGCAACTACAGAAAATGCAGAAAGGATATTTAAGTTTTAGCAATGTTAAAAGAACGATTAGATAAATATCTGGTTGATTTAGGTTATTTTGAGACCAAAAGTAAAGCCGCGGCTGCAATTCTTGCCGGACATGTTAAAATCAACGATGAATACATAACCAAAGCAGGGTTCCAAATTAATCCGGCAAAAGAATATGATATTCAGGTAAAATCAATGCCATATGTTTCACGCGGCGGTTTCAAGTTAAAAAAAGCACTGGATACCTTTCCCGTAATAGTAAAAGACAGAATATGTTTTGATGCCGGTGCTTCAACCGGAGGATTTACGGATTGTCTATTACAAAACGGAGCAAAATTTGTTTATGCAGTAGATGTCGGATACGGGCAGCTTGACTGGAAAATTCGCTCTGACAGCAGGGTTAAAACTATTGAGAGAACTAATCTTAAAATTTGCACATTCAACGATATTTACTCTGAAAATGACCCAATTGCGGATTTACTTGTAAGTGACCTGTCTTTCATTTCTTTAACAAAAGTAATAAAAAATCTTAAAACTCTGCTTAACCCGGATTTTCATGAAATGGTTTGTCTGATAAAGCCCCAATTTGAAGCAGGAAAAGAAAATGTTGAAAAAGGCGGTGTTGTCAAAGATAAAAAAGTGCATTACGAGGTTATTGAAAATGTCTTGAACTATGCTCAATCCTGCGGGTATGGTGTTAAAGGTTTGACATTTTCTTCTATAAAAGGACCGTCCGGAAATATAGAATACCTTGTTTGGTTGGCTAGCAGTCAAGAAAACGTTGAATATGATATCAAAGAAGTTGTTGAAAATGCATTCAAAACACTAAACTAGGTGCGTGCCGGAATTTTTGCCAGCGGTTCAAGAGAGTTTACATCAATATATTTAAACAAATTCAACACTATACCCGGCTGAAAATAATAAACATTGTCTGCCGGTGTAATCTTTAACATTGAGCGGTTATTGTCAATCTTGACAACACTTGCCAAAAATTGTTTACCAACAGCAGTAAACAATATATAACCTGTTTTAGATTGAAGTTCATCAACACTAAATCTGTTAGCATTTATTCCCGCAATTGTCATATAAAACAATTTTTCAGAAGGCATTCGATATAATTTATTACAATCCTCTAAATTCATATTATGCGGCGTCACAAGTGTACTCATACTCATTACCTCCTCTGCATTTGCAGATGGTAAAAAATAAAATACAGGTAAGATAAGTATTGTAAATATTAATATTACTCTTTCCATGTTTCACCTACCGCAATATCTATAACGAGCGGCACTCTAAACGGCTGCCCGAGTTCCATCGCCTCTCTGACTATCTTTTGAACTATATCAAGTTCATCTTTATGGACTTCTACAACTATTTCATCGTGAACCTGAATGATCATTTTTGATTTCAAATTCATTTCTTCAAATTTATTATGACAATCAATCATTGCCATCTTAATTAAATCTGCTCCGGCTCCCTGTATAGGAAAATTGATAGCCGCACGGCGTGCAAACTCTCTTACTGCAGCAATCGTACTTTCTAATTCTTTTGAAAAGTATCTCTTTCTGCCAAACATTGTCTCTAAATATCCATCCTTTTCAACTTTTGCTACAGCCTCTTTCATATATTTCTTAACTCCCGGATAAGTTTTGAAATATCTGTCAATGAAATTCTGAGCACTTTGATTTGTTATTCCAAGAGCTTTTGCAAGTCCATATTTACTCTGCCCGTATATAATACCAAAATTAACAGCCTTTGAGCGGTAGCGCATTTCTTTTGTAACTTTTTCTATAGGCACGTCAAATACCTTTGATGCGGTCAAAGTGTGTATATCCATCCCTTCATTAAACGCTGCTATCAAATTTTTGTCCTCAGAAATATGTGCCAGAAGGCGTAATTCAATTTGTGAGTAATCTGCAGAAAGTATCAAATAATTTTCTCTGTCACCGGGTACAAATGCCTGACGAACCTTACTGCCCTCCTGAGTTCGAATAGGAATATTCTGTAAATTAGGATTGGATGATGATAGTCTTCCGGTTGTCGTAATTGTCATATTATAAGTTGTATGAATACGATTATCCTTTGGATCAATCAAATTAGGAAAACTATCAAAATAAACCGTCTTTAATTTGAAATATTTTCTATATTCTAATATCAACCGGCAAATTTCACTGTCCTTTGCCAGTTCCTCCAGCACTTCTGCTCCTGTTGAACGCTTTTTACGTTTTGAAATCTGTAATTTATCATATATTATTTCTGCAATTTGCTTTGGAGAATTAAGATTAAATGTCTCGCCTGCAATATCATATATTTTACGCTCAACTCTGTATATAGACCTGCCTAATTCCCGTGCATAATCATTAAGGAGCTCTCTATCTATAGCTATACCGGTGAATTCCATATCCGCAAGCACCAGTGCCAAAGGCAAATCAACATTCTTCAAAAGTTCCTTTTCTTTTTCTGATAGTTTATTCGCCCAGAACTTTGTCAAATTTAATATTGTGTTTGCGTAATCACCCACGTAATTTTTAACACGTTCAATAGAAACTTCCGAAAATTTAATTCTATCCTTTTTGCTTTCACCCTCACCGGAATCACTGAGAGAATGCTCCAGATACTCAATCGCCTGTACTGATAAATCCTGATTTTTAGACGGGTTATATACATAACTCGCAAGCATTGTATCAAATACAAAGCCGTTTGTATAAATTTCATTATCCCTCAACACTCCGTATTGAGTTTTTATATTATGCGCAGTTTTTTTGATTTCGGGATTTTCAAAAATTTCTTTCAACAATGGTAATGTTTCCGAAATTTTCAACTGTCCGCTAACATTGCTGTGTAAAAACGGGATATAATAAACTTTTGCTCTGGCTTTGGTATCCGCAGTAACAATTTTGTTTTGATATGTAACATCAGGATTATAGCCTATTGTAAGCCCTATTAAATGCGAATTCACAATATCTTTAATTTCAGCCTGACAGTTAAATGTAATTAATGCCTGTTTCTTTAAATCCTCCGCAGCATTTTTTAACTGCTCAAGAGTTTGTATCATTTCTAAATCAAAATCGTCATCTTCTTCCTTTACTACAGAATTCAAAAGACTCAACTGTAATTGATCCGCATCAGTATCACTGTGTATAATCAAATCTTCTTTTGTACAAGGAGCCCCATTATTAAATGTTGTCATTATTGAATTCATACTTTTTATAAATGAATAAAATTGTAATTCTCTAAAAAATGCATTGACTTTGACAACATCAGGCAATTCTATACACGCGCTTTCAAAATTAAAATCAATATCAACATCAGTTACAATAGTTGCGAGAAACTTACTCAATTTTGCGGATTCAACCCCCTCAAGCAGCTTGTTTTTTACTGAACACTCGGGCATATCCTTACATTGAGCAAAGATATTATCTAGATTGCCATAATCAGCAAGGAGTTTACACGCTGTTTTTTCACCAATTCCATAAACTCCGGGAATATTATCTGATGTATCACCGCGAAGTGCTTTATAATCAACAATCTGGTCAGGAAAAACCCCCATTTTTTCTCGAACTCTGTTCCAATCATATGTTGAAAGCTCTCCTCTAAAAGGAATGATAACCTTAACACAACCCTCTTTATCTACAAGTTGGAATGCATCCTGATCTCCGGTCAAAATTAACACATTATGACCGAGTTCACATGCTCTTTTGGCTATAGTGCCAATAACATCATCCGCCTCATAACCTTCTTTTGTATATATAGGAATATTAAAAGCATCCAGCCCCTGCATTATTAATTTCATTTGAAGCTGCATAGGCTCAGGCATAGCTTGTCTGTTAGCCTTATATTCGTTATACTTTTCAACCCTGAAGGTTTGATGGCTGACATCAAATGCAACAGCTATTGCATCCGTTTTAATTTTTTTATTTTTCAATAAATCAAAAATAGCCTTAAAAAAGCCATATACTGCCCATGTAGGGGTCCCATCAGAAGTACTCATATTCGTTCTTTCTAATGCATAATACTGACGAAAAGCCAGTGCATGCCCGTCTATAAGAATAAGAGTCTTCTTTCTTTTCATACTATAACCCCTGTAATTTTATTAGAAATTATGCAATACTTTCGTTTGTAGTTGTATTGTTGTTTGTAGGTAGTTTTATTAGCTCTGCTTTATTTCTGTTTTTTACCATATCTTCTGTAACTACAAATTTTGTAATATCGCCCTTGGTCGGAACATCATACATAACATCAAGCATGATTTCCTCAACAATAGAACGCAATGCGCGTGCGCCTGTTTTTCTTTTCATTGCTTCCTGAGCAATTAAATCAACCGCAGCCGGTTCAAATTCAAGATCAACACCATCCATTTCCAATAAACATTTATATTGTTTCAAGACAGCATTTTTAGGTTCTGTTAAAATCATCTTTAATGTTTTTTCATTCAACTGGTCAAGAACGGCATAAATTGGTACACGTCCGATAAATTCAGGAATTAAACCGAATTTCAATAAGTCTTCCGGCTGCAATTTTTTGAGCATACGCACAGCATTTGCTTCTTTTTCAGCCTGAGTTAACGGAGCTTTAGCACCAAATCCAACACTTGTACCTTCACCTGCTCTGCGCTCAACAATTTTTTCCAATCCGACAAAAGCACCACCGACAATGAATAAAATATTACTTGTATCTATTTCAATAAATTCCTGATGCGGATGCTTTCTGCCTCCCTGAGGCGGTACATGAGCAACCGTACCCTCAATCATTTTCAACAGTGCCTGCTGTACACCTTCACCTGATACATCACGCGTGATTGAAGTGTTTTCGGATTTTCTTGAAATTTTATCAATTTCATCAATATATATTATACCGCGTTCAGCTTTAGCAGAATCAAACTCAGCATTTTGATAAAGACGGAGCAGTATATTTTCAACATCATCGCCGACATACCCTGCCTCAGTCAAAGTCGTAGCATCTGCAACTGCAAAAGGAACATCAAGCATTTTGGCTAATGTTTGAGCGAGAAGTGTTTTACCGGATCCGGTTGGACCTACCAGTAGTATATTAGATTTTTGGATTTCTACACCTTCTTTATCATTTGATTTGTTATGTTTTAAACGTTTGTAATGATTATAAACGGCAACAGATAAAACTTTTTTAGCGTCATCCTGCCCTACTATATACTGGTCAAGATATGCCTTAATCTCATGAGGTTTTGGAATAGGTTTTTCTTCCTGCTCGGTAGTGCCCTCCACTTCTTTATCTTTAGATTCAAAGAACTCCTCATCAAGAATTTCATTACAAAGTTCCACACATTCATCGCAAATATATACTTCAGGACCTGCAATTAATTTTTTTACCTGATCCTGAGTTTTACCGCAAAATGAACATTTTAATCTGCTGTCATCATGTTTTGGCATTTATAATCTCCAATTTATTTAATTTCATCACGAGTAATAACTTTGTCAATCATACCATATTCCAGAGCTTCTTCCGGAGTCATGATATAATCACGGTCGGTATCTTTTTCAATTTTTTTCAAAGATTGACCGGTATTTGATGCTAATATTTCATTCAAAGCTTTTTTAATACGAACAATTTCAGCAGCCTGAATTTCAATATCAGTAGCCTGTCCTTGCGCACCGCCCAAAGGCTGGTGAATAAGTACTCTTGAATGCGGCAATGCCAGACGTTTACCTTTTGCACCTGATGACAAAAGGAATGCACCCATTGACGCAGCCTGCCCGAGACATATTGTTGAAACATCTGCACGGATATGCTGCATTGTATCATATATAGCGAATCCGGCTGTAACACTTCCGCCAGGGCTGTTTATATACAACATAATATCTTTTTCAGGATTTTCACTATCCAATAACAACAGTTGTGCCACTACAAGGTTAGCAACCATGTCATCAATCGGAGTTCCGAGAAAAATAATTCTTTCTCTTAACAATCTTGAAAAGATATCAAAAGAACGTTCTCCTCTACTGGATTGTTCAATTACAACAGGTACAAAACTCATGATTTAAATTCCTTTCTTTAATATTTATATTATAAAACTACTTTCTTTTTTCGTCTACTACTTTTTAGCAGGTTCAACAAATTCAATTTTATTGTTTTCTGCAAGAAAATCTCTGATTTTATCATTCAAAGCCTGCTGTGAGATTGATGCGATAAAGTCAGGATTTCTTCCAAACTGCTTTATTATATCTGGTGCAGACATGCCGTAAGCACTGCCTAACTCTGAAAATTTCTTTTCTATATCAGACGGATCTAATTTAATATTTTCTTCTTTTGCAATTTTATCAATTACAAGAGAATTTTTAATTCTTACCGCAGCATCTTCGTTGATATTTTTTAATAATTCATCTTCACCTTGAGATTTAACAAGACTTTCCCATTTAATTCCCTGAGCAGCAAGTCTGTGTTTGTAATCTTCTGTCAAAGACGCAGCCTCTCTGTCAATCATCGTTTGAGGAATATCAACTTTTGCAGCATCTACAACTTGCTTAAACAACTCATTTTCAGAATTGATTTTATTTGTGCGTTCTCTTTGAGAATCTAAATATTTCTGAATATCAGCTTTCAATTCATCTACTGTATTAAATTTACCTGTTTTTTGAGCGAATTCATCATTCAATTCAGGCATTTTTCTTTCTTTAATTTCGTGGATTTTAATTTTGAAAACTGCATCTTGTCCTTTTAATTTTTCATCGTGGTAATCTTCAGGGAATTTAACGTTAATATCAAATTCTTCATCAAGTTTATGCCCTACGATTTGTTCAGCAAATCCCGGAATAAAGTTTGAATGCCCTAAATCAAGCGGATATTTTTTACCTTCACCGCCCTGAATTTTTTCACCGTTAACATACCCGTCAAAGTCAATAACAACAGTATCAGTTTCATTTGCCGGACGATCAACAACCAATTCAAGAGTTGAATGCTGTCTTAGTAATGCCTCTATTGATTTATCAAGAGCATCTTCAGGGACAACAGCATCTTCTACTTTTACTGTCAAATCTTTATATTGACCGAGAGTAACTTCCGGTCTTAATTCAGCTTTTGCCACAACTTTAACATCTTCGCCAACATTAAATTCATAAGAAGTAATGTAAGGTTGAGCAATTACATCAAGTTTGTTTTCAGAAATAGCTTCGCTGATAGCTTTAGGCATCAATCGTTCCATAGCTTCCTGTTTAATTCTCTCTACGCCTACATGTCTTTCAACAACAGCACGCGGAGCCTTACCTTTTCTAAATCCGTCAATATTAACATATTGAGAGATAGTTCTAACAGCTTGATTATAAGCATCAACGGCATCTTTTGCCGGAATAGTAATATCTAATTTAACTAAATTTGCCTGTTCTTTTTCTAGTGTAACTTTCATTTCATAATCCTTTATATTAAATACATGTATCTTTATAAATCATAGCGCAAAAAAGAATTTGTGCAAGTGATAGGCAATGAGGACTCCTATAAAGATTAAAACGATAACGCTATTTTTCCTCTAAGGACTTGAAATATTTAGGACAATATGTAATAATGAAAGTGTGGATATTTGCGAGGAATTTGAATGGCTGCAAATTTGGCAACAAAACAAAAACATAAAGTAGGGTGGGGTTTCTATCTCAACAATAAAAATACTGTTGCATCACAAAATTCCAGTGGTAGTGAAAGTTTGTACAGCGAAAAAACGGCACTCACTCCACTCTCCACACTCACCACAGCCCCGTATGGGGCTCAAACCCTTGTCCTGAGCGGCTTCCAGGGGGGGGGGGCTCCTATCTAAGCCCCGTGCGGCTTTCCACCCTATCGCTCACCCGGCAACACTACGTCATCCCGCAACGAGAATGTGTGCACTCCACAGTAATTTTTACCTTGCGGGGTGGACACAGTCCACTCTTACATCCTGGGAACCCGCTAAAGGCAGACGACCACCTATACATCATTCAACAAAAAAACGACACAAGTTAAGATTAACTTGTGTATTTGTAATGCAAAAAAAGTAGTCATATAGAAATAAACAAGAAAGGAGAATAATCATATGACAACAGAAAAACTTAAAACAGGCATTACTTGTTACAAAGTAGCAGAGCCTAAAAAATGTAACGAACTTAACGTCCTAACGTCTTATCGTCTTAACGACTTTAAACGACGGGTCGCTTTCACCCTCGCCGAGGTGCTCATCACCCTCGCGGTCATCGGCATAGTAGCAGTGCTGACGCTGCCGAACTTAATCCAGAACCACAATGAAAAAGCATGGTCAACCGCACAAGATGTATTTACAAAACGCCTTGAAGTCGCAACACGCCAGATGAATACAGAAGAAAAGCTTGCAGGTTACGAAAGTACCATGGATTTTGTAAACGAACTTAAAAAGTATATCAAAATCACCCGCATATGCGACAGTGATGAAATAACTAAGTGTTTTGCAAAAGAAGTAATTTGGAGCGATGGCGAAGAACCAATAGACATGTCAACAATCCAAAATGCAGCCTCACTCGGTCAAGAGGACTGGGACACAGATACAGTAGCAGTACAATTTGCAAACGGAGTAAACGCGATAATAGCATATAATCCGAATGCAACGCAGGATCCGTATAATAACCAGTTTAGCGCAACCTCAAACAGCATGGCTATATTATACGATGTATCCGGTAATAAGAATCCAAATACAAATGGAAAAGATATCGGTAAGATAAACGTAGAACAATTAGCAGGCGTAACAGGGTGTATGATACCTGAGTTAAAAGATACAATGTGCATAACACAGATATTAGGACCACAAAACGGCGGCTATAGTCCAATGACATTAGAAGAATGTAACCAAGCGGTATCAGAAGGCAAATTAGGAATAACAGCATGTTACTATAACTCAGATTATTGGGCAGGAGCAGTAAGAGCCTGCGGCGGAGTACAAAACATGCCAACTCAAGCTCAGCTAGAACAATTAGCGGCATACATATATCCTGATGCCGATGAAATAAAAGGTGGAACTAGCACAACTAATGCAAACTGGGATGCCGATCGAGCTTCGCTCTTCACAGCCCAATCACCTGGCGGAACCTCCTACTTCTACGTTTGGTCCGGGCAGGAGTACAGCCAGAGCTACGCGTACCTCCGCTACTTCTACCCTACCGCCACGTACTGGGACTTCAGCAACCGCAACTACAGCTACTTCCTCGCGGTTTGCCTAGGTGATTAATTTTCCAATTCCTGATTCGCGCGATTTTTTCCAGTAAGAGGCTTTATGGCTCTTACTGGAAGGGAATAAGGGAATAGGGGAATAAGGAAATAAGTTCTTTACAAAAATAAGGCAACGCATAAATCTTGCGTTGCCTTGTTCAAAAGACGTTAAGACGTTAAGACGCTAAGACGTTAAGCTTCGTAGGGTGGGCAAAGCAATGCGTGCCCACCTTTTTTAATTGTCGGCTTAGTAAAGCCGACCTACAATGTTGTTGTCGGGCTAAAGCCCGACCTATTTTCTACTGCACTTCTTTAGCAGTTCCCCCCAATATGTAAAAGTGGACTTCGTCCACCTACGCCTACCCTCGTGTGCCTAAGGCACAGGATCATACCCGCCTTCATGCAATGGATGACATTTACAAATCCTCTTCACGCCCAGCCAACCGCCTTTTATTACTCCATATTTCTCTATTGCCTGTCTTGTGTATTCCGAACAAGTCGGTGTAAATCTGCACACTGCAGGTGTATATTTTGATATCTTTTGATAAATTTTTATAAGAAACAGCACAATTTTCTTAATCATAATTCATCTACTCCATTGCGTAAGATTCGCCAATAGTGTCAACAGCCTCAACCTTAATATCTGTAATCAATTCAGAATAAGAGATTACAACAATCGTCGGAATATGACGTTCCAATAACTGATACAACGGCAGACGAATTCTCGGAGAACACAAAATTACCGGCTGCTGCCCGCAAGCCTGATGAGCACGCATTAACGTAGTTGCAGCACTTTCAATTAATTCCTGTACCTGCATAGGGTTTAACAAAAACATTGTTCCAAGTTCCGTACGCTGACAACTGTCATCCAGTGTCTTTTCCCACTCTGGTGAAAGAGTTAGGGCATACAATACTTTATCTTCCTGAACATTTGACAAGCATATTTGACGTCCCAATGCAGCACGTAAACGTTCAGACAAAATATCCGGCTCTTTTGAAAATCTTGCGTAATCACAAAGTCTTTCAAAGACAAATATAATATCCTTAATAGAAACTTTTTCTCTGATTAAGTTAACAAAGATTTTTCTCAAATCACTTGTTGAAATGATTGTAGGAACAAGGTCATTAACAAGTGTAGGGTCTTGTGAACGAACAAGTTCCATTAATTTCAGAACATCAGTTTTTGTCATAACTTCATCAACGTGTTTTCTTACACATTCCTGCAGGTGAGTAACAATAACGTCAGTTGCGTCAACTGCAGTAACAGAACGTGCGACTTTTGCGGCTTCAGGCGATATCCAGTAAGCCTGTGTTTGATAAGTAGGATCTATACCAATAATTGCATCGTCAGGAACTTCACGACGCGTAGAATCCCATTGGTCTGCAATTACCATGTATTTACCCGGATAAACATAACCGGTTGCAACAGTATTGCCGCGGATTGAAATCATGTATTCATTCGCATCAAGTGCAGATGAGTCCATAATTCTTATATTCGGAATAATATAACCTAATTCATCTGTAACTCTTTGACGTAAAGCTGCAATTTTTGCAAGCAATTGACCTTCCTGATCCGGATCCGCAATAACAAGCAGGTTGGCCCCTACCTGCAAGCTCAATGTATCAACCCCTAAACGTTCATACATTCTGTTCGGGTTAACAAGGTCTTGCATGTTCTGGCGCACATTTTCCAATTGTCCTAATTGTGATTGAACATCTGCGTTAATCAATACAGAGAATCCGGCAATTCCAAGCCCTATAGCAAACAAAGTAAATGGCAGCCAAGGCAGACCTGTTACAGGACCTGTAATAGCAAGCAGCATAAGGAATGCAGCGGCAAAGAACAGGGCATGAGGTTTACTCATAATCTGACCGGCAACATCCGCACCCAATGTGGCGCTTGCGGCTGAAGAACGGGTCATAAATACACCGGCGGCAATTGACATCAGCAGGGACGGAACCTGCGCAGCAAGACCGTCACCAATTGTAAGGATTGTGTATTTGGAAACAGCATCCGCTGCAGGCATACCATTCAGCAAACACCCGATACATAAGCCTCCGACAATGTTAATGATTACAATGATGATACCTGCAATAGTATCACCTTTTACGAATTTCATCGCACCGTCCATGCTACCGAAGAGGTTTGATTCTCTTTGTAAATCTTCACGTTTTTTGGTCGCCTCTTCTGGTGATATTAAGCCGGCGTTAAAATCCGCGTCAATAGTCATTTGTTTACCTGGCATAGCGTCTAAGGCAAATCTTGCTGCAACTTCGGCGATACGTTCCGCACCTTTGGTGATTACCATGAACTGTACAACTGTGATAATAAGGAAGATTACACCACCTACAATCATGTTACCGCCGGTTACGAATGTTCCAAACGCGTGGATAACCTCACCTGCCTCCCCTTTCGCCAGAATAAGTCTGGTTGATGCAATTGAAAGACATAATCGAAACATTGTACCAATCAAAATGATTGAAGGAAATGAAGATAACTCAAGAGTCTTTTGTACATACAATGCAAACATCAGCAAGACAATTCCAAGAGTAATATTAAGGCAAATACAGACATTAATAATCCAGTTTGGCAATTCAACAAGCAAAATGACAATAAGGAACAGTACGAATACTGCCATAAAAATTTCACTTAACGGATTTCCTGCGCTTTGTCCCTGTGCCATTATACTTCTTTTAAAGCCTCACTAATTATTGACATTTGTGTTTCAATTGTGGCATCAATAATGCCGTTTGTTGTTGTGACCATGCAGCCGCCATAGCTGATATTTTCGTCAGAAATAACATTTATTTTAGCTTCCGAACCGGCCATTTCCACTACTTCCGGAATTTTTTGTTTTATAAGCATTGCCTGCTCCGGATTTACACGCAGTGTTACTCTTGTTTCTTCTTTAGATAAAGTCTTCAGCAAATCCACAATATTTTCTAAAATTATTGTCGGATCCTGCTGTATTTCTTTTTTAATAATTTTTTTTGCTATATCAACGCTTATTTCAAGTATGTCCGGCGCTATATAATCAAAAACTTCCTGTTTAGCAGAAACAAATGCGCTAAGAGAATTGCGAAGATTTTCTATATCAGCTTTAGCCTGATTCATACCCTCTTCATACCCTTCTTTAACAGCAGATTCTTTAATTGATTGCGCCTCCTCACGCGCACGGGAAATAAGGTTTCTGTCGTCAATTCGTCTGAAACCTCTTCTTCTATCACCTCTACGGCGTTCATGACGTTGCTTGAAGTCAATGTTATCCAGATCAAACAAATCAATTTCTTCAACTGACTCTACTGTTTTCTCTTCGTTTTCTGCCTGAGAAACTTCCGTATTCTCTTCTGTTTCTTCGACCTTAACATCTTCTTCTGAAACGTCAGTTTTTTGTGTTTTCTTCTTTATAATCATGATTTAATTGTATTATACACTATCTTCTATATGTGAGGCAATAATGTTACCAATTCTGGGGGCAATTTCATAAAATTCACCCTCTAAAGCATTGAAAACAAAACGTTTTACGCGTTGGCGTTCTAGTTTAAGAATTTGTTCCATTTGAGCTCTGTCTACATATTGTGAAATATTTTGTATGCGTTGTATTAACTTACTTGGAGTAATATCTTTAGTTTTTGGCATACTCATCTTTATTTCCTGAAGACAATTTAAAGCCAAGCGCGGATCTACTTTGTCACCCAAATCATCCATTTCCATAAAACGGATAACCGAAGCGGCATCATCAGGCTGAAATTTGTTAAGAATTGTTTGAACTTTATCTGCCTTCATTTGGCGGAATAACATTGCAAGAGTTGCAAGTTTAAAGATTTTAGGTTGAGTTCCCTGTTGTTGAGGAACTCCTCCCTGAGCAGGCTGAGGTAAAGCCTGTCCATGCGGTACCCCTCCTGCCGCCTGCTGTGCAGCAGCCTGTTGTGCAGCTTGTTCTTGTGCTGCTGCCTGCTGCATCATATCGTCTATGTTAGACATTTTAGAGGCACGTTCCTGCAGCTCTTCAGTAATAAGATTTTTTGCTTTTAATTCTGCAATTGATTCCACATATGTTTTTCTGACATGATGTTCTATTAATTGTAATATCTGATCCTGAGGCAAATTTTGACGAAATGCCTGTTTGGCAACTTCAAAAATCGTAAAAGCAATCTTTTGCATAATAGGATCCCAGTATTGCTGAGGAATACCGGAACGGATTAAATCAACAGACTTGTGGAAAGACCATTCGGCAATGATTTGTGTAATCATTACCGCAGTATCTGCATTAAAGTGCAGTTCGGTATCATTATATAAAGCTTCACCCGCGACTGTAGAAAAATTTAATAAAGTGTTTGCAACATACTGCTTTTGTACATTATTAAATTCTTGCGGAACTAATTCTAATGCCTGCTGAGTTAAGTTTTGCGCAAACGCTTTATAATCAAATCCTTCTATTGCCATTTTTACCTCTGTTGTTTTTTATATGGCTGGCACACTTCACCTTACCCGCCCCATACACTGTTTTGAATAATAAAGATTAACCTTGTTCTATCCAGCTCTTAATTTTTTCCGCTGTTTCTTCATCATCAGCATCAGCCATTTGGGAAGACAAGTCAGATAATGTTTCTGCCAGTTTGTCTGTATTAGGCAATGCTTCCCGCTGCTGTTGTTCAATTAAATTTTGTGCCAATTCTGATTGACGTTGAGTTAATTGATTTGCGCGCTGATTAATATCATTTAACTGTTTTTCCTGTTGTTGATTTTGTTGTCTTAACATTTCAACTTCCTGAGCATTTTCTTCCTGAATAGCTTTTACTTTATTGGATATCATACGGAAGACAACGATTAAGCCGATACCGGATACTGCAACTGCAAGCCACCACGGATTACCTGTTTCATCAGGTTTAGGCAAATTAACAGGTCGGTCTGATGCAAGATATGGATCTGTTGCATCTGAAAATGCTATTGACACATTATCTGCTGTTGCCTTTGGACTTGCTGCATTTGCAATTAATTCTTTTAATTCTTCAAGAGTTGTATTTGCAGGTAATGCACTTTTTTCAAGTGTTACTGCAATAGAAATTTCTTCAACAACACCCGGTTTTATATACTCATTAATCTGTGTTTTAGTAACCCCATACTGTGTCTCGGTAGCTGAACGAGAGTAATTTCTGTTTTGAGAGGAATCTGTTCCATTTGCAGGCAACCCGTTAGGCAGGTATACACTAACTGCATTAACCCCCCGGTTTATATCTTGAGTTCTATCTCCCAAGCCTTCTGAAAACGATTGTTCATTAACCGCAGTTTTTCTTTCAGGGTCATAAACAATACTGAATTTTTCAACCGGTGCCTGTACCAGAAATGTACTAACAGTTGCAACATAATTTCCTTTACCGATTAATCTATCCAACTGTTGATTAACTTTCTGTTGCATATATTTATCATTTTCTTCAAGACGGGTTAACATCTCATCCTGTGCATCCATAATACTATGGTAAACATTACCGTTTGTATCTGTAATAGCGATATTCTCTGCTTCTAATCCCGAAACACTGCCTAAAAGAAGGTTTGTTATAGCTTTAACCTTCATCTGATCAAGTTTTGCTCCCTCTGGAATTACAACCTGAACGGTTGCCGTAACAGGTTTTTGCATTGATGTAAACATCGTTTGTTCGGGGATAGAAATAAAGACTGACGCATCGGTTATATCACCGATATTACGTATCAATCGTGCAAGTTCACCATTTATTGCACGGGAAAGTCTTATCTTTTTATCTTCCTTAGTTGATGTAAAATCTCCTTTATCAAAAATTTCCAGCCCTACATTTTTATCCATCATACCGCTTTTAACAATTGTTAAAATGGCTCTGTCACGATCTGTAACCGTACATTTTTTAGTTAAAGTAGAACAATTATCTTTTGGTAAATATAAAACAGATTTTGTACCATCAGCTTTACGCTGTGCCGTAATTCCCTGTCTTGCAAGTAACGCCTGTATTTCTAATGCTTTTCCCAAATTATCCGTGGTTAAAAGGTCAACGTCGGATTTTAAAGGGTCTCCCCCTTGCACCTGACTGTTACCGCCTGAACCTGCCATAATTGCGATCAAAAGTATCAGGGCGATTACAACTACAACACCGCCTATTATACCATACAATAAAGGTTTGTTTTCAAGTATCTTCTGAAAGTCCATTTTGTCCCCGGTCTGTTTATAATTATTCTACAATAAATATATTCTACACCTGAATCTGCATAACTTTGTCATACGCCTGTATGACTTTTCCGACAGCCTGCGTCGCAACGTTAACACTTATTTCTGATTTGGCTATTGCCGTCATTACATCGTGTATATCCACATTCTGGCTGCCTGACATAACATCTTTTAACAAGTTATCCGGCGCATTTAATTCTGTATTAAAATTTTCTACCAGACCGGAAAATACCTGTTTGAAATCAGGAGTGTTCGGGTCTTCGACACGCCCCATTCTGCCTGCAGGCATTCTGTCGGAAATTCCCGGATCCAGTTTCGTATGCTGAATCCTGCCCGCCAGATCATATTGTGGATAAAAATTGTTAAACATAAATTAATCCCGCCTTTCTTTAATTATTGTATCGTAATTTTTTCACATACATATACCGATATCACCATAAATCATACATATCGTGTAGATAAATGGATTGATTTGAGAGTTCTTGACTGTTATTTAATGAAAAAATATGCAAAGTCTAATAATTCACAATTCGAAATATTGTGTTGATGTTTGAATTTATTTCATGTATTCTATTTAATATTATTAATATAGATTAGGGAAGGTTTCTGATGGAACAGGGATATATTGAAAACGGTTTTATT
This sequence comes from Candidatus Gastranaerophilales bacterium, assembly GCA_944324165.1. GTDB lineage: Bacteria > Cyanobacteriota > Vampirovibrionia > Gastranaerophilales > Gastranaerophilaceae > CALUVH01. Next base: position 30,034 of record CALUVG010000013.1, on the reverse strand, counting down.
GTTGATGTCAGTAATGCAAAAAAAACATCCGAAATTATTTATCAATTAAGTACAATCCTTGATTTACCCGATGCTCATTGCAAAAAGGTATGTCTTAAACTCGGTGATATAGATTTGTCATCTTCTGAACTTTTGAGCATCAAAGCTCTCGTTGAATCTATGAATTCCGAAATTGAGTTTGTTACAACTCTTTCCCGTGTTACAGTCGACTCTGCAATGGAAATAGGATTAAAAGTTTCTGAACTGGAAAATAAAGTCCAGGCACCGGAATTTAATCAGGATGAAGAAAAAACACAAGCCGTTAATAATGAACTTGAAAAAGCTCTTGATAAAATTTTTGGTGACAATAATCCGGATGAACAAACATTCCACGCTGAAAAAGAAATGAAAAAATTAAAAGCTGAAACTGAAAATTCTGAAACCGTACCTGAATTAAACGAATTTAAAACTTCAGAAGAAATTGTTGATGCAGATGAAAATACTCATCAACAAGAAGAACCTGAAATTGCGGAACCGTCTTCTGTGATAGCTCCGGAATTTTCGGAACATATTGTTCATACACGTCAGGATAATGTTGATGAAGAATTAAAAGAAGAATTTGCACAGCTTGAAGATTTTAACAAACAATTAGATAAAGTTAATCAGGAAGTTATAGAGGCTTATGACAACAAAGAAGAAATCGATGAAGAATTTGCACAATTGCAAAAAAGCTTAAGAGAAACTGAAAAACTTCCTACATTATATATTCAAAGAACTTTGCGTTCAGGACAAAGTATCACTGCAGAAGGAAACATTGTCGTAATCGGCGATGTAAATCCGGGCTCTGAAATTAAAGCTAAAGGTGATATAACAGTATGGGGCGTCTTAGGCGGTATCGCACATGCCGGCGCCGGCGGAAATAAATACGCAAGAATTCGCGCATTAAAAATGCACGCCATTCAACTGCGTATCGCGGATGTATTTGCAAGAAGACCGGATAGCATTAATATTCCATATATCCAAAGATCCGCAACATTTACACCTGAAGAAGCAAAAGTGAAAAACAAACAAATTATTATTAGCAAAATGTATGAAAACTAAGGAGAAATAATGGACGGTCGTGTAATTGTAATTACATCTGGTAAAGGCGGAGTAGGCAAAACAACTACAAATGCCAATATTGGTACAGCCCTTGCAAAAGAAGGCAAAAAAGTCGTTATGATAGACACCGATCTCGGTTTAAGAAACCTTGATCTGCTTCTCGGACTTGAAAACAGAATTGTCTATACCATCGTAGATGTTGTTGAAGAACGCTGCAAACTTAAACAAGCTCTGGTTAAAGATAAAAAAAATCCTAACCTTTGTCTCTTGGCTGCCGCTCAAACCCGAGATAAAACTGCGGTAACTGAAGAACAGTTAAAAGATATTTGCGAACAGCTTAAAAAAGATTTTGATTTCATCCTTGTAGATTGCCCTGCCGGTATTGAACAGGGATTTCAAAACGCAGTTGCAGGTGCCAGTGAAGCTATTGTCGTTACAACTCCGGAAATGTCTGCAGTGCGTGATGCTGACAGAATTATCGGACTTCTGGAAGCTAAAGAAGAAATTAAATCTTACAAATTACTCCTTAACAGAGTTCGTCCAAATTTAATTAAATCTAACGATATGATGAGTGTTGATGATGTTGTGGAAATTTTATCCGCCGATTTAATCGGTATAATTCCGGAAGACACGGGTATTATCACTTCAACAAACAAAGGGGAGCCTATTGTAAATGACGAAAAATCTTTAGCCGGTAAAGCTTACAAAAATGTTGCAAGAAGAATTATGGGCGAAGATGTTCCTTTTCTCAATCTGGAAGAAGATAACAGTTTAGTTGGAAAAATGAAAAAATTTTTTTCAGGTTTAATGGGTAAGGAGAAATAAAATGAAAGAAATTTTTACAGGTATTTACAACAAAGTAATCGGTTTTTTCAAACAAACTGAACCGGAAGCAAATGCAAAGGATATTGCTTGCAATAGATTAAGAGTTGTATTAATGCAGGATAGAACAAATCTTACTCCTGAATTGATGGAGAGAATGCGCAAAGAACTCGTTGAATTGCTTTCAAAATATGTTGAAATGGATAAAGAAGCACTTGAATTAAATCTTGAACAAGACGGTGATCAAATGGCGTTAATGCTTTCTATTCCTGTAATACGCGCAAAAGATGCCGAAGAAATAGAAGAAACACTTGAAAAAGAAAATGCGGAAAAAGAAGACTCTGATCAATCTTCAGAAGAAACTGCCACGGAGTCTGACAACTCCGAAACAGAAAAACAAACAAATGAAAATACTGACGAAGATATAAAAACATCTAAATGCGAAGATTATGATGAGGAATGCGCTGAGTGTAATGAATGCGTTGTCTCTGATGATGTCGAATGTGAAATTAAAAAGAAAAAAAAGAAATCTAAAGAAAAAATTGAAGACCGCAATTAATGCGGTCTTTCTTATTTATATACCCGGGCACGTATCACGTAAAATTTCTTTACATATTAACAAAAAAAAATTTGATGTTTTTTTATAAATAGTGTATTATTTATTTACTTAAAAAGGATATGTGTGTATGGGAAATAATTATATTTTACAGAAAAAATCTAATCTTACAAAAATTAAGATTAATGAAATAAACTATCCCCTGCCAAATTTAAAAAATATTGATGACTCTAAAGCTGCGGCTATTGCCAAATGGCTTATGGAATGGATTGAATCAGGATTAAAAGAAGGAACATTGCAGGTAAGCAATCTTATGCCGTCAAAACCTGAGTTTGCTTATTTATTAGGTGTAAGCATAGGAACTATACAAAATGCATATCGAATTATTGAAGATTTAGGTTATATTGAATCTAAACAATGTATAGGAACTATAATCCGGAATCCCCGAGATACAAATACCAAACAAATGAGAAAATTCACATCAAAACGTGATGTTGCAATATTTGAAATAAAAAAATATATAAAAGATAACAATTTTCAACCGGGACAATTTATACCGACAGCAAGATCACTGGCAAAAGTCATAGACTGTTCACTAAATACCACAAGAATAGCATTAGATTATTTATGTATAAACAATATTCTTGAACATAAACACAAAAATCAGGACACGGAAACCGGTTGGCAAATCAAAACAACCGATTTCGAGTTAGAAAAAAATAACAAACAATTTTCTACATTGATAGAACAAGTTGAAACTGATTTAAAAAATTATATTAAAGACAATCTTTCCGTCGGCGATAGGATGCCTGCACATGATTTTCTGTCAAAAGAATTAAAAACAAGTATTAAAACGATCCACGATGGACTTAAAATATTAATTTCCGAAGGCATTTTGCTTGCAAGACGCGGTAGATACGGCACAACTGTTATAAAAATGCCTGATGATAAAACTTTTGACGAAAAAAAAGAAACTTCTATTTTTGCACCGGCACATGAAACTGCATTTTATTATTATGAAAAAACTCAAAATTACCTCAAAAAAATGATAGCCGAAAACTATGAAGCCGGTGACAAACTTCCTTCTATTTTGGCACTCTCAAAAGAATTAGATTTAAGCCAAAATACAATACGAAAAGCATTTGCTAATCTGGCAAAAGAAGGTTATATCGGCTTTGCCCGCGGTCGCTACGGCGGAACTTACGTAATCGAGGTGCCGGAGATTGAAACTGAAAACTTCAGATGGCTTGCTGTTAATCCGCAATATACAAAAGCTTATAAATAAAATACTAATGGAAACCGGAGATGATACTGGGAATGGGAGTACCATCTCCTTACTACTTTTAAACAAGCAGCGTTTCCAGATGTTTAAAATTTATATAATCATCAATTTTGCTTGTATTGTTACATGTATACTTGTATTAATCTAAGTATACATGTTAAAAAAAAAATTGTCAACATTTTACTATGTTGTTATGAAGGATGAACTACTTTTCAAAATAGGACAAAGTATCAGATACCTGCGGCTCAAAAAAGATTATTCACAAGAAGAGTTGAGTTTTAAATCTGACCTGAGCACAAATGCTTTAAGTGCTATTGAAAGAGGGAATTATAATATTCGGATAAAAACACTTTACAGAATTGCTGACGCATTAGACGTTAAGATTGAAGATATTTTAAACTGCCAATTTTAAGTTTTTAAGGACAAAGCGATTCCCAATCCGGTTCATCTTCAAATTCATCAGGTTCAATAATATGTTCACCTTCCTCAAGCATTACCGTTAAGGTTAATTTAAGCTGCTGTTTATAATTTTCACGTGCTTTTTCAGGCGTTTTTGCACAAAACACAAAACTTGGAATTTCTCTGATTTCTATATAATAATAAGTATTGCCCTCAAAATCCAGATCTTGCCCCTCTATTAACGTCCAATCCAAATTTAGATAATAATCAATATCTTTTTCCATACTAATTAACCATCCAGAGAATTTTCATTTAAAGGCTGATTTAACATAATACCTTCACCGCCTATAACATCTGCTTTTCTTCCTTCAATGTATAAATATACAGGTTTGTCGGTATTTCTTTTAGCTGTTTTAATCAACTGATAAATTCTTTTATAAATGCTGTCTGTTCCGCCTCCTGCTTCAAATTCAGAGGAGAGGTTAACTATTATGCCTTCAGGACGTTCAGTAATTGATATGACACGCGTACCGGAAGGTATTTCGGAATAAACACCTCTTACCTTTTCTTCAGGTTTAGGACCCATTACAAGGCTGTCTATTGCAAATTTTATTTTTTGACCGTCAACGGTTTCATCATATTCACGTTTAACAGCTTTATATACTTCATAATTATTTTCATCCTGTCCTATAAAAAAGACATTAACATATACTTTTTCTTTCTCAGGCGGAGCCTGCTGTGCCGGTTGTTCAGGATTTGTCTGTTCTTGAACAGGCAAAAGCGGACCGGTTGCAGTCTGATCATCATTATATAATACTTTCATTGCAGTATAACCGCATATTGCAACCATTATTACAGCAAGTGTGCCAAGAAACATTTTTTGATCTTTTTGCATAGTTAATTCCTTATTTTCTGATAATATCTTTCAACAAAACTACAGTTCCGTCAATCAATATTTTTTCATCCTCTATTAATACATTTTTTACATTTAACCTTGCATCTTTATTTTCCAGTATTTGTACAGAAAAATCAAGTGGGTTAATATAATTTAAAATTGAAGAAAGTTTATCTGATTTAAGAATAAAATTTTTATTCAAAAGTTCTACATCCGCAAACTTTATATCACCATCAAGAACCTGCAAACCTGCAGATAGTGCAACTTCCTGAGTTCCACGGACAAAAGGTATTGCTATATGCAAAATATAATAAATTTTATTATTTTTTATTTTTAAACTTGTGGACTCTATTGTAAAAAATCCGCCACCGAGCATGCTTATATCCTGTAATAACCTTGTATATTCTTTTGAAGTCATTGTTTTATTCAAGTCATCCTGCGTCATAGTAATATCAAAACGCAAAGGAACATCATCAACGATAGTCATGTTCCAATCTTTATCAAGACTTATATAATTGAAATCACATATTGTTTTCATATTAAACGAAGAAAAATATATTCCGTCTAAATTTATATCTTTTCCCCGGAGTTCAAATGACTTAAAACGTCCGGCTTTCATATCCTTTGCACTATAAGATTTTAGCCGCACACTAAAATCGCCTTCTGCATTCTTTTTAATATTTTTTCTAATGATAGCTTGAGCTATTTTTTCTGCAAGGAAATTATTTCCAGTTATTTTACTAAAAAATCTGGAATATGTTGGTGAGAGACCGCTTTCTTCCTGACATTTAAATTCCTCGCCGCAATTCTTAACTGCCCATACGGCATTACTATACATCATTAGCAGACAAAAAATTGCAATAATCAGTTTTTTCATACTAAATAAACACTTTCTTTGTTTTAATTTTATCACCCTCAACAGCTCCAACAGCTGCAATCTCGTCTTTATTATAAACCAAAATAACAAGTTGACCATCATTAAACTTTAGATTTTTCAAAAATTGTCCGTGTTTTACCTTTTCCAACATTTCTTTATCAAGCTCCCAAACAGGTAATTCAAGAACTTGAAGCGGGTTTATTAAATATTCATGTGAAAAATTGTTTTTTAATGCATCAAGCTCAACAGAATTTTGTACCGTAAATTTGCCTGATTTTGTTCTTATAAGCTTTGTCAAATATGCGCCCGTGCCAAGCTTTTGTCCTAAATCATGTGCAATTGATCGAATATATGTTCCTTTTGAGCATTTTACAAGAATTTCTGCAGATTGAGCAATGTCGTCAAAATTCAAAAGTTCTATTTTTTCAATAAAAACTTTTCTTGGCTGAATATCTATAGTCTGCCCCTGACGTGCATAATCATAAAGTTTTTTGCCGTTTACTTTTATTGCAGAATATATTGGAGGCATCTGCTCAATATGCCCCTGAAAACATGCCAAAACCTCACTAATTTCATTTGCAGTTACTTTTTTATCTGAAACCGCCGTAACATTGCCTTCAAGATCATAGGTATCAGTAGTTTTTCCAAACTGAACAGTTGCAATATATTCTTTGTCATCAGTGAGAAATTCTATAAGTCTTGTTGCTTTTCCAATACAAACAGGCAGTACTCCCTGCGCAAAAGGATCTAAAGTTCCGGTATGCCCTACCTGCTTTATACCGGTAACTTTTCTAATACAAGCCACAACATCATGGGATGTCATGCCTGCAGGTTTATAAATATTTAAAAAGCCAAAATAATTATTTTTTAGTAATCCGGCAGAGCTTTCCAAAAGACCATTCACCTCTATTGTCTACAATTCTCCACGAGAAATTTTATCAATAATTTCAGTTACCTTAGATCCCTTTTCAAAAGAATCGCTATAAATAAATTTTAACTCGGGAGTCAAACGTAAACGAATACGTTTTCCAACTTCAAATCTTATTTTCGGAGTACTTTTTTCTATAATTTCTTTTGTTTTTTCCACCTGCTCCGGTGAACCAAGTACACTATATATGACCTTTGCAAATGAATTATCATGTGAAACTTCAACATCAATAACAGAAACAACCCCGGCAAGTCCGCGTATTTCTTTACGTAAAATATCTGAGATATCTCTCATTAACTCTTTTCTAACACGTTCATTTCTTAAAGTCATAACATTTCTCCTTACAGACTTAAGTATAACATAAATATTCCAGAAAATAAAGAGACGCAAATAGTAAGACAAAAAGCAGGCTATATTATACTTTCAGGCTAAACATTAACAGCTTTTTTAGTATATTTACAGCAAAATTCCAACAAAATTAAATTAGCCGCAAAAGGTCAGACACTTAACATTTTTTATCAAATCCTTGCAATTGTACTATGTTGGTAATAGGATAAATTAACGAGTGTATACATTACAATATTTGGATAAAGAGGTTATGGCTTTAAATTTTCAAGAATTAGTTTTTAATTTATCAAAATTCTGGTCAGATTACGGTTGTATAATTCAACAACCTTATGATATAGAAAAAGGTGCATCAACAATGAACCCTGCGACTTTCTTACGAGCTTTAGGTCCTGAACCGTGGAACACTGCAATGATTGAACCTTGCAGACGTCCAACTGATGCAAGATACGGAGAAAATCCTAATCGTCTGGGACATTACTATCAGTTTCAGGTTATCTTGAAACCTTCTCCTGACAATGCACAGGAACTTTACCTGAAAAGTCTGGAGGCTATGGGTATTGATCTGAAAGACCACGATGTAAGATTTGTCGAAGATAACTGGGAATCTCCAACTCTTGGAGCTGCAGGTGTAGGCTGGGAAGTTTGGCTTGATGGTATGGAAATAACACAGTTTACATACTTTCAGCAGGTTGGCGGACTTGAAGTTAAACCGGTTGCGCTTGAACTAACCTATGGACTTGAAAGAATTGCCATGTATCTGCAAAATAAAGAATCCGTATACGATATAATGTGGAATGATAAACTAAAATATGGCGATATTTACTTGCAAAACGAAATAGAACAATCAAAATATAACTTTGAAGTTAGTGACGCTAAAGCTTTATTCACAATGTTTGACCTCTATCAGAAGGAAGTTGATAATTGTATTAATGCAAAACTTGTTTTGCCGGCTTATGATTATGTTTTGAAATGTTCTCATACATTCAATCTTCTCGATGCACGCGGTGTAATAAGCAAAGATGAACGTATTAATTTCATAAACAGAGTTAGAACAATGGCTTCAGCTGTTGCAAAATTGTATGTAGCGCAAAGAGAAGAAATGGGTTTCCCTCTTTGCAAATAATAAAAAGGAATATAAATGGCAGAAAAATTTAATCGTGCAACATTTACCAGAAATTTTTTGAGAAAACTTACAAAAATTAAAGCCCCTGATGAAATGCTGGCAGAGGCAAAAGATGCAGGCTTAGAAAAAACACTCGGAGCCTGGGATTTAATCATTCTCGGGGTCGGGGCAATTATTGGGTCAGGAATTTTTGCAGTAGTTGGTATTGCGGCAGCAGGCTCAGCGGATCAACCCGGAGCCGGACCAGCCCTGATTGTGTCAATGATTATTGCAGCTATCGCTTGTATTTTTTCAGCACTATGCTATACAGAATTTGCAACAATGATACCGGTTGCAGGTGGAGCTTACATTTATACATTTGCAACTCTTGGTGAATTTGCTGCCTGGATGGTAGGCTGGGTATTAATGCTTGAGTATGCAGTAGGATTTATCGCTGTCGCCTGCGCTTGGTCAAATCATTTTGTCCAATTTTTACACGGATTTTCCAAAGTTCTGCCTGCCTGGATCGCTAATCCGCCAATATGGCTGGTAAATGATATACATTCTGCAATGAAAATTGCAAATGACAACGGGGTAAATCCTCATGATGTTATTCCGTCAGTTTTGGGTATGCCAATATGCATAAATATCCCTGCTATAATTATGGTACTTTTAAGCACTATGATTCTTGTTCGCGGTACAAAAGATTCCACTAAAATGGCAGGTATAATGGTATTTGTAAAGCTTGCAGTTATAGCATTATTTGTTCTTGTCGGTGCATTTTATATAAAGCCTGATAACTGGGTTCCTTTTGCTCCGCACGGATTTGAAGGAATTTTTGCAGGTGCATTTTTGATATTCTTTGCATATATAGGGTTTGACGCAATAGCAACAGCAGCCGAAGAATGCAAAAATCCGCAAAAAGATTTGCCAATAGGTATTATCGGCTCACTTATTGCAACAACAATAGTATATGTACTTGTTGCCCTTGTTTTAACAGGTATGCAGGATACAAGCGGCAATGTCTCCGCAGCATTCCTGGCTGCCCCGATGGCTTACTGTATGAAGATGATACATCAGAATTGGGCTGCAGGATTAATATCTTTAGGCTCACTTGCCGGCTTAACCTCTGTTTTAATCGTTATGGAAATGGCTGCAACAAGAATTCTTTACGCAATGAGCCGCGATCATTTTATTTCAAAAAGATTTCAGGCACTACATCCCAAATTCAAAACTCCGCATGTACTTACCTGGACTGTAGGTCTGCTTTCTGTTCTGGGAATTTTAACTCTTGACTTAAACATAGCTGCAGAACTTTGTAATTTCGGTACATTTACATCATTTATTGTTGTATGTATTGCAGTATTAATATTGAGACACACAGAACCGGACAGACCTCGTCCGTTTAAGGTTCCGTTTTCTCCGTGGATGCCGGCTATGGGTATTATTTGCTGCGGCGGCTTGATGATTTACAAAATGCAGTCTGCAACAAGTTCCGCATTATTGTTTCCGGTTTGGTTAGGGGTTGGAGCATTGATTTACCTCTACTATGGATTTTCACGCAATAGATCTAATGAAAATGAAATTCATAGACAATTAGTACATAATAAAAATAAACAGGAAATTTTAAAATAAATGAATATAAAATCAATACTGGCTAATGCACTAAGCAAAAAAAGCCCCGATGAATTAATAGCGACAAGTAAAAAATCTGAATTGAAAAAGACCTTAAATGTTTTTGATTTAATAGTAATAGGTATTGGCGCAGTTGTAGGAACAGGTATATTTACAATTATCGGTACAGCTATTCAGGGTGGACCTGAAAGTGTAGGGGCAGGACCTGCAATTATAATTTCAATGATTTTAGCTGTGATAGCCTGTGTATTTTCCGCTCTCTGTTACAGCGAAATATCCGCAATGATACCGGTTGCGGGAAGTGTTTATACATATACTTATGCTACAATGGGCGAATTTATGGCGTGGATGGTCGGCTGGATTTTAATGCTTGAGTATGCTATTGGAAATATCACTGTTGCAAGTGCATGGACAGGATATTTTACCCAATTTTTAAAAGGGTTTAAACATATCCTGCCTTCATTTATTGTAAATTTTCCTATGTGGCTTAGAAATGATTACCGCTACATGCTTTCTTACTGTGACAAATGGGGGCTTGATCCGCATACACAGATGCCATATTTATTTGATAAAATACCGGTAGCAATAAATTTGCCGGCAATAGCTATTGTACTTGTACTTACAATGCTTTTAATTAAAGGTGTAAAAGAATCGACAAGAGTTGCAAGTATAATGGTTGGCGTAAATATGTTTATGATAATATCATTTATTCTTGTTGGGGCGTTTTATGTAAAGCCTGAAAACTGGACGCCTTTCATGCCTGGCGGCTTTGAAGGTGTATTTATGGGTGCATTTTTAATATTCTTCGCATATATTGGCTTTGATGCAATATCAACAACCGCTGAAGAAACAGAAAATCCGCAAAGAGATTTACCTATTGCTATTCTTGGTACACTTGTTATTTGTACAATTTTGTATGTATGTGTTGCATTAGTTTTGACAGGTACAGTGCCTTTGGGACATATTGATATTCAGGCACCAATTGCGCATGCAATGCGTGCAATTGGAATTGATTGGTTTGCAGGATTAATCTCTATCGGCGCATTATGCGCACTAACTTCTGTACTTCTGATTTATCAGCTTGGAACAACAAGAATTCTTTATGCAATGAGCCGCGACAGATTTTTACCAAAATCACTAAGATTAATCCATAAGAAATTCAGAACGCCGCATGTTTTAACCTGGATATCAGGTATTGTTGTAATAGTATGCGCATTGTTTATGGATTTGAATATTTCAGCAGAACTTTGCAATTATGGAACATTCACTTCATTTATAATTATTTGTATTGCAGTATTGATATTAAGAAAAACTGATCCGGATAGAGAACGACCATTCAAAGTTCCATTTTCACCACTGTTTCCGATTTTAGGAATAATAACATGCGGAGGATTAATGATTTACTCAATGAAATCATTAACAACTTCCTCAATATATTTCCCGCTATGGATGTTGATGGGGCTTGCAATTTATGTTGGATACGGCTATAAACAAAAACGTCTGGAAGAGAAGGTAAGACTTCAAAGACAACCGCGAGCACAACAAAAGGTTAAACTATAATTTTACTGGTCAATAATATGGAACTCACTTCCGAGTTCATCTTCTAATGATTTAATTATTTCAGACAGCGGTACCCCAAGAGCCTCTGATATACGCCAGAGCATAGTGAGTTTAGGATCAATTTGCCCTGCCTCAATACGGCTTAAATTGCCTGAATCAAGGTCATACTCAAACGCAAGCAGACGTTGGGATTTATTCAGCATTTCTCTTTTGTGTTTTATATTTTCTCCGAACTGTTTTATCAAATGTAAAGTTTTTTCTGTCTTATGTTGCATACATACAGTATAAGAGTTATAATATTAATAAACCTATGTATACATACATCACAAGGAGGACTATTTATGAAACACGCATTTACTTTAGCTGAAGTCTTAATTACACTTGCAATAATCGGTATCGTCGCATCTTTAACGATACCTGCATTAATACAAAATTATAAGCAAAGAGAATATTCAACAAAATTACAAAAGTTCTACTCAACAATGCATCAGGCAATACAGCTTTCTACAGTACAAAATGGTGCTGTTGAATACTGGAACAAAAAGGAGACGCTTGACTACACCACAGCTGAAGATGACGAAGAAGCAGAAGAAATGAAAATAGCCAACGGAAAAGAAGCGTTAAATTTCATAAATAAATATATTCTACCTTATATGAAATACTTAAAAATAGAAGAAGAGTCACCGGTTGAAATAGTTACAAGTGAGAATTCTTTAGAGATTTTTAAACTCCCCAAAATCTATCTGAATGACGGGTCTGTATTTTTTGTATCAAATGGTGCGGCTATTGACTTTATATATGATGTAAATGGGGATAAATCCCCAAATAAAGAAGGAATTGACCGGTATCGTTTTCTGTTTATACCCCAATCTGATGCACGTACAACATTTTTTGGAAATGATAAGCAATACTTTGGTACATTTGGGAACCACAATGTTAATACAGAAGACTATCGAGAATACATACATGGATGTTGTTCAATAAATGGCAGATATTGCGCAGAGCTAATTAGACTGGATAACTGGGAGTACAAAAAGGATTATCCATACAAGCTATAAGCTACTAAATAGTAGGGTATAGTGTCTCGGTTTCATTTATAGTTTCTGCATTTATTGTTTAATTTTTGCAAGGGACTTTATCCTATGACTTTCTATCCTGCAGAGCGATACGTTCTAATTGCCTTATCTGTCATTAATTTATTTAATCCCAAAGTATTTTTAATTTCCAGAGGTTTAAAAGAGTTTGCATCATCATATATTCCCGGGAAATTATCTGCGGCACTTGCAGGTTTCTTTAAAGGAGGCATTTTTTTAAGCTGTTTATCTATGTTTTCCATTGCCAGCCTGGCTGCTCTGTCTACATCCTGTCCTGATGGTATGTAAATAGCGATTCTGTCTATTTTTGGCATAATTGCCTCCTTTCATCATTAGAGTAACATCTAAAAAATTATTGTTTTATATTAAAACATTTTTTTTTGACTTTTTGCTAGTTTGTAATTAATGTTTACAATTTATACGTTAATTTTTCAACTATTCCCACTAAATGAAAGTATCCATTTCCCCCTTAAAACAACAAAAGCCCCTTATACAAGGGGCTTTTGCAAAAGTTTGTCTGAAAAATAAACTATTTAATTTCAACAGTAGCGCCAGCTGCTTCAAGTTGTTTTTTGATAGCTTCAGCATCTTCTTTTTTGATGCCTTCTTTAACAGGTTTTGGAGCAGCATCTACTAAATCTTTAGCTTCTTTCAAGCCAAGACCAGTGATAGCACGTACTTCTTTCAATACAGCGATTTTGTTAGCACCTGCTGATGCCAAAATTACGCTTACTTCAGTAGCTTCATCTGCTGCTGCTTCACCGGCTGCTGCAGGAGCTGCTGCTGCAACTGCTACTGGAGCTGCTGCAGATACGCCGAATTTTTCTTCCATAGCTTTTACTAATTCAGCTGCTTCTAATAAAGTTAATTTTTCAATTGATTCTAAAATAGTTTCTACATTACTCATTTGTTTTCTCCTTTTTATTTTTAATTTTGTTAGTTACTAATTTATTTTGCTTTATTTGATTTTTAAACTTTATCCGTTACAAAATCTACTACTAAGCAGTTTTTTGGTCTCTAACAGCTGCCATAGCACGTGTAAGTTGAGCCATAACTGCATTGATAGAGTTGGCGATACCGGATGCCGGTGAGTTGATTGAACCAAGAATTTTTGCATAAAGTTCTTCTTTTGAAGGTAATTTTGCTAAATCTTCAGCTTCACTTGCTGATAACAATTTACCGTCAAGAGCACCGCCTAAAATCGCGCCTTTTTTAGTTTCTTTAATAAATTTTGAAACAGCCTTTGCAGGACTTACCTGATCTTCAAACCCGAAAGCAATAGCGATTGGTCCTTTTAAAGCATCAGTTAAAACTTCGTATTCAGTACCTTTTACTGCTATTTTTGCTAATGTGTTTTTAGTTACCATGTAGTCGCCGCCTTCTTTTTGAAGGGCACGTCTTAAGTTTGTAATTTCTTCTACACTGTAACCTTTGTATTCAGTCAGGATAGCTACCTGGGCTTTTTCAACTTTTGATTTAATTTCATCTATTTTTTCTGATTTAAAAGCTTTTGTTGCCATTTTTAGCTCCTTTTTTATATTTTATCGACCTTTTTATTCATTTTTACATATACAAAAAAGACTTTGCAATATGTTTTAACCGCAAAATCTTACACAATAATTATATTTCGACTTGTAATAATTTTCTGTGTAACCTCGGCAAGCTTTAATTTTTAAGGGGTTTATGGGATGTTCCGGATTTGTTTTAAAATATTGTTCCGGTTCATTACAGACATTTCTTTAAGATTGACAATTCATTTCTTTTCTGTCAGTATTTCCCAACCCGCTTGCTGTCTGCGGTTGTATACTTATAATATCAAAAAAATCTTAAAAATCAACAGGTTTATTAATTTTTCTTAATCAATGACCAAACTTTATCACTTTCATCTATTGAATATGTACCTTTTAGTACTGTAGTAAACTTTCTTGTTTTCAAAAATTCGTAGCGTAATTGGAAACTGCCAAGACATACAATTTCACCCGGCATTTTAAGGGAAATCAATTTGTTTAATGTTGTAAAGACCTTTTTTATATCGGCTTTATTATCATATGGTTCAATTGCGACATAAGTTGTCAGGGTCATCTGGCTTTTCAAAACAAATTCATCAATTTTACCAAGCAAACTCAACACATAATTCAAAACATCATCTACGCGTTCAAACTGCGGGCATAACAATAAAAATTGAGCACCGGATTTAGCTACTTTACAACCGGGTAGTTTTGATAATGCATAATAGATTTGTTTGTCAACCTCTTTTTCTTTGCTATCCTGCAAATCCGTGCTTTGTTCTGACCAGAAAGCATTACCCAGTACATTTTTCAAATTGTAACTTATCAGCATTGCAAAATTTGAATTTTTCAATTGCTGTTTTTCATAATCTTCTTGAAGTTGCTTATTAAACAATTCTTCCTGATCACGGGCTACTTTATCTATTATTATATCAATTTTTGTAATTTGTTTTTCAAAAAATCCGTGTAATTGTGCCCCGCCATATATTATCAGCAAGGCTACAATATCAAACAGAAGAATAGAGCCATCAATTTTTACTCCGCCTATCTCTATCATTCTTTTATAAAAAATTTTAACAAGTCCTGAAACAAAATTCGACAGTGAGTCAACAAACCCTAAAAATTGCAGGTTTATTAAATCTAAAAACCAGTGTAAAGTTACAAGAAATATTACAATAAATAATAAAATCTGGATTATAAACACAATATTTATCAATAATTGCCACATTTTTTTCTGCGCATAATAAAATTTAAGCATAACCTAAATCCTCATTAACCTAACAATATATTATCAATTAACCGCACATTACCTATCTTTAATGCTATAAATACCTGTGTATCCTTATCTGCTACAGTTTTTCCCTCCAAATTTTCCTTATCTCTGAATTCCAAATATTCAAGATTGTGATGTTCATTCAAAAAACTATAAGCGGTTTCAGTAAGTGCTTTTACATCTGTTATTCCTTTATCGTAACAAGCCTTTATATTAAATAAAATTCTACTTAAAACAAATGCCTCTTTTTTATCTTCTTCTGAAAGATACTTGTTTCTTGAGCTAAGAGCCAGCCCGTTTTCTTCTCTAACAATAGGGCAAGGAATAATTTCTACAGGTATGTTTAGATCCTTAACCATCTTTTTAATAATAATAAGCTGCTGTGCATCTTTTTGTCCGAAAAATGCATAATCCGGCTGCACTATATTGAATAACTTGTTAACAACGGTACAAACGCCGTCAAAATGCCCTACACGAGACTTGCCGCACAATTTGTCCACATAAAAATACGGCGGGATTACATAAGTCAAAAAATCATTAGACAGAATATGTCCTTCGCCATACATTTCTTTAGGAGACGGAGCAAAAACAATATTCACACCGGCATCATTACATAATTTTTCGTCTGCATCAAGCGTACGCGGATATTTGTCCAAATCTTCTCCGGGGCAAAACTGTATAGGGTTTACAAATACAGAAACAACAGTTCTGTCACATTTTTCAACACTTTTTTTTATAAGACTCAAATGCCCGGCATGCAAAGCCCCCATTGTCGGCACAAGACCGATAGTTAATCCCTCTTTTTTCCAGTTCTTAATCTGCTCTCTAACATCTTCTATTGTATGCAAAATCATGTTAAATACCTCTGCTCTTATAATATCATAAAAAGTATACGTTTGAAATTATTTTTACAAACAAAAATAAAAACGAATGGCGTCCTTATTTAAGAACGCCCTCGAAAAATATGTTACTCAAATTTTAATCTTTAGTCTCTAAGACAATCCCAGTGCAAGTTTGTTGTTTGTAGACACCATATTCATAGCAGCATACATGCTCTGCTGTGAACTTTGAATAGATGAATACTGATCTTCCAGAGTCATCAATTCATTAAGATAAGAAGACAATGTAGATAATCTTGTAGGATTACCTTCGGCTTCTTCAAGCAAAGTTTCCAGCTCTGCACCAATATCATCAAGAATTTCGCTTATATCAGCGTCACTTGATACTGTTACACCTACTTGCGATGCCAGAGTTTTTGCTCTTGAAAGAATTTCGCTCTCAGATGAGTTTTGTTGTCCGCCATTTTGAGATTGTTGTTGTGCTTCAGCCTGTGAAATTTTTGACTTAGCCTCTGATTCCGTCATACCGTCTGTTACTGTAATACCTAATGCCTCAAGTTTTGCTTTTGTCTCACTGCTTAGTGTTGATTTTTTTGTCATTACTTCACTTGCGGCAGTACTGCCGGCATTAACTGACGAAATTGATGTTGTCATAAATGCACATCCTTTCTTTACTTAACTATTCCCTCTCTTAAAAACTAAGACAAATAAGTAAACGGATGTGTTTTAGAAAAACTTTAGAAATTTTGAGGTAATATGAAGAAATGTGTCAATAAATTTATAATATTTATATCTGTATATTATCTTTCAGATGCTTTAATTCATCTTCGCTTAATTTAAAAACTTCATCATCAGAAGGATAGCTGCCATTTTTAACATCTTCATTAAATTGTTTTGCACAATTCAAAATAAGCGACTTCATATCACCGTATCTACGGGCAAATTTTGGTTTAAAATCTGAGAATTTTCCGAACAAATCATCACATACGATAACATGTCCACAACAGTATTTGCCTGCTCCGCAAGAAATTGTCGGAACTGAAAGATTATCAGTAATGTATTTAGCACTTTCCTCCGGTACCATTTCAAGAACTATTGAAAAAACACCGGCATGCTCCAGATGCTTGCACTGCTCAAGAATTTTTTGTGCAGTTTCAAATGACTTACCTTGAATATTATAACCGCCGATTGTATTTAAAAATTGAGGAGTAAACCCGACATGCCCCATTACAGGAATTCCGCAGCCGACAAGGCGTTTTATGACTTCATAAATATACTCATCTGCCCCTTCAATTTTCACAGCGTTAGCGCCTTGTTTAATCATTTCTCCGCAATTCTTAACCGCTGTCGAAATATCAGTATGGTAGCTTAAAAACGGCATATCTGTGACTACAAGAGCATGCTGAACACCTTTTGCAACCGCTTTTGTAAAAATTTTCATCTCTTCAACACCTATTGCATGGGTTGTTTCATATCCTAAAGCGGTCATTGCAAGACTGTCTCCGATGAGTATAACGTCTACGCCGGCTTCGTCTATATATTTTGCAGTTGAATAATCATAAGCTGTTAACATTGAAAACTTTTCATTATTGTCTTTAATTTTTTGAATTGTTCTCACAGTTATTTTTTTAGCCATTATAATTTACAGTCCTGTTTTTCGATTTCTTTTGCAGTAAAAAACAATGTTTTATCGTGTTTATGTTCTTTTTTAAACCAGCAGTATATTGCACGTGCAACACGGTTTGAACTATGTCTGACAAGTCCTTCCCTGCTGTCTTCAATAAGTTTCTTAGAGTATAATCTTACTCCCAGCCGTTTAATATTTTCGGTATCTATTTTTACAGGGAACGAACCTGATTGTTGATATTTCTGAGCAAGATTAGACGGTAAATAATCATTTACAAGAACAGCATCAACAATATGCGAACTTCCGGCATGCTGCATTAACGCTTTCAAATGGTCTGATACGGCATAACCATCAGTTTCTCCCGGCTGTGTCATTATATTGCAAACATATATTTTTTTAGCTCTGGATTTCACTATTTCTTCCGCAATTTCTTTTATTATAAGATTAGGAATTACACTGGTATAAAGGCTTCCCGGACCCAAAATTATTAATTCTGCATCTTTTATTGCGGCAATAACATCAGATAAAGCTTTGCAATCTGCCGGATCAGTATAAAGTCTCTTTATTCTTCCGTGTGCTTCAGGAATATTAGACTCACCATGTATAATACGCCCGTCTTCCATTTCCGCAACCAATTTCATATCATCCAACGTTGAAGGCAGCACACGACCTCTAATTGATAAAACATTAGAAGACTCTTTTACCGCACGAACCATATCACCCGTAATTGCACATAATGCAGTCAAAAACAGGTTGCCAAAACTATGACCTTCAAGTCCTTCACCGGATTTAAATCTATATTGGAACAATTTAGTAATCAAATCTTCGTCATCAGCAAGTGCCGCTATACAGTTTCTGATATCGCCAGGCGGCAGCATTCCCATTTCCTCACGCAATCTGCCTGAACTTCCGCCATCATCGCCGACGGTTACAACCGCAGTTACGTTATTTGTTATATGTTTAATTCCTCTTAATAACATTGAAAGTCCCGTACCGCCGCCAACTGCAACAATTTTAGGACCTCTGTTTAATTTTCTTCTTCTATATAAAGTTTCTAATAAAGTTTGATTATCTTTGCCATCAAGAATTGAAAGATTTGTTTTTTCCCAGCCCTTAAAAAATAATGCCGCTCCCAACATCAAAACAGAAAATGCAAGCCACTCAGTAGATGCATGTAAAGCAATTTTGCGGATAAATTCCATTGTATAAAAAATCGGTTTAATATCTATCAAAATTAAAACGCCCAGAGTCATCATTGCAGCTCCTAAAAAGATAAGCATAAACCATCTTTTTACCTGCAGTCCCGGGATTAACCATCTTGCATCCTGTGTAAATTTCATATTATTTTTCAATTTCATCACCATAAATCCTTAACCTACCCAGCCTGATTCGCAGACATTTTTATAATTAACAGGCAGCGGCGATATAATCTCTCTTGCAGCCTCTGCCAGTTCCACAGCATTACTCAAACGATTTGTAAAGTGGATAGTATCCGCATTAACAACTGTTTTACCGCCTTCGTTGTTATATACCTGAGAGTTTGACAATAACAACTTCAAACGTGAAATTGATGTCTCTGTATTTTCGATATCTTTTGCCGAATAATCAACCGAACCATCAATATTATAGATCTTATTCAGAGAAACTTCCTGTGCAATTGGAATATTAACATATTCACCTGCTTTTTCGGTTATATCACCGGCTGCCCCGTAATATACAAGCCATTTAGAACATTTTTTCACAGCTTTTGCAATGGCACATGCAAAGCTAAAATCTTCAGATGCCTGTTTATACATTGCCCCGTGCGGACGAACATGCTCTATTTCCAGTTTAAAACTTCTGGCAAAAGACATCAACGCTCCGACCTGATAGATTACAAGTGCCTCTATTTCATCTTCTGACAATTCCATTGGTCTGTAACCAAACCCCTGAATATCATCAAACCCGATATGCGCACCAATAACAACATTTTTTTCTTTAGCCCTTAATAAAGCATTTTTTATTGTTAAAGGATCTCCTGCATGAAATCCGCAGGATACATTTACCGAACTAACATAATCAAGTAACTCAAATTCACTGTTATTTTTATATATCCCGAAACTCTGGGCTAAATCACAGTTAAAATCAATATTTTTAATAATTTTTCTCTCCAGTGTATTTTGCATAAATTAAAATTCCATTATTACTGATGAGATAATTATACTTAATAAATAAATTAATGCCACAATATTTACATAAATTTAATATAACCGGAGAGTTGCAAATAAAAAAATGCAAAAATTCTTCGATTAATAAACCAATAACTGCAATTTTAAAAAACGAGGCTCCATACATAAAAGAATGGATTGAATTTCATAAACTGATCGGTGTCGAACGTTTTTTTCTGTATGATAACGAATCAACTGATAATGTAAAAGAAGTTTTAGCCCCTTATATAAAAGAAGAAACAGCAATTTATCACTATGTAAAAGGAACAGCCAAGCAGATGCCCGTTTATCAGGATGCGATTTACCGCTATAAATATTCAACACATTGGATGGTTATTTTAGATCTGGATGAATATCTTTTTCCTGTTGAAAAAAACTCTTTGTCTGATTTGTTAAAAGAATACGAAGAATATCCTGCACTTGTCGCAAACTGGGTTATGTTTGACAGCAACGGGCTGCAAGAACATCCTCAAGGCAAACTTGTTACAGAAGCATATACAAGAGTTCACAGTCAATATCATTCACCTGTAAACCGACATGTCAAATCTATCGTAAATACTAAAAAAGTACGCTTGGTACACAATCCTCATTATTGTTTTTACCATGGTAATGAATATGCGGTTACTGAAAACTTTGAACTCTGTAAAGGTCCATTTACCAGATACAATTCTGTAAATAAAATCAGAATAAATCATTATTTTAGCAAGTCAATAAAAGACTATACCGAAAAAATTGCTCAAGGATGCGCTGACTCTGCTCCTAAAAGAAATTTTAATAATTCAGATATCAATTTCCCAGATACAATACAAGACTTTACAATTCAAAAATATCTGCCTGCATTAAAAGAAAAAATGAATTGCAAGGATATTACCCTAGAAGACACGCCCGCGCAGAATTTTGCTGGTACAAATGTATGAAATTCATGTCGCTTTATTGACATCATTTAAAAATTAAATTAATATTCTTTTATAAATTAATGGAGAATAATAATGGCTGATAACTTTAAAACAATAAAATGCCCTGCCTGTCAAAAGGAAATGCATAAAATCTTTATTCCATCTGAAGGCATAAATATAGATGTCTGTCTTGATGGCTGTGGAGGAATTTATTTTGATAACCGTGAATTTAAAAGCTTTGACGAGCAGCATGAAAATATTGACCAAATCCTTAAAGCCATTGAAGGAAAAGAATTTATAAAAGTAGATGAAACCCTGCCAAGAACTTGCCCTGTCTGCGGTGCCAGAATGGTTAAAAATTTTGCAAGTATCAAAAAAGAAGTACAAATTGATGAGTGCTATGCCTGCGGCGGAAAATTCCTCGATCACGGAGAATTAACAAAAATCAGAAGCCAATACTTAACGGAAGCAGATCGCTCTGCGGATACCATGGCTTATTTATATGAGACCGTTGGAGTTAAATTAAAAGCTCTTGATGCTGAACGTGAAGAACTTGCTAAAAATCGCTCCTGGTTGAAAAGATTTTTTGACACTCTTGTTGGTATGGATTCCAAAATATAACAGATAATTTTAAGTAATTACTAGCAAATTTCTTTTTTACCGTTTTTTAAAAAGGCATATGAAAGTTAATAATGTTGCCCCAAAATTTAATTATAACTCATCTGTTAATCAAAAAAATATACCTTTTGAAGGTTATGATGCAAGAGTCTTAAAAGCAGTTGTCATGACCGTTAATGATGAATTTAATTCTTTTGATATAATTAAACAAATGTCCGAAATAGGTAAAAAAGAAGGTTTTAAAGTATATTTTGCAAATCAAACAAACAAATTATACACAAATCTTGATAATATAAAACAATATTTTAAACTGTGTGTTTCAGGCTTTTCCAAATGGGCACAGGATATGGCTGTTGTAACCCCCAATAATAAAATATTATATTATGGTGCTTTCAATGATAGCATGGAATTTGCAAATAGATTCTCTTGGCTGACAAAAGGGAATAGACTTGCCAGTACAAAACTCATAGAAGGAGGAAACTTATTTTTTGTCAAAAATAATGGAAAAAACGAACTTTTTGTAGGTGAAAAAGAACTATTACATAATAATATAGATTATATAAAACATCATTATGGAGTTGACAACGTAATTTCAATTCCTCAAGCAGACTTTCATTTGGATATGTTTATAAGACCATTAAACAACAAAAAAGTTCTTGTAGCTGATGACAGGCTGACAATACAAGAAATTAAAAAAGCTATACAGAATCTTGCAAAATATAAAAGTACCCCTTCAGAAACCGCTAAATTCAAAAATGTTCAAAATGGATTAAAAGGCTTGATAAAAGATTTTGAAAAAGATGCTAAAAATAACAAAAATCCAAAAGCCGACGACATTGCAAATGTATTAAAAACTAATGGCTACCAACCAATTTTTATCCCGGGACGTATTTATTACACTATTCCCGGAAATGAGTCCGATGATTTAGTGCATTCTCTAAATTATATGAATGCCCTTGTCCATGAGAAAACAAACGGTGATTTAGTTTTCATAACTAATAAATCCACTTTCAATCACGACTATGAAATAATGCCCGATATTTCTGATAAAATAGAATTTGATTTTGAAAAAATGCTCATAAAATATTTAAAGCCGTATGTAAAAAAAGAAAACATATATTTTGTTGCCGGAAATAAAAATAAAATATCATCTCTGCTCCAAAATGAAGGCGGAGGAATTCACTGTCTTTGCAACGAAATACCGGTCGAGATAAGTAAATAATAATTAAAAATAAGGAAACTTGAACTAATGATACAATCAATAACATTCAAAGAAAATCCGATAAAAACTAACAAATCTTCTACCCCGCCTAACAAAGAAAATTTTAAAGACCTGCTGGCAAAAGAAGGGATACAATTACCTGAATTATCTCCTACAGAACAAGCTGTAGGAAACGGATTGTTGTGGGCAGTATTCGGGCTTGCGACAGATAGATTATTTAATCTTATGCCTTTTAATATGTTTAAAACATCTGCTAAACAATCACTAATAATAAATAGCGGGATAGGCTTAGTAGCAGGTGTATTTACATATTTTAGGGCTAAAAAAGCGACTTCAAATGAAAATAACAGATCAGAAGCAAAATCAATTAATGCTTAATTTTAATAATGGCGGCGGCAACGGGAATTGAACCCGTGTCAACAGAATGAGAATCTGCTATCCTAACCTCTAGACGATACCGCTTTGTAACTTTATTGTAGCACTGAAAAATAATTTGTTCAAGTAGTTTAAGATAATTGTGTAGTGCCGTTTTTCAACTGATTATAATTTCTGTACCCCACGACAAAAAATTTTGTGCCCGAGTTTTAATATAATCCAGACTAAGCTAAACAAGTATTAAAATCACAATTTTAATGATATATTAATACTTAAATCAGAAAAGGAATATTAAATGCGTGTAGAGAAAATAAATTCACAGCAAAATTTTAAAGGTTTATATATAAAACCTTCTGCAAACCAAAAACTTGAAAAAATATTTGAAAAAACACCCTGCTCTGTACATAGAAGAGTCGAATACGCTCAGATTGTAGGAGTTCTACAGGATAAAATGAAAAATAATCCGGTAAAAGTTTTTATAGAATCTAACAAAGATTATTGGTGGGGTTTAAAAGCAACAGTATTTAGCGGACACGATAAACAAATTTATACTCAAAAATCAGCGTTTAACTATGATTTTATCAAAGAAGCTGTTAATAAAGCTGAACAAATCAAAAATGCTTAATGCATCAGTAGAATTTTAATTCATTACTGTAAAATGAATAAACAAAATTCCTGATAGTTTTTGGAAAAACTGTTCAATTTAAATAAATTATTTAAAATTAGCAAAAATCGGTTGTACTTTTCTTACTCACATTGAATTTGATGAAAATCCTGAAAGCAAGTTTAATTATGGTATATTTAACTTATGCAAATTAAAGAAATAACTACAAATAAAGCTGATTATATGGATATTTTGTTAATTGGCGATGAAGACGAAAAAATGATTAATAAATATATAGAGCAGTCAACTGTTTTTGCTTTATACGAGAAAGATGTATTGACCTCTGTTTGTGCCGTTATACCAATAAATAACGAAACTATTGAAATAAAAAATCTTGCAACATATCCTCAATACCGAAATAGAGGTTATGCATCAGCATTGATTAATTTTGTAAGTAATAAGTATAAAACAAATTATAAATATTTAATTCTTGGAACCGGAGAAAATAACAATACATTGAAATTCTATAAGAAACGAGGGTTTCAAGAAACTCATAGGCTGCAAAACTTTTTTATAGATAACTATGGGCATCCAATTTTTGAAGATGGCAAACAACTTGTAGATATGATTTATTTAAAGAAAATTTTCCACTAAAATTTCAAATGTCTTTGCCGAAAATAATCAAACCATTCGTACAAATTCAAATATACCCTAAACTTTCACCACACAAGGGGTACTACCAAAAGTCGAAGGGGTAGACTTCAACGGACACTTCGTGGACATTTCAAGTAATTTGTTTGATTATTTTCGGACACTTCCAGCAAGTCAGAACTTAAACATAAAACCACTTTTTAGCCAATAATCATTTAACCGTACACAATTGAAATGTCTGTGTAAAGTAATCAATCATCAAGATGACGACAAAAAAGCCAATAAATAAGCCCAATAAAAGGACAAACATACATTCCCAAAGTAATTTGAGACTTAACTCTCATAACCATCATTGAATTTGGACTCTTATTCAGTTGATAAAAAATTATTGAAACAATAATCCCCAAAACAGTAAAAATGATTAATTTTATAGTCGATTTTTTCATAAAAAAATACTATCACAAATATGACAAACTTAAATGAAAAATTTAAAAAGAGGGTCTTAAATCCTCTTAAAATGGCGGGAACGACAAGGCTGTCTTGACCTGCTCGCGTTAAACGGGTCTACGGTCGTCTGCTTATATGGCTAAAGCCATATGCAGACAAGCCTTCGCCCTCTGTGTAAAAGAACACATGGTTTGATTATTTGTTACAGATGGTTTGATTATTTTCGGCAACTTGAAGTTTAAAATTTTTCAAAATTTTTGTCATTTTATATTTTACAAATTTTCATCAAAATAAAGTATAAAATTTTTGTACCCTTATGCTATTCTTGTTTTCAAGTTATAGGAGGTATAGTGGAACGTCTTCCAAAATTTGAAGAGGTTATTTCTGAAAATAACGTTTGTCAAAGAAATATATTGCTTGGAAATGGTTTTAGCATGGCTTTTGATGAAAAGCGATTTGATTATTCAAGTCTATTAGATTCTCCTAATATTCCTTTTTATATAAAAAGAGTTTTTCATACATTTCATACATCTGATTTTGAAGTGATTATAAAAAAGTTTGAAAGTTCTGCACAGTTATTAAATGCATATGACCATAGATTAACAACAAGTGGTAGATTATATCAAGAAGCTATTAATTTACGAGACGAATTAATCAATCGTATATTAGAGATTCATCCTTTATCACAAAATGATATTGAAAAAGATAGAATGTTTAAAACTTTAGTTTTTCTTTCAAATTTTCATAAAATCTTTACGTTAAATTATGATTGCCTTTTATACTGGGTTTTGCTTAATAGAGAAGATTTTTTGAAAAAATACTCTGATATGGAAATTTTTAAAATGGATGATGGATTTAGACCATACTACAATGAACTTGCTTGGAAGCAAAAAGAAACACAGAATGTTTTTTATTTGCATGGTGCATTACATATTTATAAAAAGGATAATGGTTTAATATGTAAACCCCAAAATGATGGAAGATATCTAATGAATATTATAAAAGAGAATATATATAACAATAAATATCCTTTAATAGTAACGGAGGGAAGTAGCAAAAATAAATTAAACAAAATTCTAAAAGAAAATAATGAATATCTTTCATATTGTTATTCGAAGTTAAATGAAATTAAAGGTGTTTTATTTATTCATGGACATTCTCTTGATAAAAAAGATAAACATATCTTTGATGCCATAAGTAAAAATTTAAAAATAAAAAGAGTATATATAAGTCTATGCTCTAAAGAAAAATATCAGGACAAACGGGATAAAGCAGATACGTTCTTTGCCAAGAGAGAACGTGAAAAAACATTAGATGTGAATTTCTATGATGCAGAAAATGTCGATATATGGTGATGTTGTCCATTACTTTGTAAAATATAATTAATACATTTCCGAGTTTTGTGTCAGTTTCGTATTAATTGAAAATTATAAAATTTATTTTATAAGATGGGTTCTTGAGAATAATGAATATTGCTAATTTTCCATTCATTGTTCCGCAAAACAAGAAGCTGCGTTTCACGCCCCTGAGTACGGATTTGTTCGTCATCTTCTTTTTTAACAGCATAAAAATCCAAACTAAATTCTAAAAAAGCAGCTTTGTCATAAAATTTTGCCGAAACATTTTTATCTTTAAATCTCTCTTTGAAAACAAATTTCCCATGATACCAAGATAAAAATGTTCTTTAATTTCCTCAAAAGAATCTTCATAGCCGAGCGGATGAATAAAAGAGATTGAATCTTCACTATCCCATATTTCTCTTGCAAGTTCTAGATTACACTCATTAATTGATTGTACGTATTTATTTAATAAACTATAAATTTTTTTCATATATCTATACTATCATAAAAATTATATATAATGATTTTTACTCTGCCGAAAAAACGATTGAGTATCGTTTTTGAGAGGAAGTAACAGACAGTTTAGGAATTTTGGTAGAGTTACTTCTAAAGTTTCTTAAAATGCCCTGTACTTTTTCTAAAATTAATAGAAATTTACAGTATTTAAACAAATGATTTTATTCAAAAATTTGCATTATATTATTATATAATTCTATGTTTTCAACTATGACAATTTCTAATTTATTTATTGCTCTTGTTATTTGTTGAAAAAACATCCTTAAAGTAAAATACGGATTATGTTGTACATTATATGCACGTAATACATTATCTTTATCGTAATAAAAATGTCGTCCCATAATAACAATTACATTTTCAAACTCTTGACCAATTACTTGATGAGAAGTCTCAGCCCAAATAAAATTGTACTTATGAATTTCACACGGCGGGGAATATCTTGCATTATTAGGCGTATATGATATATATTTATATTCGTTTTGTTTAGAACAAATATATTGTGTTGCATCTTTAACATCATTAAAAAAAGTAATATTAATATTCTGACTTGAAACTTTCATATGATGTTTTCTTTTTAAATTCAATAATACTTTTATAAAATTTGCTAATTCTTTGTTTGTTCTTATTTTACCTGTCAACTCAAAATGTTCCTCACAATTACTATTAAGGGACCAACCTTCATTTTTTCCTAATATTTGATTTCTATCTCCACTGAATATTATAATTGCATTTACATTATTAATTTTTTGCATTAAATTAGCAAATTGTTCTTTATGATTTAAACGTTGAGCTTCGTCAATTACAATTAAATAAGGTTTACTTTTAGAAAAAATCAAATTCCAATTTTTTATTGGTTCAATATTCCATTGAAATTTATTACGAAGACAAACATGTCCCGAATTCAAATTGGCAGCATGAATGATTCCCACATTTTTGCCTTCGTTTATGAATTTTTTTGCTAAATGATATGTTAATAAGGTTTTTCCGCTTCCAGCATTCCCCGTTATTAAAAAAGATTTTTTACCATCCAAAATGGATTGATAAACTTTTTTCTCAATTTCCTCTTGTTCTTGAGTTAAAAAATACTCACCATTAATAAATTCTTGTGTTTTATTGAATGGAGATATGAGATAATTACTTGGAATAAAAATCTTATCCGGATCTTCTTTTACTAAGCTTTCATTTATATGTTTTTCAATGATACTAACTATTTCTTGGAAATCGCATTTTATTAGCTTATCATTGTAATTTAATTTCCATAAAGTATTATCCTGCGCCACATACGTATATAAATACATTTGCTTATCCAAGAATTTTAAATAATATTTGTTTTTAATGAGCTGTCTTTCAACTTTTGGGGTATACGCACTTTTTAACTCTATATTTAAAACACTATTATCTGTAAATCTCAATAAATCAAATTCTTTTCCTATTTGCGGAATAGAATAACCAAAATAAAAGTCATTAAAAAATGCAATTTGAACGTTATATGAGGTTATTTCTGATATAAATTTTTTTAAAGTTTCAATATCTACAATTTTAAGTTTCCATCATTCTCAGAACGATATGCATAACCTTGATATCCATTATCAGGATTTGAATATATATCAATTAATTTAAATTTTTCTCCTTGAATAGAGTAAGTATTCCCTATTTTGACCGTATTTTCATCTGCATAAACTGCTAATTCTGCTTTTGCACTAATATTCATACTTTACTCCTTTACCTTTTCATTTATTTTAAATATTTCAATCCAACTTTTACCTTTTGAGCCATACAAAAAATCTTTTATTCTCTTATGAGTTCTATAACCACCAATAAGTACTATTTCGTTATCATTTAGCCTAATCATATTATGTGTAGCATGTGTATAATTTGATTTTCCAATCGGTATAAACTTATTTTTATTCAAATCATATATCTCAGCTGCATCTACTGGAAGTCCTGCTATTGTATAAATCCACCATTTAGGACCTCTTCTGCCTCCTGTTATCAAGACTCGTGTTGAATCAATAGGTAATAAATTATAAGGGAGTTTTGTATTAGAATTACATACTCCATACATACGTTCATAATTCATTTCACCAATTTTTGTAATTTTATCCTTTGAAATATCATAGAGAAGATTATCGTTGTGTAGATGACCTGGTGATTCTTTTGTTCCGCAAATAAGAATATAATTTTCACCAATTTTAGCATACAACGAATTAGTTAATGGATTTTTACTTTTCATTTTCGTTAATTTTTTATTTTTGATATTATATTTCATAATTGGTCCATTATTTTGAAGTATTAAAATTTCATTTTCATTTATCTGCACTCCTTTGGGAATATTAAGTTCTGGAATTTCTTTTGAAAAAGTCAAGTTATTTGTTTTAAAATCGTATATTGCAAAGTAAGATTTCGATTTCTGTTTTATCTGCCAATAAGATGTGACAAAAAATACTCGACCATCATTTAAACAAAAGAAATCATATATAATAAATTGTTTATTAGAAATTTTAAGCGAATTAGAACTAACGATCTTTTTTAAATTAGTATCATAAACTGTAATATTACCTTTAAAATCTTTTGCATAATCACTGCATGTTGATTTATTTGAATCACAGGTATCTAACAATAAAATTTTACCGTTACCCAAAGTAATTCCTCTCTCATTAACATGCAAATTATTAGGAAATTTATAAAGTTTAACACTATTATTTTTGGGGTTATATATTTCAGATGGAATGCCTAAATTATCATCACCCAAAACTAATATTTGTCCATCACTCAATTTTATTGCATCAGCTGCATAATGAATACTGTTTAAATAATTAGTTGTTACAAAATATCCATAATCGGATGTTGTTTTCAGAGTCGTCAATTTTATTCTTATTAAAATAATAATTGATATACAAAATAATATTGTTATAAACTTTTTCATCACTTCTTACTCCATTAGTATAATTACCCATTGCATTAAAGGTATCACAATATTTCCCCATGTCAATTAGCCATGTGGGTAATATTTAACTAACTAATTAATTTTTGTAATGATTATGGATTATTAAATGGCGGGAACGACGAGGCTCGTCTTGGATTTGCTCCACGCTCACAGAGTTTCGCCTTAAAACCTGAAGGTTTAGCCGACTCAATCTGTTCGCTATCCGGATTCGTTCACTCCATCCGTCCGCAAATCCGCCGAACTCGCAAAAAGCATTTCTCGCCACTGGCATTCTGCCATTAAAAAAAGCCACACAAGGTGGCTTTTCTTAATGGCGGAAATAATGCGTTTTATATCGAACCATTTATTACAACATTAAAATTGCAGTTAATGAATAAAGATAGTGC
>CALUVG010000012.1 GCA_944324165.1 Candidatus Gastranaerophilales bacterium | reverse complement strand
CTCTAACATTATTTGGAAATCTTTATTTGATAATTAATTGTTACTTTTTCGTAATATTCAAGAGAAATATCTATTTTATCTGAGATGACTGAGTGATTAAGTGATTTCTGTAATAAGGCAATGTGAAATAATAAAAGCCATTCTGATATCGAAGAATGGCTTTTTATAAGAATTATTAGAAGGAGGAAATTAGAATATCTTATTGTGATTTTCTTGGAAATATAGAAATTTCATTGATATTTGCTTTTAGAATATTGTGTTGAGGATTGAAAATATTACCGCTTTTTAATTCCTCATCCACACTATTAGCTTTAGGATCATATGTCGGTTTGCCTTTATATTCAAATTGTCCAAAGTTTGAAATAGGTTCTGTCATATCTACATTCCTTAATCTTTATTGTACTTATACTAACGATACAATAATTAAAAAACTTTAGAATAAAATAACTAATATTACAAAAAATTTACAAAATAAAATTTATAATTCGATTTTTATGGCCCCCTGACGAAAAATTCTCAGTTCGTTTCCAAAAACACCGACAACTGTTGACTCAAGCCCTTTGCAATGGTATCCGTAATCTTCAATAACTAAATCAGCCAGTCCCCCCATATTTTCAAGTGCCTGTTCATAAGTTTTAGCCGAAGGCTGGTGGGAAAGGTTTGCACTGGTAGTTGCCAGCACATGTCCCGGAGCTATTTCGCATATTTCTTGAAAAATTTTATTATCCGGTACTCGAATTCCTACAGTTTCCATATTTGAAGTTATGTAATAAGGGGTTGCGTCTGATTTTTCTGTAACAACGGTTAAAGCTCCCGGAAAATATTTTTTTATTAATTTTTGTCCGTTTTTAGGAATAATTTTTACGTAATTTAGCAGGTGATAAATTTCATTAGACATCAATATTAAAGGTTTTTGCGCCTCACGTTTTTTTATATCATAAATTTTTTTAACAGCTTTTTCAGAATCCGGCAGACAGCCCAGCCCCCAGACCGTGTCAGTAACATAAGCTATTACCCCGTCATTTTCCAATACTTTTTTTATTTCTTCTTTGTTTTTTATCATGTTTTTGTCCTTTTTATCTTATTTATAAAGCGTTCGGCAAGCTCGGTTGCATATTCCATTCCAAATGATATATTTAGAGACGTGTATGTTGCAAGACAGACAATTCCAACAATAATTATTTTTGTTATTTCCAGCAAAGCTTTTGGTAATGTTAAATAATGAACTATTACATATGCTGTTGCCATACAAAGCACAAATGATATTAATCCCGCAAAAATCATTTTACAAAGATTTATAAATAATTCTTTATACTTCATATCAAGTTTTTTCTGTATTAAAACACCAAGTGCAACTGCATTAAATAAGGTTACAAGTGAGGTTGATAATGTTATTCCTCCTATTCCCATGCCAAGTATTGTGATAAAAACTACATTCAATAAGTATTTCAAAATTATTGAAGAAAATGCAATAACAAACGGCGTTTTGGAATCATTAAAAGAATAGTACACTCTTGTTATAGAATCCCTGAACACATAAGGCAAAATTGAGACAGACAGAAACCACAAAGCCTCAGTTACCATAAATGTTGCTTTAGCATCAAATGCCCCGCGTTCAAAAATCAGACTGACTCCATCGTAGCCAACAACAAGAATTCCGATAATAATAGGAATTGCGCCGAAAAATAATACTCCGACCCCTTTATTAAAATATCGTCTTATTCCGTCCATATCATTTTCTGCAACAAGCCGTGAAAATATTGGAAACAGTGGTACTAAAAATGCTGTCACAAGTATTCCAACAGGGAACTGAAAAATTCTGTTTGCATATCCGATAGCAGTCCATGCCCCTTCTTTCAATGATGATGCGAAAAACATATCTACATAAATATGTATCTGTCCGACTGTAGAACTCAAAATTGCAGGGAATAAAAGTTCACATATATTTTTAAATTCCGGATTGTTGTGAAATTCAAAATTCGGTTTAAATCTGAATCCAAGCTGTCTGATTTTGGGAAACTGAAGTAAAAACTGACAGATAGCCCCTATTGTTGTGGCAATGGCTAACACATAACCGTGTGGATCATGTTTGGTCAGCATTACCATAAGTATAATAACTACACTCATTACAATCGGAGAAAAATTAGGCAGCATAAACTCTTTGTAAGTAATCAAAAGACCGTAATAAATTCCAACAATACCACCGACTATAAATACAGGGGTCATTATCTGTAAATGCTGTGCTGCAAGTGTAAGTAATTCAGGGTTGGAATCAGAAATTATTATCTGCATTATTTTGTCTGAAAATATAAAAAATATTAAACCCAAAAATGTAAAAAACATCACACTTGCGGTTAAAAAAGTATTGTATAATTTATTAACAAATTCTGTTGGTTTAGCTTTCAAATCAGGAATAAGTTTAGTAAACACCGCTACAGTTGCACTGTGAAAAGGTCCGCCCACTCCGCCAAGAAGAATTATTGCAAGCGATGGTATCTGATATGCATAGAAATACGCGTCAGATACTGTATTTGCACCGTAGTAATTTGCTATAACTACATCTCTGACAAATCCTATTAATTTGCTAAATATAGTTACTACCGCTATCATCCAGGCAGCTTTTAAGACACTTACTGTCTTACCATCATCACCAATTGTTTTTGCTGTCATCTTTTTTCACCAATTCCACATATAATTTTACGTATTTGTCTTTTCCATGAATTGCATCGGCTGGAACATGAAAAGTTATAGTGTTTCGTCCTTTATTTATGTATTTCGAAATATCAATTTTTGAAATTTTATCTGCAAAGATGGCTTTAGGTATTTCTAAAACTAAATCTTTACCGTTAATTGTACATTCAAGTGTTGAATCTTGAGAGTGATTGTCTATTACAATATTAGTTTCTTTTCCTGTTGTATAAAAATTTTGAGTGGCAGTCTGATTTGCATAAGAAAGTTTTACGGGCTTGGTCCCTAATACTATATCATCATAATAATGCTGAAGTATTTTTTCGTAAGGAGCTTTCAATTCTGTTCCCATAAAGCCTGCGCCGAATTGGCTTAAGCCTACCCCATGCCCGTAACCGCCTCCATATGCTTTTACTGAGGTTATGTTGCCATAATCATCCTGTGCGCATTCAAAAACTACATTTGCAGAAGGCAGAGCCTTGCCTTTGTTTACAAAAAGTCTTCTTATAACAAGTTCTTTCTGGACAGTGAAAGTTTGTGAGTCAGTAACTATTTCTAACTCAACAATTTTACCGGAATTGCCACGGCGTTTTACATTTATTGCCACAAGATTATCGAGTTTGTCACCTTTATTAAATGCCGGTTTGATAAATCCTGTTGCGGATTGTGCCACAAGAGTATTTTGCAAAGTATCATGCAATTCCTGTCCTGTCCAATCACGTTCCCAACGGTAATATGGAGAACGGATGTCATAAGAATCAGGTCTTGATTTATAGAATTCTGATGCATCTTCCTCTGTATTAAGTGTTTTTTGAGTCAGAATGTCCGGCTTTGCTGTTAGATATGGTCTTTCTTTTGACGGGAAAACTTTGGTATTCGGATCAGAAAAAGCCAGTGAAAAACTTTCTGTATAGCCCCCAGCCGTTGAACTGTATAAAGCAAGGATTAAATCCCAATCATATATTGCAACAACTCCCTCGGTTTCTTCTACGGCTTGAGTAGCCAGTGGTTTTTCCGTATTGGCTCCAAAATATACCTGACTTGCAACAGAATCCACAACATCATAGTTTGGTGAGGCTTTAATCCTCGGCGATAAAACATAATTGCGTGCGGCAACCGTTTGCGCTTTTAATGCATTTAAGCCGAAATCAACCGGCATTTCATTGGGTACTACACCTTTTAAATAATCCTCAACTTCAATCAAATTTACAAGGTTAAAGTTATTATTCTTATATTTAGTAAGTTCAAATGCTCCATGATACAAAGCAGGTTTACCTGCACGTTTCAAATCTTTAACCCCGAGCAGACCGTTGTTACAAGTAAATCTTACAGGTCCTTGTACTACATTTAATTTTGTACCATCCTCAAGGATTAATTCATAACCCGCGGTAGTAAGTTTAGCATTAATATTTGAATATGCCGGCACTATTTTCACAAGTTTGTTATCATCGTAAACTTGAACCTCATCTGTTCCGTATATGCTGATATTTGAATAAACATATGTCCCAAAATTAGCATTACCGATTCCTACTCTGACAACTGCTGAACGCGGAGTATTGGTTAGATTTTGACTGTAGCCGCTTTCCTGTGCTATTTGCATTGTTGCTGCAGGAATTTCTCCAAATGAATAAGCTTTAGCCGGAATAAGTAAAAATAAATTTATTAATAAAAAACTTAAAATATTTTTCATAAGTATATTATATGACAAACATTATTCTTCATTAACAGAAAAATTTTCCGGTAATTCTTTTTCTAATTCTTGCATAAATTCAGCAATAGAAATGTTAAAAGCACCGGCGAGTTTAAAAAGAGTAGTAAGCTGCGGATCCTTAACGCCGCGTTCTAAATCGCTCAAGACAGAAGAGGGAATATCGTATTCCGCTCCTAACATAAATTGACTTTTGTTTCCGCGCAGCCGTTTAACTGTTTTACCTATAGCTGAGAAAATTATTTTTTTCTTTACCTCTTGCATAATTTTAATTTTGAATGTAATAGGCACAAAGTCCTATCGCGAACACGATAGGACTGGTTAGAATAATGATGTATAAATTAATTATATTGAGAATTAATGGAGGATATAAATGAATAATTATAGGGCGTTTACTCTTGCAGAAGTTTTGATTACTCTTGCAATTATCGGTATTGTTGCAGCTTTGACTATTCCCGCAATTGTAAATAAATATCAAAAACTCGTTTTTGAAACACGTTTAAAAAAAACTTATGCAGAATTTAATCAGGCGGTTAAATTATCAGAAGCTGAAAATGGTGAAATGAGTTTGTGGGAAAAACCCACTCAGGGGTGGGTAGGAGCACAAAACAAGAAATATTTCGAAAAATATTTTAAACCATACTTGAAATTTTCCAAATACTGCGGGCTTGATACCGGTAAAAAGTGTTACACAAATGATTATGACAACAATGCACAAATGATAAAATTTATTCTGAACAATGGTGTTGCAGTTGTTGGCACATGGAGTTCGATAAGTTTTTACTGGGAAGTGGATTTAAACGGGCTTCAAAAACCAAATAAAGCCGGGGTAGATATGTTTGCTTTTGAAACTAAATCAGGGCAGTTCGTACCTTATATTTGGTCTCAAACCGTGTATGACAAATATGGAGCAGAAAAGGCAAATGACAGAAACTATCTTAAAGAAGTTTGTGAGAGTTCAGCGTTGAAATGTGCCGGCTTATTGAGACATGATAACTGGGAATATAAAGATGATTACCCTGTAAAATTCTAAAAATTTGCAATGTTGTAAAAACATACAAATTATTTTAATCAAGATCTTTTATTCTATAACTGAAATATCCTTCATAATTGTAACTTGCATCTATGCCTTTCATATAAACTTCTCTATCATTTATTTCATCAGTTAATGCATGTTTTAATAACTCTTTAATTTCGACTGTCTTGACCGGACTGCGTTCCATCGCCAGCAGATAATCATCTTTATCGACTTTGCTCCAATCAACCACTTTACCAATTTCTTTTTTTAAAATTAAATCTAACCATATACGCATGCTGCGTCCGTTGCCTTCTCTAAATGGATGCGCGACATTCATTTCTACATATTTTTCAATAATTTGTTCATATGTTGACTGCGGCATTTTATCTATATGTGCTAAAGCCTGTTCTAAATACATAACCGGCGCAAATCTAAAGCTGCCTTTTGCGATATTGACAGTTCTTACTTCTCCCGCAAAATAATAAATTTCATCGAAAAGATATTTATGGATTTTAGATAAAGTTTCAAAACTCCCTGTTTCGTATTTATCAAGCATCTCTTTTTCAAATAGCTCAAGTGCTTTTTTTTTGCTTATTTTTTCTTCTTGCCTTGCAAGTTCTGCCGGATCCACAATACCAAGTTTGTTTTCTAAAACCATTTTT
Source organism: Candidatus Gastranaerophilales bacterium (assembly GCA_944324165.1). Classification (GTDB taxonomy): domain Bacteria; phylum Cyanobacteriota; class Vampirovibrionia; order Gastranaerophilales; family Gastranaerophilaceae; genus CALUVH01. The sequence continues at coordinate 57,700 of CALUVG010000012.1, read as the reverse complement.
ACCTCTTGAGTTAACTGCAGTGCTACTTAGATTAATAAAAAATGCATTTTGTGTAAATGAAATTTACTTAGCCTCAATAACAGTTCCTTCTTTAGAATCCTTAACGACAATTCCGCATTCATCAAGTGCTATACGGATTTTGTCCGCAACATCCCAATTTTTTTCTTCACGTGCTTTTTTGCGGTATTCAATCAGTTCATCCATACTTGCAAATTTTTCGCCCAATACTTCAGAAACCTGCTCCACAGCCTTTGTTAATTCATCTTCTGACAGGGCTGCTTTTTCAAAACTAAACCCTAAAACTGATGCGAGTTTGTACAATATAGTGAATGCATCCTGCTCATCTTTATTTGCGCGGTTTGCAAGATCAAACAATACAGCAAGTGCTTTTGAGGTGTTTAAATCATCATCCATTGCCTCTACAAACTGTTTATAGCTATCTGTTTGTGTAATATCTAAATCATCATTAATTTTGGTTCGCTTAGCATTCATCAACCGCTTAACCCCTGCCTGCGCACTGGATAATGACTCATCAGAAAATTCTACAGGCATCCTGTAATGGTTTGTTAAAATGAAAAATCTTATTGTATTGGCATCATATTTTTTCAACAAGTCATCAATTGTCAAGAAATTACCTAAAGATTTTGACATTTTTTCCTTATTAATCGTAACAAATCCGTTATGCAGCCAGTAATTTACAAATTTACAGCCATTAGCACATTCAGATTGTGCAATTTCATTTTCGTGGTGCGGGAATATCAAATCAGCCCCGCCCGCATGAATATCAATTGTTTTACCAAGATATTTACGACTCATGGCAGAACATTCAATGTGCCAGCCCGGACGACCGACTCCCCATGGAGAATTGTACCCGAATTTTTCATCTTTTTTCCATAATGCAAAATCCAGCGGATCTTCTTTTAATTCACCAACTTCAATTCTTGCGCCGCTTTCCAGCTGGTCTATAGGTTGTTTTGAAAGATAACCGTATTTTGGAAATTTTTTAACCCGAAAATATACATCGCCGCCTGCTTCATATGCATAACCATTTTTTATCAAATCTTTTATTATTGATATCATTTCTCCGATTGTCTTAGTGGCAAACGGTTCAATATCCGGTTTCAAATTATGCAGTGCATTCATGGAATTTGTAAACTGCTTGTACCAGTATTGTGAGACTTCTTCAGGAGTTTTACCTTCTTTTTCGGCTTTCTTCAAAATTTTATCATCAACATCGGTTACATTGCGGCAATAAGTTACATCATAACCTTTAAATTTCAAATACCTGTATAAAACGTCCCAGGTAATATAGCATCTTGCGTGCCCCAGATGTGCATAATCATATACTGTCGGTCCGCAAACATACATTTTAACTTTACCTTCTTCTATTGGTTTAAATTCTTCTACTTGATTTGTGTATGAATTATGTAATCTCATTGCCTCATCCCTCTTTTTTCATAATTCTACAACAAAAAACATTTTTTTGCACAAAAAAGCTCCGTTTAGAGGAGCTTTTTTAAAATATATATAATATCTTATTTCAGGTATGCTTTAACTTCATCGTTGGTAACAGATCTGTTGTAACCGGCGAAATGATTACCATAACTTCTTTGTGCTCTTATGTCTGCTGCTTCGCCTTCAAATTGCGGTGTTGTTTCATACCAGCCAATGTCTTCAAGATAAATTTTGGTATTTTTTACTATTTGATCATCAGACAAATTTTTTCCGTTGGTTTCGCTCAAAACTCTCGGAGGAATACCAAGATTTTGTCTTAAGGTTCCATATGTTGTTTTGCCGTCACCTTTGTAAATAATATAATCTGATCCTATCCATGGAACGTGCAGTTCTATATTTTGTTTGTGGGCACGTAATGTGTTTTTGACAGTTTCTTTAGTATTTTTGCCTGTCAAATAATCATCAAGCCCTGAATCCGGAAACGAAATATCCGGTTTAGATGCCTCTGTTGAAGATGAAGCGGCAATTGATGCACTCATATCTACATTTGTGGTCTGATTAATTCTCAACATAATAATATCTCCGTAATAGCTGTACACTTCATATATACTAATTAAGTATTTTTTATATATAAAATTGCACAATTATTAAGATATTGTTACAATATTATGTCAAATATTTTATGAACTGGGGTTAAAAGTTCTTCAACATGGCAAGTTTCATCCAATTCCAGAGTAATTGTTTTAATTTGTCTTTCTATACCGGCGTAAGTACCAAAACTGCCGGGGGTTGGATAACCAATACTTTCTTCAACGGGATAGCCAATAATTTGGGATATTTGTTCTGCAAGCTCCCGAGCAGGACCATCATAATTAACAACTTTAAAGGGGGCGTGTAAGGTTAGAATTGTTTCGGGTTTATATTGATTTATTACATCAATTAGAAATTGTGTTTCTATTTCGCTTGCAGGTTTTTCTCCGCCAAAAAATTCATTTTTTTCTGTTAATTCCCAGTTTTTCGTAGGAAAATTTCGATTAAGATCAACACCATTGGCGTTAGTGCGCTGCCCTAACTGTAGTCCGTCAGGGTTTAGACAGGGGATAAAGAGTTTGCCGTCTCCCCCTCTCCCTATCCCTCCCCCTCGAGGGGGGAGGGAACTTAGTATATATTCTAAAACACCATTTAGATTGGAGAAGATTTCATCATTCCATATTCGCAGTACTTTATAGCCCAACTTGTTAAGATATTGAGTTCTTTTTTCATCATATACCTTATTAGGTATTTCATTATGTTGACTGCAATCTAATTCAACTACTAATTTATATGACATGCAGACAAAATCAACAATATATTTGCCTATAGGCTGTTGACGTCGGAATTTAAATCCATTGAGCCGTTTGGCGCGTAAACAATCCCATAAAAGAGATTCTGCATCAGTCATATTGTGACGTAACCTTTTAGATTTTTCCAGCGTAAATTTAGAATATTGGCAAATTTGCCCTCCCCCCTCGAGGGGGAGGGATAGGGAGAGGGGGCTTTGAGTATCATGAAGAATATTTGACTGTCCACAATCAATATATTTTTCAATCAAAAATTTTCCCTGAGGTTCATCGCCGTGAAAAACTCCTATAATTAGAGTTTTGGCAGTCTCATCTCCGGTTAGATATATTTCATTCCCTAATTTTGTTGTTGCTGTTTTTAATTTATTCAAATAAAGCCTCTATAAATTCATTTGCATCAAATGATTTTAAATCTTCCATTTTTTCACCGATACCTATAAGTTTTACCGGTAATTTCAATTCTTTTGCAACCGCAAGCACAATTGCTCCTTTTGCTGACCCGTCAAGTTTGGTTAATGCAACAGATGTCAGGTTGACTGCTTCGGTGAAAACTTTTGCCTGCTGTAAGCCGTTTTGTCCCGTATTGGCATCCAGAACAAGCATACATTCACGTAAATTTTCCGGAGCTTTTTTATCAATAACAGTTTTAATCTTTGCTAACTCTTCCATGAGATTAAATTTATTTTGCAAGCGTCCGGCGGTATCAACAAGGATTACGTCGTAATTTTCCCGTTGGGCTTTTTCTATAGCTTCATAAACAACCGATGCAGGATCAGCTTTGTCCCGGCGGACAATATCTGCGCCTGCACGTTTTGACCATATATCTAACTGTTCTTCTGCGGCAGCGCGAAATGTGTCACCGGCAGCAATTAAAACTTTTTTACCTTCTTGTTTAAATTTATATGCCAGCTTGCCTATCAATGTAGTTTTACCTACCCCGTTTACGCCTGCTATAAAATAAATATTTAAACTGTTATCTATATATTTCAACTTTGTATCGCCGGCATCAGAAAGCGTTTTTAAAAACTCATTTTTCAGATAATTTTTTACTTCCGAAGGTTTAATTTTAGTTTGATCGCGCAAGTTATCAACCAGTTCTGCCGCATAATTTACACCAAGATCCGCACTTATCAGCAGATCCTCCATATCTTCAAGAACAAATTCGGAAAATTCCTCTTCGTGTTCAACAGAAGATACAACATTCCCTACTAAAGCCTGAGCCGTATTAGATACGGCTTGTTTTAGGTTATTGAACTTTTCAGAGAAAAATTTGAACATTATTTTATTCCATAGTCTACAATAACTTTGGCGAGAATGCCGTTTATAAATGAAGAGCTGTCATCGGTTGAATATTTTTTGGCAAGTTCCAGGGCTTCATCAACAACAACTTTCATCGGGGCATCTTTTATGTAAAGAAGTTCTACAATTGCAATGCGAAGGATGTCTTTATCCATTTTGACAAGTCTTTGGAAATCCCAATTTTTAGAGTATTTTTGAATAATTTCATCTACTTCTTTATGATTTTTTTGAAAATATTCGGCAATAGTTATTGCGTAATTTTTGACATCATTTTGAGAATCCAGAGTTGTAAATTCAGCAATTTCCAATGCAAGAAGTGCTTTTTCTGCAATATCAATCATTTCACTAATTCTCCCTGACATATCAGATGTCATTGGCAGCGGTACCGGAATATTTGCAACACCTAATGGACGTTGTAGATTTTTTTCATGATTTGCTTCATAATCATCTATTTGTGCTTTCATTTCAAGCAATGCCCCAACCGTGATTTGTAATTCATCACTGGCATTACTTGTTAATATTCTTACGGATTTCAATATAATATCTTCCAGATCCTGTTTGGAATAATTTGTTATTTTTTTATCAAACTGTGAAAATAATATAAAAGCCAGTTCTCTGGCTGCGCGTCGGGCTTGCATAATTTTTCCTCATATTTTATTTTTACAAGATAGAATGTACCATGAAAATTTTCATTTTTCAATCAACATTTATATTCAAAAGAAACTTATATAATTTTTTTAAAATTATTGTCGTTTGAGACTCAACAGCATTTCATTTGGAATAAATAAATCTTTAATGCCAAGATTTGCATTCACAAATATAAATTCTAATGTATCTCCAGGAGCAATATCAATATTGTCAAACGGAATTTTTAAATCAATTGCTCTGTCATATGCCGCAACAAAATCTTTGGAAGATTGAAGTGCCCATATATTATTCGGTAAGGCTTTAATTAAACGAGTAAACTGAAGTTCATCATTATGCACTGCAAGCTGTAATTCATTATGAAATTTTTCCTTAGAAAGAGAGAGCACATTTTCTGTTTTGTTTATAAGCCTTATTGGAGAAAGGTGTTGTCTTTTTGAAGCATTACGCATGTAAATATACATTTGATAGGTTTGGATGTATTTAGATGGATTTTTTCTGACATAATCATTAATATAAAATCTCAGGTAGAAGTTATCTTTATCGTTTCCAAAACAAATTTTGTCAAACAATTTTGTATCTTTAAGAACAGGTCCATCAGGAATTTCAATACAGCCTGCATTCATCCATTGTTCTATATCATCTTTATTTCCGTTAATTTCAGGTGAACATTCACCGGTTGGATATTTAGTTTTTGTTAGGGCATTTGCAAGTGCTGTTTCAAGGTATTGCGGGGGCTCCATTCCAAGATATAGATATATATTTTTTAAATGCTCACGGAATAAATAATCAAAAATATTATCACGCCCTGAGTCATTTGGTTCGCCGTACCACCAAAACCAATCACTGCCTTCGCAGATAAAAAGTTCGCGCATTGCAAGCGGAATGTTAGGATCAAGAGGATTTTGTTTTACATAAGCGGAAAAATCATCACGTGCCTGTTTTACATATGTCCAGGCAAGATTTTTTAACGGTTCATCTATCCAGAGTTTAAAATTCTGATTAATCCAGGAGCCTGAACTTATTTTATTAAGCGTTTTCGGGTGTTTTTCTTTTTCTATATAATCGCTTATCAAAACAGTTTCTAAAGAGTCATCTTTTTCAATTAAAGTATAAAGTGTTTTAAGGAATGTATAGCCGTCATATTCATAATTTTCCCAGCAGTTTTCCCCATCCATTGCAATTGTAATAAGGTGATTTTCGTCAGGCGAAGACAGAAGTTTGCTTTGTATTACTTTTATACGATCGTAAAGGTCATTTGCAGCATTTTCAGGGTTGTGGTTTGGATATTCAAATCCTATCAAGTTAGGAAGTACTGAATCTCTAAATATAAGGTTTATATCTGAATTTTTCGTTTTGTAATGATAAGTTTTTAGAAGTCTGTAAGGATCTTCCAGATAACCTCTAAAGTCTCTTACAAATTCGTAATTTATTGAATTTGCAAGAATTCCTTCATCAGAAATTGTCCATTCGATACCCAAATCGGAAAACATTTGTAATTCTTTTGCGCTTATGCAATGTTCGGATGGCCAGATGCCGCGCGGGCGTTTGCCAAATAGTTCTTGAATTCTTTCCAGTGCATATTCGGTTTGTAATTTTGCATCAAGCTCCATTTTTAGATTTGTTGGTAGATCGTTTCCCGTAGATTTTTTAATTCCTTTTATGTCAAGCAATATTGGCAGGATTGGATGATAATACGGGCTTGTTGTAATTTCAATTCTGCCCTTATCAAGATATTTTTTGTATGCCGGGATAATTTTTCTTATAATATCACGTTGTATGTCAATAATTTTTATTCTATCCTGCAGAGTGTAATTTTTGCCTTTTTTAATCAAACGTTTTAATTCAGGATATTTTTGTTTATGCGTAGGATCAAACCATGCAAGATTAAAAAGAGCCATCAAATCTGAATATTCTTGATTTGAGAAAACATAAATACCTTTTGAAAATTCCATTTGAGCTTTATGGAACAGACGGTTGTATTCAGGGTATGGCAGTATCATTGACTGATAGTTTGCATCAAAGAAATTGTTAAGAATAAATTCTTTGTCATCATCAGTCAGCCGGCTGGCATCCTTTATTGTGAGTCGTGAATGAATATCATGCAACCCTTTTTCGCCATAATCGACAAGGCTGTCCAGCAGTACGGGAACAAGATTAAAATTAAGTTTTATTTTTTTAAACTTGTCCAGAATTGTAACCATGTCAAGGTAATCTTTAATCGCATGCAATCTTACCCAGGGCATTAGATAATCGCCATTGGGGCTAAGTTGATATACAGGTTGATGCATATGCCAGTAGAATGCTACAGATAACTTTTTGGTTTGGCTCATCATAAAAATAAATACCTAATTCCGTTTACAAATTTATAATAACATTTAAAAGAATTTTGTCCAGCAGTATAGAAAAGTTTAGATAAGCTCTGCTGCGCGGTAAGAACTTCTTACGAGCGGACCTATCTGATAGTGTTTAAACCCTATTTTTTGCGCAAGTGTTTTTAATGTTTCGTAATCTTCGGGCTTGTAATATTCAGCAACGGGAAGATGCTCTTTAGATGGTTGGATATATTGCCCAATCGTCAGTATATCACATCCTGCTTTTTTCAAATCAGTCAGAGTTTCTTCTATTTGCTCAAAAGTTTCTCCAAGTCCTATCATCATACCGGATTTCGTTATAATATCACTATTTTCTTTTATATATTTTAATACGTCAAGCGAACGATTATAAATAGCCTTTGGTCTGACAGTCTTAAATAATTCTTTAACCGTTTCTATATTATGATTAAATACATCCGGATGTGCTCTAATAATCCTGTCAAGCGCGGAGTGTTCACCTTTAAAGTCCGGTGTCAGTATTTCTATTTTTACATCAGGTACCAGTTTGCGAATTTCTTCAATACATCTTGCAAAATGTTCAGCTCCGCCGTCAGGTAGATCATCACGGGTTACGGATGTTATAACCGAATACTTTAGTCCTAACTCTTTAACTGCCTGTGCAACATGCATTGGTTCATCCATATCTAACGGGTCTGGTTTTGCGCAGCCAATATTGCAATAGCGGCAATTTCTGGTACATACATTTCCCATAATCAAAAAAGTTGCGGTATTTTTTGTGTAACACTCGTTTTTATTCGGGCAACGGGCATTTTCACAAACTGTATTCAGACAATTTGTCTTTAAAATCCGTCTTACTGTTCGCGTTTTTTCTGTATCAATTATCGGTCGTTTTAAATATTCAGGCAGGCGTTCTCTCATAATATTCCTCTTTTAAGAAAATTATACTTCAATTTAGTGAAAATGTTGCATTTTTTATAAAAAAAGGTTAAAATATAAATAAAAGGAGCGATTTATGAAGAAAGTTATAGTTATTTTATGTTTACTATGTATGGCGCAAACAGTTTTTGCAGCGGCACATGACAGAAACTATTTTGAATATGACTTAACGCCTTCGGGAGAGTATAGCGAAGAGGCGGATAAAACAGATGTTAAAACAACTACTACAACTGTTGAACAGCAAACAGAATCAGTCAAAGAAACACAAAATACACAAACTGAAGAAACCAAACAACAAAAGCCGCGCAGACGTTTTTGGGGAAGCGGCGGTTCCAGTCCGTCCAGCACATACTGGGATTTCGGACGTCCTAACTATGGATATTCAGGCTCTATACAATAAACTAAAATTTGAATAAACATTCAAATATGCCTTCTGAATATGTTGGGTGTGCATAACATATTTCTTTGAGCTTTTCTATACTTATGTTATTTTGCATTGCTATAAGTATTTGTTGGATTAAGGATGATGCTTCTTTAGATATAATATGAGCCCCTATAATTTGGTCGTTTTGGACCAGAATTTTAATTATGCCTTCACTGCAATTATCACAGTGAGATTTGCCAAGTGCTGAGATGAGCATAATGGCTTTTTCATAACTATCTTTTTCTAAATCCTGCTCGCGTTTACCAATCCATGCAATTTCAGGGCAGCCATATACTACTGAAGGTACAAGAGTTTTTTCAAATTTAATTCCTTGTACTTCTGCAATAGCCTGTTTAATTGCAAAATGTGCAAGCTGGATTTCTCCACAAGCATCACCAATATAAGTGATACCATGAATCTGTTCTTTTGAGTTTATATCCCTGCCTGCGGCAACCAGAACCTTTTCAGGCGTAATCAATTCACCATTAGAAAGTTGAATATTTTGTCCATCAATTTTTTCGACAGTAGTTGAAGTGTAAAATTTAATTTTTTTTGTTTTGAAAATACGTTCAAGTCGTTTAGAAATTTCCACATCAGCAAGCGGCAAAAGATGCTCAGCAGCCTCCACAACAGTTACGCTCACACCGAATGCAGAAAAAATTCTTGCCCATTCTGTGCCTATAGCCCCCGAACCTACTATCAAAATACTTTCCGGTAATTCTGTTAAATCCAAAATATCATCAGAATTCAGGATAAATTTATGGTCAAATTTTAAGTTTTCAAGCTCACGCGGCTTTGAACCGGTTGCCATTAAAATTTTATGACACTCATATATTTTATTGTCCGCCTTAATTTGATGTTCACTTACAGGTGAAGCCTCCGTATTAACGACCATAACACCGGCATTTTTGAGAGCAAGCTCTAGTCCTTTACGTAATTTTTCTACAACTGTATCTTTTCGTTTGACAACCTGCTTAAAATCAACGCTGAAATTTTCAATATGAATACCTAGTTCTTCTGCGCATTTTAGTTCTTCATACAGTTCTGCAGAATGTAAAATGGTTTTTGTTGGAATGCAGCCGCGGTTGAGACAGACGCCGCCTACTTTATCTTTTTCAAATAAAACAACACTCAACCCTGAATTTTTTGCATGAAGTGCCGCGGTATATCCGGCAGGTCCGCCGCCTATTATTCCTAAATCAAATTTTTCAACCATTTTTATACCTCTCGGGCTGATTAACGTGTATAAATCCGCGGCAATCTGACTTTTAATCCGCAGGTTAATTCATAACTTATTGTATTTGCAAGCCTTGCCCACTCATCAATTGAATGATTTTCATCCAGAAGAGTAATTACATCACCCAGCTTGGCATCAACACCGGTTATGTCAAACATCATCTGATCCATAGTGATATTTCCAACCTGAGGTACGGATTTGCCGTTTAAAGTTCCGCATATTTTGTTTGAAAGTACACGCGGTACACCGTCAGCATATCCAATCGGGATTGTTGCAATTGTTCTGTCACCTTTTGCACGATATGTGTGGCTGTAACTTACCCCTTCGCCGTCTTTTGCTGTGTGAATATTTACTATACGTCCTTTTAAAGATAAAATTTGTTTTAGATTAGGTTTTCTTACTTCACCATCCGGCGGCAAGTCAGGATACAAACCGTAAATGGCAATACCGGCGCGGCGCATGTTAGAATTTGGTACTTCATAACTCATACCGCCTGCAGTATTGAGAATATGTAAAAGCAGCCCTTCTGTATTAATTTGTGAAATTACTTTATTCCATTTATCAAATTGCAATTGAGTTTCATCGCGTTCTTCAGCAGAGGCAAGGTGGGTAAAAATACCTTGAAGATTAATAAAATCAAGTTGTTGAGCCTCTTTTATAAAATCAACGGCATCATCAATAGAAACCCCGATTCTGTTCATACCGGTATCCAATTTTATATGGACTTTAGGTTTAATACCTGTACGTTCGAAAGCCTGCTTGCATGCGGTCAAATGTTCACGAGAAAAAACAGAGATTGACAGGTCAGCAAGAACAGCACTTTCAACCGCCCATACAGGAACAGCCCCCAGTACCAGAATATCACAGGTGATTTTGGCATTTCTCAGATCTGCGCCTTCGTCAATAGATGCTACGCCCAGCATATCAGCTCCTGAGGCTAAAAGAGTCGGCGCAAGCATAACCGCACCGTGCCCGTATGCATCTGCTTTAACCACAGCTAATAGTTTATCACCCTGTGGTACAAGTTTTTTTATTTCCTTAATATTATTTGTCAAATTTTCCAGATTAATCTCAACCCACGCATCTCTGTGCGTATTGATATTTGTTTGTCTAATATTTTTCATATGATAAGTATATAACAAAATAAATAAAAATTAAAGTAAACAGTAAAAAGTCGGACGCGTTTTCGCTTTCGGATAAAGGCGATAAGGAGTTAGAGAGCTAGTGAACAGTGAACTGTTGTTTCCCAAAGTCACTAAGTTGCTAGGGCACTAAGTATTTACAAAAAATAAGGCAATGTGGAATTTCCCTAATTGCCCTATTTTTATTAACGAACTTATCGTCTTTATTAATCCCTTGTCTTGGATTTGCTCCACGCTCACGGAGACTCGCCTATTGTGCTTACGCACAAGCCGGCTCGTTCCGTTCGCTATCCGGACTCGCTCGCTCTGCTCACTCCGTCCGTCCGCAAATCCGCTAGTGCCTTAGTAACTTAGTGCCTTCAGTAAGAGGCATCGCCTCTTACTGGTCCACGCACACCGCCAGTTTGTCGCTGTTGTTGCGGAAGTAGTAGCCCCAACTCGTGATGGTAGAGGTAAAGCTGCGACAGTATGCGACGTTGTAAGTACGCCCCACCGACCAAACATAGAAGTTGTTGTTAGAATTCGATGAAACTGAGAGGAATTGAGATGCTTTGGTTGTGTCTAGGGTTATTCCACTGCTTATACCCTGTTCCGCACCTATTGTACTGCCATAATTATATAAATATGTAGCTAGCTGACCTAACTGTTCCATTGTTGCCATTTTACTTGTTCCGCCACATGCTTTCACTGCTCCTGCCCAATAATCACTACTGTAGTAGCACGCATTTATTCCCAGGGTACCCTCGGATACTGCTTGATTACATTCTTCTAAGGTCATAGGGCTATATCCTGTACCCGGGGCTAATATTTGGCTTATACAAAATCCTAGCTCATCTTCCGGCAATAAACACCCTGTTGTACCTGCTAATTCTGATACATTTATGCCGGCTATATCCTTACCATTTGTATTAGGATTTTTGTTGCCTGACACATCATACAATATTGCCATTGAATTGCTTGTTGCGCTAAACTGATTATTAAAAGGTTCCTGTGTTGTATTTGGATTATATGCAATAATTGCATTTACACCATTCGCAAATTGTACTGCTACAGTATCTGTATCCCAATCTTCCTGACCTAATGACGCGGCATTTTTGATTGTGGACATGTCTATCGGGTCTTCACCTTCGTTCCAAATTATTTCTTTGTCAAAACATTTTATAATATTGCTGTTGTCACAAACGCGGGTTATTTTTATGTACTTCTTAAGTTCGTTTACAAAGTCCATTGTGTTTGAATAGCCAGCCAATTTCTCTTCGGTATTCATCTGGCGCGTTGCTACTTCCAAACGCTTTGTGAATACATCCTGTGCCGTTGACCATGCTTTTTCATTATAATTCTGGATTAACGCTGGTAATGTCAGCACTGCCACTACGCCGATTACCGCGAGGGTGATTAAGACCTCGGCGAGGGTGAAGGCACTCTTTTTTAAAGGCACTAAGGAGTTACTTAAAGCTGGCTCTGTCGCTACGTGATGAATTTCGTTCTGATTAATAATTTTGGTTAAATTGGATTTCATTTAGTTTTTACCTCCATATATTCTATTTAATAACTGTGTTTTTTATCGTTTTTCTTGTTTATAATCTACTTTTTAAAGGGTTATATATTTTCTCACAAGTTACCTAACTTGTGTCATTTTTTGTTGGAGATGCTGAAACAAGTTCAGCATGACAGGTTGTTGTATCGTGCGCTGAAAGCCGCTCAGGCTTTGAGGTTGCTGCCCCCCCCCCCCGCAAATGCACTATTCATGCGGGTTTTAGCCTCATGCAGAACTAAATTATTACTGTTGGGGTAGAAACCCCAACCTACAGCTTTATTTATTTGTTTCGTTGCCAAATTTCCTGCCATCAAAATTCCTCTAAGTTCAGTCCTCATACTTCTATTATTACATATCGCCCCATAAATTTCAACCCCTATTAAATATGCAATAAATGCTATAAAAATTAATAGATGACATTGCCTCTTTTGTTTTTGAAAAAATTAGCAAGAGATTCTTCAAGTAAAGAGTTTATATGCAATTCCATAGATTCATCTTTTTGAATATTTGAATTGTATGTTTTCACTGTAGCTGACCCATATGGTGTTTTTTTGATTTTTTCATATTTGTATGAGTTATGAAGACCTCTCGGTATAAGAACACGTTCTATTTCTTCCCCTTTGTCGACATTCACAAGAATTTCGTTTTGAGTGCCGAAATATGCGGGTTTTAAAGTTATAATAGTATTATTGCTTTTTTTATGAACGAATTCAGGCGTAACCTGTTTTAGCTTTTTAGATTTAATTTTTGCCCATTCTTCATCAATTAATATTTCAACTTTTTTCAGCAGACGTGAGTTTTTGGTAGTGAGCATTGTTGAACTTGTAATATCTTCGATTATAGGTTCAATAAATGTTGAATATGCTTTAAAGGATGTTTGTTTAGTTTTTTTATTATCAGAATTAAAATTAACAGGGGTTAGTTGCATAAAATATTTCTCCATTAGTTATTATTCAGGAAAAACACTAATAAATATTTTTTGCTACCCGTGTAATATTTATTTACAACTGTTAACCAAATTCCAGTTATTATCCCATTCAATTTCATAATCTAATTGAATATTGTGATATTTATATGGGTTATTTATCCAATCAGGATTGAAAAGTCCAATAGAATTAAGGCGTTTAACTATATCCGGTAAAAGGGTTGTACTACCTGCAATAGTGCCTTCTTTTGAGGTTGCTTTTTTCCCGTCAAAATATATTTTTTCGCCGGCAAAACTAAATTCCGTAATATTAGAGGTAGTGCAGGGCAGACAGTCGCTGACAAGTATAATTTTATTATGTGGTTTCGTTTTAAAAAGGAGTTGCAGAGCATCATCAGAGACGTGAACCCCGTCGGCTATAATTTCAGTAAATATATCATCATTAATTAAGGCAGAGAGAGCTGTACTTTTCCCGCGGTGCGAAACACCTTCCATTGCGTTAAATGTATGTGTAACCCCGCTGCATCCGGTTAAATCGCCGCCAATACAGTGACCTGCTTGAACTTTTATTCCTTTTTGGGATAAATAAGTTAGGAATTCAGAGTCTGCAAGTTCCGGCGCAAGCGTAACTATTTTTATAAAATCGTCTTCTATCAGTTGAAAATTTTCAATTGAAGGCTTAAGAAAAAGCTTTTCGTCATGAATACCTTTTTTCTTCGGGTTAAGAAAAATGCCTTCAATGTGTATACCGAAGATTTTTGCCTGTTCTAAGGTTTGACGCGCGGCAGCTTTTTTGATTATAGAAATTGCTTTGCGGGTATTTTCTATTGTATCAGTGACAAGAGTAGGAAAAATTCCTCCAATACCATATTTTTTTATTTCTGTTGCAAGAAATAAAATATCGTCAACGCTTGCGGTATTAAAATTTATCCCGAAAGCCCCATGAAAATGTTGTTCTATTAACGGTTTGGTGCGCATTGTTCTACCCTTATCTTGCCGCTGCATAATCAGTTTTGCCCCCTAGATTATTTTTTAGTCCGAAAGCTCAACCCTGCCTTTTTGCCTGTCTGCTTAAATAACGCTGCCTTCAAATACTTTTCTTGCCTGTTCACGATCATCAAAGTGTATTGTGCGGTCTTTTAAAATTTGATAATCTTCATGACCTTTACCGGCAATAACTACGACATCGTTGTTATTGGCAATAGTTTTTAAAAGTTCAATAGCTTTGCCTCTATCAGGTTCTACGGTAACTTTTTCTGCAGCAACTGATTTTAATCCGGCAATTATATCCGTTATAATTTGCTGCGGATCTTCTGAACGCGGATTGTCACTGGTTATGATTATTTTATCCGCAATTTTTTCTGCTATGGCTCCCATTTTCGGACGTTTAGTTGCATCACGGTCTCCGCCGCAGCCAAATAGACATATTAGACGACCATCTTTTGGTGTAATTTCTCTGGCTGAATTAAGAACATTTTCCAATCCGTCAGGAGTGTGGGCATAATCCACAATTACAAGTGGTTTTTTTACAACAACTTCAAACCTTCCCGCAACCCCTTTTACGTTTTGCAATGCTCTTAGAGATGTATTTATATCAATTCCCTGAGCCATGGCTGTTGTTATTGCTGCCAGCACATTATATACACTAAACATCCCGTTCATATGCAGATTCACAGGATATTCTTGTCCTTGAGCGGCAAGTGTAAATTCTGCGCCGTTCATTGAAAATTGAATATTTTTAGCTTGAACATCTGCATTTTTCTTTACGCCATAAGTTAATTTTTTAACTCCTTCCGGTATAATATTTAAAAATCTTTCTGAATAGGCATCGTCAGCGTTTATCACCGCAAAACAATTTTCTTTTAAGCCTTTAAATAGTAATGCTTTTGCTTCAAAATAATTATCCATAGTAATGTGATAATCTAAATGATCCTGTGTTAAATTAGTTAAGACAGCTCCGTTAAAACGGCATCCGCCGACCCTGTTTTGATCAAGAGCGTGCGAACTTACTTCCATAACAACATTGTCAATTTTTTCAACATCTTTAATCATCCTTAATGTAGCCTGCAATTCAGGAGCCTGCGGGGTTGTGTGTTTTGCATCTCTGTATTCACCGTCAGATGATAATTTATATCCAAGGGTTCCGATAAGTGCGCATTTTTGACCGTTTTCTTCAAAAATTTTCTGAATTAAGTGGGTTACGGTTGTTTTACCGTTTGTACCGGTAATTCCTATAAGGTTCAGACCTTCAGAGGGACTTGAATAAAATCTGTCTGCAATATCTGCAATTTTGTGGCGTGTTGAAGACACTACAACCTGCGGCACTTTAAAATCTAATTTTCTTTCAACAAGTAGTGCTACAGCACCGTTTTCTAAGGCATTTTTAGCATATTCATGCCCGTCAGTATGTTCACCTACAAGACAGACAAATATATCGCCTTTCTTCGTTGTTTTAGAATTGTAAGAAATTCCTGTTATATCAATATTTTTAAAGTTAATTAAGTCTTTATAATCTAAATGTTCAATTAATTCATCGAGTTTCATTTGTATATCTCCTTATTTTAATTTTTTTGTTGTGTTTTTTCCGGTGCTTTGTCAGGTTTTAAATTCATAATTCTTGCAACCTGCGTTGCCACTTCATGGAATACAGGTCCGGCAACAGTATTACCCCAGATTGCTCCGACTTTAGCACTGTCAACCATAACATATATTAATACCTGTGGATCAGATGCCGGTAAATAACCTATGGTAGAAGTGTAATTATACGGAGTATAACCGACAGAATTTTCTTTTGGTTTACGGGAAGTACCTGTTTTAGCCGCTACATTATATCTATCCATTTTTATGGTTGAACGTCCGTGATTTATACCATCAGCAAGTATTTTAGTTATTGTTTTTGCAGTTTCAGGACTTACGACCCGTGTATAGTGAATTTTTTGTTCAAATTCTTCTTGCGGGTATTTTATGACGTGCGGGGTAACACGTACACCATTGTTGGCAAGTGCGGATACTGCTGATGCCATTTGTATTGCGGTTACGGAAGTTCCGTATCCGTAACCCATAGTACTATGAAGACCTAAATCCCAGTATTTCCAGTTTGTAAGAAGTCCTACAGATTCGCCGGGCAGATCAATTCCTGTTTTTTCTCCAAAGCCGAATTTTCTAAGCATTTCATAGAATTCTTGTGGATGCATCATTAATGCGACTTTTAACGACCCGATGTTACTTGAGTGTTCAAACAGGTATTCAAGGTTTATATTACCCGGATATGGGTGAACATCATAATCATAATTTTTAATAACCCATTTGCCTATCGTCATTTTACCTGTATCGAGAATTGTGGAGTTTGCATTAATTTTGCCAAGTTCCATTGCACTTGCAACTGTTACGGTTTTGAAAGTAGATCCCGGAGGAAATACATCCGTCAATGCCCAGTTTTTAATCTCCGCCATTGTGGCTTTTTTATAATTATTCGGATCATAGGTCGGATAAACCGCAAAAGCGAGGATTTCACCATTTTTAGGATTCATAACTATTACAGTGCCGCGTTCTGCTTCTTTTTCTTTAACCATTTTTTCTATTTCTTTTTCACATACGTGTTGTATTGCGGCATCAATTGTAAGTGTTACATTTTCACCTTTAGGATTTGTTGTGGTTGCAACCGGATCTGTTGCAAAATCATATATAATTTTGCCGTCTCGTGTTTTCTGGAATTTTACGGTATTAACTACATGTTCAAGTTTATCTTTTGCAGTATATTCAACACCGTTTGCGATATCAGCATCAAAATTGTAATAGCCTAAAATGTGTGCTGCAAGTGTTCCCTGCGGATATTCGCGGGTATTCTTCTTGCCTAAACTAATTTCTCTCAAGTGGAGTTTGGCAACTTCTTTTGCTGTAGCTCTGTCCAAATCTTTTTTAAGAGTTATAACCGGTCCCGGTTTTTTGAGTTTTTGCAGCAATTTATCCTTTGGCATTTTTAAAATAGGGGCAAGCATCTTTGCCAGTTCTTCTTCCGAGTGGTCATAATCCGCAGGGTGCGCGTAGACATCAGAATAAACTTTATCGGTTGCGAGTTTGATGCCGTTCCGGTCAAAAATATCACCGCGCATAGAAAAAATTCTTCCCACACGCTGGCTTCTTGCTTTTGCACGGTAATGTTTTACATCAACTACCTGAATAAAAAACAGATATATTATCAGCAGTGCAGCAAATACTATGAAAAAAATATTAAGCATTCCAAGCAAACTGTCAAATATACGGACACGTTTTTCTTTTTCTGTTTCTTCTGCTCTGTTTCTCAATCTTCTGCTCAAAACGGTTATCCCCTATTTATTAGTGTCTTACCTATTATTGTAGCACAATGGTATAGAAAAAAATATTTTATTAAATTTGTTTAAGATTTTGTTTTATAATAGTTTTATGAAGAGAGTTTTTTTAGTTTTAATTGCTTTTATTTTAGGAATTCACTGTAATGCCTTTGAAGTTGTATATCCAAAAGCAAAGAATGTCACTATTAACTCGGGGACAACATTTTTTATAGGAAATTCTGAACGTGATTTCAAGATAAACGGGCAGCCTGTTCCGCGTAATAAAAAAGGAGCATTTGCATATGTGGTACCGCTGAATATCGGTGAAAATGTTTTTACCTTTGATGATTCTATTCAAAAAGAGATTTATAAAATTACGAGACCGACGCCAAAAATTTATCCGGGAACTGTAGCCAAACAGATTGATTTTACAGAATATAAAGTTGTTATGACAAATGCTGAAAATGTGCCTTTGCGATCAACACCGATTGATGCGGGTATAAATCGTCTGTCGCATTTACCTGTCGGGGTTAATCTCACAGTAAACGGAGAACAAAACGGATTTTACAGAGTTGTTTTGGATAATCTGGAGACTGCCTGGATTTCTAAAAATAATGTAATTACAGTCAAAGAAAATGCAGAGGCTAACCTTAAAGGTTATGATTTTATTGATACTGATAAATTTTACACATTTGTGTTTCATTTAGATAAAAAAGTTCCATTTGTTATTGCAGAAGGTTCTACAATGGAATTGAAACTATATAATGTGAAAGATTATTCCCCATATACCTTTGATTTTCCATACTCTGAGACCTCAGGCAGTAAAACATTATACGGTTATAGCGGAGAATTTATAGGTAATGATTTTATCTGGAAAATACGCAAACCGCCTGTAATTGACAAAAAATATCCGCTAAAAGATATAAAAATAGCAATAGATGCAGGACACGGCGGATATGAGTGCGGTTCTATAAGCTGTTTTGGAGAAAAAGAAAAAGATATTAACCTTTTAATTGCAAAAGCTTTGCATAACGAGTTAAAAAAACGCGGGGCTGATGTTTATATGACACGTACACATGATACTTATCACGGATTGAAAGAAAGAGTCGATAAAGCTAATGAGCAAAATGCCATTATGTTAATAAGTATTCACGGAAATGCACTGCCTGACAATCTCGATCCGAACAAAAACAGCGGCACAAGTATATTTTATTACTATGATATGGCAAAACCGCTTGCGGACTCTATTCTGAAAAAAATGACGACTCAACTTGGAATGAACAATGACAAAGTACGTCAGGCAAGTCTGGCGCTTGTGCGTAACACTAATGCCTTAAGTATTTTGATAGAAGTCGGGTATTTAATAAATCCTGATGACAGTGTACTGCTGCGCGAATCAGAGTTTCAAAAAGCAGCGGCAAAATCAATAGCCGATGGTATTGAAGATTATCTGCTTAAACAGGATAATGAATAAGTGATTTTGCAAACTCTATAGACTGTTCATTTATTTCACCGCCTGCAAGTTCTGCAAGTGCCTTAACGCGGTTTTCTCCGGTGAGAACATAAACTTCTACCTGAGTTTCATCATTCTGGGACTTTCTGACGTAGAAATGTTTATCAGCTTTTGATGCAATAATCGCCTGATGCGTAATCAGAATTATCTGGTGATATTTGGACAATTCAACAATTTCATCCGCTACACTCTGGGATGCTTTGCCGGAAATACCTGTATCTATTTCATCAAAAATAACAGTATTAATATCATCACTCTGTGCAAAAATAGATTTTATAGCAAGCATTACGCGCGAAATTTCACCGCCTGAGGCTACTTTTGCAAGAGGTTTCAAATCCTCTGAAACATTTGTCGATATCATAAATTCAACATCATCAGCCCCGTCAGGTGATAATTCCTTCGGACGAACTGCAATTTCAAATCTGGCTTTGGGCAGTTCAAGTTTTTCCAGTTTGTCCTGTACAAGTGAAGAGAGAACTTTTGCATAATTATTTCTGTTTTCACTTATTTCTTTAGCCATTTCTATAAGTTGTTTTTCTGTATGTACAATTTTTTCTTCCAGTTCATCAATATTCTGGGTGGAAAATTCAATTGCAGAGAGTTCTTTAGAAAGATTATCAAAAGTTTCCAGTACACTTTGCAGCGTTCCGCCGTATTTGCGTTTAAGTTTGTCCAGAATATACAGTCTTTCCTGAATATTATTCAGCCTTTCAGTGTCATTATCTAATTTCTGGCTGTAATCTCTCAAATCGCCGCCGACTTCGCGCAGATTTTCCATAGCATCAATCAAACACTGTTCAATAGGTACTAGTTTTTCATCGTAAGATGCGGCTTTTGAAACATTTTGTTTAATCTTGCCCAACGCTTCCATAATCGAGCCGTCGTCACCGTTGATTGCCCAGTATGAAGTGCCTGTTAATTCTTTTAATTTTTCGGCATTTTCTAAAACTTCCAATTCGGCTTTTAAGTCTTCATCTTCTGTTTCGCTTTGGATTTCAGCAGATTCAATTTCATTTATTTGAAACTTTAAAAATTCAAGCTGTGCTTCAGTTGTATTTGCTGCGTTTTTTAGTGCTTCTAACTGACTTTTTAAATTCTGATATTCTTTATATGTTTCACGGTATTTGTTGAGTTTTTCTCCGTAACAGTCTTTTGCATAGTTATCTAACAGAACAATATGAGATTTCGGCTGCATAAAAGAGTATGTTTGATGCTGTGAATGAATATCCAGAAAATAATTTTTCAGATGTTTTACAAAATCCTGATTAACGAGAGTTCCATTAACTCGTGTTCTTACGGCGCTATTAGTTATTTCTTTGGATAAAACAATTTCAGTGCCGTAATAATCAACGCCGTTTTCCGCAAATAATTTTTCTACATTATGTCTGCGATTTTCAATAACAAGTTCTATTACGGCTTTATCTTTTCCCGTTTTAATAACTTCTTTTGATACTCTCGGTGCAAAAGCTAAATCTATAGCATTGATAAGAATACTTTTACCTGACCCTGTTTCACCTGTGATTACGTTTAAGCCTTCGTGAAAATTGGCTGTAAGTTCATCTATTAAAATGTAATCTTTTATTCTTAACTGCTTAATCATACTTTCAGAATATCTCAAAAAATTATTTATAACAATATTTATTGGCGTTTAAGTTCAATTATAGAGAATTCACCCGGTTTAAGTTCGCCAAATTCGACATGATTTCCTATAAGTTTCAGTTCTCTTGCGACATATTCACCGTTAACAAGTTCATATTCATTTTCAACCGTGTAATCGCAAGGGAGCTGCACAGTTTTATTATAAACACTATGCCCTTCTACAATTTCATTGTGAGAGCCGTTTTCATCGTTTATACAAACTTTTTCAGTCGGATATTTATAGTTTGATGTGATTAAAAATGCTGTCTTTAACGGTTCTTTAGTTATAATCCATGAGACAAATCCATCATCATCCTGACGAATAATTTGAGCCTCGCCGTCAGTTATTATAGGATTAGATTTTACAAATTTATCAATCGCATTAAATTTTTCAAAGAATTGATAATTTTTTTCTCGCGGCATAGACATTTCTTCTCCGATGACACTTTCTATTCCGCGTTTGGTGAAACTTTCATCTCCGTCTACATAAAGCACAGGGCGTTGTGCAAATTTACCGCCGGGTAAGAATTTATATTTGAACCATTTGTATAAAGCCCCCTGTTCTCCAAGTTGTCCCGGATATTGGTCAATAGCCCTGAATTCTCCGTCCTGATTGTTGTATGTTTTCAATATAGACAGGTAATCATCATTTTTTAATGCAGTATTGTAATTTGCAAGATGCTGATTATCTTCGACAATTGTTTCCGGTGCTTTGCTTGATTGAGAAACAATATCATTTCCCCATAAAAGGTCAAAACTCATGTCTTTATGATACTCTTTCAAAAAGTCATCCCACAACATGTATTCAGCAAGCGTTGCAAAATATGGAATTTCTTGTTTCATCATTTTGTTAAGTTTGCCAAGCACTTTGCGCGGCGCACGGTAACTTATCGGTACTCCGTCTTTTTCTGAAACTTTATCAACAATATGATCTATATGATCAACTCTGAAACCGTCAAAGTTGTAATCTTTTTGCAAATTTTTCATTGCATTCAGGAAAAAATCTATTACATCTTTATTGAATGTTCCATTTTCCAGATTTACAAAATAATATGGCGTCTGACAATCCAAATTTGCAAATACGGTTACATCTTCATCCTTATAATCAAAATGTTTGAATGTAGGGTATCCGCCGCATTCACTCATTTTATCGTATACCGGTATTCCAGCAGAGCACCAGGCACCTCCCGGAGCAGGCCATAATCCTATTTTTATAAGTTCCTGAATTATTTCAAGCTGTTTGGTTATATCATTTTCTTCAAGCTTTTTATTAGCACTTACTTCTTGAATTCTTGATACAATTTCTCTCACACGTTTGTGTATTTTTTGCTGAATAGGAAGACTCAACATTTTATTTGAGTATTCTTTTTTTAGTTCCAGCATTTTATTCTCAAAATTGTTGAACATAATCTGATAATGTTCGCTCAAATCGCCGGCACATCCTTGTTGGGATTGTTTATAAATCCTTTTCATTAATTCTATATCATCACTGTCGTATTCTTCTGAGAAATCATTAGCAATTTTCTCAACACATTCATCTATTTTCAGGTTGAGTTCAGTAATATCAAACCATCTTGCTATATTCGGATTTGCAAGAACAGCTTTAGAAAATCTGCCTGTTTGCGGCAAAATATCATAAATTACAGGATGTCCTGCAAGCTGTGCCATTTCTATAAATGTCTGTACCTGCTGTTTTGCATCCATATCGGTTAACCCTTTTATCTCCAAATCAAGAAGATTTTCACTAACTTCTGTACTTTTTGGCAGATATGCACACCCGAATTCTCTTGGATGAAAAGGTATTAAATATATTGTTGTGTTGAAAATATTATTTTCTAAATTTCCTGTTGGCAAAATAAGTAATTGACGCAGCCAATCAAAAAACTTTCCTGTTTCTTTTGATTTGTTACCGTCGCCTAATCCTGCAAGATTAATCAATTTGATATCATGACCTTCTCTTTTAAACCAGCTTGAATTTTTTATATTATTTCTTGCGAGTACACTAACTTTATCATCTTCAAAGTCAAATTTGCCGTCTTTAAAAACGCCGTTTTGTTCCCATTTGATTTGCAGAGCAAAAAGAACTTCTTCATTTGTCAACTCTTCTAATGCTTTAATGTGCGGATAAGGCAGATACCCATTTTTTTTAACTATTTCCGTGAGGTATTTTTTTCGTTCTTCCGAAATATTTTCGAAACCGTATTTAGATAATAATTTCGAATAAATTTCGTTAAGCTTTTCACATTTTTCACATTTGTTCTTGTTGTTAGCAAATAAAAAATTTAGCATATTTAAATCCCCTAAAGCAAGATAATAATTTCACTAATGATATTATATCATAACAAATAAGAAATAGCATAAAAATAATAATTGTATCTAATACAATAATTGTACCCACGTGGGTAATGGATTAATTCTCGTTGCTATCCTTTAATAGTTTTAAGTAAAAAGAGGAGTAGATATTATTCCAAAGAAAAGGGGGCTTCTAATGGAAGATAAAAACACAACTGAAACCAAAAAGGTGATTAGAATTATCATTGTAGAGGATTTTAAACTCACACGAGTAGGATTACGCTGCGCGCTGAATGCAAATGACGACATGGAAGTTGTCGCAGAATCCGAAAATGCAACAGAAGGATTAAAGTTTATAGAGCGATATAAACCGGATGTTGTATTAATGGATTTGGGGCTGCCGGGCATGAACGGTATTGAGGCGATGATTAAAGTAAAAGAGTTCGCACCGGAAACAAAGATTATAGCATTAACTTCACATGACAGAGCAGAAGAAGTTGTTGCGGCATTAAGTTCCGGCGCAAGTGCTTATTGCCTGAAAGACATTGATCCGCAAAAGCTTGCTGATGTTGTAAGAGATGTTTCGATTGGAGTCTGCTGGATAGACCCTATGGTTGCTCAACTTGCGCTAAATTCATTCCCGAAAGTTGAAAATATAGGATTTTTGCCTAATAAATCCCAGTCAGAAGGTCGTGTACCGCTTACGGAAAGAGAATATGAAGTTTTAAAACATCTGGTATCAGGCAAAAGCAATACAGAAATAGCAAAAGAATTGATAGTAAGTGTGCATACTGCCAAAGCTCATGTTTGTTCTATATTACAAAAAATGTGTGTAAATGACAGAGTGCAGGCTGCAGTAAAAGCTGTTAAAGAGGGTATGGTATAAATTTATTCGCGGGCGAACAATATTGTTCGCCCTAGTTTTTTAAAAATCAGCCCATGGATAATCGTCCTCAAATTATGAATTTAAAATTATCCCAAAATCTGATTACACTTAAAAAAAACTTAACAGTTTTGCATTATACTAATTCCCTGCTACTATATTATTACTATGATTTTATTAGTTTCTGACAGGCTGGAGAAAATTGATTTAATCGGCGGAATTTTTAACAAAAAATCCGGTGCTTTTGCTGTTGCAATGGATGAAAATACTGCGTATGATATCCTGAATGTTTCTTCTCCGGATGTTATAATTATTGACACTCTATCCCATTCATTAAATGCAAAAAAAATAATTAAACAAATGAAATCACATATTGAAAATCCTGTTTTTATTCTTATTATTGAGGATAAAATAGAAAAAGAACTGATAAAATTGACAAATGCATTTATTACGGAAAATATGTCAGCAGAACTGATAGAAGCGGCTATAAATATGAATTTGCGTACCAGACACTCACTTGAACAGCTTTCAAATTCAAACAAGGATCTGGCGGATAGCCTATACATGCTTAATACATTGTATTCAACCAGTTCTCAGTTTGCAGGAACTCTGGAGTCTTCCGAGTTGATAAATTATATGATAGAGGGTATGGATAAGTCTTTGAGTTTTTCTCTTACCTGCACTCTGTCATTTTGCACTGAAGAAGCGCCTGTTTTACTTTTGAATTCTTTATATGAGATATCCGAAGAACTTTTGAGTGCTATAAAACTGCGCATTGTTCTGAATTATAAATCTTTATTCAACAACAAAAAACTGCCTTATGAAGTTGATGCTGAAAATTTAAAGGTTATAAAAAATGTGAAATATCCTGCAAGCAGATTTACTTTTAACCTTTTTCAATATGATAATATGTTTGCGCCAATATCTTTAGGTGATAATTTTTTTGGCTGCATTGAAATATTTAAGGACACTCCGTTTTCATCTGAAGATGCTAAGTGTTTTCAAACACTGGCTCAACAGGTTTCTTTGCCATTGAAAAGTGCTTCGCTTTATCAGGAAATTAAAGAAACAAATCATAAACTTGAGCAACTGGAACGACTGAAATCTGAATTTATATCTATTGTTTCGCACGAATTGCGCACTCCTTTGACATCTATAAAAAATTCACTGGATATACTTGCAAGCGGGCGATGTGGTGATGTTCCTGCCGCAGCTGAAAAATTCTTAACAATGGCTGCACGTAATGTTCAACGATTGTCAGGAATTATCAATGATCTTCTTGATTTGTCAAAAATTGAGGCCGGAAAAATGGATTTTCATTTTACAAAAATGGACATTCATTCTGTTATAGATTTTGTCAAATCAACATTTTTGAATGTGGCAAAAGAAAAAGGCTTGAATTTAACGGCAGAAGAAACTCCTGATTTGCCGGAGATTATTGCAGATCCGCAGCGGCTGGAACAAGTTTTGACAAATCTTGTGTCCAACGCAATAAAGTTTACTCCTGCCGGTAAAAATATCACGATAAAATCCAGACTGATTAATGCCGGAGATATTGATATCAATAATTGCTTTAAAGAAGAGTTGAAAAAGCTCAATGGTGATTATGTAATGGTTAGCGTAGTAGATGAAGGTATTGGTATTGCAGAAGAAAATTTAGCGCGTGCGTTTGATAAGTTTGCCCAGATAGAAAATTCTTTATCCAGAAAAGTTGGTGGCACAGGGCTCGGACTTCCTATAGCAAAACAATTGATTGAAACTCATAAAGGTGCTATCTGGTGCGAAAGCAAGCCGGAAAAAGGGTCTGCTTTTAACTTTGTTTTGCCGGTAAGTGAAAAT
The DNA here is from genome assembly GCA_944324165.1 of Candidatus Gastranaerophilales bacterium. GTDB lineage: Bacteria > Cyanobacteriota > Vampirovibrionia > Gastranaerophilales > Gastranaerophilaceae > CALUVH01. The sequence goes on along the minus strand of CALUVG010000012.1, from coordinate 31,949 downwards.
TAAGAAAATTTAATAAACTAAAGTCCATTTAAAAGTATGCTATAATAATATTATAGCGGAATGTATCTCAGAACAGAGGAAAGTTATGAAAAAGATTCTTATTGTAGATGATGAACAGGATATTGTCGAAAGTCTTAAATTTGTATTAGAAACATCTGATTATACCTGCTATTGCGCGTATGACGGGGAAGAAGGGCTGAGAATTGCAAAAGAAATATTGCCGGATTTGATTATTCTGGATGTCATGATGCCAAAAATTAACGGTTTTAAAATCAGCCGACTTTTAAAATTTGACAATAAATACAAAAATATCCCGATTTTAATGCTCACTGCCCGCTCTCAAGAAGAGGATAAACTTATAGGTGAAGAAACCGGGGCGGATGAATATATTACCAAACCTTTTGATTTGGATTATGTATTAAAAAAAGTTGATGAGTATTTGAAGTAAGGGGCAGGCATGGAAGCAGTTACGAATAAAACACTGGAAAAATTAAAATACGACCTTGTAAGAGCAGGGCTTGTGCAGTATGAGACAATTGAACAGGCAGAAGAAATTGCTAATGCTCAAAATATTAATATAGGGCAGGTATTGATTAATTCAGGTGTGCTCACTGAAGATGCTATCTTGAAATTTCTTGAGGCAAAACTGCATATTCCTTATGTTAATCTTGATGATTACACACTTGATACAAACTGTTTAAAGTTTATCAATTTTTCTGATGCTAAAAAATATCGTATTATTCCACTGTTTAAAATAGAAGATACTCTGACAGTTGCAATGGCAGACCCTTTGGACTTGTTTGCCATTGATAAAATTCTGGAAACTGCTGAATGTTCTATCGAGCCGGTTATATCTTCAGAAACATCTATAATGAAAAAAATAGATGAATATTATCATACAGATATTACGGTCGGGGAAATTTTTACTCAAAATCAGGAAAATGGTTATGATTGGCGTGATGAATTGCACAGTGAAGATTTAAGCGACAATCATATGCAAAAAATCATTCGTGCAATACTTAAACAGGCAATTTTAGAAGAAGTTCATGAAGTTTCTTTTCAACGCGAAGATGAAGGACTTGTTGTAAACTTTAAAAAACAAAGTGAGTTATTAAATAAAGGAACAATACCATCTGTACTTTCAACTTCTTTTACAGGCAGACTGAAAAATCTTGCAGAGCTTGATCCTTCTGTTAGTGAAGTTCCTCAGCTTGGCAAACTTAATTTTAAAGTAGATGATATTTCTCTTATCGCAAGTATATCAACATTTCCTACTATTATGGGAGAAAGAATTTTCTTAAAAATCTATAAACCGCCTAAAAAACTAACACAAATTATTAAAGACGAAAAAAGTTTGGCGGTAATCAAAAAATCTCTTGATATTCCGGGAATAATACTTGTCTGCGGTTCGCCATTAAGTGGAAAAACCCATATAATATACTCTCTCTTGACAGAAATTGCAGCAAAGCACAAAAATAAAAATATAATGACGCTGGAAAGTATTGCAAAATATCATCTGGAAAATGTTCATCAGTGTGAACTTAATGAGAATGTAGGGTTTAACATGGATAAAGCTTCACGTTTTATAGAATTCCAATCACCTGATGTGATTTATCTTGAAGGTATTAAGACTAAGGAAACATTTGATTACTATTCAAGTCTTGTATATGATAACAAAATTATTATCATGGAATTTCTTGCAAATAACATGGAAGATTTACGTAATAAAATGTCATTTTCTGATTTTGAGAGCCTGAAAGAACTTATAAGTTGTATGATATTTATACATTCAAAAGACAGCGTTGAAGTCTTTGACAAAACAACCGTTCAAAAATATCTGGCTTAATCATCAGAACATTTGTGTTTTCCTGCCCAGGATAGGTCATCACAATGCAGGTAATCCATGTTTTCATTTTGAATTACCCATGCAGCGCAAGAATGTCCATATATGTAACAAAAATGTATGAAACAAAAAAAACTTGCAGATGCAATGGGTTATGATTTGATTTTTCAAAAGCGCGATTGATAATAACCCCATTACCTAAATTTTTGAACTGTCAAATATAAAATCATCTTTGTTGACAGAAGAATGTAGTGTTAATTTTTGCGTTTTAAAAATCGGCTGTTTTTTGTAAATAAGAAATCCGTCATCATCAGTGCGTAGAAATTTAATCCCTGATTTTATGAAAAACAGTTTTCTTTCTGCAGTGGTGCTGTCATTATAAACTACTGAAGAGGACATGCTATAAGGATATTTGAAATTTTTTTTGCCTTTGTATTTGTTTAATTTTATGACATCCAGATTGTGCTCGGTAATTTTAACCAATCCTTCTGCTGTTTGTAGAATTGTTTTTATAAGCTTATTTCCGCCTCTAGCTGCAGAAAAAGTTGTTGATTTGGCGATAACATTATCATTTTTATCGAAAAACAGACGGAGTTTAATGTTAGTATCCATTACGCGTCCGACCGGTCCCTTAATACAATAGGCAGTATTATTGCGCATATATTGTGTAATTGGTTTAATCATATTGGAAAGAAAATCCGTAAAATTTTTTTTTGCTACTTTGCTATATAGAATATTAAGTTTATTACAAAATCTGCAACTAATAAATATATAGTCGAAAGAATTGCAGCTTGAGTAGTGGAATTCCCGACTTCTTTAGCTCCGCCTTTAGTTTCGTAACCTTGTGTCGCACACACAAGGGCAATAAGTCCGCCAAATACAGCGGCTTTTAAAAGGCTTATGTAAATATCTCTTGTACTTAACCAGAGCCAGACAGAATTCATATATCTTGCGGGATGTAAGTCGATAGTTGCGTTAGATACAAGCATTCCGCCGAGCACTCCTATAACTTCGGCAATTAAAACAACCATAGGGACAGTTATAGTTGCGCCTAAAATTCTCGGTGTAAAGTAATACCCGACAGGATCTACTTTAAGAGTTTTTATGGCATCAACCTGAGAAGTTACCTGCATATTTGCAATTTCTGCGGAAATTGCTGTTCCGGCTCGTGCGCCAATAGCCAGACCAACAAACCCAGGAGCTATTTCTCTGATCATTACAATTGCAATTGTTCCGCCGATATATGTGTCAGCACCGGACATTAGAAACTGTTTTGCTACCTGTATCGCGATAACAGCCGCAGCAATAAATGCAATGATAAGTGAGATTGACAACGAATCATAACTTATAGCAGCAGCCTGCGAAATGATAGTTGAAAATCTCACCTGTCTTGCAAATATGTATTTAATACATTTTATTAAATTTTGAACGCATAGTCCTAAAAAAGTAATCATAGAATTAGTAAACCGGCATGCACCATTTTTTATACTTAGGAACACGACCGCAAACAACATCGAAATACAGTTTTTGTAAATCTGTTGCAATAGGTCCGACTTTACCGTCGCCAAGTTTTCTGCCGTCAATTTCGACAATAGGGCTTACCTGAGCACCTGTTCCGCAATAGAATGCTTCATCAGAGATATACAATTCAGTTCTGTCAATTGCACGTTCTTCTACCGGTATTCCTAAGTCTTTAGCCAGTTCAATGATAGTGTTTCTTGTAACCCCGACCAGAATATCATCAGTCTTTTTGGTTGTAATAAGTTTACCGTTCTGAACAATGAACAAATTCATTGCAGAGCCTTCGGTTACTTTACCTGCTTCATCAAGAACAATTGCATCATCGAATCCTGCATTGTGTGCATCTGTTTTAATTAATGCAGCATTAGCATAGCCTCCGGCAACTTTAGCGCGCGGAGGAATAGCGTTATCACTGTTTCTTCTCCAGCTTGATACGCATACTCTCAGACCTTTTGATGTATCAATATAATCACCCATTTTGTTTGGAATAATCATGAATGCATCCGGATTGTCGTATAATCCCGGTCCTACTTTTTGCGCTGATTTATAAAGGTTAGGGCGCATATAGCAATTTTCTTTATAACCATTTTTCTTCAATAAATCGCATGTAATTTTACAGTATTCTTCGATTGTATACGGACTTTCCATATGCATTATTTTACCGCTGTGAATCAGTCTCTGGTAGTGTTCCGGAGCACGAAAAACATAGAGTTGTTTTTCTTCTTCGTTCCAATAACCGCGTATACCTTCAAAAACTGCGGTACCGTATAAAAATGCGTGTGTACGGGCAGGAATCATAGCTTTTGATGCTTCTACATATTCCCCGTTCATAAAATAAAACTCTGTCATTATCCCTCCTTATATTAACTATATAAATAAACTATAGCATAAAATAATAAAAACAGAGTTTGTATTTTAAGATTTATAAAGAGTATACTTTATTTTTTTGATGCAAAATGTTTTTTATTGCTGACTGATGTTTCACCCATATTGGCGGTAGCAAGAAATTTTTTAGCCTCGTTAACGGGAATTGCAAATCCAATGCCAATGTTTGATATATTATTGTCAGGATTGTAAATAGATTGGCTAATTCCTATTACTTCACCCGATGCATTTAAAAGCGGACCGCCTGAACAGCCGGGGTTTATAGATGCATCAGTTTGAATTCGTCCTTTTGCATAATCAATTCTGGATACAATACCCTGCGTCAATGTGCCGGCAAAGCCAAAAGGGTTGCCTATGGCAAGAACTTTTTGTCCGACTTTAACTTCGTCTGAATCTCCAAATTCAATTACAGGAAATTTCTCTTTTGCATTGATTTTTAATAATGCAAGGTCTTTATTTTTACCCATTTGCGCCAGAACTTTAGCCATATATGTCTTTCCGTTGGAAGTTTTTACTTCAATGCTTTGTGCGTCTTCTATAACATGAGAGCCTGTCAGAATAACCCCATCTTCTCTTACTATACAACCTGTTCCGGCAGAAAATCCGTCAGGAATTTGTGCATCTATTGCTACTATTGAAGGATTTATTTTCTCATATATATTTATTGTAGCTTTTTCATCCGGAGCAAAATTATAACAGTAAGCCGGATTTAAAACTGAAATTCCAAGTAAAAATAAAAGTAATATTATATTCTTCACCTTTAATCTCCTATACCTAATTAATTATTTCTCTCCGGCAAACCTATTTTACAGCCCCTTTTAAATTAAATTAAGATTAGTTGTTGAAATTATTATAATTTTAATGTATAATTCAGTAAAAAGTTGAGACATCTTATTTTAAAAAGGAGAATATATATGACAAGAATTGAATCATTTAAACAACATTTAATGGAAAAAAGAGCAGTAAAAATTATTGCAGGTATCGACAATTTTGATATTGAAAATATTAAAAAAGTTGTAAAAGCAGCAGAATATGCAAATGCAAGCGCTATTGATATTTGTGCTGATGAAAAAATTATTTCTGAAATCAGAGAAATGACAGACATGCCTTTATTTGTATCATCAATTGTTCCTGAAGAATTGGCAAGAGCAGTTGAATTAGGGGCTGATGCAATTGAATTAGGAAACTTTGATGTTCTTTACAAAAAAGGTACTTCATTCTCTGCTCAGGATGTTTTGACTTTAGTAAACAGAACACTTGATTTGCTGGGTGATACAAGAGTATTTTTCTCAGTAACAATCCCTGGTGAAATTGAAGTTGCAGATCAGATTGAATTAGCCAGAAAATTGGAAACAATGGGTATTGATTTAATCCAAACTGAAGGACACTTCTCAAAAGAAACTCCTGCATCTGGTGTTCGCGGTCTAATGGAAAGAGCTGAATTGACTCTTTCTAACACAGTTGAATTAGCAAGAAACATTGATTTGCCTATTATGACAGCTACAGGTATCAACCCTACAACTGCAGCTTTTGCATTCGCTGCTGGTGCAAGTGCTATCGGATGCGGATCTTGCATCAATAAAATGGATTCAGAATTATCAATGATGGCAACAGCTAAACAATTAGTTGAAATTGCCGCTAAAAATACTCAGCATGTTTTAGAACTTGTTTAGTCCGTATAATATATTAAGTCGGCGCGGAATTCCTCGCGCCGACTTTTTTTATATTCATTTATTTGGGCATTTATGATAAATTGAGTTTGACCCCTGTCAAAATATTACAATTAAAACTTTGAACAGAATTGCTAATGCTCTGGAAATAAATATCCATACACTTCTTATGTTTGATTAATCCTTTCTACACAATTATTAACATGTAATAGATATTTTTTCTGATTTTATCTAGAATTAAAATATTGAAAGGGATAAGTATGGAAATTGTTTTAGATATTTTATATGTTTATGTTGCACTTTACACAATATATTTTCTTGTGCTGGCATTGCGCAACCTTAATGATAAACCGTTCAGGATTGAAAAAAGGTATCAAAATTACGGTGAAAAAGAAAATCTGGCGGTTGTAATTTATGCACATAACAACAAATCTACACTAGCACAGTTGATTAATCAGTTGAAACTGCAGGATTATCCGATTGATAACTTTAAAGTGTTTGTCCTGCTGGATAACTGCTGTGACGGCTCAGAAGAACTTTTTGAACGCGAACCTTTTATTAAGGTAATTAACATTCAAAACGTCGGCACAATCGGAAAAGATCAAGCTGTTTCCATGCTTATTGAAAGATTAACAACCGATCAGAGTATTGATTCTTATGTATTTATTGATGCTGACAGAAGTATACCGGCAGACTTTTTATCAACAGTTAATTCCGCTTTGGAAAAAAGCAGTGTTTTGAGCGGAGAGACACTAATGCTTACAGAAAATTTAGGACCTGTAGATAAAATTAAAGCTGCTTATCAAAAATATCATATGAATTTTTTGCGTCAGGCAAGATCTTTATTCGGACTTGCCGCACGTGCAGATTCCGGTGTTTTTATCATAAGAAAAGATATTGTTGATAGAATTGGTGAAGTCGATTTTAAAGATATTAATACTGAACTCAAATATAGTTTGTTGTTGTCTAAAATCGGATTTCCTTGTACTTATAACCCTAATATTCAAACTTATGTAGATACTCTTAATTATGAATTTAAACAGCCGCGTCTCTCCATAAGAATGGACTTATTTAAAAACTGTTTCAGACAGATAAGACCAAAAAATTTCGTGTTTGCAGAACATACTTTTTCTCTGCTTTACCCTAATTTCTGGCTTATTTTATTTATATATGCCTGGGTGTTGAAACATTCTTATCAGTATTATTTCTTTGTAGATTTTAAAATTGTATTATTTACTTTTATAATATTAATGGTTGCATTTGGTATAAGTTTAATTAATGCAAAACTGACATTTATGGAAACGGTTAGATTGTGTCTTTATCCGATTTATTCAATCTGTCATATAATAAAACACTTCCCGCCAATAAGAGCAATAAGAAATAAAATTGCTAAACGCGAAGAATTACCTGCAGGTGTGGAAAAACTCGCAATTGATGTAATGGTGCTTGCAGGTAAAAATCAGACTCATATCCCTTGCCGTTTAGAATTTATTTCTGAAAGCGGACTTGCAAAGATTAAATTCATCTATAAGAAGAAAAAATATGTGACAAGAAGTCATTTAAGAATGATAGATGCACTGCAGGAACTGAAATTAAAACTCAATGAGTATAATTTTGTAATCAAAATTTGCAGCTGCTGTGAACATTTTAAATCATGTCCGGATGGCTCAAGAAATATGCTAAAAGGTATATGTAATTGTGACTTCCCAAGTCCGGCTTTGAACGAAACAAAAGAAACTTTAATATGGAATACCTGTTCTGAATTTAAACCGGGAAAAGTCGAAAGCTTTATGGCTGAGATGACAGAAGATTTTCAGGTATAATCTCGTTTAACATATAAAATGATCCGCAGATGATAGTCCAGACATCATTTTGCGGATTATTTTTGAATAAATCTTCTAATGAGGTGAATTTTTTTGACGGCAATTCACAGACCTTCTGTAAATCTTCAATAGAGCAGGAATTTTTATTGTTAAAATGGTAAAAATAAATTTCATCGCCCTGAGTAAATAGAACTTGCATCATTTTTGGGTAATCTTTGTTTTTAAGACAGCCGAATACAAAACGACGTTTGGTATTTGGATAATACAGTTCAAGACTGTCACGCAGCGCAAGTGCGCCATTAGGATTGTGACAGGCGTCAATAATTAATTTTTTATCTTCAAATACCTGAAAGCGGCAAGGATGTTTAACACTTCTCAAACCTTCAATAATTATGTCTTGCGTAATATCGGGGAAAAGATATCGAACAGCAGCCAGTGCAAGCGAAAGATTTTCCTGCTGGCATGTCCCTTTTAAAGAAAGTTCTGATGTATCTTCAAATGGTGCCACCATAACAAGAAGAGAGTCTTTTTCATCTGCTGCATCCCGAATAGCTTCATACCCTTCTGAGGTGAATACAGGGCAGCCTGCTTTTATAATACCTGCTTTTTCAAACGCGATTTTATCTTTTGTATTGCCAAGTCTTTCGGTATGATCAAGGTCTATATGTGTAATAATAGAACACAGGTTGCTTTTTATAACATTTGTAGCATCAAATCTTCCGCCCAGACCTGTTTCCAGTACTACAACATCACAGTTTTGTTCTGCAAAATATTTGAATGCCATTGCTGTTAATATTTCAAATTCTGTCAGGTGAATATTATGTTTATCTGCGAGTGAACATATTTCAAAAACAAGTTCCGCAAATTTTTCTTGAGGAATATCTTGCCCTGAAATTTTAATTCTTTCTGTATATTCAAAGATATGCGGACTTGTGTAAAGCCCTGTTTTTCTGCCGGATTTGCGCAATATGTTTTCAATAATTGCACACACTGAGCCTTTGCCATTTGTGCCTGCAACATGAATAAACTTTAATTCATCCTGCGGATTTCCCAGCAATTCTAATATGGCAGAAATTCTGTCTAATCCAAGATTAATATAGAATTTTCCTTGAGAAGTCAACAATTTTTTTGCATCAGCATAACTATACATATCTATAAACTTATGTCAAAAAGATAACAAAATCAAGAGCAGTTGTGTTTATCTTTGTGTAAACTACAATATACATCTTAGTTAAAATATCTTTTATTTTTTTTTTGTTTGTTATAGTATTCTGGTTGAGGATAATTATTATGTTATTAGAATTTTTAAACTCCAAAATACATAGAGCAACAGTTACGGATGCTAATTTGAACTATGTCGGCTCAATTACTATTGACGAAGATTTGCTTGCTGCCGCAAATATGCAGGAATGGCAAAAAGTTGAAATTCTTGATGTAAATAATGGTGAAAGATTTCAAACTTATATAATCAAAGGAAAAGCCGGTTCAGGAGAAATTTGTCTTAATGGGGCTGCAGCAAGAAAGGTTCAGCCTGGTGACAAAGTAATCATCGTAACTTATGCTCAGTTTACCCCTGAAGAAATTAAAAATCATAAACCAACTATTGTTATTGTTGATGATAATAACAAAATTATTAATCAGTAAGTTTATAATTTACTGATTTGCAAAAATAATAAACGATTTCCGTAAGTTGTTTATTATTTTTCAGTGCGTTATTAATATCTTTTAACATTTCTTCTTGCGTTATCTGTTCAAAGTAATAAAATTCCCATGGGGCAACTTCCAGAACTTCTGACAATTTTTGCAGCGTTTCTATTGATGGCGCAAATTTTCCCGTTTCAATATAACTCAGGCTGGGAATTTCTATATTTATTAACTCGGCAAGTTTTTCCTGTGTCAAATTTTTTGATTTTCGAATCTGTTTAATGCGTTTGCCTAACAATTTTTTAAAATCAGACATTATAAAGTCCTTTATAAACTATCCAATTTTATTATTTACTTAACCAGCTGATTTTTTAATAAACAACAGATTTATATAAACCTTGACAATTAAAGTAACATACGATATAATATAATTAACAGCTTTATTTATTTTTAATATATTAATGTTGTGAATTAATAACAGAAGTAAAAATGCGGACCATAGGGAAAGGGGGTCGCATTTTTATCAGAAAACACCTGCCGCATTCAGGTGTTTTCGCTCTCTGTGTATTTTGGTTATCGTTGAAAATTATCTATAGTTAGTGAATTGCAGCGGGTAATCATATTTATCTTCATTTTTTCTAAGTGCTTGAATAACACTTTGCAATTCGTCCTTGTCTTTGCCAGAAACTCTGACTTGATCACCTTGAATAGATGCCTGAACTTTTTTCTTCATCTCTTTTATATCAGCAACTATTTTTTTCGCAAGTTCCTGCGTAAGTCCTTTTTTCAAGTTATAAACCTGTCTCACATTGCCGCCAAGCGCATTTTCTACAGGCTGTGGATCAAGAACTTTTATACTTATGTTGCGTTTTACAAGTTTTGATTGCAAAATATCATAAATATTTCTCAATTTCATATCATCACTTGTTGTAATTGTGATGGCTTTATCAGCCTCTAGTTCAATGCTGGAATTAGAATCTTTCAAATCAAATCTTGAAGAAACATCCCTTTTTACCTGATCAACAGCATTGACAAGTTCTTGCCTGTCAAATTCAGAAACAATATCAAAACTACAATCTTTAGCCATATAAGCCCCCCTTTTTGAAAATCATAGCACAAAAATGCGGATATGTAAAACATCCGCATTACAATTTATTATTTGGGGGTGTATATTTTACGGAGTTTTCTTAAACAGTTTGCCTAATGAGCTAAAAGCTTGAGTTAAGACGTTACGTAATCCACCGCTATTCTTTATATATTTTCTTGCAGGAGGAATGAAACCGCCTAAAGCCATCCAAAATAGGGCTTTTGCTACGGATTTGAACGTACTTTTCGTTTCTTTATCTTTTTTAGCAATAGTTTCGTATTTATCAGTCATAGGTTCCTGATGCATTTTGACAGGAGCGATTGTTCCATACATCGGAAACATACCGGGATACATATACGGACTGTACATTCCTGAAGACATCATTCCAATATCTTGATACATAGCAGGATTAAACATACCACTGTCGATAGAACTCATAACTATTCACTCCACATTGAAAAATAACTAACCTATTTATATAAAGTTATTTGGAGGGAAAAAATTGCCTGCCGCACAAATCCATTTAATGTTTTGTAACAAATGAGTCGTATTCAGCTATAAAAATTTTTAGAAGAATTTGGGCTAAACTTAAAAATTGAGCGGGTTAGGAATAAACTTACGCAAGAAAAACTTGCTGAATTGGTCGATTGCAGCACACCATTCATCGGATACATTGAGCGGGGTATAAAAAGTGTCACGATTTACCAGTTCTTAAAAATAGCGAAAGTTTTGAATCTTGATTTGAATAAATTTTTTAAAGATATAGAATTATAAAATAAGGCGAAAGTCCTGAATATTCAGGACTTTCGCCTTATAAATGACTTGTTTTATATAGTGCTTATTTAGTAGCAGCATCAAAAACAGTTTGGAAAGCTTCAGGATCTCTGACAGCCATATCCGCAAGCATTTTTCTATTAACGATAATGTTAGCTTTTTTGCAAGCGTTAACAAATCTTGAATAGCTCATACCGCGTTCTCTAACAGCAGCATTAATTCTGACAATCCATAAACGACGCATATTGCGTTTAGTAGTTCTTCTGTCTCTGTAAGCATATTTCAAAGCTTTCATAACAGCGATGTTAGCAACTTTGAATATTCTGCTTCTTGCACCAATGAAACTTTTAGCAAGTTTTAATATTTTTTTATGTCTGTTACGACTTACATTACCACGTTTTACTCTCATTGTTCCTCCTATCTAGAATACTTCTTGTACGGTAACTCTTTAGATATCAATTTTACATGTGAAGGTGAAATTGATACAGTTTTGAAAATACGGCGTTTTCTAGAAGAAGATTTATGTTGGAGCAAGTGGCCGATACCTGCCTGTCTTCTTGTAATTTTACCTGTTGCAGTAACTTTATAGCGTTTTGCAGCAGATTTGTGAGTTTTCATTTTTGGCATTTTGTTCTCCTTTTTATTAAAAACTAATAATCAAGCCTTTGGCATACCAAAGCCATAAGACTGCAAAAATATTATACAATGTAAAAAGAGATTTGCAATACAATTGTAAACAAATTTAAAAAGTTATAGCCAGACCTGAATAGACATCTTTAACAGGAACATATCGGGATAGGAGTAATTTTGTATCGAGATCACAGCAATGACAAGGGTAGATACACTCTACATTTTCGTTGCGTAAATACTCTCCTATTTCTTTTATATCATTTTCGTGGTTGTTACCGATATATATACCGCCTATAATTGCTCTAATTCTATTATCATTTGCAACTTTTTTAGCATATTCGGCAATATTGATTAATCCTGAATGAGAGCATCCTGAAATAATAACAAGACCGGATTCACTTGTATAGACAAGTGAAGAGTCATCTCTATGGCGGTATCTTGTTTTGTCTGTAACCGGAATTTCACCGAGAAATAGTATATTGTCAGTCAAATATCTAGGGTGTGCAGTAAAAGATGTTTCAAATAAATCGCATAATTGTGGCAAACTTTTGTTTGCAAGTGAATCATCTTCCAGTTGATGCATTATATTTGGATGTGCTGTAATTCTTTTTACGCAGATTGGAAAGCCAACGCGAGATATTTTTAGATAAAGACTTTGTAATCTGCCAAGTCCTCCGGTGTGGTCAATATGTCCATGTGAAAGGACTATATCAGTTACATCGCTTAAATCAATTCCAAGTTGATATGCATTTTTTATAAAGGCATCGCTGTATCCGCAATCGAATAATATTTTTCTGTAACCGTCTTCAATACAAAAGGATAAAGCAGGTTCAGCACACAAAAAATGTGCTACATTTGAATTATTATCAACTAATACTGTTAGTTGCATAATATTACTCCGTTTCCTCTATTCCTATAATTTATCCACGTATATTATACACTATTTTTAGAAAAAAATCATCATTCCAAAGGATTAATTCAAAAGTGCAAGATGTTTAAATAAAATTTATTTTCGTTTTTTGGTGTTATTTTTATTTTTGTTATTTTGTGTTTTTTTGTTATGTGACGGGGTATAAGATGTCTGGATACGTTTTACACTGTAAACATCAGGTATTGCCTGTATTGCATATATTACACGTTTTAGGGTTTCAATGTTATCCAGTTCAATTCCGAGTTCAATTATACCGATTTTACCGCTTTTTGATTTAACGTTTGCATAGTTAATATTTGTATTATTATCAGAGACGGCAGCGACAATATCTTTCAAAAGTCCCATTTTTTCAGCGGTTTCTACACGTATAGTTGTTGAATAAATTTTATTTGTATTGTTGCCGGCCCAGTGAATATCCATTAAGCGTTCCGGTTCCACATTTTCAAGCGTTTTGCAGTCAACCCTGTGAACAGATACACCTTTTGAGCGGGTTACAACCCCTACTATTGGTTCACCGGGGATAGGAGAACAGCATTTTGCAAAAGAATACATCAGTCCTTCCAGCCCGATAATATCTTTTTCTGATTTCTTTTTATTTGAAGAATAAAATCCGCTGGTTTCCAAAGTTTTTTGCGGCTGCGGCTTTTTAAGTTTATTTATAACTTTGTTTACGGTTGTTTCGCCATATCCGAGTGCGGCAAAAAGATCTTCTGCTGATGAATAATTCATCTGTTTGGCTACTTTTTCAAACTCACCCTGTTTAGTGTATTCATCAAATACGGATTTAGTCAGTTCATGTTCAAGGTTTGCGCGACCGACTTCAATATGGTCTTCTCGATTATTCTTTTTAAACCACTGTTTGATTTTGGATGATGCCTGTTTTGTAACAACAAAATTAAGCCAGTCTAAACGCGGGGCAGGAGTTTTAGATGTTAAAATTTCAACTATATCACCGTTTTTTAACTTTGTATCAAGCTGCGCAATACGTCCGTTGATAAGCGCACCAACAGTTCTGTGTCCGACATCAGAGTGGATACGGTATGCAAAATCTACAGGTGTTGCATTAGCAGGCAGATCAAGCACATCACCGTTTGGTGTGAATGCAAATACCTGATTAGAAAAAATATCAAGTTTTACGGAATTTACGTAGTCTTCTGCGCTTTTCATATCTTTGTCGTATTCGACAAGTTTTCGCATCCAGGAGAACTGCATATCTGCAGGATTATCTGCTTTTTGAGAGCCTTTTTCTTTGTAACGCCAGTGTGCCGCAACCCCGTATTCTGCAACTTCATGCATTTTCCACGTTCTGATTTGAACTTCAAGAGGTTTGGAGCGCGGTCCGATTACTGAGGTATGCAAAGATTGATACATGTTGCCTTTCGGCATTGCTATGTAATCTTTAAATCTTCCCGGAATAGGCTTGAATTGTGAGTGAATTAACCCTAATACTTCATAACATTCTTTCTCTGTATCTACAATTACACGTACGGCAGTAATGTCATAAAGATCATGAAACGCAATATTTAAACGTTTCATTTTGCTGTAAATAGAATAATAATGTTTTGCACGTCCGGTAATCTGTGCATTTATTCCGCTTTTTTTTACGTCCTGTGAAATTTTATCTATCAAAAGTTTTACTGTTTCTTCGCGTTCAGCTTTTGTTTGGGATACTAATTGTGCTATTTCAAAATATTTGTCAGGTTCAAGATACCTCAAAGATAAATCTTCAAGTTCGGCTTTAACTTTACCTATCCCTAAGCGATTGGCAAGCGGGGCGAAAATATCCAGCGTTTCTTTGGCAATTTTTTGCTGTTTATTTACAGCCATAAAGTTAAGCGTGCGCATGTTATGCAAACGGTCGGCAAGTTTTAAAAATACAATTCTTATATCGCTTGCCATAGCAATAAAAAGTCTGCGAAAATTTTCAGCCTGACGTTCTTCTTTAGACTTGAACTGTAATTTACCGAGTTTAGTAACTCCCTGAACAAGCGTCAGGACATCTTTACCAAATTGTTCTTCTATTTCTTCCGGCTTTGTGTCAGTATCTTCAAGAATATCATGCAAAAAAGCCGCCATAAGTGTATGTGAATCGACTTTTAAATCCAGAAGAATTTTTGCGACTTCTACAGGGTGAATGATATATGGTTCTTCTGAAATTCTATATTGTCCCTCGTGAAGTCTTTTGGCAAATAAAAATGATTTTTCTATTAAATCAATTTCGCTGTCCTCACGATTTTGTTCTATTAACTTTTGTTTTATATCTTGAAATAACGGATCTACACTCATGATATAATCATAATACAGATTTTATTAATAATTTTCAAGTAAAATTGAGGAATTTCATACATAAGGATTACCATTATGCTAAAAGAGACAAAAGACGGACTTGTTGTAACGTTAAAAATTTCACCGAATGCAAGCAAAAATGAAATTATTAAAAACGAAGAAGGAATAAAAGTTAAAATTACGGCTCAACCGGTTGACGGCAGGGCAAATAAAGCTCTAACCGAGTATCTTGCCAAGCAGTTGAAAATTCCAAAAACATCAATTGAAATTATCAGGGGAGAAACATCAAAAGAGAAAACTCTGCTGCTAAAAGTGTTTGATAACTCTAAAATTGAACAGGTAAAACAGTTTTTTGAAAATTAGACTTGCTTTTTATTTTTTTTCTGTTACACTTATCGTATGAGAAATATAAACAGAGTACAATTACATCACAACCATCATCATAGCAACCCGAAGGGGCTGTCTATTTAAGGTTGTGATTAAATTATAAAAAGCTATTCCAATTCTTAAATAAACCTCTTCGGGAAAAAGAAGAGGTTTTTTAGTGCCTTACCCCGCGTGATTAGCATCAAGAATTGGAGAAACAGAAAAAATGACAATATCATCAATAATTTCAGCGATAGGAAATAATAACAGTGTATATCCGCTTTTAGTGCGTGATTGCGGAATAGAGAATCCGATCAAAGTTGCCCTGACATATAAACAGAACAAAGAAGATCCTGAAGTTGCCAAACTGGCAACACGCGAACGTTTGATTGATGAATACGCAACTTCTGCTGTCTGGCTCGGCGGTATTCCTCTGATCGACTTAATTTCAAATTGGATTATTAAAAAGAAAGGATTTAACCCTAATATAAATCCTAAACTTTTTGAAGAAGGCAGTTTACAAGGATTGAATTACAATATAAAGAAATTTGAAAAAACAGCACCTGATGCGGTTAAAGATTTGATTAAATTAGCCAATCCGGAAAATCAAAAATACTATAAAAAACTTCTTTCACTGAAATTTTTAGCATCTACCGCTATTCCTATTGCATTTATGGGATTCATATTGCCGAAAATGATATTTGCCTCATCTGCAAGGCGAATCGAAAAACTTAAAAAAGAACGTCAAGCCGCAAATAAAACTATGCCGCAGCCGATTATGCGTCCTAATTTTGCCGCTCCTAAACGTGATATTCTGGACAGTTTTACATCTAATAAAATAAATCAGGTGGCATTTACAGGATTTTCACTGGCTAAACTGGCAACAGTTTCAACTCAGGACAAAATGATGATAACGGATGGCGGCTATACTGTAGGTCGGGTTGCGACTTCCCGTAAGAAAAATGAGGCAATAGATGTAGGGTTTCGTCTAAGCGGCATGATGTTTTTAAATTTTGTGGCACCTAAATGGATAGAAAAATTCCTTAATAAAGTAAGCGGGGTTGAGCTTGATCCTATTATGCTTGCTGATAAGGCTTTTAAGGAAAAAATACAAAAAGGAACCATTAAACTGCCTGTAAATGACACCCCTGAAATGCTCTTGAAATTTGTGGATGAAAATCCTGATAGTCTGTTTGTAAAATTCGCAGATAAATTTAAGAAAATAAAAATGTTAGATAATGGAATTAGAGATCCGCGTGCGTATGTTAATTTCGACGATTTAGGCAAATTTAGAAATTCTATTGCTGATTTTATAACCAATGCGCCGACAGGAAAAAATTTGAACAGATATATTCTTAAAGCTAAAATTCTGAAAGGTACCAATATTCTCGCTAATGTTGGTATAAGCAGCTTCCTTCTTGCATATGCACTGCCCAAAGCTACTTTTGCCTTTAGAAAACTAGTCACAGGATCAGATTTGGAACCCGGGCTTGCTCCTGATGTTCTGGCTGCTAAAAAAAATAATTAGTCTTGGCTGTAATTTGGCTAAGTAACCTTATTAATTCGTAAAAAACTTTCACAAATTTTATATTTGCGATATAATTAAATTTGCAATGGGATATGTAGAAAGAAAGAGGTATTTATTATGGCTTTAAGATATGACGCCGGTGAAGTTATAACCGCAATGGTTACACCATTTAACTCTGCAAGAGAAATTGATTACAATAAAGCGGAACAATTAGCCGGATATCTCGTGGACAATGGCAGTGATGCTGTTCTTGTCGCGGGAACTACCGGAGAAGGTCCGACTTTAACACATGAAGAAGAATTGGAACTGTTAAGTTCAGTTAGGCGTGCCGTTGCCGGTAAAGCAAAAGTTATTATGAATGCCGGTTCCAACTGCACGGCAACAGCCTGCAGAACATCTAAACTTGCAGAAAAAGAAGATGTTGATGCTCTGTTATCAGTTGTTCCTTATTATAATAAACCTTCTCAAGAAGGTATGATAGCTCATTTTTCGGCGATTGCTGAAAGTACAAGTTTACCAATTATTATTTATAATATTCCATCACGTACCGGCGTTAATATTCAGCCGGCAACTATAGCTAAGCTTGCAAACAAATACGAAAATATTGTTGCAGTTAAACAAAGTTGTTCTGATATGGATGCTGTAACTGAAATTAAACTTCTTGCTCCTGAAGATTTTTCTGTTTATTCAGGTGATGACAGTCTTACACTGCCCATGTTGTCATTAGGCGCACGAGGTGTGATTTCTGTGGCATCTCATCTTTTCGGAAACGATGTTAAATCTATGATTAGAAACTATAAAACGGGACAGTTTATTGCGGCAATGAATATGCATAAGAAATTGTATCCGATTATGAAAAAGTTATTTATGGCACCAAATCCTGTTCCGGTAAAAGCTGCGCTTGCGCATAGAGGACTTTGCGAAGACTATGTAAGACGTCCTTTAGTTGAACTTAGTGATGAGCAAAAAGCTGAATTGTTTAGTGTTCTTGATAAGTTCTATGAAGATTAATAGCCCGCTCCGGCTATAATCTTATTCTATTTCATGTTAAAATTTAAATAATATTAATAGTATAAATGAGGAAATAAAAAGTGAAAAACAAAATTCTTATGTTCTGGGGCATTATGTTAATCGTGATTGCAGCGATTATACTAATTGCCGTTAAACCAATCAAACTGGGACTTGATCTTGTCGGCGGTTCAAGATTGATCCTTGAAGCACAAACTACTAACAATATTGCTAAAATTACTCCGGAAGTAATGCAAAGACTGCAATATGCTATTGAAAGCCGCGTTAATAAACTCGGTGTATCAGAAACCGTTGTTCAGCAGGTAGGTGATAAAAGATTACTTATTGAAATACCTGCGATAACTGATTTAACAGAAGCGAAATCTTTTATTGGTGAAACTGCACAACTTGAATTTAAAAAACAAGCGCCGGACGCATCCGGTAATGTAGTATGGGTTCCGACAGGTTTGACAGGTCAAGACCTTTCAAAATCAACACTTTCAACTGACGCATCCGGTCAATGGGTTGTGTCTCTTGAATTTAACTCAACAGGTGCAAAAAAATTCGGAGAATTAACCGAAGCACTCGTTGGTAAAAAAATGGCGATATTCTTTGATGATGAATTAATTTCAGATCCAAATGTAAACGAAGCAATTTATGGCGGCAACGCTCAAATTACAAGCGGCGGCGCCGGGTTCTCTTATGAAGAAGCATCAAGAATGGTTAACCTCTTGAATGCCGGTGCTTTGCCTGTTCCTGCAAAAATAGTTGAGGAAAATACAGTTGGTCCTACTTTAGGAGCTGACAGTATCGCTAAATCCGAAAAAGCAGGTATTATCGGGCTTTCTGCCGTAATGATATTTATGTTGTTATACTATAGAGTTCCTGGATTAATTGCAGATATAGCATTAATTATCTACAGTTTAATCTTGTTTGCTTTATTCAAGACTATTCCTGTAACTCTTACTCTTGCAGGTATTGCAGGGTTTATTCTTTCAATCGGTATGGCGGTTGACGCTAACATCCTGATTTTTGAAAGAACAAAAGAAGAACTTAGAGCCGGCAGAAACTTGTTTACTGCAATAAATTCAGGATTTGACAGAGCATTTACAAGTATTTTTGACTCTAATATGACAACTATAATTACCTGTTTTATTCTTTATATGTTAGGTACCAGTGTTGTTAAAGGATTTGCCCTAACTCTTGCTTTAGGGGTTATGGTGTCAATGTTCTCAGCAATTACTGTAACCAAAAACTTTATGCACTTGATATTCGGTACAGGTGAACTCAAATATCCGGCTTTATTCGGATTAAGAAAAGATGAAATAGGTAAAGATTACGAAGCAACAGAAACCAAACGTGAAAAAGCTCGTTTTGGTATTCTTGATTAGAAAGAGGTATTAATAAAAATGATAAATACAGGAAGAAAACATTTAGTACACATTGTTAAATACAGATGGCTGTGGATGGCTTTATCCGCTATTTTACTTGTGCCGGGTATTTTTGCAATGGTTTATTCATCTATGACATATTCAAATCATGCGCCTTTGAAAGTGGGTATTGACTATACCGGCGGTACAATTCTACAATACGGATTGACTGAAAAAATCAGCAATGAAGATCTTGCCAAAAATCGTAAAGCACTTGAAGAGGCTGGTATTGAAAATCCTTATATTCAGATACTTAATGTAAATAGTACACAACAAAAAAATACAAAGGCACAAATCAGTTCTATTATATCCATAAGAACAAAGTTTGTAGAAAAAGATTCTATGGTGCCTGAAAAAATAAAAGGAACTTTAGCAAAACAATATAATAATCCTGAACTTATTTCTGTAAGTTCTGTAGGTCCTACAATGGGTAAGGAATTATTTAAAAACTCATTGCTTGCGGTAACATTGGCTGTATTAGGCATTATTGCGTATCTTTCTTTTAGATTTAGATTTGATTATGCAGTGGCTGCAATACTTGGTATAGTTCATGACGTACTTTTTGTGTGCGGTGCGTTCTCTATTCTGGGATTGTTATATAATGTGCAGATTGACGGATTGTTTATAACTGCTTTGTTAACTGTTATCGGTTTTTCTGTTCATGATACTATTGTTGTATTTGACCGAATCAGAGAAAATCTTAGATATTATGCTAAGAAAATGTCTTATGGTGAAATTGTTGACGCATCCGTTAATCAGACACTGGCAAGAAGTATCAATACATCTTTGACAACTTTGATTACATTGCTTGCATTATATTTCTTTGGCGGTGTCACAACAAAAGACTTTGTACTGGCTATGATTTTAGGTATCACAATCGGTACTTATTCAAGTATATTCTTCTGTAGTATGCTTGTTGACTTCTGGAATGACCATAAAAATAATATGGCATCAGTTTAAAAACTTGATAAAATTCATTGACAGTCCCACTCATAATTTTCATTGAGCGGGATTGTTTTTATTTTACAAATTTTCATCAATCTTTGCATTTATAATTGCCGGCAGTAATTGAATTGCTCTTTTTATATTATATTTTTTGAAAAGGCTGCTTTTTATTTTTTTGTAGTGATGCGGGCTAATATTAAGCCATTCAGCTATTTCTTTTGAGCTATGCCCTTGAATCAGCATTTGTAAAACAATTTTTTCTTGATAATCAGACAATTTATTCATAATATTTTCTCAACAAATCTGTGTCTACCAAACCGTTTTTCACTGCAAAATAGGCTAACTGACGCCTGTTTTGAAGATGCAGATATTTTAACAGCTTTCTTACCTGATAAATAAATTTGTATTTATGACGAGAGTAATATTTTTCAACAATCTCGGAATATGTCAGACCGGAAAGTAAAAAATAAAATATTCGTTCATTTTGCAGATAAAACCATTTATGTTCAACGTCATACATTTTATTGCCGCCTTTAGAGTCTATTATTAAATACACAATATATTTTAACTCATTTTTACGGCTATAAGATTAATAATATTTCCGTTTTTATTTTGTTTCCAATATTTAGGGTAAAAAATTATAAAACTGCATTAATTGCAGCAATCATACCTGTTTCATCGGCAATATTTCTACCGGCAATATCAAATGCCGTGCCATGTCCCGGGGATGTTCGAATTATGTCAAGTCCTATAGTCATATTTACAGTTTCAGCTCCGGCAACTGTTTTTATAGGAATTAGACCCTGATCATGATACATTGCTATATAGCAATCATACGGCTGTTTTGTGTGGTTGAAGAAAGCTTGTCCCGCTTTAATAAACAGTGTATCAGAAGGTAATGGATTTGTTATATCAATTCCGGCGGATTTTAAAATGTCAACTGCCGGTCTTAATATTTTAATCTCTTCATCACCTAAGACTCCGTGTTCTCCTGCATGTGGGTTCAAACCGCATAATGCAAATTTTGGATTTTTAATACCTAATCTTGTTTCAAAAAAACTTTTTAAATTTTTAATTTTTTCAACAACCATTTCAGTTGAAATCATAATATTTTTAAGTGAACAGTGTCTTGTTAAAAGTAGAACTCTGAAATCTTTTGCTAAAAAAAGCATTTCTGCCTTCTGGTTACCGTGAGCCAAAAAATGCTGCAAAACTTCAGTTTGTCCGTTAAAATTGTGTCCTGCGATGTGAAGTGCCTCTTTTGATACCGGAGCTGTCACAATGGCTTTAGGATTTAGCTCACATACTTTTTTTAAGGACAAAAAAGAAAATTCACCGCCGGCTGATGTTATTTTACCAGGTTCAATATTCTCAAAGTAAGGTATTTCAATAACTTCATAATTTCTCTTTAATTTACCGTAATAGTCTAAAATATTTTTCGAAGAAATCAAAACGATTTTATCTTCCGGCAAATCCAGTTTATTCAATGCTTTAATAGTTATTTCTGCGCCAATACCGTTGACATCACCTGTCGTAATGGCAATTTTATCTTGATATTTTGACATTTGCCTAACTTCCTGAACTTTCGTGCGATTTAAAATATTTTAAAATATCAACAAGCGTGTTTGCATTACCTAAATTGCCGGATTTTGTTACAATCCACTGAGCATTGTGATCCATGCAGAGTGCAATTGCCGGGGCTACCTCGTCAATTAACTGTAACTGTAAAGCATTAATCGCAGAACAGCATTTATAAGAAGTTTCGCCGCCAAGAGTTATCAATATAACTTCTCTTGCTTCACAAACTTTTTTTGTTAATTCTGCCAAAAAGTCTGTTATTTTTTCAGACAATTTTGCCTTTGTTAATTCTGCATTCAGTGAGTCTTCAGAAAAACCGTCAAAATTCTGAATTAGATGAGATGTATGGACTACAACCGTATTTTTCTTACCCAGATTAGAGACTACTCGCTCAACCAGAGAGTCCGAAACATCATTCAAGATTGTCTGCATATCCAGACTTATAAATAAAGCATCAATATCGTCGCTATCGTCAAGTGCTTTAATCTGATTTGCCGTAATTTGTGTTGCACTGCCTGAGATGATTAATCTTGGTAATTCCGGAAAAGTTTTAATAATATGGCTGTTATCAAGATCAACAAACCACAATTCTGCAAGTGACCTTGCAAATGCTGCTGTTCCTGTTGGCAATATATTATAATCAGACTTATTTATCGCAAGTGCTATTTGTTCAATATCAACGGTTGAAACAGCATCAGCTATAATAAGTTTTTTGCCTTCTGATATCAGTTCATTAAGTCTTCTTAAAATAGGACCTGCCCCTTCCATAATAGTTTTCAACTCAATAGTACCAATAAATTGCTGACATTCTTCATCTAATTGTGCTGCCAAAAGAGTAGGAACATGAGATTCAAAAATCGGTGAATGTGGATCTCTTGCCATTTCTGTGCGTTCAATAGGAACGCCTTTCAAAAGGTGATAACCTCCTACAGTAATACGTCCTTCCACAGGAAAAGCCGGTACAATAACTGCCGCATCCCAATTCAATGTATCCAGTAACGCGAACACTTCTACAGCAATATTACCGCGCAGGGTTGAATCTATTTTTTTATAGAAATAATCAGGATTAATTTTTTCAACAAGCATCTGCGCCGCATTTTTTACAGCATCAAAAGCTTCTTCTGCGGGTATATTTCTTGATTCTGTAGAGATAGCCCAGGTCTGAGTATTTTTGGTGTTTAGAGGCTCAACTTCTGTTGATAACAAAATCTGTGTATTTGCCCCCTGCAGATGAAACTGTAATGCGGTATCATCTGCGCCTGTCAAATCATCAGCAATAATTCCTACTATATTAGATGTAACTATCATAATACTTCTGCGTCTCTTTTAGATCCTAATAATCTTATATTATTTGCAACAACAAGGAAGTTTTCACGGTCATTACCGGTTGCTTTATCTGTCCATTTATTAACTGCAATACGTCCGTCAACAGCAACCTGTATACCTTTTTTCACATATTCACCGGCAAATTCAGCCTGCTTGTCCCACACGTCTACATTAAACCAATCTGCAACTTCCGATTTGGTTTTTGTATCCCATCTGTTTACTGCCATTGAAAAATTAGCTTTTACTTTACCTGATTCAAAATATTTTATTTCAGCATCTCTGCCTACGCGTCCTACTAACACTACTGTATTCATGTACTACCTCTTTCTGTAATCCGAAAACATGTTCAGGATAATAATATGTTACAATAAACTTATTTATAAGCCGATACTGCTTTAAGAATTGTAAACAATATAAAGCATTTTAGAAAGTATAGATTACAGTTCCAGATACAGATAAATGACTTTATAAATTTCTTTTAATTTATCTCTGTTGCTTTTTATTAATTCATTTATTGCTTTTTCTGTATCTTCAGGAGTCTGCATAAAATAATCAAAATCAAATAGTTGTTTAGGACTGACATCAAGAACTTTACAAATATTTTCCAGAGTGTCAGCAGAGACAAAGTTTGTACCGCATTCTATAAACGAGAGAGAGCGGCAATTCATTTCAAGTTTTTCTGCCAGTTGTTCCTGGGTCAGTTGTTTTTGTTCTCTAAAATATTTAACCTTTTTCCCAAAATGTTTTTTTATGTCAGTCATATTTTAAATTCCTATATAGTTATTGTCAGTTAAATAGCGGAGTTAATACACGTATTGACAAATACTATATGGTAATTTATAATTTGTATATAATATGGAGGCGGGTATGAACAGATATACAAAAGAAATGGGATTTACTTTAGCAGAAGTGCTAATTACTCTTGCAATAATAGGCATAGTTGCAGCTTTGACAATTCCTAATCTTGTGGTTAAGTATCAAAAGAGACAAACTGTAGTACGGTTGCAAAAAGCTTACTCTGAAATTAATCAGGCATTGAAACTTGCGGAGGTTGAACACGGGTTTATGAATACATGGAGCTGGCAAGGAATGGGGAGTTCAAGAGAAGAAATTCAGGAGAATTTTATAAAAAATTATCTTGGAAAATCAATTAAAATTGCAAAATATTGTGATGACAGTAATCTTACGGAGTGTATAAAAACTCCGATTAAATATTTAAATAATACAGAGAAAGCTCTACCGGAATATCCTGAGGCGATATTAACCGCGAGTGGATATTCAATATTTGTGTGGTTTGGCGGTATTACTGAAGAGGGGGAATTTTCAGAGCATGTTCATTTTTTTATAGATATAGATGGACCTAACAAAGGTGAATCTCAAATTGGTAAAGATATATTTCAAATGAGTGCAAATTTTAATGTACAACAAGCTGTCTCCGTTTATGAAAACAGACCTAAAAAGGCTGGTGTATATTTCTACGGAAATGGATGGATACCTGAACTTACGCGAGACGAATTAATCAATCACAATAATTTAGGATGCAATAAAAATGCTTATGGGGCTTTTTGTGGTGCGTTAATTCAACGGGATAACTGGGAGATTACAGAAGAGTATCCGTGGAACTAGAATTTTTAAGGTAATAAAAAATGTCGGGTTCTCCCCGACATTTTTCTTATATATTCATTGCTTTTAAAATATCTTTTATTTCGCTTGATGTCTTTTTAACATCGGCATTTGAATATTTAATTGCATTGTCCGGATCTTTTAGACCGTTACCTGTCAAAATACAAACTATTTTGGAGCCTGTTTTAATTGTATCTTTAACTTTTATCAATCCGGCAACGGATGCGGCACTTGCAGGTTCAGCAAGAACACCTTCGCATGAGGCGATAAGCTTGTAAGCTTTTACTATCTCATCATCTGTAACGGAATTAATCATGCCATTGCTTTCGTCTCTGGCAGCCTCAGCCTGTTTCCAGCTTGCAGGATTACCTATTCTAATCGCAGTAGCAAGAGTTTCCGGATGCATTATGCGTTCACCGCGGACAATTGCCGCAGCTCCTTCTGCTTCAAATCCCATCATTTTAGGTAAATTAGAAATTTTACCAAGTGCATGGAACTCTTTGTAACCTTTCCAGTAAGCAGTAATGTTACCTGCGTTGCCAACCGGTATAAAATGATAGTCAGGAGCCTGAGATAGTGCATTACATATTTCAAATGCCCCTGTTTTTTGTCCTTCTATTCTGTATGGATTTACAGAATTTACAAGAGTAATAGGATACTCATCCGCGATTTTACGAACGACTTCCAATGCTTCATCAAAGTTGCCGTTAATTGCAATAATTTCTGCTCCGTACATCATAGCCTGAGATAATTTGCCAAGTGCAATGTAACCGTCAGGTATCAGTACAAAAGTTCTCATGCCGGCTTTTGCGCCGTAAGCAGCAGCAGAGGCACTGGTATTTCCGGTAGATGCACAAATTATAGCTTCTGCCCCATTTTCTTTTGCTTTTGAAACAGCCATTGTCATGCCGCGGTCTTTAAAGCTGCCTGTAGGATTTGAGCCTTCAAACTTTAAATAAATTTCAGCATCTAACCCTATTTTTTTAGCGAGATTGTCAGCTTTTATCAACGGGGTATTGCCTTCATTTAATGTAATGACCGGTGTTTTGTCGCTTACCGGCAGGTATTCTCTGAATGTATTTATTAAGCCCTGATAGTACATTTTTTCCTCTTTTCTTATATTTGAACACGAATAAGACTATTTACTTTATTTATAAATTCGTCTTCTTCAATTTCTTTAATAGCTTTTTGCATATCTTTTTCCAGTACAAGCTCGGTAATAACAGTGATATCTGCTGTATTATCATCAGATACTCCGCGCTGGACGATACTTGAAAGACTTATACCATTATTAGCACAAATCGTGCCGATTTTTCCTATAACACCTTTGTTGTTTTTGGCGTTTATAGAAATATAGTATTTATTGACTGTTTCATCAATTGTAAGCGGTATGGCTTCCGAATTATGCTGACATCTCATCATCGGTAAAATATAATCACTAGTACCGAGTTCATTAGCTATGGCAAGTATATCGCCTACAACTGAACTTGCAGTCGGAAATTCTCCGGCTCCGGGACCGGAAAGTGTTACACTGCCTACCGGATGTCCTTCAAGACTTACTGCATTAGTTACATAATCTATATGTGCAAGAGTTGATTTTTTTGACACAAGCATAGGATGCACTCTGACATCAGCTCTGCCTTCTGTATCAATATTGGCTGACGCAATAAGTTTAATCTTGTACCCTAAATCATTAGCCGCATGCATATCCTGCGGGCGAATTTTCGTAATACCTTCGCGGTAAACATTTTCAAGCTTAACCCGTTTTCTGAATGCTATGGTTGCAAGAGTTGTAATTTTGTATGCAGCATCAAAGCCTTCCACATCTCCTGTTGGATCGGCTTCTGCATAACCTAATTCCTGTGCTTCTTTGAGAACATCTGCGTAAGACGCCCCCTGTACATCCATTTTGGTTAAAATATAATTTGTAGTACCATTCAGTATTGCTTCAACCTTATTAATTTTGTTACCTGCCAGAATAGTTTTTATCGGCATAATAAGAGGAATACCTCCGGCAATAGCTGCTTCATAGAGCACGACTTTATTATATTTTTCTGCAAAATTAAATAATTCTTCTCCGTGTTTTGCAAGTAATTCTTTGTTAGCCGTAACTATATGTTTGCCATTTTTTATTGCAGTTTTTATAAGTTCAAAAGCAGGGTCAATGCCGCCTATCAGTTCTGCAACAATAGATATTTCAGGATCATTAACAACTTCATAAGGGTTGTCGGTAATTATAGAAGTATCCAGATTTTCTATATTTCGCGGTTTGTTCAAATTCCGAACAGCAATTTTTGAAATCTCAACGTTATCAAATCCTGCAAGAGTTTTATAAACACCTGAGCCAACTGTGCCCAATCCAATTAATCCGATTTTTATCTTTTTATTTTCCATATACAAATTTTAACACAAAAAATAAATTTTATGCGCAAAAAATTTTATTTACCTGTTTTGTTAAAAAAACAATGAATATATCTTCTAAAAATCAAAATACAACATTTACAGCAAGACAGTTTGCGGTTGTTAAACCGTTGGCGGATGCAATTGCCGATAGTCATAAACCGATTGAAATATATACTCTCGGGCAAAAAGATAAAGATTTTATGACAAAATTTTTGAGCCAAATTAATATGGAAAGACTTTTGCCATCTAAACGAAATAAAAAGAATTTTAGTGTTTGGCAGGGTTTAATCCAATTTATGGGTGACTTTATGGGGACAACAGCACGACAGAGAGTATTTCTTGCAGTGCAGGATAAAAAGCCGTGCGGAATGCTCGTATCGGTTTGTAATAAGAGAAAATGCGAACTTGTTGGATTTGCAACCTGGCCTGTTGGAGTTGAGCAAAAGGTTAAAAACGCGGGACGGGCTTTATTTACAGCTTTTTTGGATGTGGTCTCAGCAAAAAAATGTAAAAATTTAAAATTAGAGCCAATTTTGCAAGGACCTACTGACGCCGTGGGATTCTACAAAAAAATGGGACTTGAATTCAAGGATCCTCATCTTTCTACAATGTCTGCCGGACGAAAAGATATTTTAGCTACTTTTGCAGAACAAGTTAGAGCATTAAATTATAAAAAAATTTCTAAATCACCTCAGGTTAGTCTGGAATTTTTAACCGGTTTCAGCAAATAAAAAAGACATGCGTTTTGTCAATTTTATTATCCTTTAATTTAAAATGATATCCTTTCTTCTTAAGCCGTGTTGTGATATCCTTTGAATTAGTGCCACGCATTTTTCCAAAGGATTAGACAGACGCTGCAAAGTCTTTTTAGTACTGTTCATCCGTTAACATTTCCGCTAGATACTTTTAAAAAATTCTTCATCTACCTCATATGTTTTAATTGCTTTGACTCCAAGTTCCAATTCAATAATTTTAGCGATAAGTTCTTCACCATTCATCAAATCAATATAAGTTTTCCCGGGAATTGCAGCCTCCTCAATCGCACTTCTTGTAAAGGTACCTGTTGTTATTAAGATTGCTCTTTCTATATCAGAAGTTAAAGCACCGCGAAAATCTCTTATATCTTTTGCCCTGACCTGATTTTTGTATCGTTTGCATTGAAAAGCCAATTTCATTGTTAAAATACCGTTTATTTTATATTCTCCAAATCCATCAATACCGCCGTCATTAGTGCGTTTTGTAACAACTAGTTTGGAAAATCCGCATTCACGTAAAAGACGTTTTGAGAATCTTTCAAATGCAAAGCCATCCATCTTTTGCAATAAGTAAGACAGTTTCTTCACCCATGGACATTCATCTTCGACAAGCTCTTCTACAGTATTCGTTTCATTTTTGCTGATATTTTCCTTTTGTTTTTTATTCCGATGCGGCTTTCTAATGATTTCTTTTATCTCATCCGGTGTCAGAGTCTCTTTATTTGTATATTCAGGGCAAATCGTCCATATTGTTCTGGCACTGCTTGTAATAACATTAGATATACTTAAGTAGCTTCTTGCCCAGGCGAGTCTATATTCAAGTTCACTTTGATATGAGCCATATTTGTTTTTATGAGGGATATCTATAATATTTTCATCAAGTTCCATATCATTAATGACCTGTTCTAAAATCTCTTTATTGCTGCCAGAGCCGCCAAGTTCTTTTAGCGCAACAAATGCAGGTAAAATCAACTCATTATACTTTGGCATCTCGTTTTTCATACATCCCCCTTTATTTTAGAATTCTAAATAAAACAAAATAAAATCGCAACTATTAATAATTTTTACATTTTTGTTAAATTCAACGATTCTATTTTAGGATTATTTTTTATCTTTTAATATTAGGGCGTATTGTGCTAAAAACGGGTAATTTTACCGGAATTTTAAAATGCCTGTTCGGGGAATAAATTTTTATGAAAATAATTTATTTTTGATTTATAAAAACACATTATACGTCGTAAAAGTTCCTGTTTATATCAAGTGCAGCTGAAATGCAAAAACAACTGCGTGATTTATATTTTTAGCATTAAGCTTGCCGCATATGCATAATGTCAGATAATTACAAAAATATATATTGGGCAGACGCATTTTTTTCATTATTTCTTCTTTTGTAAATCCATAAGCAGTAAGCTGTAAATATTGATTTTCTTTTGATGTTAAAGATTCTCTCAAAGCAGGTTTAGCAGAGGATACCGGCACTTTTACAAAACGCCGCCTGAATTTGGGTTTCACATCTTTATTAGCTATTAATTTGAGTTGTAGAGCTTTTTTAATAAGTTCAGTTCGATTTTTGACCGCAAATTTTTTATATAAAAGCTGAGTACGTTTTTTAACACTTTCATAAGACGACTCCAATTGTACAGCAGCATTTTTCAGAGTGTCTCCACCGGCAAGAGTTTTTATCAAAGCGATTTGACTTTTGGTAAGCGAGATTGGGCGTTCAAATTTTTTATTAATGTATTTTCTAAAACGGTTGTTCATAAATATAATTTTGGTTGTGCGTATAAATACAATGTATATTGTTGGTAATGGTTATGTTCTTTAGAAAATTTTCGAGAAATAAATTTTCCAAAAAACGAGAAAATACCATTATATGTTGTAAAATACTATATAAATGGTCTTAAAGTCAATATGTACACAAACAATATCGTTCAATTAGCAGTTAAAAACATGTATTCTAAAATAGTTATGAATGATGTTAGAAGACTTTTAGGTAGAAGAATAAAAGAATTACGTAAGGCACAAGGGATCTCGCAACAGGAGCTTGCAGAACTTGCGAATATTGATCAGCGTAATTTAAGCCATATAGAATGCGGGGACACATTTCCGTCAAGAGCTTTGCTGGACATAGCAAAAGCATTAAATATAGACCTGAAGGATCTTTTTGACTTTGAACATCTTGACGTAAATCCGTCAACAATGTCGGAATATATAAAAACGAACATAGATTATCTGCCAGAAAATGATTTAATTGCTGTATATAGAATGGTCAAATCATTGAGATAAAATTTATTTAAGATGTTAAATTATCAGTTCAGATCTTTTCTGATTGAGAAATGGCATAAGTTCGTTTAGTTTATATGTTGCAATATATGTTTTTATTAAGCTAACTTTATTCTTATAAAGACACTATTTTTTATCTGAATATTTTAATATAATCTTCAAACGTATAATAACGATTACGGCTCATACCCGTTTTTTCTTTTAAAATGCCAATCTCAATAAAAGTTTTAACTAAATTATTTACTGAAACAATTGAAAGCCCAAGTTCTTTAGATATAATTTGTGCATTAACTTTAGGCTGTGAATATAATAATTCTAACAGTCTTTGTCCATTGACAGCTTTTTTGCCTGTCTTAGCAATTTTTGTTTCAGTTTCTTTTTTAAGTTTGATGAGTTCATCAAAAGTCTTTATACTATTTTGTGAAGTTTCTATGACGCCGCTCAAGAAAAATTTAAGCCATTGAGTCATATTATCAGTTTGCTTAACCATTGATAAAGAATCATAATATGACATCCTATGACGTTCAAAGAAATCCGAAATGTAAAGCACAGGTTTATTGAGCAAGCCTGTACTAATCAAATATAGGATTATTAATAGACGCCCTGTTCTTCCATTACCATCCAAGAATGGGTGAATTGTTTCAAATTGGTAATGCGCAATACCAGCCTTGATTATTTCCGGTACTTGCAAGTTTTCATTGTGCAAAAACTTTTCAAAGTCTGTTAATAATTCCGACAGCATATTAGGTTCAGGTGGAATAAAGAATGCGTCTTTTAAAGACGAACCGCCAATCCAATTTTGAGTTTTACGAATCTCACCCGGCATTTTATGTTCACCGCGAACACCTTGCAACAAGATTTGGTGAGTTTCTTTTATTAATCTCATTGAAATTGGCAACTCTTTCAACCTATCAATAGAATATTTTATTGCTTGAATATAATTTTGAACTTCATGCCAGTCATCACGCAATTCCGGTTTAATTTGTTCAAGTGGTGTAATTGCATCTTCAAAAGTTGTTCTTGTACCTTCAATTCTATTTGAATTTGTTGCTTCTTTGGTTGCATACATCTTGATAAAGAATTCAATATTAGGAATCAAATCAGCATAAGAATTCAGTTTTCCAAGCCAAATACTCGCATCTTGTAATAACGGCGCAAGTTCCTCAAGTTTCCAATCAATATCGTCATTGATAAATGACGGATTAAACGGCTTGTAGCCTTTATGCAAAATATATGTTCCTGCTTTGTATTCCTTCATTATAAATCACTCTTAATTAAGTTTAATTGCTTTAACTTAATTATAACATGTTTTTATTAAAGTTTATAAAATTTATAATAAATTATTTACTTTCTGTAACTTTTAATTTTAAAAAATTAGTTGAGGTATTTTGCCCTTGAACAACAAGTTATATTTCAAAATTTTCCCTAAAGAGCAGAGGTAGAAAATAAAAAAGCATTTTTGTCTAAAATAAAATTCAAAAATGGGCACAAAAATACCCTGGATGCGATTGTCTTGGATTTCCTTCACGCTCGAATAGTTTCGCTATTGAACCTGCGGTTCAACTTCGCTCAATATTCTCGCTATCCGGACTAACTCGTTTCACTCGTGT
>CALUVG010000011.1 GCA_944324165.1 Candidatus Gastranaerophilales bacterium | reverse complement strand
CGGAAGTCTGAGTGTAAGAGTACACTTCGTGTGCCTTGAAAGCCTTGTGGGGCTTGAAGTTAGATACCCCCCCCCCCGCAAAGCCACTATTCATGCGGGTTTCAGCCCCATTCAAGGCTGCGGTGAGTGTGGAGAGTGGAGTGAGTGCCGTTTTTTCGCTGTGCATACTTTCACTACCACCAGACTTTTTCAACGCAACAACATTTTTATTGTTGTGCAAGTATGCACAACCAACTGTATGTTTTTGTTCTTCTGCCAGCTTCCCTGCCATCAAAACTCCTCTAAGTTTAGTCCTCATACTTCCATTATGACATATTACACCAAATTTTTCAACCCCTTTGTTACACAAGAAAAGCCGGTCTATAGACCGGCTTTTCCAGTTTCCTTATTATGCAGTGTTTTATTCTTCACCGTCATCCAGTGTAAAATCAGGGGAACCAAACATTCCTTCTATTTCTTCCAAAATCGCAGATGGTTTTCTTGCCTGATTGCGCTGTGCTACTGCACGTTTTCTTTCTTCACGTTCTTTTTCTTCATTTGCATTTGACAGATGGTGGAAACCTGTACCTGCCGGTATCAAACGACCGATAATTACGTTTTCTTTTAGACCACGTAACATATCTTTTTTACCTTCTACAGCAGCTTCTGTAAGAATTCTTGTTGTTTCCTGGAATGATGCCGCAGATATAAAGCTATCTGTGTTCAAAGATGCTTTAGTGATACCTAACAACATATATTCACAAGTTGCCGGTTGTTTATCATTTTCCTTAGCAAGTTCATTTTCTTTTTCAAAAACTTGAAGTTCCACGAGTTCGCCCGGCAACAAGTTTGTATCACCTGCATCAATAACTTTAACTTTCTTAGTCATTTGACGAACGATAATTTCAACGTGCTTATCAGCAATTTCTACACCTTGAGAACGATATACACGTTGTACTTCGTCTACAAGGTATTGTTGTGCTGCTTCAGGACCGCAAAGTCTAATAACATCATGCGGGTTCAAAGGACCGCTTGTAAGTGCTTGACCTTTAGTAATTTTTTGTTTGTCATGAACGATGATATTTGCATCTATTGCATATTTAATTTCAGTTCTGCCGTTGTCTGTGACAAGGAACAGTCTTGGAATATCATCATCTGTTTCGATTTCTGCAATACCGTCTTCTTCTGCAAGAATAGCGCAATCTTTTGGTTTACGACCTTCAAGAAGTTCTTCTACCCTTGGCAAACCTTGTACGATATCACCTGTTTTTTGTCTTTCAAATACAAGGGTTGCAATGTTATCGCCGCGTAGTACAAGTGCACCGGAGTCTACCTGTAGCATTGTACCAGGGCTGATTAAGTATGGACGACCTGCACGAATTGTTACTTCGCCTTTATTAACAGCAATTACCTGACCTGATACGCTTGAGCGTTCGCCGGATTCTGCTAACAAACCGTCTAACTTCACGAAATCACCTTTTTTAACAATAGCTTTGCCTTCTATTGAAATTTGTCTTTCGTATTTTTCGCTTGTTAACAACAATCTTCTTGCATCTTCTTTTTCTGTTTTGATTGATGCAACCCCTTTATTTATTGCTAATACCTGTGTCTTAGCAACCGGTGTTTTCGGCTCTATTGTTTGCCCGTCTTTTACAAGTAATTCAGTCTGTAGTGAAGATAACAATTTTGCATTACCTTCAAATTCACGACGTACAATCAAGTTTTCAAGTACGACAATTCTTAAATTACCTTTATCATCAAGTTCTACCATACCCTTGAGGTGAGACAGGTAACCTTGCATTTGTAATACAAGACTTGTTCTTGTTATGGTTGAACCGTCAAGATTTCTAACTCTTGCACCATCCTTATACTGCAATTGTGTTACAGGAACAATATCAATCAGGTTATCTGTAGTATTGAATCTGATTGATACATCTTTTTGATCAACATTCAATACTTGAACAGGTCTTACGAGAATTTGGATAGGTTGATTTGCAATATTATCTTCATCAAGGCTCAAGCTTGAATCTAATTCTTCATCCAAATCATCTATTTCCAAATCATCCAGAGTAGAATCCATTATTGTTACAATTGAAGTTTCTTTTGCAACTATACCGTCAGCAATAACAGTTCCTGCACTGACAACTTCACCTTCATCTACTTTCAATTCTGAAACATTAGGCAATGTATGAGTTTCGCCAGGTCTAATTGTTATTTCATGGATAATATCGTTGTATTCTTTGAATTCAACAATACCGTCTAAGTGGCAATATACGTCTTTAACCACTTCTGTACCGGCTGTTACATAAGAACCGTTTTCAACCATTTTTAATGTACTGTCTTTTGATATCTGATGAATTTCTTCAGGAATAAATACAACAGCACCCGGTTTAGTAATGATTTGATTTTCATCTACTTCAACGTCTACATATCTTATTTCACCTGATGAAGTTACGGCACAATCATCATCTATAAGTTCTGCAATAATCATTCCGTTTTCAACAGTTGTATCTACCGGAGCTTTAACAATATATCTTTCATTAGTTTTCTTAACTGTCCAGATTTGTTCTTTTTTAGTCTGTTCAAATGTAGCATTTTCCGGCATTAATGATGCAATAACAATTGTTATTTCTTTACCATGAACAATTTTCTTGATATTTTTGCCTTCAAATTTTACATCTTCTATAACCAGATCTTCACCAAAGCGTACTTCACCGCCGTGTTCGGAAATTGTCAAAGTTTCAGCTAATTTTTCACCTTCTTTGATCTTTTGACCGTCTTTTACAAGAACTTTGGAACCGCCAGGAAGGTTATAAACGTCACCGCCTAACACCCAGATTATTCCCTGTTTGTTAGTAGTTCTTGAAATATTACCCTGTCTGTCTTTCTTTTCATCGGCAATAAAGTCTTCGAATAAAACTTCACCGCTCAAATCAGCAGAAATATCTTTTGTTGCTTTTTCTGTCAAACGAGAGCCGCCGCCTTGTGAAGATGGTTCAAACTGCGCAAGTTTAAATCCTTTTTTAACTTGCATTCCGTTTGTAAAGAATATTGTTGAACCAGCCGGTATATGATATTTTTCAGATTTCTTATCATTTTTAACTTCAATATCTGTTTCATAATTTGAAATTTGAACAACATCACCGTGTCTTGTTCTCAATTCTCTTGTTTTAACATTAGAAATAACTTCACCATCCAGATTTGCTGTAACTTCTTTCATTGTATCTTTAACGCCGACAGCACCACCTGTGTGGAATGTTCTCATTGTTAATTGTGTACCCGGTTCACCAATTGACTGAGCAGCGATAATACCAATTGCTTCACCAATATCAACAAGTTTCTGGGTTGTCAAAGCCCAACCGTAACATTTTTGGCAGATACCATATTCAAGACCGCAGGTCAAACCTGAACGAACTTTTAATTCTGTCAGATTAAGATGTGATATTTTTTTGATATCATCACGATTCATTGTAGTTCCGGCTGTTACCAGCACAGTTCCGTCTGCATCTTTGATATCTTCCGCAACTGTACGACCCAAAAGTCTATCTATCAGCGGAACAATAACTGTATCACCATCTGTAATCGGTTTCATGTTAATACATTTTGTTGTGTGGCAATCATCTGCACGTATAATAACATCCTGAGCTACATCAACAAGACGTCTGGTCAAATAACCTGAGTCAGCTGTTTTCAACGCTGTATCTACAAGACCTTTACGTGCACCGTATGATGAAATGATGTATTCTGTAACGGATAGACCTTCTTTAAAGTTTGATTTAATAGGCAAGTCAATAATCTGTCCTTGCGCATCTGCCATCAAACCACGCATACCAACAAGTTGTGATACCTGTGATAAGTTACCTCTCGCTCCGGAGAATGCCATCATATATACCGGATTTAATTTATCAAAATTATCAACAACGCTTGAAGTTAATTTTGCAGTAGTTTCAGACCAGGTGTCGATAACCTTTGTGTATCTTTCTACTTCTGTAATTTCACCTTTTAAATATCTGGTTGTTGATTTTTCAATTTCTTTTTCTGCCTCTTGAAGCATTTCTTTTTTTACAGCAGGTACCTGCAAGTCAGCAATAGAAATTGTTGTACCTGACTTTGTTGCGTACTTATAGCCTAAGTTTTTCAAACTGTTAGCCAACTCCGCTGTTTTTGCACCGCCGAATTCCAAATACATCTGGGCAAGCAAATTATTTAAACCTTTTTTGTCCATCTGTTTATTGATAAATTCAACAGTTTTTTTACCATGTGCGTATGTTGTTTCCATTCTATATTATCCTTCTTTTATTTTGAACTTTACAATTTCTTTCCCGATGCTATTCCCTTTGTAAACATAGCATTAAGGGAGGCTCCGGCACCGATTTACGCCAGAGCTTTTCTTACAGCTTCATTGAATATAATTCTTCCTGCTGTTGTTTCTATTCTTTGACCGTGTTCATCTCTTACTACAATTTTATCGTGTAAATCAATAACACCGACTTCTAAAGCAGAAATTGCATCCTGGAAGTTGTAGAAATACCCTTTCGGTTCCATTTCAGGATTTTTTAGAATTGTCAAATAATACATTCCTAATACCATGTCCTGAGTTGGAGTAATAATAGGTTTGCCGTTTGCCGGAGCCAGAATATTATTTGTAGCTAACATCAACATTCTTGCCTCGGTTTGAGCTTCAATTGAAAGCGGTACGTGAACAGCCATTTGGTCACCGTCAAAGTCAGCGTTGAATGCTGTACATACTAACGGGTGCAGCTGAATTGCACGACCTTCTACAAGGATAGGTTCAAACGCTTGAATACCTAATCTGTGAAGGGTCGGAGCACGGTTCAACATTACCGGATGTCCGTCAATTACCTCTTCCAGAATATCCCAAACTATTGCCTCTGAGCGTTCTATACGCTTTTTGGCGGATTTAATATTTTGAACATATCCGCGTTCAATCAATTTATTTACTACAAATGGTTTAAACAATTCTATAGCCATTTCTTTCGGCAGACCGCATTGATTTAATTTCAACTGCGGACCTACTACGATTACGGAACGACCGGAGTAGTCAACACGTTTACCAAGTAAGTTTTGACGGAAACGACCTTGTTTACCTTCAATAATATTTGATAATGATTTCAACGCACGGTTGTTAGGACCAACTACAGTTCTGCCGCGACGACCATTGTCTATCAATGCGTCTACAGCTTCCTGCAGCATACGTTTTTCGTTTCTTACAATGATTTCCGGAGCCCCCATTTCCAATAATCTTTGTAAACGATTGTTTCTGTTAATTACACGTCTATACAAATCATTTAAATCTGATGTTGCAAAACGTCCGCCGTCTAATTGGACCATCGGTCTCAAATCAGGAGGAGTTACAGGCAATACGTCCATTATCATCCAGGTAGGATCCGTTTCTGATGAAATTAAACTGTCTAACAATCTTAAACGTTTAATCAGTTTACTTTTTTTCTGTATTGAATTTACATTACCTGCAAGTTCTGTTCTTATTTCTTCTGCAAGTTCTTTTACATTTATTTCAGATAAAAGTTCTTTAATAGCTTCTGCGCCTATTCCGACTTTTAACTCAGAATCTTCGTTTTCTGCCATATAATCTTCATATTCTTCTTCGCTCAAAAGCTGTAACTTTTTAAACGGACTTTCTCCGCCGTCAAGTACAACATAATTATTAAAGTAAATTACCTGCTCTAAGTCTTTTAATGTCATATCTAAAAGCAAACCGAGATATGAAGGAATACCTTTCAAAAACCAGATGTGAGAAACAGGAGCAGCAAGTTTAATGTGTCCCATTCTTTCACGACGGACTTTTGAATCGGTAACTTCAACACCGCAGCGTTCGCAGATAATACCTTTATGTCTTACTCGTTTATATTTACCGCAATAGCATTCCCAATCTTTTGACGGTCCAAATATTCTTTCACAGAACAACCCGTCTCTTTCAGGTTTCAATGTGCGGTAGTTAATTGTTTCAGGTTTAGTTACTTCCCCGTGTGACCACTGAAGAATTCTTTCAGGGGAGGCTATACCTATTCGTATATAGTCAAAATAATCTATGCTAGTTGACATTTATTTCTCCTTTTAATTATTGAAAACTTGAACGGTGAAATGTCGGTTAACTCATCACCGTTCACAGTTCACTATTTTTATATATCTCCGAATGTGGTTGGTGTTTCAAAGAAATTAATATTTAATAACTCTGAATCCATATCTGAAAGGACTCTTCTTGGAGCTGACTTTCTCAAATCATCCATATCAGTCATTAAATCAACCTCAGCACCATCCTTTTTAGCTACCGCTATATCCAAACCGATACTTTGTAATTCTCTTACAAGTACCTTGAAGGATTCCGGAATACCAGGTCGTGGAATATTATCACCTTTAACTATTGCTTCATATGCTCTATTACGTCCGTTAACGTCATCTGATTTTATTGTCAACATTTCTTGAAGAGTATATGCTGCACCATAAGCTTCCAGTGCCCAAACTTCCATTTCACCAAATCTTTGACCACCAAATTGCGCTTTACCGCCGAGTGGTTGTTGAGTAACAAGTGAGTAAGGACCTGTACTTCTTGCGTGAATTTTATCATCTACAAGGTGAACAAGTTTCAGGATATAAGAAAGACCTACTGCTACAGGTTCGTCAAACGGTTCGCCTGTTCTGCCGTCTATTAGTCTTACTTTACCTGACGGTTCTACCCAATCGCATCCTGATTCTTTTATTCCTTTTAACAGTTCTTCTCTTGTTGCTATTTCTGATTGATTTTCACCATACCGTTCATCAAATGATGGAGCTTCATAGTGATTACCTGTCAAATATGCAGCCAACCCTAACAGTAATTCATAAGTTTGACCTACATTCATACGGGAAGGAACACCAAGAGGGTTCAATACGATATCAACAGGAGTTCCGTCAGGCATAAACGGCATGTCTTCTTTAGGTAATATACGGGATACAATACCTTTGTTACCATGACGTCCTGAAAGTTTGTCTCCAACTGATACCTTACGTTTTTGAGCAATGTAAACTCTAATAACCGTATTTGCCCCTGGTGGTAATTCATCACCTTTTTCTCTGTCAAATACTTTTACGTCGAGTACTCTACCGCCTTCTCCGTGTGGAACTCTTAATGAATTGTCTTTTACATCTCTTGCTTTTTCAGCAAAAATTGCTCTCAACAATTTTTCTTCAGGCGGATGTTCGCTTTCACCTTTCGGTGTAACTTTACCAACAAGTATATCGTCAGCATAAACTCTTGCCCCGATACGTACAATACCGCGTTCATCCAGATGTCTCAAAGCGTCTTCTGATACATTCGGAATTTCACGTGTGATTTCTTCAGGTCCGAGTTTTGTCTGTCTCGCGTCTATTTCTAATTTTTCAATGTGTACTGATGTAAAGATATCATCATGAACACATCTTTCTGAAAGCAGAATAGCATCTTCGTAGTTGTAACCTTCCCAAGGCATATACGCAACAATTACGTTTTTACCTAATGAAAGTTCGCCACAGCAAGTTGATGCACCATCTGCTATAATATCACCCGCATTAACTCTGTCGCCTTCATGTACTAAAGGCTTCTGATTAATACAAGTATCCTGGTTACTTCTTACATATTTCATCAACTGATGTAAGTGAGGTTTGCCCTGATCATCGCGAATAATAATTTCTTCACCGACAACACGCTCTACAACACCGTCGCAATCTGAAACAAGTACCATACCTGAGTCTTTTGCAACTCTTTTTTCCATACCGGTACCGACAACAGGTCTTTCAGTAATTAAAAGCGGTACTGATTGACGCTGCATGTTTGATCCCATCAATGCACGGTTAGCATCGTCGTGTTCAATGAACGGAATTAATGAAGTCGCTACAGAAATAATCTGAATAGGTGAAATACCTACATAGTCAACCCTTTTAGATTCACCCATGATGAATTCTGATCTATATCTGATAGGAACATATTCATCTTTGAATGTTCTGTCCGGATTCAATTTAACGTCAGCCGGAGCACAACGGAAATTTTCGTCCTCATCAGCCGTCATATAAACAACTTCATCTGTTACAACACCGTCTTTTACAACGAAGAACGGAGATTCAATAAAGCCGTAATCGT
This sequence comes from Candidatus Gastranaerophilales bacterium, assembly GCA_944324165.1. GTDB lineage: Bacteria > Cyanobacteriota > Vampirovibrionia > Gastranaerophilales > Gastranaerophilaceae > CALUVH01. The sequence continues at coordinate 63,132 of CALUVG010000011.1, read as the reverse complement.
TAACTTTTGCGTGAGTTGCAAGTGACCCGATCAAACCTGCGTTCGGACCTTCAGGAGTTTCAATCGGACAAATACGACCGTAATGTGAAGGGTGAATATCACGAACTGCGAAACCTGCGCGTTCTCTCATCAAACCGCCAGGTCCCAATGCTGAAATACGTCTTTTGTGAGTCAATTCAGCCAACGGGTTAATCTGATCCATAAATTGTGATAACTGTGAACTTCCAAAGAATTCTTTTAATGATGCAACTAAAGGTTTAGTGTTCAACAAATTCAATGGAGTTAAAGTTTCAGAGTCTTGCAAAGTCATTCTTTCTTTTACAATTCTTTCAATTCTTGAAAGACCAACTCTGAACTGGTTTTGTAACAATTCGCCAACAGAACGTATTCTTCTGTTGCCTAAGTGGTCGATATCATCTACGGAACCTTCATCATAAGTTAAGTTAATTAAGTATTCGATAGATGCAACGATATCCTGAACTGTTAATGTTCTTTGACTTGCAGGAACGTTCAGATTTAATTTTTTATTTAATTTATAACGACCTACACGACCGATATCATATTTCTTTTCATCAAAGAAACGGGCTTCCAAAATTGAACGACCGCCCTGAGGACTTGCAGGATCACCCGGTCTTAATTTTTTATATACTTCTATTAATGCATCATCTGTAGTTTCTGCGGTATCTTTGTCCAGTGTTTTCTTCAAAAATTCAAAGTGAGTGAACAAAGATTCCATTTCAGAAACAGTAATACCCATAGCTTTTAATAATGTTGTTGCCAAAATTTTTCTATTCTTATCTATTTTTACATAGATTAAGTCATTGGAATCTGTTTCTATTTTCAACCATGCGCCGCGGTTCGGGATCATAGTTGCGTTGTATAAACGTTTTCCGGCAGGTGAAACTTCACGTTTAAAGTAAACACCAGGGGAGCGAACGATTTGTGAAACTATTACACGTTCGGCACCGTTTACAATGAAAGTACCTTTGTCAGTCATTGTCGGGATATCTCCGATGTATACTTCCTGTTCTTTAATTTCACCGCTGTCACGGTTAACCAATCTTACCATTACACGCAACTGTTTTGCATAAGTTGCGTCATGTATTCTTGCTTCTTCAATTGTATACTTTGCGTTATCGAAAGTATAGTTAGGCAAAAAGTGCAATTCTAATCTTCCCGTGTAATCTTTGATAGGGCTGAATGAAAGCAATTCTTCTTTCAAACCTTCTTTCAAAAACCATTCAAAGGATTTTTTTTGCACTTCAATAAGGTCCGGTAAATCATCCAATCTGGTATGCGGGATACCCATTGGAGTTACTCTGTTTGCATATTTTGTGTTAGACATCAATTCACCTCGTCTATAAATGGTGTACGTACTATATAAAAATTGTTTTCTTATTTTTTAAATTATCCTGTAAATTATAGATAATATAAAAAAATTATTTACAATTTGAAAAAAATCTAACTTGAGGCTGTTAACCTTTTATTTGACTGAGTTTCAGGCAAATAAACTTTTTATCTTTTCGGGATTGTGTATCAATTTTTGGCACACTTCACCCAGCTTTACTTTTGCATGTTCTTTTATGATAATACATCAATATTTTTAGTCAAGAAAATCTGCTAACATATTGTTAAATTTTTGTAACAATATGTTAGACCGTTAATTTCAGCGGGTTGAAAGCTTTATTATTACTGAATGTTACAGCGTACTGGTATAATTTAAAAATTTAGGCTATAATTTTACAAAAGGAGTGACTATGAAAAAGTTTTTAATAATTTTAGGAATAATAATACTCGGAACGTCAAGCTATGCGCAGGATACAGTCATTCAGGGCGGGGTAACTTTTGACTGGCTTACCATAACTCAAGAACAGAGAGACACAGCCGTGGAACATTATAAAAGCATTGTGTTTACTGATTCTCAGGGGGATATGAAAAAGAAAGAATTCCGTGAAAAATACGCAGATTTTTTGAAAGACCCTGATTTCAAAAGACATTATATGCTCGCAAGTGAAGGTTTCAAGGAAACTGAAGAATACAACATATGCGCATTCAACACACGCGGCGGACTTCTATTGATTTATGCCATTCAATACAAAAATAATTTAAGAAACACTTATTATTATGACGCCCTCGGACACCTCAGATATGTGGACGAAACAAGCGAAAACTACCCTAATTTTCCATATCACACAATACAATACCGCTCCAACGGATCTATTGTCAGTGCGGTATATGTTGAGTCAAAAGATATTCAATATATTTACGAACCGGACGGAAAGTTCAAAGGTATCTGGTACAAAGACAAAATGTTTAATCAGAAAGCAAAACAAATTCTTACAAGAACTAACTGGTAACAACTTAATCTTTATCTGAGCATTTATGTTTGCCGTCCCAGCTTAAATCGTCACAATGCAGGTAATCCATATTTTCATTTTGTAACACCCATGCAGTACATCCATAACCATTCATTATGTGGTCACCGGAATTCCGATTACAGTATTCCTCGAATGGAGAAAAAGTTTCATTTTTTGTTCCAATGGGAATAACACTGCCGTCTTTAGAATAATAAAACAGAAAGATATCTTTTCCAACAACATTAGGTGATTTTAACCCGTTTATATCAACAAATATTTGTCCACAAACATTTTGTAGTAATTTATCCTCCCCTCTTTTTGATGAACAATCGGCTGAAAGCATCGTAGCACCTCTTATAATACTGCCATCAGCTAAAAAAGTTCCTGCGCACCAGCGATCAAAAACTTGCCCGTCCAATGAATATCTTGTTTGCTCATGCCCGCAGCAGGTATCATAATTCTCACAGTTATTAACTACTTTCAAATTTTCAATTATTTTACGTCTTAAATAAATTGAACGTTTATAATTCAAATCTAAATCTTCCTGTGAGGTATCATCATTAATCTCAAAATTACCGGACAAATCTAATCCCCAATTATTTATTTCTCCATGATTTACAACAGAAAGACGCAAGGCATTATTTAATACTGAATGAACTTTTTTTAGTTTAGTTACAGTAACTCTTTCCTGATACTTTTGTATAACTGCCGGTATTGTTAACGCCGCAACCACACCGATTATCGCCAGCGTTATGAGGGTTTCGGCTAATGTAAACGCGGAGCGTTTTTCAAAGACCTTAAGTCCGTTACTGCAATGTGTCTGAGCGGTTGCTTCTTTTATTTTGGTACCGATTTTCATTTGGAGTCACTCCTTTCCTGGTTTTCCTATTTATTATCCGGTTGAAGTCCAGTCTATTTTTTCTGTTTACTGTTCACTGATTTTTACAAATCATTATACTAATCTATATATAAATAATTTAATCTACTTATATATAGATTAGTATGACAAATTTGTTGCGGCTTGTCAAGCTAATTTATAATATTGGCATGATTATTAATGATTTAAACGACTTTCAGCTTATCAAATACCTTTTGAACAAAGAATACATGCTCCAGAAAGATTTGTCGGACAAGCTTAACGAAAAGACCGGCAAAACAACTAAACCCGGGAATTTCTCTGCTAAATTGAAACGCGAATATTTAACCTATCGCGAATTAAGACAAATTTGCGATATATTAGGCTATGATTTAATAATTCAAAAAAGAGAAAAAACTACTTAATATAAGAAACACTTATCCTGTATGCATTCTCCAGAACTTCAACAATAGCCCAGCGCAACGGCTCCATCCCTTTTTCTCTCAGAGCATTTTCTATTGCCGCCACATCCGGAATTTTTTCTATTTCTACCACATCCGAAACTATCATAAATAAAAGCTAGCACAAAATCTTTATACAAACAACTTCATTCAATTACTGCAAAGTTATTTTTTTATGGTATCATACTTCTACAGGAGAGAAAAAGATGATAAAAGATTATTTTTTGGAGAACATAGAAAAATCACTAAAACATGCAATATCTGAAGGAAAAGTCGGGCAACTTTCAGAATACAAAGACGGCACACTTGTTGTAGAACGCCCTAAAAATGCAGATTTCGGCGATTATGCAGTGAATGTTTCTTCACTTGCAAGATTTGCCAGAATTTCCCCTGTTCAAATTGCAAATGCAATTGTCGAAAATGTGGAACAGGATGATAATGAATATTCTGTAATCGGCGGATTCATAAATTTTAAAGCCGGCAAAAAATTATTAACAAACTTAATTGAAGAAATTTTCAAAAAAAATAAAAATTTTGGCAAACCTGAAAACGTTGAATGTGAAAAAATATTATTGGAATACATTTCAGCAAACCCGACAGGTCCATTCCATATAGGGCATGGGCGTTGGGCTGCAATGGGGAGTGCTCTTGCAAATCTTCTAAAATTTTACGGACACGATGTATATCAAGAATTTTATATTAATGATGCTGGAAGTCAGATACAGAAATTAGGAAACTCACTTGCCATAAGAATAAGGCAGCAGCTGGGTGAAAATATTGATTTTCCTACAGATGAGGCTGAACGAAAAAATTACTATCCGGGCGACTACTTAATACCGGTTGCGAAAAAATTTATAGAGGATAATATAGAACTTTTAACAAGAGTTCATAACGATGTAAGCCAAATTGATGTACAACTTTTAAGTGATTTTGCAAAAGAGGAAATGGAAAGTCTGCAAATGGCTCTGTTAGAAAATTTCAGAGTACATTTTGACAATTTCTATTCTGAACTTACCCTGCATAAATCCGGCAAAGTTGATGAATGCGTTAATAAATTAAAAGCAAGCGGAAAAATTTATGAAAAAGATGGTGCTGTATGGTTCAAATCATCCGATTACGGTGATGATCAGGACAGGGTAATCAAAAAAGCTGACGGCTCAAATACCTATCTCACAGCCGATATCGCTTATCATATTGATAAACTTGAACGAGGATTTGACAGGCTGATTAATATCTGGGGGGCTGACCACCACGGTTATGTTGCCCGCGTAAAAGCATCTATTGAAGCTTTAGGATACGACCCGTCAAAACTTGAAATACTTCTGGGGCAACTCGTCAATCTTGTCATTAACGGTGAAGAAGTTCGTATGGGTAAACGCAAAAACATGGTTACACTGGATGACCTTATTGAGGAAGTCGGAGTAGACGCAACACGTTTCTGGATGCAAATGCGAAGCATAGACACAACTCTTGATTTTGATATTGAACTGGCAAAAACAAATTCCGATGAAAATCCTGTATTTTATGTTCAATATGCACACGCAAGAGCCTGTTCTATTTTGCGTAATGTCATAAGCGAAAAACTCAACACCGAAACAGGAGAAAAACAACCGGCTCCGCTTTCTCAAGATGAATTTGAAAAACTCATAACAAACTTCCATGCAGATATGCTGCTGCCTACTGTCGATACGGCAAGAAAACTAATCTTGAAGTTAGAAGAATATAAATCAGTTATCAAAACTTCAGCCCAAACCCGTCAGGTATACACAATCTGCCGCTACGTACAGGAATTGGCATCTGAATTTCACTCTTTCTACAATGCTAATCGTGTAATTAACGATGATAAAGATTTAATGAAAGCACGTCTGGCATTAGTATGGAGCGTAAAAACTGTTTTGAGAAATGCACTGGAAGATATTCTAGGGGTTACTGCTCCGGAACGTATGTAGTATAATAGCTTGAAGAATGGCGGGCAGCTAATAGCTGCCCGCCATTTTATTCATCTGTTAACTTTTGTAAAGAAATCTTATTTATATAGCAATTATATACTGCAAAAATACTTTATTAATATGTAAGCAATAAATAAGAATTAAATAAACACGAGATAAACATACAAACTACTTACTACTACCTACTACACACTAACCTTCTACACACACGAGGAATTACTAAAAGAATTCCAAACCCTACCGAAAGATAGGGTTTTTCTTTATGCTTACAGAATTTTTTTCAATTACTGATCACTTTCGTGATGTTTATTATCTTTCATAAGTTTTTCAAAATCCGAAGGTTTAATGCTTTGAACGAATTTCTTGAATTCTTGCGCTTCTTCTTCATCTTTTGCAGTATCTGTTGAAACAGACCCGTTTGAAATAACATTAGCAGTAACAAAAATAGGAGCATCCACTCTTATTGCAACCGCAATAGCATCAGACGGACGCGAATCTATTTCCACAGTATTGCCATCATTATCTACAAGAAATAGCGTTGCATAATAAGTATCCTTTTCCACATCATTAATTTCAACTCTATCAAGTTTGTAACCTACTTTTTCGATAATATTAATTATTAAATCGTGAGTCATAGGTCTTGAAACAGTCAAATTTTCAATCTTTCTTATAATTGAACTTGCCTCGGCTGAACCTATCCATATTGGAAGAGCCTTTCTGTTTTCTTTGTCGTGTAAAACAACAATAGGTGAGCCTGTCCGTGTGTCAAGAGCAATACCCATAACTTTCATTTCAATCATAATTTTTACCTTTCTGTATTTTGGAAGATAAAATCCGCAAAGCTTCAGCCCGATATGGACTATCTTCGGCTATAATTCATTAATTTTTACCAACAACTCCAACTAAAGGAGAAGAGGCACTTGCAATTTCTTTTTTTGGCATTCTGCCTGCTTCATATGCTGCACGCCCAGCCATAACACCGTATTTAAAAGCCTCTGCCATTTTAACAGGATCTTCGGCCTTTGCAATAGCAGTGTTTATAAGACAAAAATCAGCACCGTGTTCCATTACAAGAGCCGCGTCAGAAGGCACTCCAATACCAGCATCACACACAACCGGTACATTAGCCTGTTCAATAATAATCTTAATATTTTCAAGAGTTTTAACCCCTTGTCCTGACCCGATAGGAGATGCCAGCGGCATAATTGTTGCACATCCTATTTCTTCTAAACGCTTAGCGAGAATAGGATCTGCATTAATATAAGGCAATACAACAAATCCGTCTTCTACAAGGATTTTAGCAGCTTCAATAGTTGCAATAGGATCAGGCATTAAATATTTAGGATCCGGTATTACTTCCAGCTTAATCCAGTTGTTTATCCCCATAGCACGGGAAAGCCTTGCAACACGAACAGCTTCATCCACAGTCGCACATCCTGCAGTGTTAGGCAAAATCCAGTATTTATTAGTATCAATGTAATCCATAAGCCCGACATGTCCCGGCGCATTCATATCAACACGGCGTATTGCAACCGTAACGACTTCCGCCCCTGAGGCAGCATGAGCCTTTTGCATAGTTTCGAAATCGTCAAATTTACCTGTACCAACCCAAAGTCTTGAATTAAATTCTTTATCAGCAACTCTAATAGTCATAATTTATATCTCCTTCTTAAAACATTATAGATAAAATATTTTTTTTTAACCACTTTTCAAAAAAAATATTTATGTTATATTAAAATATATAACAGGGGAGCATCCTCTGACACATGACAAATTAATAGAAATGGAGAAGTGGCCGAGTGGCTTATGGCGGCACCCTGCTAAGGTGTTGTATGGAACTTATCTGTACCGTGGGTTCAAATCCCACCTTCTCCGGATTAAAGTCCACATATGCATGTGGACTTTAATTTTTATATTTGTGTTTTTGTATTTTAATGTCCGGTTTATTACCCTAATGATAAAAAGTCGGTTGGGCATACTTGCCCAACAATACTAAATATTAGCCGTCGGAAGTTGTTTGATATTGTATTCTTAAACTAGTTTAAATTGGACTTTATCGGGAGATAAAGGTGCTGCTAATCTTAACTTCGTTAATATTAGCACAGGTTTTGAGGTAAGTAAACTTTTACCTGTTTTTGTCCAGGCAACAATTTCTTTACCTATAGTTGTTCCGAGTTTTCCTATCCCCATTAAAAATTTCCTTAATTTCCCCTGTATATTTATATAAACTCTTTTGCTTCTCAAAAATTGCCTAAATGTTACAAAATTTATTGTATCAATTGACACATTGTACTGTATACAGTTTCGTAGGTTGGAGTTTCTACCCCAACAAAAATATTTGTTATATTTTTATCAAAACAACTATTACTCCGCAATGGCAATTTTTTTGTTTCTGATGTTTTATTAAAAAAGTGTAGTCAATGTAGTGGAGATCTTAATGGTAGTTTCTAAAATTTTTCAAAAAGCAGTACAACAGGGCGGTCAATTGCTTGAAAACGGCTGTGTATATACATACCGTTATGGCAAACGCAATCCTAATCTTTTAATACAAAAAACAATTGCACCCAACGGCAGTTATGCAATTCAACTTTCACAACAAGGGAATATAAGCAAAAGAATTAATAAAACTGTCCTCAATGATACCTCTACAGTTGTCGACAGCTGGGATTTTTCAAAAAATAAAGGAGTTCATTTGAGTTCTGTTGTTGTAAACCCGGGACAATCTTCAATGACACGTGCCTTTGATAAAACAGGCGAACATTCAATTTCTCCTGACGGTTCAATTTATCTCTGGAGAAAGGGCGAAGCAAACAAATATTCTACTCCAATCAAAACGCTGGACGGAATTACTTCTGTTGCAAAGCCATTCTCACCTTTGGGCTGGTTAAACGATCAGTTTTATAAAATTTTTAATAAGTGATTATTCTTTTATTAATTGTAATCATTATACCAGTCAATATTTCTTGTTACATACATTATAATTGCCACTATCAGGAACAAGCCAAAACTTCCTATAAGCAGTGCTAAATCCTGCAGTATTAATAATATATACAAGAATGTATACAACAAAGCTAAAAGTGCGGATATAATAATAGTAAATTTTATATTTTGTTTTCTGGATATAACAAAATATGTATACATACTAATTAATGAAATTGTCATAAATGCAGCAATTATATATGCGGCGATAAACGGAGCAAATTCAGAGATTGAAACCAACAGCAAATAAAAAATCAACATAGCTATACCTAACAGCAGATACTGTAGAGGATGAATGCGTCTTTTACTTTCGTCCGTAAGTTCAAATATATAATAGCTTAAGAATGTCAGTGTTATGAACAGAAATGAATATTTTAACGCTCTTATGGACATCCTGTAATTATCTACAGGCATAAGCAGTGACACTCCAACCTGATCAATTACGCCTTCAGTAATTTTATCATTTATACTGGCTAATTGAGGCATACTGGTTGTAGCTATTTTTGGAACTCTCCATTCTCCGCTAAAATTACCTTTTGTAATCTCCCGTTTTGAAGGCAAAAAATCACCTACAAAACTGGGATCCGACCAGTTACCGCTTATTATTACATTATTTATCTGTCCGCCAAGGCGAACGTTTAATTCACTAAGCCCTCTTATTTTGTATGTTATTTCAAACGGAATATTTTTACCCGCGTTTACAAGTTTTGTTTTATATTTTGTTTCCTGTGATGCCACTTCGTGTTCATTATTAATCTTAAATTTGGGTTCTTCTATAAATCCTGTTGAATCTTTAACCTCAAAAGAAGTAGTTATCTCATTATCGGAAATATCTCCATAATCATTGATAAAATCACCATGTAACTTTACATCTGCAGTATAAACCGGAATTTTAAAAATTCCTTTCTGTCTAACTTCTGTTATGATTTTTATATCGACATTGTAATTATTTAATGTTAAATCTACTTTGTTTACATTTTTATCAGTTTTTTCTTCAAATGACATGGTAGGGGCATAAAATATTTGACTGTCACCCCAGGCAGATGCAACATTTTGTATTGCTGATCCTTTATAAGATTCTCTCTCATTTATTATTCCAAACCAGAATGCAATTGGTATTAATAGTAAAATAACCATTAAGAGTATAATTAAAAACTTTTTCATTATAGAATTTTCATTAACTTTCTTACCTAATTCATTTAGACTGATTGACATATTTTCTCCTTTATTGCATTTTATATTTTTAATAATATATCCATTATTTTTTATCGTCAATATAATGTTAAATTTACTTAATGTATTTTCAGAAATATTGTTAATAATACAATCCTATAAGCCATATTAAAATACAGGCAAAAAAATATTTTACGGTTTTTAAATTCCATATGCAAAATAATTCAATTTCATTTACATCAAAAATCAGATTTGTTGACCGCCACATCTACAAAATAATGGATAAGAAAAATTTTATAGATTTTATTCACTCCAAACCTAATATTTTAAAAGCTGATGAATTCTATTCAGAAGAAATACGTACCTGCACAGGCGGTGGTCTTGTTAATCCTTATAAAGAAGCTGAAGGGTTTCATTTTTGGGATGATTACACAAATAAGAAAAATTTTCCTCATCTGGTTAATTCCCTTTTCAGATTTGTAAAAAATCCGGAAAGAGGTCTTCTTATTGGCAGCAAAGAACTGGAAATATTTCCATATTCAGTAGAGCAGTTCAACAGATTTAAAAAAGTTTTCTTAGAACGCGTGAAAAATGTTACTATTTTTCAACAGCATACATTCCCGTATGCCGAAACTCACTATCACTACTCTCTTGCGGATGATACCTGGACACTTTGTTCACATTACAGAAACGAAAAAGATTTAAATTATAAAACAATAAAAACTCTTGATGCGCTAAAAAAATGCTTTAAAAACATATCTATAGCCGAAGGTGACAGGCTGTTTATCGGTAAAAAAGAAATTTTGCCTTCTGATGCTCCAGAAATTTTTAAATAAAATCACTAATCCAAATTTGATGCAACTATATACAAAAACCTTGTGTTATCATTTGTCCTATTCATGCTAAAATTTTTGACATGGAAAGGACAGATTATGGACAGCTTTACCAAAAGGATATTTAAAAATAAAATTTTTGATAAAACAAAGCTGTCGCAATTCGGATTTAAGCATAAAAAAGATGATTATATTTTTATAAAAAAAATACTTGACGGGCAGTTTGAATTAACTGTAACGGTCAGCGGCAAAAAGGATATTAATACACAACTTGTTGACTGTGTGTCCGGCGATTTATACACACTTCATCTTGTTGAAAATGCTGTAGGAACTTTTGTGGGAAATGTCCGCGAAGAATATGAAAAGATGTTAACTTTAATTGCGGAACACTGCTGCTCAGATACTTATTTTGTTTTCCCTCAGTCAAACAGACTCACAGAATTAATAAAACAAAAATATAATGACACTCCGGAATTTTTATGGGAAAATCTGCCGGGATTTGGCGTTTTCAGGAACCCTGAGAGTGCAAAATGGTACGCTCTTATATCACGCATTGATAAATCAAAACTTGAAAAGAAAAGTCATGGTGAAGTCGAAATATTAAATATAAAACTTGATACTGATGAAATTATAGAACTTCATAAAGTAAAAGGCTTTTATCCTGCATATCATATGAACAAAAAATACTGGATAACAATTATTTTAGATGATACTATATCTGATAAGAAAATTATGGATTTAATTGAAAAAAGTCATGTTTTTTCACAAAATAAAAAAACGCGAACACGAAATGAACGCTTAAAACAAAAGGGATAATTATGGCAAAGGCTATCAATACGCTCACGATAGCGACGAAAAACTTACCAATATGCAGTGTCTTCCTGATTCTTTACTTGGTAAAAAATATTATCGCCCTACAGAGCAAGGGCTTGAGGTTAAGTATAAAGAAAAATTGGAAAAAATCTCATAGTCAAAGGATTACAAATGATAAAATTAATTAAATATTATTTGCAATTTCCTGGCTGCGTTGTTTAAACATACTATATAATTTTGTACGTAAGTCTAAATCTGTCTGACCGCTTATATGCAGCTGTTTCTTAGTAAAGCCATATCCTTTAGTATATGCCTCTTCTTCTTTACCGGCTAACAGAGGAACATATTCATGCAACTTTTTACGATTAAGCTGAGAGTCCGGCATTCCTAATCTTTTTGCGACAGCATCAACTAAAAAATCAACATAATTGTTGAATGGTATGCCTGTATTTCGTTTATAAATATCATTAACCAATTCTTTATCTACAGAAGGTATTCGTACCGGTTTAAAGTTTGTTTTTCCAAGTGCCTTATCAAATGGTAACAGCAAGTTGTATTCAATCATTGAGAAAAATTTTGGCATTAATTGAAGAGTCCGCACAGTATCATCATTAACTTTAGAACTCTCTAAAAAGCATTTCAACCAATCATATTTTGAAAGTCTGTCAGTAGACTTTTCCTGAAAAGCATGTGTCATTTCATGAACCAGTGATTGAGCAAAATTCATTTGCTCGTCCTTATTATTTGACCTCGGCATTGTAAGATAAAGTTCTTTTTCTCCATTAACCAGTTGAAGATCTTCTGTCATATACATCTGATCTTTAAAGTAAGCTGATGTTCTATTAGTTACATTTGAATTTGCACCTGCTTCTTTCAAAGGCCTTATTTTTAAATCCGGTAAATATTTCTGAACAAGCGTTTCAACATTTTCAATACTTGTATCAAAATTCCCCTTACCAATTTTCTTAAGTAATTCCTGTTCAAAAGGAACAAACTTTTCAACAAAAGTTTTTACACTGCCGAACATTACATTTTCGGATGTCGAAGACTTCACAAACATATCATTATTTAAAGCTGTGGAATTGACCTTTGCGGATGTTCTGTTACCGCTTTTTACTTGATAAAATGTATTTAAATAGGACGCTAAAACTTTCATATACTTTAGTTAAATTCCTGAATAAATTTTATTGCTAAAAATAAAATTTATATTAAAAAATGTTACACACTAATAGAATTATATATTTGCAAAATTGCGTTATTTTAACTAACATAACTTATAGTTTATAAGGTCAATAATAAGAAAAGGAGCAAAATGATGGAAATTTTACAAATCAGAAATGCGACAATTATTGTAAAATACGCCGGGAAAAAATTTTTAATAGATCCATGGCTTGGTCCCAAAGAATATATGGCAGGGTTTGAAGCAGGTATAAATTCACACATTCGCCAGCCAAGACATGAACTCCCAATCAGTATAGACGAAATAGTTAATGTAGATGCCGTGATTTTAACTCATTACCATCCTGACCACTGGGATGATTACGCAAAAAACGCTCTTGATAAAAATATCCCATTCTTTGTGCAATCTGAAACTGATTTAAATATCATAAAATCTCTCGGATTCAACGATGTTCGTATAATCTCTGATAAAGGTACTGATTTTGAAGGTATAACTCTTTATAAAACTCACGGTCAGCACGGAAAACGTGAAATTTTAGAACCGCTCTGCAAACAGGTTAATATGCCATATGACACTATGGGAATAGTATTCAATGCGGCAGAAGAAAAAGTCCTCTATGTTGCAGGAGATACTATTTATTGTCAGGAATTTGAAGACACTTTGAAACAGTACCAACCTGATATTATAGTCATAAATGCCTGCGGGGCCACAGTATTGAATGGTGAACACATAATTATGAATTTGGAAGACTTAGATAAAACTGTCAATGCAGCTCCATCTGCAGCTATTGTTGCCAGTCATATGGATAATGTCAGCCATCTGACGGTAACAAGAAATGACATTAAACAATTTGTTAACGAAAAAAAGTTAAAAAATATTTTTGTTCCTGAAGATGGTGAAACTTTAAAATTCTAAAGCTTATAATGCAAAATAATTTAAAACAGGCTGTTATACTTTTTATGTATAACAGCCTATTCAATATAAGTATTTGCTATTTTATAGAATATAGTAAATAATTTAATTATAAGTATAATTTTAACCGGAGTTATTATGACAGATATCGAAAAATTTTTACAATATATGGATTCTCAAAAACCGGTAACAATGGGCTCTGATATTTTTCCAATGTTTGATGCTCTGGCTCAAGAAGCTTTAAAAATAACTTTTGAAATGAATAGCAGATACCATTCTCCTGAAGAACTCCGTGAACTTTTCTCAAAATTGACAGGCAAAAAAATTGATGAAAATTTTAGACTTTTTCCGCCATTTTATACAGACTGCGGGAAAAATATAACAATAGGCAAAAATGTTTTTATAAACATGTGCTGCAAATTTCAGGATCAAGGCGGGATAACAATTGGAGATGAATGTCTAATAGGACATAATGTCACTCTGGTAACTCTAAATCACGACTTCAATCCTGAACTGCGTGCAAATTTATATCCGACTCCTATAAATATAGGCAAAAAAGTATGGATTGGCTCAAATTCAACAATACTACCCGGCGTAACAATAGGGGATGGTGCCATAATTGGGGCAGGAAGTATTGTAACCAAAGACATTCCACCGAATTGTATTGCAGCAGGCAATCCTTGCAAAGTAATAAGAAAGATTGAATAAAAAATATATAAATTGAGGTAATTATGTTTAAAAAATTTTTAGCCATAAGTATGGCACTGACGCTTTTACATAGCAACATTGCAGTTGCCCGAAACCTAACACAAGGAGAAGAAAAAATGACAAGAGCTAAAATTTGTAAAGATAACTATAGAAAATTATTCAATGGAGAAGCATTAACACAAACAGGTGACGATCCTGAAATGATGGCAATATTACAAAAATATATTTTCGGTGAAATCTTTACAATCGGTGAACTTGATATGAAAACAAGAGAAATGATAACTGTTACATCTCTTGCGGTACAACAAACTCTCCCGCAGCTAAAAGCGCACATAAATGCAGCTTTAAATGTCGGGGTAACCCCATTTGAACTGAGAGAGGCAATATATCAATGTGCTCCATTTATTGGATTTCCAAAAACTTTAAACGCTTTGAGCATATTAAACGAAGTGTTTAAGGAAAGAGGTATTGAAACACCACTAAAAATAGCAGCAACAGTTAAAGAAGAAGAACGCTACGAAAAAGGACTTGCCATACAAAATCCATTATACGGAGACGAGATAAAATTAGCAATGTCAGATTTGCCGCAAGATATGGGAGCTGATGTTGCAAGATTCTTGACAGAAGTTTGCTTTGGGGACTTTTATACAAGAGAAGGGCTTGATGTCCAAACAAGAGAATTACTTTTTATAGCGGCACTTGTAACAACCGGTAACACAACAACCTTAAAAAGTCATATAAAAGGCAATTTAAAAGCAGGCAATTCAAAAGAAACAATAACCGCTGCCATTATTCAATGCCTTCCATATGTAGGATTTCCAAATACATTAGCATCACTAAAAGTGCTTAAAGAAGTTTTGGCTAAACAATAAAACAAAAACAAAATTATAATGAAGTACTGCCTAATGTGTTAATAACTTTAAACCTGTAATTCCGCATAAGATAAGTGCTATACATACAAGCCGCATAGCAGTTGCCGGTTCTTTAAAAAGAATAATCCCGAGAATAACAGTTCCTAATGTGCCTATCCCAGTCCATATTGCATATGCAGTTCCCAATGGCAGGCTTTTGAGAGCAAGTGCCAAAAAATAAAAACTCGCTAACATGCAAACAATAGTTATAACTGAAGGTATAAGTTGTGTAAATCCGTGGGAATATTTTAACCCCACTGCCCAGCTAATTTCAAATATACCTGCAATAAGTAAAATTATCCAATGCATAAAATTTCTCCTTTCAATTTTCATCTTAAAAAAGCCTGAGAGATAAATTAATATCTCCCAGGCTTTTTTCCTTCCGTGTACACAAATATTATTTCTTTGTGAGTTTCCTCTCGGACCAGCCGGTATTACCGCGGAACCCTAGGAAACAGTTTACTATTTAATTATAAATATGTTAGTAATATTATACATAAAAATCGTTACGATATTTAGAAGTTTACAAAAGTTTTCAAACAGGTCAATTAAGAACAAAAAATATTTTGTTCAGTTTTATAGATAATTGAAATTATGAAAATACAAAATTATTCACTAAAAAGTTTGTTTGGAATTGCTATAACAGCTGCAACACTAGCTGTATCTCCGCCTACAGTTAGTGCCAATTACAACTGCACTCTAACAAAAGATGTATTTGAAAAATCTGACGAGATACCTCCTTCCGGCACGACATCACAATCCGTTTTAAAAAATGCCCCGAGTCCGAATGTTACAGTAGCAGGCAAAAGAAAAAAAGCCGCAATAGTCGTCGATTTATCAACAAATGTTTTATACAAATATGATAAAACGGGTAAAGCAACACACGCATATCTTGTTGCAAGCGGTAAAAAATCAACACCGACAGATCCGGGTTTAAGAATTGTGACAAATATCGAAAAATATCCATATAGAACAGCACCGGCGCAAACTAAAAGACATAGAAAACCATGGGATTATGGTCCAAGAATATTAATCCTTCAAAAAGTTGACCCGCGTACAGGACGCCGCAGTCCAACAGGTGAATTTATTCATGGCAACAATAATTCTAACAGTATAGGTAAATATTCTTCTTTAGGATGTATTAGAATGGATAATGCCGTTATTAAAAAACTGGCAGAGGAAATTGAAAAAGGCGACTTAGTTCTCATAAAAAAATAACTTTTAAATCACATCTTAAATTTTTCCTGTAACCTTTCAAGAAACAGTTTTGCTGCCGGTGAAAATATTTGGTATCTTTTCCAGACAATATCTAAACCTGATTCTAATTTCGGAGACAAAGGTCTGAAACAAAGCTGACTATTTTCAGATGTATTAACAAGTTTATCCAGAGTGACAGCATACCCCATGCCTGCCTCAACCATAATAGCTGCATTAAAAACAAGATTGTAAGTCGCGGCTATATGCAAATTATCAAATTCTTCTCCAAACCAGTCCAAAAATCCGCTATCTGCCGAATATTTCCGTGACATTTGTCTTGATGCAATTATCGGCAATTTCACAAGATCTTTAAACTCTATTACATCTTTCTGTGCTAAAGGACTATCCTTCCGCATAATAACTCCCCAGACATCTTTTTGCGGTAATGCGATATGATCATATTTTGACAAATCAATCGGTTGAATTAAAACTCCAAAATCTAATAAACCTTTATCCAATTTTTCGGTTACATCCTCGGCATTACCACTGTATATATGAAATTTGATATCAGGATAATCATGTGTCAGGTCATTCATAACTTCAACAACATCCTTCATCGCATCTGTTTCACCACAGCCGATATGAATATCTCCGCCTATAATTTCACTGATTGAATTAAATTCTGATTCTGTTTTTTCGACCATTTCAATTATTTCACTTGCACGTTTCCTGAGCAGCATTCCCTCAGGAGTAAGTGTAATGTTATGACTGCCGCGAATAAAAAGTTTCTGCCCCAACTCTTTTTCCAAATCCTTTAACTGTCTTGATAATGTCGGCTGGGTAAGATGCAAAAAATCAGCAGCTCCTGTTATACTACCTTCTCGTGCAACTGCAAGAAAATATTTTAAAACCCTTATTTCCATACTATTTATTATAAAAAATTATGATATACTTGTCAAGCATATCTTATTATGCAATATAAGTATTTGCTATTTTTAGAGTTATAGTAAATAATGTTATTAAAGGAGATAAAATTTTGACTAACATTGATGATGAAAAACTTCTTCAAAATTTAAAAGACGCTGATTGCGACTCTGATTTAATAGGAAAATTTTTAAAATAGGAGTATAAATGGAAATAATAAGAGTAAATACCCCGCGCGGTCTGGAATTAAAAGGGGCGATTTGGGGTGACAACACAATGGATACAGTTGTTATAATGATGAGCGGATTATGTAGTAATGTATTCCAGAATGATTTACTTATCGCTACAGGAGATCTCTTATGCGCAAATAATATCGCATATATTGCAGGGCATGCAATGGATGCTTTTTCAATGCTTGCATATTCGGATTTTTCCATAAATAAACAAAGATATACAGGTGTGGTATATGACAATTTTAGTTTTGCATACGAAGATGTTGAAGCTTACGTGAAATACGCAAAACAACTCGGATTTAAAAACATTGTTCTGGCAGGACACTCACTTGGCTCAAATAAAATTATTCACTACCTTGGCAATACGTCCGATGATCTGGTTGATTATTTTATTATCAGTGCCCCCGTTGATTTGATGCACTGGTGGCATGTTATGCCAAATGTAGATAAATGTACCAAACTTGCAAAACAATTTGTTGAAGAAGGACGGGGAAAAGAAATTCTTCCACTTTTATTCGGCGGATTTTCACCAATGAGCGCGGAAACCGTTCTGGGATTTTATAATGCATATAATCTTAAAAACTGCCCTGTAATAAGCAATGAGGGAGAAACAAATTCGCTTGCCTCAATAAAAATTAACGGCTCATTTATTATTGGAGAAAAGGACAGTTTGACAGAAGGCGACGCAAAAGGATTTATGGAAAAAATAAATTCTTATTGCAAACAGCCTGAAAAAAATCAGGTTATTGTCATTCCAAATGCCTCACATATTTTCTTTGGAAAACACAGAGAATACGCACAAACTATACTGAATTGTGTAGAGCATCAACAATGTTTTGCCACAGTGTAAAATGAAAGGAGATATATGAATTTTAGAATTGTTTTAAGCAGTTTAATTTTGTTAGCATTATTAATTACAGGAGGGAACCTTATGAGTGAAGCTAAAACAAACAATTGGGATAAAACATTCCCGAAAAGTGACAGAGTAAATGTAGAAAAAGTTCACTTCAAAAACAGATACGGAATTACTTTAGTTGGGGATTTATATAGTCCGAAAGAGAAAAAAGCGGATAAACTGGCTGCTATTGCAGTAGCAGGACCATTTGGAGCAGTAAAAGAACAAGCTTCCGGATTGTACGCACAAACAATGGCAGAAAGAGGGTTTATAACACTTGCTTTTGATCCTTCATATACAGGTGAAAGCGGCGGGGAACCGCGCAATGTTGCATCACCTGATATTAACACTGAAGATTTCAGTGCCGCAGTCGATTATCTAAGCAACAGACCTGATGTGAATCCTGAAAAAATCGGTATTATCGGTATTTGCGGATTTGGAGGATTTGGTCTGAATGCAGCGGCTATGGATACAAGAATTAAGGCAACAGTTACATCTACAATGTATGATATGACACGTGTAAGTGCCAACGGATACTTTGATGCAATGGATGAAAATGCACGTTATGAATTAAGACAAAATCTTAACAAGCAAAGAACGGAAGATTTTAAAAACGGAACTTATGCGCCTGCTCCGGGCTTACCTGATAAGCTTACAGGAGAAGAACCTCAATTTGTGAAAGATTATTATGGATATTACAAGACAGACAGAGGATTCCATAAACGCTCCATAAATTCTAACGGCAACTGGAATATGACATCAACTCTTTCTTTGATGAATTTGCCAATACTTCAGTATAGCGGTGAAATTAGAAATGCAGTACTTGTAATGCACGGAGAAAAAGCTCACAGCCGTTATTTCAGTGAAGATGCTTTCAAAAAACTCAAAGGAGAGAACAAAGAATTGCTTATCATAGAAGGGGCAAACCACGTTGATCTGTATGACAATCTTGAAAAAATCCCGTTTGATAAGCTTGAAACATTCTTTAATACATATTTAAAATAATTTAAAATATAAAAAGGAAGTTTTTATGAAAAAGATTGAAAATCAAATCTTTGATGCAGAACGTTCATTGTATAACCTAAGGAATACTGAGGTTGTACAATGCAAATTTGAAGGACCGGCAGATGGAGAATCAGTCTTAAAAGAATGCCGAAATTATATAGTAAAGGACTGTTCATTTTCACTACGGTATCCTATGTGGCATGCAAAGAAATTTACCCTTATACATTCAACACTTGACGATAAAACAAGAGCCCCGATATGGTATTCTAAAGACGGCTCAATAGAAAATTGCAGAATTGACGGGATAAAATGTCTCAGAGAATGCAAAAATATTTCTGTCAATAACTGTAATATCGCCTCCCCTGAATTTGGCTGGAGATGCAAAAATTTAAATATTTCAAATTCTCAAATAGATTCCATGTATTTTTTGTTTGCATCAAGCAATGTTGAGATAGAAAATTTAAAAATGACAGGCAAATATTCTTTTCAGTATATGAAAAATCTTCATATCAAAAATTCCGAACTGGATACTAAAGATGCATTCTGGCACAGCAAAAATATTCTCGTAGAGAATTCTGTTGTTAAAGGCGAATATTTGGGTTGGTTTAGTGAAAATTTGAAATTCATTAATTGTAAAATTATCGGCACACAGCCTCTATGCTATTGCAAAAATCTTGAACTAATTAATTGCGAAATGCAAGATACTGATTTGTCTTTTGAATATTCTGATGTAAAAGCCGATATCAAAGGACATATTGTTTCTGTAAAAAATCCAAAATCCGGAGAGATTATTGCAGATTCCGTGGGCGAAATTATAAGAGAAGACGCAATTATGAAATGCACAGGGATTGTAAAAATCCGACAATAGCGGAATAAATACAAAACAGGCGTACCTTTGATTATGATAACACCACTTGACTTAATTTTCATATAGCTTAGTATGATATTATAGAGAGGTGGATTATGAAAATTGCACATATGAGATTGTATTGTATTATGGCGTTATTGTTGACTGCATTTATATCCGGTCTGTCATTTGTTGCACAAAAAATCGGTATGGTATATGTTGGTCCGCTGACATTTAATACCGTACGCTGTTTTATAGGCAGTTTTTGTCTTTTGCCGCTTATATTTCTTGCAGGAAAAATTACCCCTCATAAGTCAAAACATTACTCCACACGTGAATTGATAAAAGGAGGAACTTTAGCCGGTTTTGTTTTGTTTATTGCATTTACAATAAATCAGTACTGTATGATTTATGCTCAGGCAGGAAAAGCAGGATTTATTACCTCTTTATACATACTTTTTGTACCAATAATTGCGATATTTTTGAAACATAAACTGCAAACTCATGTTCAAATAAGTATTGTCGCAGCGCTTGTCGGATTGTATCTGTTATGCGCAAAAGGCACAATGCAGTTTGAAGTCTGGGATATATTTTTACTTATAAGTGCGTTTTTCTTTGCGCTGCATATAATAATAGTCAGCCACTATTCTAAAAAAGCCAGTGCCCTAAAACTTTCCAGCATACAATTTCTTATTGCCGGTATATTGTCGCTGCCATTTATGTTCCTGTTTGAAAATCCGACATTATCAAGCATTATCGCGGGTTGGAAACCTATTCTTTTTATTGGCATAGTTGTCACAGGAGTTGCCTATACATTACAAATTTTCGGGCACAAAGCAACACATCCTGTTCTTGCAACATTACTATTAAGCAGCGAGGCAGTCTTTGCAGTACTCGGCGGTATGGTACTTTTAGGAGAAACTCTTTCTATAAAAGAAATAGCCGGATGTGTAATAATGTTTTCGGCAATTATTTTTGCGCAAATCCCCGAAAACAAATTTAAAAGACTAAATTCTGAAATATAACCGATTATTTTACGCAATATAACTAATAAAAATATTTATGATATAATATTTTTACTAAAGGAGAAAAATATTGTGGAAATAAGAGAAGAATTTATAGAACAGGCAAAAAAATTGTCCCGCGGTGCAGAAATTTTGCCTGGCGGAATTGAAGAACTGGCAGTAAAATTGCAGCACGCAAATGATACAAATACTCCGTTAAGGGTAAAACTGGGTATGGACCCTACAAGACCTGATTTGCATCTCGGGCATACTGTAGTTATGCGAAAATTGAGAGAGTTTCAAAAACTCGGGCATAAAGTTGTTTTAATTGTCGGCGGAGCAACAGCAATGGTAGGTGATCCTTCAGGCAAATCCGAAACCCGTCCTTCTCTGACAAAAGAACAAGTTGAAGAAAATGCAAAATCCTACTTTGAACAAATGTCTAAGGTAGTTGATGTAAATAAAGCCGAAGTTGTAAATAATGCAGATTGGCTGCATAAAATGAGTTTCACCGATTTGTTGAAACTTGCTGCACAAATGACAGTTGCACAAATGATGACACGCGACGATTTTGCAAAACGTTATGCTGAAGGACGCCCTATTTCTGTCCATGAATTTTTCTATCCGCTAATGCAGGCATATGATTCTGTTGTGATTGATGCTGATATTGAACTCGGCGGTACTGATCAAAGATTTAATACTCTTTTAGGTCGTCAAATTCAAGAAGCTTACGGCAAAAAATATCCTCAAATGGTTATGCTTTTACCGCTCATAGAAGGGACTGACGGGCTGGTTAAAATGTCCAAAACTTATCCTGAACACTGCATTTCTTTAACTGACAGTGCTAAAGATATGTTTGGCAAACTAATGAGTATTCCGGACACGCTAATCCTGAAATATTTCACGCTTTTAACCGATGTAACGGATGAAGAACTAAAAGATATTGAAGAAAAACTTAAAAATCCGGAAATAAATCCACGTGATTTAAAACTCAAACTGGCACATATGATAACCGAAGAATATCATGGCATAGAAGAGGCAGATCATGCTCAACAGGAATTTATAAATGTTGTTTCAAATAAAGGAATTCCTGAAGATATTCCTGAAGTAAAGGTTGAAAACGGCAAGGGTATTCTTGATTTACTTTTAGAATTGAATTTTGTACAGAGCAAAGGCGAGGCAAAACGTCTAATTCAAGGCGGCGGAGTAAAAATAGACGGCGAAAAAATTGCCGATATGAACTATACCCTGAATTTTGAGGAGAGTGTAGTATTACAAGCAGGTAAAAGAAAATTTGCCAAGCTTGTAAAATAAATTAAATCCGTTTTAATCTGACGGGGGAAAAATGTTTAAAATACTAAAACGCGGAATAACAAAAGTAAAAGAAGATATTCAGGTAATTTACGACAAAGATCCGGCCGCAAATAATCTTTTGGAAGTAATTTTGTGTTATCCGGGATTACACGCACTTATAGCATATCGTTTTGCCCATAGATTGTACAAATGGCATATTCCGTTAATTCCGCGCATAATCTCATATATTACCAGAATAGTTACGGGAATTGAAATACATCCTGCTGCAAAAATTGGACGCAGATTTTTTATAGATCACGGTGAAGGCGTTGTAATTGGCGAAACAACCGTAATCGGAGATGATGTTCTTATCTATCAGCAGGTAACTTTAGGCGGCACAGGCAAAGAACACGGCAAACGCCACCCTACTCTCGGCAAAGGCGTAATTGTCGGAGCAGGAGCAAAAGTTTTAGGTAATATTACACTTGGTAATTATGTTCGTGTAGGTGCAGGTTCGGTTGTCATTGAAGATGTACCTGAATATTCTACGGTAGTGGGTGTACCCGGACGGATAGTACACAGAAAAATAAGAGATGAAAACGGCGTTCTTATGCATAACCGTATTCCTGATCCTGTAAAATGCGAATTAAACAGACTGAAATATGAAGTTTTGGAATTAAAAGAAAAAATAATAAAACTTGACGACGCAAAAGGAAAAACAGAGTTATAAAAACTCTGTTTTTAAAAGTGAATAATACAAACCGTCAAGGATTATTCTTCTATATTTTCGTCGTCTTCTTCGTCTTCGTTAACTTTTATTTTATCAACCACCATTTTTGCCATTTCTTTTGCGATGATTTTTTGTGTAGATTCCGGACAATTGTGCAGCATATTCATTGCTGTTCGTAATGTAGAATCTATGTCATACCAGCGACCTTTGCGGTTGTCGTCTAAGCCTGACCCTACGGCATTAATAATATCTTCTACAGCTTCAAATTTTTCTTCTTCAATATTGTGTTCAATGATAATTTTAATCAAATTCAAAGCTATACGAATTTGCGTCTCATCATCAGTTTCTTCAAGTGTCTTAACCGCCTGTGATAAAACAGGATCTTTGTCATACCAGCGGCGTTGTTTGTTACTGTAAACTTCTTTCATCTTCTAATTCTCCTTTATATAACATATTATCCTTGTTTGAATGTCACACCTTTTGTACCGCGCGGGTATTCCCACTTAAGGCATTTTTTTTCGCATGCAATACGGCAAGCTCCGCATTCCAGACAATTTTCATAATTAACTATAAGTTTTTTATTTTCCTTGTCCCATGAATATACATTTGCCGGACAAACAATTGTACAACATTTTGACAAACATTTCAAGCATTCTTTATTGTCCGGATTTAAATGCGAATAAATATCGCTTGTATATTTTACTGTTGAAAGTTTATCATCTATACTCATTTAAAAATTCCCCATAATAATTTAATTATATTATATGCATCTTTGCCCAATTCTGCAAATTTTCTGTCGGTAAAAATGCTTTTTATAAAATCAATATATTTTTTTCTTTTTGGGATACTGTCAACGGAAACAAACATTGCAAAAAATGAGTTGATTTTTTTAAGATAATATTCAAGAAAATCTTCTTTTCTATCATGCATCACATCCATCAAATCTTTGTAAGTTTTTAAATCTTTCAAGACAAAGGAATTTTCAAGTTTTTTCTGATAACGTGAAAGCATTGAGGCGGAGAAATCTTTTTCTTTTAGGGCAATAAGAATTGTCTCACCGGCAAGTTTACCGCTTGTCATCGCGAGATTTGTTCCTTCCCAGTGAAGATTATTGACAAGCATTGCCGCGTCTCCAACAACAAGAACGCCGTCTGAATAAAGCCGCGGCAGTTTTTTATATCCGCCCTCAGGAATTAAATGAGCAGAATACTCCAGTAATTCACCATCTTTAATCAAAGGAGCAATTGTGGGATGTGCCTTCAGTTTGTCAAGCATTTCATACGGTTTAATTTCTTTTTCAACAAGCTCGTTCAATGTCAATCCAAAGCCTATACTAACCGAGTCTTTATTCGTATACATAAATCCAAGTCCGAGCATTCCAAGCATTGGACCGCCAAAAATTTCGTATATACAGCCTTCATCATCAGAGATATTAAATCTGTCATTAATTTTTTCTCTGTCCAGTTTAATAACTTCTTTAACACTTAAGGCTACATCTTTAGTCTGAATATCCTCACGTAATCCTATAGATTTTGCCAGCAAAGAATTCACGCCGTCCGCAAGCACAACAACATCAGCATAATAATCTTCAAGTTCTGTTTTTACGCCGACAACTTTTTTGCCATCCAGAAGTAGTTCTTTTACAACTGTTTCTTCAACAATGTAAACACCTGCTTTTTTCGCTTCTTCTGCCATCCAGCGGTCAAATTTGGAGCGAATAACAGTATAACTTCCATACTCTTCTGATTTTTTACTCTTGTAAGAAACAACTGTAGACTCATCTTCAGCAAGAATTGCATATTTATGTTCAATATTCCGGCGTTCTAACGGGGCTGTCTTTACAAAATCAGGGAAAATTTCTTTTGTCGGCTGAGTGTATATTGCTCCGCCAAACATATTTTTGCTGCCGGAAAATTTTCCGCGTTCAATCATAACAACCTTGCCGCCTCCTCTTGCCACAGTTATTGCTGCGGCAATACCGGCAGGTCCTCCGCCAACAACTATAACATCAGTTTTGTTTTCGGAATTCATCTGAAATTCTCCATAAATATGCCTCTCTATATAAAATTATACAATAAATCATGTTCATTGTAAAATAGTTCATATGATTATAACCGCAGGTAAATACAAAGGACAAAAAATTACGGCACCGGGTGAGAATATAACACGTCCGACACTTTCAAAAGTGCGTATGGGAATATTCAACACATTACAGGCTATGATTGATTTTGAAGGCAAATCTTTTCTTGATATGTTTGCAGGTTCAGGTATTATGGGGCTGGAGGCTGTTTCAAGAGGATTTGAAAACGTATATGCAATTGAAAAAAATCCCAAAGCTGCCGGTATTATAAAATCAAACTATAAAAAATTTTCAAAATCCCCGAATTTAATTATTGGAGACAGCCTGAGAGCGGTTTCGCGTCTTAATAAACAATTTGATGTGATTTTTATTGATCCGCCGTATTTTTCAGGGATTTATGAAAAAAGTTTAGAAGCTATAAAAAACATCGCAAACGGAATTATTATTCTCGAACATGTAAACAATATAGAATTCAATAATCATAAAGTCATTAAACAAAAAACTTACGGCGATAAAATAATAACTTTTTTAGAAAAAGAATAATTACTTACCAATACAAAAATGGTCAAATATGTTATTCAAAATTTCATCGGTTACAACTTCGCCGGTTATTTCATCCAGATATAAGAGTGCAGTTTTCAAATCTATTGATATCAAATCCTGCAATTC
Organism: Candidatus Gastranaerophilales bacterium; assembly: GCA_944324165.1. Classification (GTDB taxonomy): domain Bacteria; phylum Cyanobacteriota; class Vampirovibrionia; order Gastranaerophilales; family Gastranaerophilaceae; genus CALUVH01. The sequence goes on along the minus strand of CALUVG010000011.1, from coordinate 37,123 downwards.
ATGCAACTGTGCGGCTGTCAAAGCCTGAATTAGACTTTCCCGGCATTTAGAAAGACAATCCTGCTGACGGCTGTTTGTAATATATTCCATTTCATCCGGAGAAAAATCATAAACAATTTCTTTGATTTTAGATTTCAAATCTTCTATGCCATATCCAGTTTTTGTAGATATTAAAATTTCTTCCTCAGAAGATACTGCCTGAACAAGATCAGCCTTGTTTGCCACGACCAAATGTTTTTTATTTTTAACCAAATCCAGAATAGCTTTATCTTCCTCTTTCATGCCTGTAGAAACATCATATAAAAACAGAACTAAATCTGCATCTTCCGCTGACTGCTTAGAATATTCAATACCTATTTCTTCAACTTTTCCAACATCTTCATTATCCCGTATACCTGCTGTATCAATAAGAGTAATTGCGATATCCCAGTCTAAATTTTCTTTCAAAACATCACGTGTAGTTCCGGCTATATCAGTAACAATTGCACGTTCAACATTTAACAAGGTATTAAAAAGAGAAGATTTACCAACATTAGGTTTGCCTACAATTGCAATTTTTACCCCCTGTCTTAAAATATCCGAAGATTTTGCCCCTGCAAGAATTTTGTCAATTTTATTCAATGCCCTTTCAAATTCCGCAATGATATAGGAATACTCAGGTTCTGCAACATCTTCAGGAAAATCAATACCGGCTATAATTTTTGAAAGAACATTAAAAATATCCGTCCTTATTTCTTTAATTTTTTCACCCAAAACTCCTGATAAATTTTTGGCAGATTGTTTTGCAAAATTTTTCGTTTTTGCATGGATTAAATCAGCAACAGCTTCTGCCTGAGACAGATCCATTTTTTTATTAAGAAATGCACGCTTAGTAAACTCTCCGCGCTCAGCAATTCTTGCACCGTTTTTCAAAACTAAATCCAGAATATTTCTTACTACATTAATTCCCCCATGGCAATGTATTTCAATAACATCCTCACCGGTGTAACTATTTGGATTTCTAAACGGCAAAACTAAAACTTCATCTATTTTTTTATCACCCTCAACAATCCAGCCGTGTGATATCCTTCCGGTCTCAAGATTTTTTTTAGAAAAAATTTTTTCAATAATCTCGAAACTTTTATCGCCGGATATTCTTATTACACCGACTCCACCAGTACCTATTGGGGTCGCTATTGCTGTTATTGTATCAAATTCCTGCAAAATGTTCATACATTTACATTAGCACAATATTTGCGAATTTGTCCAGTTCCTGCTATAATATTTGTTATGGAAATGACTTTGGATAATATACAAAATTTAATAGCCGAAAAAAAATTTCAAGAAGCAATTGCCAATCTTGAACAAATTATTGAAGATGATGAAAAAGACCACGAAGCACTCAAACTTTTAGGATTGTGCTATGTAAATCTTGATGATTTTGAAGCCGGCAGAAATGTCTTTGAAACTGTTGTAAAATACTGTCCTGATGATGCCGCAAGCTGGTTTTATCTTGCAAATTGCTATGACAATCTTGACGATTATCTGCACGCAATTCCTGCTTACGAAAAAGTCATTGCATTACGCGAAAACTATTTAGAAGCCTATAAGTGTCTCTGTATTATTTACGTTAAAAACAAGGAACCGGAAAAAGCTATTGAATTAGGCAAGCAGGCTATACAATTTTCTCAGGATGATTACACTATCTTCTATATCATCGGTACTGCTTATATGTCTATGAGAAAATTCGAAGAAAGCGTATATTATCTGGAAAAAGCACTTGAACTAAATCCTGATCACGCACAACTTTATAATAATCTCGGTACATCATACGTAACTATAGGAAACCTTGAAAAAGCTTACGATAATTTTATAAAAGCCGCAGAATTAGATGACACAAATTCCATTACATATTACAATATTGCCTCAATTCTGCAAATTCAAAACAAACACAAACAGGCCTGCGTCTACTTTCAACTTGCATATGATTTGGAACCGCAAGATTCTTATCTTATTGCAATGGCGTTATCTGAAGTTAAAGCAGAAGATTATGAAAATGCAATCAAGCATTATAAAATTTTAACCGCACACCATCCGGATAAGCCAAATTATCAATATAATCTGGCAATATGCTACGAAATGGTCGGCAAACTTGATATGGCAATAGGTATTCTTGCTCATCTGGTAATGCTTAATCCCAAATCCGTAACTATGGCACAAAAATTAGCCAACCTTTACTTAAAAATAGGGCAGCCGCTAAAAGCAAAAGATATATATGAACGTATTATAATTATGGGCAATGTATCCCATGAGTTATATTATGAATTTGCACATGTCTGTGTAATGACAAATGATATGGATAAAGCTGAAAGAATTCTTAAAAAAGTTATTGATTTAAATCCTGATTTTGCTCAGGCACATAAAGATCTTGGTGTAATTTATCTTTCCAAACGCCTTTTTGATTATTCAGAGGATGAATTTAAAAAAGCTCTTGAACTTGCACCGGATAATTTTTCAATACTTTTTGAATATGCAAACTATCTTCATGCCACAACCGATTTCAAAAAGGCTGATGAATACTATCAAAAAGCTCTGGAAAAAGAACAGCATAATGCAAATGCTCTCGCTTTCTCTGCATTAAACAAAATTTTACTACAGGATTTTGATAAAGCCTGGGAACAGATTGAACATGCTCTTGAACATTCCCCTAACGATAGTTTCTTCAGCTATATAGCAGGTAAAATCAAATATTTAACAAAGGATTATGAAGAAGCAAAAAGGTATTTAATAGCCTCTTTTGAAACAAAAAAGACCCACGATGTTGAAAATCTTTTAGGACTTTGCTATTTTGAATTGGGAAATTACGCTCAGGCAAACACAATTTTTGAAAAAATGCTTGAGCAAAACCCTCTGAATTTAAATCTGCTTTTAAGCAGTGCTCGTTGTCTTGAAAAACTCGGCGAAAATGACAAGGCATTAGAAAAACTAGACAAAATCGTAGATGCGTTTCCTGAATGCGAAGAAGCACACGAAATGATTAGACGTCTGTCTTAATATTATCAGCATCTTCAGATTTGTTTTCTAAATTTTTATTTTTAATTTTTGCCGCATTCTTAAATCTTACTTCCATGCCTTTTTTGATAATTTTATTCACCCAGTCCTGCGGCAGTTTAGAAACACATTCTGCTAGTTTTGCATCCCAGCCTACAGTATATGTTGATTTTGGATTAGGATTTTTTTCTATTTCTTCAATAACTCTGACAACTTCCATAACATCAAGCCCATATGTTTCATTTTTACGGGCATTTTCAATTATATAATCCAGTTCTACTTCAAACCCTTTTGCGGATTCTATAGAGTCTTTATTATCATCAATAGATTTTCCCCATAATGGAGTTGCAATAACCCCGGGTTTTACAGAAATCACCTTGATATTCTTATGTGTTTCCAGTAAAAGTGCATTAAACATTATATCAAGTGCTCTTTTTGATGCACAATAAGGACTTACAAAAGGAAATATTCCAAAACTGGATTTTGAACTGATATTAATTATTTTAGAATTATCCAAAAGCGGCAGAAGTCTCTGTGTAAAATCAAGATGTCCGAATGTATTTACTTCAAATTGCTCCCTGATACGCTTAATATCAATATTTTCAATAGCACCGGCAACAACACATCCTGCGGCATTAATCAATGTATCTACATGTTCAGTTTTAACCTTAATAAAATTAGCCGCAAAAGCTACACTGTCCACATGTTTAAAATCAATATAAAAAGGAATTACATTATGAGAAATAGCCTTTAAATCAGGTACTAATTTTTCATTTCTGTATCCGGCAAAAACAGTATTCTCCTGCGCAAATTTTTCACATAAAGCCTTTCCAATACCGGATGTTGCGCCGGTTATAACTATATTTTTTTTTTCAGGCATATTCACCCCCGTATTTTTATTAATCCATCATGTAAGATGCAAATAGTGGCAAGTATAATGCTAAAGCAAGTGTTAATACGATACTGCCGATAACCAGTAACATTATAGGTTCAATCATCTTCGTCATAGTATCAATAATCGTATCAAGTTTTTTATCAATAAATACAGTTGCCTGATATAACATTTCACCAAGACGACCTGACTGTTCACCTGTAGCTATCATAAACAATATCATTCTCGGCATAACACGTGTAGACCTTAATGCAACTGAAAGATGCTGCCCCTGTTGTACTTTTGTTGTTGCTGTTTCAATTCTGTCTTTCAATGTATGATTTGTTAAAGTAAGATTTGACAAATACAAACATTCAATAATCGGAACACCTGCATCATAACATACCTGCAATACTGATACAAAGTTTGAAAAATTCGAAAACTGAATTAAATCAGAAAGCAGCGGGATTTTTAACACCCATTCATCAATTTTTTTCTTACTAGGCTGCCAGCGGAATAAAAAGGTTAACAACCCAACAATAGACCCGATAATTAAAGGAACAAAGAACCAGTAAGTCTTTAAAAATACCCCGATATCCATTAATGTTTGTGTAATCCAAGGTAATTCACGCCCCATATTATCAAACATTTCTTTGAACACAGGGAATACAAACATAAGCATTATAAGTACAATTATGATAGCAAGAATAATTACAAATGCCGGATACATGAGTGTTCCGATAACCTTACCTCTTACCGCTTCTTCTTTTGTTAGAAGTTCCAGCAAACGTGCCAGTGTTTTTTCCAATTCACCGGAATCTTCACCGGCTTTACAAAGACCTACATAAATCTGTCCAAACTGATGAGGATATCTTGCAATTGTATCTGCAAATGTAGACCCTGCCATAATTTGACGACGCAATTCTTTTGCAACAAGTCTTACTTTCAACTTTGCAGCATCGTTTTCAATAAACATCAAAGATTCTATTATAGGAATACCTGACTGCGCAAGTATTTGTAATGTGGAGGTAAAGTTAATCTTATCCCCCAGCCCCAGAGTCTTCATTTTAGCAACATCAAACTCTTTTCTTACAGCCTTTTCATCCACTTGCGGCTTAGTCTTTTCTTCATAAACTTTTGTCGGCATAAAGCCAAGTTGACGTATAGCTTCTCTTGCTGAACGTAAATCGTTTGCTTCAACTTTACCTTTAACTATATCTCTATTATTTTTTAATGCTACGTAACTATATATTGTCATTGATTATACACCTGTTATTCACTTGCAATACCAAGAACACGAACGAATTCACTAATTGTAGTTTCGCCGTTTAATATATGTTTTATACACGAATTATGAAGAGTTCTCATACCATGTTTAATTGCTGTTTCTTCAATTTCCAAATCGTGCGCGCCCATTGCAATAAGTTTTTTAATATCTTTTGTAATAGGCATAATTTCATAAACGCCGAGACGTCCTCTATATCCTGTGAAATCGCATTTGTTACAGCCTTTTGAACGATAAATAGGCTGTTTCATAAAGTCTTGAATATCTTCTTCATTAGTAAATATCTGACTTGCTTCTTCGTAAGACGGATAATATTCTTCTTTGCAGTCATCACACAGCCTTCTAACCAGACGCTGTGCAATAACCCCTGTTAAAGTAGAAGATACCAGATAATCTTTAGCCCCCATTTCAATCAAACGTGTAACAGTTGCGGCTGCAGAGTTTGTGTGGACTGTACTTAATACGAGGTGACCGGTTAATGCTGCGGAAATCGCAATTTCCAGAGTTTCATAGTCACGAATTTCACCGACGAGGATAATATCAGGGTCCTGACGCAATATTGCACGCATACATGATGCGAATGTAATACCGGCTTTCGGGTTAATTTGTGACTGGTTTATACCTTCAAGTTTAATTTCTATAGGGTCTTCAATTGTTGTAATATTGACGGATTCATCGTTCAAACTCTTCAATACGGAATAAAGCGTTGTTGTTTTACCTGACCCTGTAGGACCTGATGTAAGGATAATACCGTTAGGAGAAGTTACCATTGCTTTTATTTTAGCTATATCATCATCAAAAGCACCTACAAGATTAATATGTTTATCCGCAGCATTCAAACTTACTGCAGGAGCCAATACACGAATTACGACTTTTTCTTTGCCTGAAACAGGCAATGTGTTTATACGAAAGTCATATGCCCCGTTTTTATATTTAATTGAAAAAGTGCCGTCCTGCGGACGTCTGTGTTCTGCAATATTCATTCTGGACAGAACTTTAAAACGGGCAATAATTGAGGATTCTACTTTTGGCGGAATGTCCAGAACTTTTTGCAGCATGCCGTCTTTTCTGTAACGAACAATATACCCTTGCAGACGCGGCTCAAGGTGAATATCGGAAACTTTATTATCAATAGCATTTGTAATAATCTGGTTAACGAATTTTGCAACTGATCCCGTTGAATCCTGCAGTTCGCTATCAACCTGCTGCCATAAAGATTCTTCCTGCTCAAACTCAGCGGACTCCTGCTCAATTTGTTGGATGATTTTCTGGGTTTCTTTTTTCTGGCTGCTAAAATAAGTGTTTAAAGATGCCTCAAATTCATAATGAGTCATCAATAATTGTTTAGGATTTTGCCCTGTCAGATAAATAATTTCTTTTAAAACATCGGGTTTAACCGGCTGTACAACACCTAATATCAAAGTTTTACCATCAGAAGATATAGGAATAATCTGGTTAGCCTTAATAAAATCTTCCGGCAAAATATTGACAAATTTATCCTGCTTAGCCAGCAGCTCCGGAGTAACCATATCCAATCCGGTCTGCATATGCAGTATTTCTTTTAACTGAGCTAAGGTGATAAATCCTAATTTAAATAATGTTGATCCTATAGGAACTTTCTGGCGTTTACTTTCAGCAAGAGCCTGCAGTAATTGTACATCCGTTATATAGCCTCTCTGTATAAGCATTTCCCCAAGACGGGTCTGCTTTTGTTCGTCGTGCTCCAGAATAGAAAAATTCTCTTCATCCTTTTTACCTAAAGAGGCTATTAAGTATTCCAGATCTCTATCTGGGATTTGTATAAATTTTATTTGCTGAGAAAAATACTCTTTTAACTTAAGATTTATAAGCGATTTATCAGAAGTCGTATTAATTGCAACAAACAAGAAATTATCTTTAACACTAATTGGAACAAACTTTAGTTGTTCCATTAGTGATTGCTCGACCTTATTTAGTATCTGTGGACTGACACTATTTTTTAACCTTGTTAGTAATTCATTCATTTCTTGTTTGTTTTATATACTACTTATAATGTTTCTTCTATCGGTTCAGGAGTAGCATCTTCTGTATCTATAACAATTTTTGGAGTAATCATTATGACCATTTCTTCTTTACTTTTTTCACGGGTAGTACTTCTGAACAAAGCTCCCACAACAGGTATATCGCCTAAGAACGGAATTTTGTTAACCTGTTTAGTTTCTTCTTCTCGGATCATACCGCCTATTACGAGGGTTTCACCGTCTTTAATTCTGACATTTTTCAATGTTAGGTTACGTCTTTGTAATAAGGTTGCCTGCAAGTCACGTGTACCGGTTTGTGCGTTTTCCGTGTATACTGAATCAGCAACGGTTGCATAATCCGGTTCAATATTCAATGTAACATAACCTTCAGGGCTGATAAACGGAGTAATAGTTATCTTGATACCGTTGTCATCGCCGATTTCATATGTTCTTTGAATAGCACCTGCAATACCGCCTGTTCCGCCTAATACCTGAGAAGTAACTGTTTTTACATAATCGGAAGTCAGGTCAATAACAGATTCCTGCCCGTTGGTAATTAAGATTTTAGGGTTAGCAACAACACGTCCTTTTCTGTTTTCTATCAAATAACGTATTGCATATGTAAGGGCAACACCGCCGCCATACTGTGCACCGCCAGTTTCATCGTCAGGATTACCGGTAATAAATATAGGATAGTTATTTGTACCATCATTATATGTTTGGAATTGAGTACCTGTGAAGTTAGCAGAGAAGTGCTTGCTCCAGAAAGCCCATTGGTTTTGGAATTCACGGCTTCCTGTTTCGTTCAATTCAACAATAGACATCTCCAAATATGCCATTGGCTGTTTTTTATCAGACTGTTCAATAAATTCTCTAATCATTTCTACCTGCTGCTCGGAGCCTCCAACAACATTCAATGTTCCAAGTTGTGTAAAATATGACACAGACATGTTTTGTAGAGGCAATGATGATACAACATCACCTTCAGACTTTGTTGCAACAGTACATGCAACAACTCCGCCGCCCAGTGTTAATGGTTCTTCATCCGGCTCATCAATAATATCACTGTCATCACCCGTATCTATTGTATCAGAAGAACTTGAATCGCCTTCTGTTCCCACCGTTGCTTTCAATAGTGAATTACAAACCATATCTGCCATTTCGGCAGGTGTTGTATGTTTTACGGTAAAAGTTGTTATAGTAGGTTTTTTATCAAACTGATCTACAACTTTTTTGGCTATTTCGGCATCATTTTTAGACCCTAATATCAAAAGCTCATTTGCTGCCGGATTGGTTGTAGCAATATCTGAGCCTGAAAACCCCGGTTTTTTCATTTTATATATATTTTTGTTTAAGAAATCAGCAATAACAGCAGCATCAACATATTTAACAGGAATTACATTAATTTCCTGTTTCATTGAAGTAAAGTTTGCATCATTAGCAGATGCAACAAGAATTGTATTTCCTTCCTTGGCATAAGTCAGACCGGCAGTTTCCAATACCATATCAAAAGCTTCACTCAAAGGAACATTCACCAGATCAAGTGTAACTTTTCCATTAACAGAACTATAGAAAATAATGTTCATGCCTGCTTTATCAGCAAACATTCTCAATACCTGTTTTACATCCGAATCGCGTAAACTTAAGTTAATAGGAATTTTCTTATTTGTTAGACTCACATCACCCTTAAGCTTTAAAGACATAGGCTTATTTTCCCGAAGTACAGGCTTAGATGTCTGGACATAATCCTCAACAACACCGGTCTGTTCTACTGCAAGTACTGCTAAAGGGGCACTATTTGAAAAACAAAATGCCGTTAACATTATACCTGCAATAATTCTGTTAAAAATATTTTTCTTCATTTTAGCTCCTGCTCTTATTTTCTTCTTTTTTATTTCAAATACTACAACAATCTTTTATTTTTTTATTGCCGCCTTGCGCGACCAAAGCTGTCATTTACATAATTAATATCCTCATCAGAGAACATCTCACCCACGCCGGCACGATAGGTATTACTTCCCAATTGAACTGTAACCGCAGAAGGTGATATTGAAAGAATTCTGTAATTATTTATAGTATCACCGGCACGAACAAGATAATCCGTATCATCAATATTCAATATTGCTGAAGGATTATATTTATCATACATAATACCGGACACTTTAGTTTTAACAACGTCAACCGCATCCTGCTCATAACCTGTTTCTTCAGGAGGCGGTATCATATAGTATGGCAATCTGTTAACATTAGGAGTAGAAAGTGCTGCTATTGCCTCATAATCTGCCGAAGGCAAAAACGGATCCGCACGACCTGTATTTTCCATTGAAATAGTTACCATTTCATCCGTCTGCGGTGCTGCGGCAACAACTTCTATATCATCATTTTCGATAGGTTCCGCAACAGGAACAGGTTCTTTATCCAGTTCTTCTACCGGTGCATTATTTTTATGCGCTGATGTTACAATACCGACTATCGCAAGCAGCAATGCCAGAATTCCAGCTATAATCTGCACATAACGTCTTTTATACCAGATTTTATCCTTATCCTTTTCTATGAATATTTTTATTTTTTCTATGATTTTCTCTAAAACTTCTTTTATCACTTGCCACCTATTTCTATACAGATTAAATTATATTAAATTTTTTTTAATTTCGTATCAACTTTTTAGAGTATTTAATTCAAAAAATCACACCTCTAATACTATAATATAATAATAACATATATTATAAATAAAGGCAAAAAATCAATATTCATCCAATAGAAGGAATTTAAATAATTTTACATAAAATTATTTGTAATCGTATGAATATATTCAAGCACTAATGCGAGATATTTAAGATTAGAATTTCCATTCAATACAAAATCTGCTTCCTGACGGCATGGTCTTACGTGCTGTGACCCGGTATGCTCAAGATAGTTCCAGTGCTGGAGAGCCTTTTCATAACTCTGGTTACGTTCTTCACAAGCACGTTTCATAAATCTTGCTTTGCGAATATCATTGTCAGCCTCAACATATATTTTGACATCAAAAACATCTTTGATATCCTCATACATTGTTGCAATACCTTCAACAACAATCACCTTTTCACTGGATATATCAAGTGAATGCGGTACAGATACCCCCGTGCCGTTAGGCAAATACATAGGAGCTTTTATATTTAAGCCCTCGGACAAATCTATCAGGTCACTTTTCAAAATATCTAACTGAAAACTCTTTGGAGAGTCAATATCGTAACCGTTTTCAATCAAACTGTCAAAACTACCGTATTTATTGATTAATGCAGAAATATCGTTAAAATAATTATCTGTGCTGAGGATAGAAACCGGCATTTCATATTGCCCTATTATCTCTTTAATCTTTTTACATATAGTTGATTTGCCGGAGGCAGACTCGCCTGTAATACCTATTAACAATCTTTTATGGGGGTTGTTAATTAATCGTTTTGAAAATCTTGAAATAAAGTTCGGATTTACGTCTATAAAAATCGGGGTTTCACATTTGCGATCATGTGATAGTATCTGTTTAAATTTTGTTTGTAAATAAAACGCTAGTAATTCACGCCCTGTTTTTGAGTTGAAATCCGGCTTCAGGATTTTATCATTAGAATTTAATTCTTTTTCTATAAGTCCTTGCATTGCGTCTTCCAAATTGAAATATGGATTATATAATACACGAGAAAAAAAAATTTTGCCACTATTTTTTTAATTAATAAAGTTTTATTAACTCATTAAAAAATAATTAATTATTTACAAAATTGCCGGAATTTATATTATCATTATTATAGGAGATAATTATTATGGAATACAAAGATTATTATGAAATATTGGGTGTTAAACGGGACGCAACAGAGGCAGAGATAAAATCCGCCTACAGAAAGCTTGCACGTAAATTCCACCCTGATGTAAATAAAACAAAAGAGGCTGAAAGCAAATTCAAAGATATAAATGAAGCATATGAAGTATTAGGCGACAAACAGAAACGTCAGCGTTATGACAGTCTTGGTGCAAACTGGCAGGGCGGTGCTGAATATACTCCGCCTCCGGGATTTGAACATTTTAACTTTGGCGGCGGTCAGGGCGGAACATATCAAAGCTTTAATTTTGGCGGAGATATGGGCGGATTTTCCGACTTTTTCAGTTCATTATTCGGAGATATGATGGGCGCACAAATGGGCGGTCGTTCTTCACGCAGAACAAGAAGTGCATTTGACGGCTTTGATTTTGGCGCAGCAGGAGCAACAGGGACTGGCAGAAACTCCAGATCATCAAGAACAGCCCGCGAAGCTCAAACCATGAACGAAAATCTTGATGTCACCAAAACACTGAATGTAACTGCAAAAGATTTGTTTGATCAAAAGCCGATAACTGTTAAATTCAATGAAATAGAACGCTGTACGCAATGTCCTCCAAATGGCGGTTACTGTTCAGTATGCGGCGGCACAGGCATAAGAACGGAACAAAAATCCATAAAAGTAAAACTTCCGCCGGAAATAAAAGAAGGGCAGAAAGTCCGTGTAAGAGGAGAAGGTAAAGCCGACACACGCGGGCAAAAAGGTGATTTATACCTTGTTATAAACATAAAAGACAAAGAATATGACATTGACGGCGTTGATTTGACAAAAGATGTTGAAATAACTCCACCGGAAGCCGTTCTTGGCTGTAAAAAGGAAATAAACACTTTACACGGCAACATCGGGATAAAAATTCCGCCAAAGACATCCAGCGGTCAAATGTTGAGATTAAAGAATTTAGGTCTTCCGAAAAAAGACGGCGGCTACGGGAATTTAAACGCAAGGGTAAAAATTGTTATTCCGAAAGATATTTCTGCAAAACAGATTGACCTGTATAAACAGATACAAGCCCTCGGGTAACACCTTTCAATTGTTGGCTTGGTAAAGTCGACAATTGAAAGGTGGGCACGCATTGCTTTGCCCACCCTACGAAACTCTTCGTTAAAGTCACTAAGGGGCTAGGGGGCTAAGGCACTAAGGATTTACAAAAAAATAAGGCAATGTGGAATTTTCCTAATTGCCCTATTTTTATTAACGAACTTATCGTCTTAACGTCCTAACGTCTTATCGTCTTTATTAATCCCTTAGTGCCGCCAATTAAGAGACAAGCCTCTTAATTGGAATCACCTAAGCAAACCGCGAGTCTGTTGCTGAAGTCGCGGTAGCCGTTGTAGTTCCAGTACGTGTAGGTAGAGGTGAAGTAGCGGAAGTACGCGAGGATACTGCTGCGCTCCTGCCCAGACCACACATAGAACCTAGCTGAATCTGGTGAGGCTGAGAGGAATTGGGAGGCTTTGGTTGTATCTAGTGCTAAGCCGCCTGTATAACCAGTTGTAAGGTCAGTTCTGTTGTATACATAGTTTGCCAATGCCGTTAATTGGGATTCTGTCGGCATGTTACTTGTTCCGCCGCATGCCTTCACTGCGCCTGCCCAATAGTCATTATCATAAGCACAAGCCTGTATACCTAATTCACCATCGGATACTGCTTGGTAACATTCAGCTATTGTCATAGGGCTATATCCGCTGCCAGGGGCAAGTATTTGGCTTATACACATACCACCCACTAAATCAGGATTTATCATACAACCTGTTGTGCCGGCTAATTCTGTTACATTAATCCCCGCAATATCCTTACCGTTTGTATTTGGATTCTTATTCCCCGACACATCATACAATATTGCCATGCTGTTTGAGGTTGCGCTGAACTGATTATTAAACGGTTCCTGTGTGGTGTTTGGATTATATGCGATTATTGCATTTACACCATTCGCAAACTGAACAGCTACTGTATCCGTATCCCAATCATCTTGACCTAAGCTTGCGGCATTTCTTATTGTTGACATGTCAATCGGGTCTTCGCCTTCGTTCCAGATTACCTCTTTATTAAAACATTTCGTTATATTGCTGTTGTCACATACTCTTGTTATTTTTATGTATTTCTTCAATTCATTTACAAAATCCATGGTGTTTGAATAGCCGGCTAATTTCTCTTCGGTATTCATTTGTCTTGTTGCGACTTCAAGGCGTTTTGTAAACACATCCTGTGCCGTTGACCAAGCTTTTTCATTGTAATTCTGGATTAATGCAGGTAATGTCAGCACTGCAACCACGCCAATAATCGCGAGGGTGATTAAGACTTCTGCGAGAGTAAAGGCGGGTTTGTGTTTAAAGACGTTAAGACGATAAGACGTTAGGACGTTAAGTCCTTTACATCTTTTAGGCTTTGTTTCTACGTGATTAATTACGTTCGGATTAATAATACTTTTTAAATCTTTTCCCATTTGTTTTTTACCTCCTTTGGGTTATATTATTACATTAACTATACTCTACAGGTTACCTTTTAAAGGTTTATATATTTTCGCACAAGTCTTTTAGCTTGTGTCGAATTTTTGTTTGAGATCCCGCAAGGCGACAACTATAGGGTATCGCGTCAAAACCGCTGCGGGATGACGGAACAGGCGTTGACTGGACTTCTTTAGCGGTAGTCTGAGTGTAAGAGCGGACTGGTCTGCCCTCTGCTCGCAACCTGTTGCGGGATGACGAAATTGGAGTTGACCGCACTTCTTTAGCGAAAGTCTGAGTGTAAGAGTACACTTCGTGTGCCTTGAAAGCCTTGTGGGGCTTGAAGTTAGATACCCCCCCCCCCCGCAAAGCCGCTCAGGACAAGGGTTTCCGCCCTATACGGGACAGTGGTGAGTGTGGAGAGTGGAGTGAGTGCCGTTTTTTCGCTGTACAAACTTTCACTACCATAGGACTTTTTCAGCGCAACAACTTTTCCATTGTTGGGCAGGTATGCCCAACCGACTGTATTTTTTTGTTTTGTTGCCAAATTTCTTGCCATTCAAATTCCTTACTCAAACTCTATATTTCCATTATTACATATTGCCCCAAATTTTTCAAGTCCCTTTATAATATTATCAACGCACTTTGCTTTTTGGGTCTAGAATATCTCTTACGGCATCACCTATCAGATTAAATGACAACACTGCTATAAATATTAAAAATCCCGGTGTCAAAAGCCACGGTCTATAAATTATATTTGTATATTCCTGCGCCTCTTTCAGCATATTACCCCAGCTTGCATCCGGCTGCTGTATCCCCAGTCCCAAAAAACTCAAACCGGATTCTGACAGTATATAAGACGGCACTGACAATGTCATTGCCACAATAACAAAACTCGTTGTCTGAGGTAATATATGTTTTACAATTATTCTCAAGCGGGATGCTCCTATTGATTTTGCCGCCTGAACAAACTCTTGATTTTTGACTGACAAAACCATACCTCTTACAACCCTTGCAAACCCTGCCCAGCCTATCAGCGCAAGAATTACTACTATCAATATAAATCTTTGAATACTTGTCATACCGGCCGGTAATATAGATGCAAGAATTATTAAAAGATAAAAACTCGGTATTGACATAACAGCTTCTGCAAACCGCATCATAAGGGCATCAACTTTGCCCCCGAAATAACCTGCAATTCCGCCGTATAAAAGTCCTATAGGAAACAGCACAAACAATGCAAGAAATCCTATTGTCATTGAAATTCTTCCGCCAAAAAGTATTCGTGAAAACACATCACGCCCGTTAATATCTGTTCCAAGCAAAAACAAACGTCCGTCTTTATCTGTAGTGACAAGATGTCTTTGCATTGGTATAAGTCCTAAAAATTTATATGGCTCTCCTTTGGCAAAAAATCTTAAGTAATGTTTTTGGCTCCTGTCCAAACTGTATACTATACGCAGATTATCCATATCAAAATCGCGTTTGTAATTGTATGTATATGGACGCGAAAACTTTCCGTTTTCATCTATAGTAAAAATCTGTGATGGCGGCACATAAGCCATACTTCTGTCTGAAAAATCTTTTGTATACGGGGCAATAATATCCGCAAACAAAAGCATAAAATATATTATCCCGAGAAGTATCAAGGCAATCCTTGCAAATTTATCTTTCATCAACTGTTTAAACAAATCTCTAATCATGCCTGTCCTCCATTTTTCTGGCGGATGCGCGGATCAGTAATTATAAGCAGAATATCTGCAATTAAATTACCCAGTACAAGCATTATTGCCCCCATCATTAACGATGCCATTACAAGATTTATATCAGATTTCAGAACAGCCTCAAGTATCAAACGTCCGAGCCCCGGATACTGAAAAACATATTCCGTGAGTGCCGCACCGCTTAATAATCCCGCAAATTCAAATCCTAAAAGAGTAATCATAGGATTAATTGCGTTACGCAATGCATGTTTAAATATTACTTTGAATTCGCTCAATCCTTTTGCGCGCGCAAATTTAACATAATCACTATCCAGTACATCAAGCAAGTTTGCGCGCATTTGTCTTTGCAAACCTGCAAGCGAAAGTGTAAACAACACAGTTACAGGCAAAACAAGATGTCTTGTAATATCAAAAACTTTCTCTCCAAAGCTCATATCTAAAAAGTTTGATGAAGTTAAACCGCCAACAGGAAACCATCCTGTTTTTACAGCAAAAATTAACAGCAAAACAGCAAAGAAAAATGACGGTATTGCCATTCCGATACTTGTCAAAACTGTCAACAGTCTGTCAAGCGGAGATTTCCAATTAATCGCCGCAAGTATTCCCAGAGGCACACCGACGCTCCAAGATAAAAATATTACAATTATGGTTAGCAGCAATGTATTAGGAATACGTTCCTTAAGTTTTGCACTAACCTGTTCACCATTCGCTGTAATTCCAAGATCACCTTTTACAAAAGACTTTGCCCATTTGCCATATTGAACAATTATCGGTTTATCTAACCCCAGCCGCTCAGTCTCCCTCTGTAAAGTCTCTTTTGATACCGAAGGGTTTAGCCGCAGTTCAGCCAGCGGGTCTACAGGCGATAATCTGATTATGAAAAAACTTATCAAAGAAACAATTATCAGCAAAGGAATTGTCTGCAAAATACGTTTTAAAATATATTTCAGTATTTCCATTATTCACCCTCCTGATTTATATATATTTCTTCAAGGTTATATGTTATTCCGCCAAGCGAGGTAGGAAAAATATTTTTGAATTTGTTTCTTATTGCATAAATCCTGAGCGGTGAATAAATATAAATCATCGGCTTTTCATTATAAATAATTTCCTGATATTCATCATAGAATTTTTTACGCTCATTAAAATCTGTCGCAAGTGCTCCGTGTACAAACAAATAATCAAGCCGTTTTTCCCATTCGAAACGCTTTGAATTCTTATCTTTCTCAAGCCTCATATTATAAACATGCAAAGTACCGTCAGAAAGCCATACGTTTTTTCCGCCGTTAGGTTCCAGAGGCGATCCTGTAAATCCCATTATTACCATGTCCCAATCAAGCGTCGAAACTAATTTATTAACAAGTGAATTAAATTCTATTGGCTTGAAATTAACTTTCATACCTAAATCTTCAAGATCCTGTTTAACCATAACGCCTATTGCTTCGCGTTCAGTATTGCCGGCATTGGTAACAAGATTAAATTCAACGCGGTGACCGAATTTGTCATAAAGTTTGCCGTTTTTATCCCAATAATAACCTGATTTTTTTAGTAATGCACGGGATTTTTCCAAATTTCTTTCATATGGTTTAAGCTCTTTATTCAAAAAAATTGAATTAAGGCTTTCTGCAGTAAAAAGCGGCTGGGCAAGTCCGTTTGCAATATTCAGCACCATATTCTTTCTGTCTATCGCATAATCTACTGCCGTGCGGAAATTTTTATCCTGAAACCATATCTGTTTTATCGGATCAACATAAAAATCACCGCTTTCATTACGCCGCGTATTCAAATTCATTGCCAGATACATTGTACCTGTATCAGGTCCTATATTATAAATAGTAAAATCAGAATGTTTTTCAAGTTCCTTAAACCTTGCAACATTAGCCCCCTGAAGCCCGATTACATCCAATTCCCCGCCCTCAAACTTTAAAACTTCATTATTGATATCCCCTACAATTAAATAAACAAGTTTATCCAGATACGGCAATTTTTGATTGTCTGTATTTATCATATAGTAATCAGGGTTACGCTCAAATACAGCACGCTGTGCAGGAACGTATTCTTTTAATCTGAATGCACCTGATGTTACAAAAGTTTTCGGATCAGCATTTGTCGAAAGAAAAGTGTCAAAATACGCCCTTCCTTTTTTTACAGCCTGCTGATAAATATGCTCGGGAGCGATTGGAGAAGACAAAAGGCTTAAAAATGGCGCGAAAGGTTCAGGAGTAACAAATTTAACCGTGTATTCATCAAGTTTATACACCTCCGGTAATTTGCCGTCAATAACCACACTGTCCCGAATTGAAGTATTTCCGTATCCTCCAAAAATTATATCACGCCAGGTAAATACAACATCATCGGCTGTTATCGGTTTGCCGTCAGACCATTTAACCCCGCGTCTGAGTTTAATTATATAATCTGTTCCGTTTTGTATTTCATATGATTTAGCTAATTTGGGAATATATTTCCCGGTAACCGGATTGATTGTCAAAAGTCCATCATACATAACTTCTGACATTTGAGAAGATATATTATCCTTGGAATTAAACGGATTAAATGTTTTAGGACCTTCCCCGATTGTAGACGCAACCAGTGTTCCGCCAAATTTTCCTATTGGTGCCTGAGACTGCAGGTAATCCACTCCGTTTAAATTAACATTCTTTTGCTCTGCAGGATATATAACATCCGTAATTTCGGCTTTCGGGCGGAGTTGAACAGTATCACCGTTCGGAATATCCCTTTTTATACAAGCTTTTGTAATAAAAATTACAATCGCCAGAACAAAGATAATATAAAAAATTCTCTTCATACGAATAACAATAACATAAAATTATGAGATAATGAAATAGTCTGACAGGGGATAGTTATTATAAATTATCTTCAAATAATCCTAATTTTTTTTACGGTTAAAAAGTGTTTCAAAATCTAAATCCAACGCATCTAAAATAGATACGATAACCGACAATGAAGTATTTGTCTCTCCGCGTTCTATCATTCCTACAACCTGCCCGTAAGATACACCTATTTTTTCGGCAAGCTGTTCCTGTGACAAGCCGGCACGATTACGTTCTGCTTTAAGATTACGACCGAATTCTTTTAATATGTTCTTTTTATCCATAACAAAATATTATGCAGTTGACAAAAAGTTTTCTACAATGTATTATTTGTCTAATACAATATATATATTGTATTAGACAAATAATTTATTTTATTTTCGGAGGTATTATATGCGAAATTTTTTTACACGAAGACAAAAATATACACACGCGTTTACACTGGCTGAAACTTTGATTACTCTGGTAATAATCGGCATTGTTGCCGCACTTACAATACCTACTGTTGTAATGAAATACAAAGAAAAAGTAACTGTAACAAAGGTAAAAAAAGCATATTCCATGCTGAATTCAGCTTATAAAATGGCTCTGGTAAATAACGGCGAATTCAATACCTGGGGGTTTGGCGAAGAAAGTACATTTGAAGAAGATGATGATGGGAATACAATACTTACCGGAAGTACAATCCCAAATACGCAATTATTCTGGGAAAAATTGACACCATCTTT
Organism: Candidatus Gastranaerophilales bacterium; assembly: GCA_944324165.1. GTDB lineage: Bacteria > Cyanobacteriota > Vampirovibrionia > Gastranaerophilales > Gastranaerophilaceae > CALUVH01. Next base: position 18,359 of record CALUVG010000011.1, on the reverse strand, counting down.
GAATATTATTGAAAAATGCATGCCGGAACAAACTAATTGTTATAGACCTGATGATCTTTATAATTTGAATGGGAAAAGCAGAAAAGGAGAAATAAATAAGTATGCATTTTTAACACTCAATAATGGTATGACATTAATCGGCGGATGGGTTAATAATATATCATGCCAGAAGAAGAATGATGTATGCGCAGATTTTTCAATTGATGTTAACGGCATACAAAATGCACCTAATTCTGTCGGACAGGATATTTTCTATTTTTATGTGTATCCGGATAGAATTGAACCTCTCGGGAAAGATCCCGACTACTTTTTAAATAATTGTAATAGAACTAAATTATCCAACACTCAAAATGGTTATGGCTGTACAGCATGGGTTATACAAAACGAGAATATGGATTACCTGCACTGTGACGATTTAAGCTGGGAAGGCAAACATAAATGCTCGGATAAAAATTAATATCACAAGAAAAAAGACTGACAATATGTCAGTCTTTTTCCGGCAAACGAACTAAACTACTGTGCGTTGATTGTACCTTTATTATTTAAATTAGTCAGCACAACCAAATGCGATAGTAACGTGTTCTCTTGGATTAACTGCAGATATTTTGTATCCGCGTGGGTCTACAAGGTAAGCAAATTCGTCGCCTGTAGTTTGGAATAAGCCCATTGTACCTGATAAAGCTGTTCTTGTTACGTCAATCGGAGCTTTAACAGTTTCCCATATACCATCTCCAAGGTTTCTGGCTGCTGCGCCAAACTGTCCCTGGAATACATGACCCAGCATGTAACCGGCATCATTTGATACGTTTTCTGCTGCATTACCTACATTGGTCAGGATACCGCCTGCTGTTCTGCCGACAACCCCAACAAGTGAACCGGCTAAGGTGAATGGAGCTTCTACCAATCTTGCAACAGGGTTAACTTGTTTTGACTTATTAACCTGTGCTTGCAAAATTTGTTTTGGCAAGTTAGTTTTACAATCACCATTCTTAATGCTTGTAAATGATAATTTGATAGCCCCCTTGTCACAGCCTGATGGTCTGATAACTTCCACAACCTGACCGGTTACAGTTGACCCGCAAGGATAATTTACACCGTTAATTGTGATATCTTCAAGTGTTTTTGCTCTAAAGTACTGACCTACGTGTGATGATTTTGAAGTTAACTGGTCAATCATCGCAACTTTTAATGTAGGAATTTTAACAATGTCTTCTTGTTCCATAAATGCCTTTTTAGTCACAGGACATGCCGGACAAATATTATTTGCTGTTTTTGGATTTGTATCATAACCGAGTGCTACACGTACAGTTTGCAGCATTGATGCAACATCGGCACGGGATGCTTCTTTATTTGGACAAATCATATTAGGATTTGGCATATCTTTTAAAGCACCGCTTTGTAATGATTTAGCAACAGGTATTCTTGCCCAATTTGGAACTGTATGACCGTCTGCATATTTACTTAATATTTCATCTGCTTTGCACTGGTCAATGTCACATGTCATACCTTTAGCAATTGTGGTTAATGCCTCTGCTCTTGTTACAGGATGATTTGGTTCAAATTTGCCGTTTGGATACCCCTTTAACAGGTCTTCTTCAACAGCTTTAGCAATTGCGGCATTAGCCCAGTTATTTACAGGCACATCTTTAAACATTGATTCAGTATTCATGCTGCAGTCTAAGTTAAATCCTTTAACCAACATTGTTGCAAACTCTGCACGGGAAATACTTCTGTTAGGTTTGAACATGCCATCAGGATAACCTACTACAACATCATTAATAGCTAATTTATCAATATCGCAGGCAGCCCAGTAACCATTCGGAACATCAGGGAAAGCACATGCACCGGCAACTCCTGCGGCTGCACCGGTTGTACATTCACTGGTATATTCAAAAGGGACGAAAGACTTTTTTACTGCATCAATTGAATTTGATGTTTGTAAATCTATAGGACAATTATTACCGTCCATAATCCTTTCATTTCTTTCAACTGGAATACCATTATGTCTTGTAGGGGCTTCATTTAAACAAGGCAATTCAGCTGCTGCCCCTGTAACATTACCGGCGGAAGACACAGTTACCCCGTTAATATTTGAAGACAATGTGCGTGGGGCTCCGAGCATAGCTGTTTCTGAAGAAAAGATTGAACTAGCCGGATGACCTACATAGTTGTTGGTACCATAAATTGCATTTGGATAACCATAAACCTGTTTCATGTCCTGTCTTGATGGTTTACCGGTACCAGGACATACTGCACAGGCAGGTTCAGGCGGTTGATCACAGCTAATTTCATTGTTGCAGCCGCAATCGCTTTTCTTTTTTTCACACGGATCACATTGTGCCGGCGGACATGGATCTTCTTGTTTTTTGCAATCACATTCATCAAATGATTTTTTGCATTTGTCACATGATGGAGCCGGTGTTTCACACGGACATGCCGGACCTGTTACGACAGGCATTGGTTCAGCACACGGTGCAGGTGTTTCAGGTACTGAACATGGACAAGCCGCCATTGCTGAATTCAAGGAACACGTTGCTATTCCAACGGCAATTGCAGCTGCCACAGTAAGTTTTTTAATAGTCATTTTTACCTCCTTGTGTTTGCGGGCTTTTTACTAAAAACCCCAAAAAATTTATTTAAAAAACAAACTTATACCAGATTATGTACTTTATTTGTTGTCAGAAACATTACCGTAAAAGGTTATTCAATAAGGCTATTTGAACACTGCATTATTTATAACAATTGATTTTTTAACAGATTTAGATTATTATTTGATAAAGCAAGAGAGAATTGGTATGTACAAGAAGCTATTATTACTGGTTATTTGTTTAAGTTTTATTTTCTGCGGATGCGGTAAGAAAAAAGAAATAGAAGATGACCTAAGCCGTATAATGAAACAGGACAAAATCACCATAGGCGTAAGAACAGATACTATGCCATTCGGGTTCAAAGATAAAAACGGAGAATATGCCGGTTACGATATTGATATCGCAAAAATTATTACAGCTGCGCTTTTGGGTGATGAGAAAAAAGTTCAATTTGTACCGGTTACAGCCTCAGACAGAATAAGAAAACTCATCACAAAAGAAGTTGACATGCTTATTGCAACTATATCTATCACAGAACCCCGACAAAGAATTCTGGATTTTTCCGTTCCATATTATATAGCAGGACAGGCAATGATGCTGCCTGCCAAAAGTGACATTATTTCTTTACGTGAACTTGAAGATAAAACAGTAATAATTGTATATGGATCAACAAGTGAACGCAGTATAAGATCAAGCATCCCAAATGTTAATATCCTTGGTTATAAAACATATGATGCAGCTTATCAGGCAATGAAATCAGGAGTTGCTGATGCCTTAATCGCTGATGATACACTATTATTTAGATATACCCTTAATGACCCTTCATTAAAGCTTTTACCTAAAAGATATTCTAAAGAATATTACGCTATTGCTTTTAGGAAAGAGGATGCCTCACAAAGATTACAAATGCGTATAAATAGTGTCCTTCAGAGCTTAATCTCTACAGGACGTCTGAACAGGCTTCAGGAAAAATGGAGCATTAGTGACTAATCTTTTTGTTTGCATGATTTTTTTCCGCCCCAGCTTAAGTCGTTACAATGTAAGTAATCCATATTTTCATTATAAATAACCCAGGCTGTGCAACCATCACCATTATAGCTATTCTCTGAACTTAAATTACAATGTGTAGCAAAAGTATATTCTTCTGCAGTAGTGCTACCCTGTGGTATAACCTTATTACCAATAGTATTAAAATGAAAAATATCCTTTCCTAAAGTATTAGGTTTTTTATATCCATTGATATCGACTCGTATCTCACCTACAAATTCATTATCTATATTTACTGCATATAATTGCAGCAACATTCCGTCATTCATAACTGCTTTTTCATATGGACTATAAGTATTTATATTGACCCAATCAGCACCATGCAAAAATTTAATCATTGTGTCCGGTCAGCAGCCTTCACCTGTTCCACAATATTTTTCTATTTTTAAATATGGAGATATATAATCATAATAGTTTTTCATTACTGAATACCCTGAACCCGTATTATTAAAAGTCCCTTGTTCAAACTCTGCCAATTGTAAAGCATTTGATAGCAGTGAATATACTTTTTTAACTTTTACTACTGTAACTTTTTCTTCATATTTCTGCACAATACCGGGAATTGTAAGTGCTGCTACTACACCTATTATAGCAAGTGTAATTAGTGTTTCTGCCAGAGTAAAAGCTTTTTTATTCATTATAAAATCTCCTTTTTTATTATACATACATTTAACCGTTATATGTAATCCTAGAAGTTATATTACACATTTAATATGATATTGTCAAGTTAAATGTAATGACAAAGGATGTATATGGATAGAAAATTAATGCGAAACGGCAATGGATGGGCGCTTTGCCTTAATGCCACTATTTTAGATTTGTTAAAAGTCAATCCCAAAACTGATATGGTTGAGTACACTATAGAGCGTGATAAACTTATTATCACTAAAAGTGCCAGAAAACGTGATGATTACAAAGAGGAATAAAATTTTTGTGTGAAAATCGGATTACTAATTGGCTTCTTTCAAAACAACAATAGCTTCTTCTATTTCTATCCTCAAATATTCCATTTGCTGCTCAATATTATTAGTGTTGTAAATGTATCCGGCTCCGCCATATGCAAGATATGCCTTATATTTTTCCGCCTCAGTGCGAAGATTGGAAACAGTCTGAGCATGGTTGCTTACTTCTTGCAGCCTTTGAAAAGAAATAAATGAACTTTCCGGTTTTTCAGCATACTTATCCCTTAAATATTCTACATTTTTTGTCAAAAAATATACTTTTGCCACAAAACGCTGAACGGATTCATGTTCTTCAATTGAATCCAAAATTTTCTCCAGAATAGGGATCATTTCATTCAAATCATTAATATATTCTGATGTCTTGTCAGATTTTAAAATAATATTAACAAAAGAAGGGTCTTCACGAGGAATAGGTTTTAGGGCATCACCGGAGTGAAATTTTTCAGTTTTTTCAAAAACAGGCTTTGTACTATGCTCTTCCGTTGTATTAAAACTCTTACTAAGATCCGGCAAAGTTCCAACATAACCTGAACCTTCATCCGCCGCAGGTTTACGACCTCCAAACAGCGCAAAAGACTGCGGTACATTCAATAATAATATAAGAATTAATACTAAAATTTTACGCATACTTACATTATAATGATTGCATATAAAAAATCATCATATAAATTGCCGAAAGTTATCCCTGCAACTTACATTTTCGACCAAACAAGTGTTTAATCCCGTGTTTTGGACATACATCTTCATCATATTGATAAGGTACGCCAAATGGCTGCAAATGCGGATCAGGCTTAAAAAGAGGCTTATTTTTTTCGCAGCGTTTAATATCTTTACGTTTCATTTTTTGTATAAGATTATATTTTGCTTTCTGCTCACCGGACAAAAGTGCCTTAAATTTTTTATCATACTTACGGGTTGTTTTGTCTATGTCTTTTTTCAAATCCTTAATTATCTTTTCCTGCTTTTTAATGGCAGTTGCATTAGTTTCCGGGTTACATTGTAATTTTTTCAAAACATACATTTCCTGCTCAAGAATATTTATTTTCTTATCTAGTTCTTCATATCTGCATTTTTCAATTTCATTTTTGCATTTTCTTTGCTGTGGTGTAAGATTTAAAACATTATAAGTAGCAGCCCTGTCATTCAGCATTCTTTCAACAAGATCAGAACAGCTGCAAGATTCTTTTATATCTTTAGCCGAAAATATAACATTTTCAGCTTCGGGAGTAAAAGCATTACCAACCGGACAAGAATTTTGCTCAAAAGCAAATGTAATCTGTGCTAAAAATATTGAACATATTGCCAAGAAAAATATTTTTAATTTCATAAACCTCTCCTCTTAAATCATTTTGCCACAGTAACAAAAAAAATACAAATCATTTTTTTATAGTAAAATCAACATATGGAAGAAATGCATTTACGTAATTATGCATATTTAGGCGATGCGGTATGGGAATTATATATCCGCGAAAAAACAGTTTTATTGACTGAAAACGCAAAACAATTGCATAAGCTTACGACAGATAGGGTAAAAGCCGGATTTCAGTCAGAGTTATTTCATTACATAGAACAGGAATTAACGGAAACTGAATTAGAATTAGCACGCCGCGGGCGCAATTTATCAATTCCTATAGCCCGTCGCTCAAATCAAGTTGAATACCGGACAGCAACCGCCTTTGAAGTATTAATAGGATGGTGGTATAAGAAAGACAAAAACCGCTTAAATGAAATATTGAAAAAGATTGATTATAGATTAAATTTTTAATTTTTTATAAAAAAGACTTTACAAAAAAAAATCAGCATGTAGAATAAATAATGTGACAAGTAAATAGATAAGAAATTTTTAATCATAAAAATTTCAAGAACTCTGGGGGTTTAGCTCAGCTGGTAGAGCACCTGCTTTGCACGCAGGGGGTCAGGAGTTCGAATCTCCTAACCTCCAAAATAAAAGAGACACTGCTAGTGTCTCTTTTATTTTGGGGATAGTATTTGAACTGTAAAATATCTCGCCGATTTAATATTTTTAAACATAAAGCATTTTTAATTTTTGTGTTATCTTTATATTGATGAAATAAAAATTTCGGGTATTTGTTGCCCCTCTTTTATTTTAACAAACTAAGGCAATACCATATTTGTTGTGTGTCAGGAGTTTTGACATAAAGTATCGCAAATTTGACATACAACTCGGAAGTCTTTACAAAGTCTAATACATATACTCTTTAAGCATATTTAATAGAGAAATTTGAGACTTTTCATATATTATTTGATAATTTATATGTTTACATATGAAAGATCAATATTACGAAATTTCGTTATTATTTTTTAACCGTCTTTTGTAATATTTTTTTCTAATTTCTCTTAAAATATCAATTTGTTTCATATCAATATTTTCAAACACTATTTTATCAACATAATTAATAATAGATTCTATATCTATACCTGATCTAAACATTTTATCTACGTGTTCAATATCTTTTGATTTTATTTTTTTATAGGGTATATACAGTGATTTAAATTCTGATGGAACAAGTTCATTAACCCCCCCACCATAAAATCTTCCATTATATTCACAAAGAGCTAATGTTAGTGAATTATAAAAGCAAAATGCAACAGACTTTGCATCATATATTTCTTTTAATCTTATATTATAAGCTATATCTGTAGTATAAACATTGGCACCATTTTGTACTAATTTAGGATAGATGTTATATCTTTTAAAAAACATTAAATCCCCATTATTTATTATAGGAACATCAAACCAACGATTTCTTATTCGACATTTATATCTATCTCTAATTTTCATATTGTATTTATCGATATCATTTGATAAATATAATTTTAATTCCTTTGAAAAATCATTTTCCTTTATATTGCACAAATTAATTAGTTGCGTTGGCTTATCTGTATTTTCTAATTCATTTAAATCTTCTTTTTTAAATATAAGTAAATTGGGCATCAATGCACCTTTTGATATTATAGGCAAACAAGAATTAGTATTTAATAACTTAGAGGCTATCGATTTATTTAAAATAAAATAATCATTTGCTCCAGTAACAATACCTGGAGATATTTCTCCAAGTTCTGATATTTTTAAATAATTTTTAGATAATTCTTTTAAAAAAGATGTTTCTTTATCGTTTATTATAGAATTTGACCACTTTTTTAAAGGTTTGTGACGACTAATTTTACTACTAGAAATTAGTTTCATATTGTTTATATTATCATATGTTTTATATGTGATTGATGGCCTAATCTTGGGCTTATTTGTTAAATAAACTAAGCAAATATCTTGTTCGATTTCTTTAAAAACCTTTTCTTCAAAAGTTGTAATTTCAATATAATTAAACTGACTTTCTAAATAGTTTCGTAATCTTTCTGCATATTGAACCTGCAAAAATTCAAAAGGTAATACGAAATAAATAATTCCATTTTGTTTTAGTAATTTTAAACTTCCTAAAACAAATGATACCCAAATATTTTGAAATATATTATCAGATAGATTAAAATAACGTAAAATTTCAGAATTAGTGTCTCTTTCGCTTTGTTTTAACTGTTTTTTTGCTATATATGGTGGATTCCCTATTATTAAATCGTATTTCTTGTTATTTTTTAATGCAAATTTAATAAAATCAGAATGGATTAATTTTACATTATTTTTTCTATTTTTATAATCTTGAATTTTTTCAGGAAATAATTCAATCCCTGTAATATTCTTGTAGTTATTGTGAAGAAGTTCATCCATAAAACGTCCATCCCCAAAAGAGGGTTCTAAAATAGACATACTAAAATTCTTGTTAATTTTAGTTATCATATATTTAATCAATTCATATGGCGTATAAAAAGATCCTGATTGTTTATTATTCATTTTTCTCTCTTCTTAATAAGATATTTGCTTCATTTCCCTTTATAGACAAAATATTTGAAAAATTTATATTATTTGGAATGTCCATATTTTCTGTTAGTAATAAATAATAAGGGTTTCCCTTCTGTTCTTTGGAATTAACAAATGTTTCAAAGTTGCTAAATTTTTGATTAATAATTGTTTGTACAATAATTTGAAAGGGTGATAACGATAAAGTATAACTACCACGTTTTTCTAAATTTTCGTTTTTCAATAGCTCTTCTAATTCTTCTAACTTTATATCTAATTTTGCTAATAAAGCTTGTGTATTTAATGCAAGTCTTCTTTTGTCAGCTGGTAATTTTTCATCGTTCCAAAATTTTTTGTAAAATGCGATTATTGCATTTATAAATTTATAATGTTCGTGTATCTTATTAATATATTGAGTTTCGGCTAAATCTTCTGCATTGTTTATTGTTAATTCTATATTATCCAACATAGCTTTCATTTGTGAAACTATTCTTTCTCTACCCCAAGATATAGTATCTGTTTTGTATGAAAAATCATGTGTTGCGATTGCCCAAGCATGCTCCAAGAATGTTTTTATCTGAATTTCAAATATTAAATTGTGATAATCTTTAAATGGACCTATTTGTTTTGCTCGACAATACATTCTTAAAGAATCATACACGAAATTTTCTGGGCGAATCTTTGTATGTGTTAAATTTGTAGGTCTTGAATATAAAAAATTAAATTTTTCTTTTATAATTTTAGCAGCTTGTTCTATTGTTTCAATATTTTGTACAACAATTGTACAGGCAAATAAATCATCAATTTTTTCAATACCACTGTAACGACCGGTTTCAAGCTTTTGTGCAAAACTTTCTAATGATTTTACGCGATGTATATATAACCACTGATTATTGTTGCAGACTTCTTGCAAGTGCTTATTAATACTTAATTCCAGCTCTTTTGCTACAGGTTCAAGTTCATAATATATGCTTTGTACTTGAGCAGAAATTTTCATCATTTTATTTATACCCTTGATATAAATTCCGTTAATGCATCGTGTCTATCCTTGCGTGGTGGTATTTCGGTAGATGCTCCAGAGCAATTTTCATAATATTTAATAACACATTGATATAGTTCATTTTGTCCTATTAAACTAGAGTACATAGTTGAATCTGTTCCAGAGACAGTTTCTAACATTTCGTAAAACATTTTTATTTTATTAATAAGATTACCATCAATCTCATAAATATTGTTTAATGCAAAATATGCCCATAGTGAATATAAATGGGTTGTATTTTTCTTTTTGAAAAAGGTTGAAGATAATAACTGTGTTTCTTTTTCTATGCTAACAAGGAAAGATTTAATTGTGCTAAAACGGTTAAGTGCATTTTGTGCCATATCTTGTGAAAATACAAAGTCCCCGATTTCTGGATCTTCACCATCTTGGATAATTTTATCATATTTTAAATACAATTCACTAATCGCATCCTGCGGAAACCCGACAAAATCATTTTCTAAAATAATTAACATTAAAATTGAAATAAATTCAGCATCTTTCATTCTAGCAGCTTTACCTTTAGTTGCAATACCAACATTTTTCCAGAATTTATTATCATTCTCTAGATTTTCTTCATTTGCTTCGTTTTCAACATTGTTAATTAACCAACCATCAAATCTTGCATGTCTTAATTCTTGGTCTGTTAAGACTTTAGCATTTCTATTAAGCCTGTCAAAAACTTCTTTCCATAATTCATTCTGAACACCAGTAAGAATTTCTACAGTGAAATTATAATCATAAAATATTGATGATAATTCAGAGTCTTTTTCAATATCTTTCCACTTCTTCCCATCTAATCTTAAATCCCCAAAATCACTAGGAATAGAAAGCTTATTGTTATAAAAATCAAAAATTGTCTGAAGTCTTTGCTTACCATCAACAACAAAATACATTGTTTTCCCATTTTTGATTTCTTTTTGTACATAAATAGCTGGGCAAGGAAAATTATTAAAAATAGTATTTAGAAAAAATTTCTTATCACTTCTACCCCAAATACTTTTACGTTGGTATGGAGGATTTAAATCAATTTGATTCCAAGCATATAAATCTAAAAACCAAGATAAATCCTGCTGCGTAGGATTTCTTTTTATACCCAATTCTTTAATCATAATTATTCTCCTATACTTGATGATATAAATTTTACCATAAACATAATTATTAATGTTTTAATACACCTCCGAAGCAAAGAAGATATATCCTGATATTAAAAAGAGACTTTGTGGTATTTTAGTCGGAAGTTTTTGAAAAATTTGCAAAATTTTAAACGGCGTTTAAAAACCGTTTAAAAAGTGTTTAAATGGTGTTCAAAAATAAAATTTATATTTTCTCAGTATACCAAACCGAATTCCCCAAATTATTAAAATTCCATAAAATTGTCGTCTTTGTAGTTATAAAAAGGTTTGTTTAATTCCGTTTTACAAAAACTTTCAAATGCTGTTTGTAGTTCTTTCGTAAACTTTTTTCTAAATTCATGATAAGTTATTTCTGAGCTTTCTCTTGTCAACTTATTTTTCAAAATCATCTTCAAACCCTCTTATATTATCAAGTTTTATGTTGTATCGCTTGCCATTTTTGTCGACGCAGGTAGCAAAGTCTACAGTTTTATGGGCAAACTTGTTTTTCCATAAACAAATTAACAGTCCAATTTTTTGAGTTTTAAGATTTAAAATCTTTGTTCCGTATAGCATATAATCTTTTTCAACCATAATCTGCTCCTTTCAAACTACACCATTTATCACTTTCTTTGGAGTAAATATCAATGATATATCTAAAATGTATCATTCCAACACAATAATTTTTGAACATAATTTGAATAGCAATTAAACATATTTCATACAATATTTAAATTTTTAATTTCTAATTGATTTGATACAAAATAATCAATAACAATACTTCTGTTGTAAATATTTTTAAATAATTGAAATGAATGTTTATAAACTATTGGGGAGTAACATGGATTTTCACTTTTTCCTTGCAACTTCATATATTGTGTCGTCTCAATAGTCAAAAACAAAGTTCAAGTTATGAGTGAATAAATATCATCTATTCGAACGTATGTAAAATTTTGTAAAATAAGTATAATTTATTTATAATGGCAGAAAAGTCAAAAATTGAATGGACAGAATCAACTTGGAATCCGGTAACAGGTTGCACCAAAATTAGTGAAGGTTGCCAACATTGTTATGCTGAAAGAATGGCAAGACGCTTATATGCAATGGGGCAAGAAAAATACAAAAATTGTTTTATGGTTACAATGCATGAAGATTGTCTCGACGAACCGTTATCATGGAAAAAGCCACAAATAATATTCGTATGTTCGATGAGTGATTTGTTTCATAAAGATGTTCCAGATGAATTTATCATAAAGGTGTTTGAAGTGATGAATAAGGCATACTGGCATACATTCCAAGTTCTCACCAAAAGAGCTGAAAGGCTAGAACAAATTGCACCAAAATTAAGTTGGACAAAAAATATTTGGCTTGGAGTAACTGTTGAATCAGATAATCAAAAAAAACGTATTCCATATTTAATACGTACACCAGCTCATATTAAATATTTGTCAATAGAACCAATGATAACAGAAATCAAAGAATTATCATTGGAAAATATTAACTGGGTTATTGTTGGAGGAGAGAGTGGACCGGGTGCAAGGCCAATTCAAGAGGACTGGGTAACTTCAATAAGAGATAATTGTATTGCACATGAAGTGCCGTTTTTCTTTAAGCAATGGGGTGGTGTAAATAAAAAGATTGCAGGATGCACTCTTCAGGGGCGAGAGTGGAAAGAATTACCTATATAAGCTGAGTATGACACTTTTTGCATCTTCTTTTGTTGTTAAAGCTTTTGACAATAATTTGTTTGTTTTACTACTTATACAGCCTTTTTTTGCTTTTTCGGGATTAAGAATAATTATTTTAGTATTATTTATTAAATTATTTATAGCAGTTATAAGAGCTTGCCTATGAGGGATTTCGGTTCCGTCAGAATCTTTCCAGGATAAAAAGACATTATATAATTTTTTAGATAATTCAAATAGTGTAAGGTTCTCATGTTTTATTATATTTACAATTTGTTCTTCTAATGAAACATATTTTGTTATTGGAGATGTTTTTAACAAATTTAGTTGCATGTTATTATTTTTTAGAGTTTTATCCTCAAGTTCCTCTGCATATTTTTCCAAAAAACTATTGGCTACACCTATTGCACTTGTTATAAGACACAAATAAAATCTATTAGAATCCTCAAGTTTTCCATTTCTTGTTCTTGTAATAGCCGCATTTATCACATAATCCTTATCAAGTTTACTAATTGACCTCTTGATTAAATGTTGTACCACAGTTTCATTTGAACCACCTTTTGACTTAACAAAATCAAATAATCTTTTTAAGTTATTCTCTGAGATATTAAAATAATTGCATAATTTATTTATATCAGGTTCGTTAATTTTACCCAATACTCGCTCTTGTGCAGATTTATTTATAAGTATTAAAATGTCTTTATAATAAGGACTTTGATTTATTAATTCCATTAAATTATCAAAATTGAGTTCTAAAGAAAAGGGGTCAACAAAAACAAAACCCCATTGACTGGATTTAATATAATTTTTTAATGTTTCTGCATGAGTTTCCCAAGAACCGCTGCAAAAAGTACATAACAAGTCATCCAATAATAAAACTTGTTTCTCATTATTAATATTTTTAGTTAATTCCTCAATATTTTCTTCATTCTTTTCTGCTACTACCATTTGTATAGCCGAAAAAGTTCTTTTATTTTTATCTTTATATTTTTCAAATAATTCTAGGGCTAATAAAGGAGAGCCTTTATGTTCATCTTTAAATTTACCAGCACCTGCATATAAATCTATATATGTGTAAGGTTTAGTTTCTTTTTTTGAATAATTTATTCCATTAGCAATGCTCATACTTGTATCAAGCGTTGCCCTAAATAATTTATGCTTGATTTTTGTATGTTGTTTTTCTTCCGTAAAGTGTTTTTGTGCTGTATTTACCATATGCTAATTATAGCAAAAGTTTTATTCAGCATGCGATTTGTAAATATTTTCTTAATTTTTTTATTGGAATAATTGTAGTATTTTGCCATGCGAAAAAATTTATTAGAAAGATTTATTATAATTGGCATAATTTCTATATAGACATTAAAACTCTTAAATTTATTAATTTTTTAAATTTGATAGTTATTATATTCTAGTTCGGACAATGAAAAATTTAGATCTATTGTTTTAACTTCTGAATATGTCAAAGCATAAAGTTTATATAATATCAAATTGATCTCGTTTTCTATATTTGAAACTTCTTTCTGCTTTTTTGTATTTGTTTCATAATCATTAGTTAAAGTTACATCTATAATCTTATTGACTTTATCAATCAATAAAATTTTAATATTTTCAGATATTTTCGGGATTGGAAAATTATTCAACATATCTTTATTGAATCCAATACCCCCATTATAACTTGCAGAAGAGTATTTCTCTTTCATATAAGCAATCGATAAATTACTATTAACTATAGCCATTGCGACTTTTAATATATTTTCATCATCATTTTGAATTACCAATGTTGATTTGCAAGGAATGTACTCACCTTTGGAGTCTAAGTAACAATAAAGTAAAGTTAATCCTTTTATAATTAATTTTGGAACACAAACTTTTTTAGAGTACGAATTTGAAAATTCTTTATAAAAATCGCTTTTATTTACAATAGGAAATTCATAACTGTCCTTCAAATACTTAATTTTCGTTGTAGCCCACTTTGAATAATATTTGCCAATTGTGCCTGTATTCATAATTTTGAATAAATTGTTATTATAATCATTTTCATTAGAAAGTGATTTGATAATAGGCTTTAATTTATATGCATCAGATGTTGCACAAGCACTTTGACATTCACACAGGCTAAATAATTTTAATGGCTGTTTTTCTATTTTATTTATAAAATCCAAATTATCAGAAGATATAAAATCTAATGTATAAGGTGGTTTTAAACCACTTAAGTCTATTGAACGTTTGTCTTTAATAATTTTTTTATCATATTTTTTTATATTAATTTTACCAACTTTTGATTTTGAAATATTCGTTATTATTGAATCAACGAGAGCACTTTCAAATACATCACGGCCTGCAAAAAGAATACTTACTACATTTTTATATATATTCTTGCGCATAGTTTTGCCGAATGGTCTCGCCAACCATTTGTCAGGAGTAATAAATATCATATTTCCTTTACTGTTTAGGAAATTATAACCTTTTTCAAAGAATGCAATATAAATATCCCAATTACCTTTTGCCCATTCAAAATGTTTTGTTATATATTCTCTCTCATCCTGTAGTCCGACATTAAACATTGTTTCCGAATCAATATATGGTGGATTCGCTATCACAATATCAAATTTATCAACATTGAACATCCATTTTGGATTAAACCAAAAAGAGGATTCATCTTTATCGTATGGACTCCAATCGGCCAATCTTGCGGCACTTTCAAAAGTTGCCCCAAGAGTTAATACTTCCTGTTTTATCTTTAATCTAAATTCATTATCTCTGTTTTGTATTTCAGTTTTCTTTTTTGAAGTATTTGCACGAAAATACATAGTCCTTACTTTTTCTAATTCTTCTCTTAATTTTACTATTGTCGGGAACGTCGAAAATAAGTTGTCTTGCGGCAAATCTATCAGAGTATTAGCAGCAACAAATTTTGTTTCAAGGTTTGGAAGGGCAAGTATTCCCATGTTAGGTTTATTTTTGTTTGGTTTTTCTTCAACTATAAGTGATATGAAAAATCTTAACCTTGAAATTTGTGTTGCTATTGGTTGAATGTCAACACCAAAAATGCAGTTTTGAATTAAATATAATTTTCTTGAATAATCCATTTCATTGTCGTTAAACTGCTTTTCGATAATATTTATAGCTTCTTCTCTTGCCTCTAAATCATCAATTTGACTTGCTTTTTCAATTTGAGAACTTTTCCATTTTTTGTTATGCGGATCTAATTTAGACAATACATGGACTAATTTATGCAAAAGTCCCATTGGAAAAGCACCCGAACCACATGCAGGATCTAAAATTTTTACATTATTAACTGCATTAATTAACACATCTACTTCACTATCAAAGAATGAATGTGTTTCAGAATATGAAAGCAATTCTTTTAGTTTGTTGTCAATATTTTCAATTTGTAAATTTTCTACTTGTGTTTTTAAATATTGGATAAGAGATTGTTCACACATATAATCTACTATTTCACGAGGAGTATAATATGATCCTGTAGATTTTCTTGCAGTTGTTTTTGTTTCGGGGTTATGAGCAGCCAATAGATTTTCAAAAACTCGTCCTAAAAGTTCTGGGTCTAATGCAATTTCTTCTTCCACTGGAGTTGTTTCATCAATAGTAAATTTATATGAGTTTAATATGGGGAATAAACCTCGTACTTTTGCTTTTTTATAACTTTTATTATTGTCAAAATGTGCCGATAAATCGACAGTTTTTTCATGTTCTAAGAAGAAAATATCATCAGGAATTTTTAAGAAGTTTCTTGAGTCATTATCAGTAAAGCAATCAATATATTTACCGTTTCTTTTATCATCAGCACATTCAAACAATCCACCATTTAAGAATGGTATATCTTTGAACATATTAACTATTTCTTGCGGGTTGTTTAAATATTTTGCATATCGGAATAAGTTGTTTACATCATAACCAGTATTTTTACCTTGAAATCTGTCTTCTGAACGAAATCCTCGCCTATCCATGGGTTTTGATAAACACCCAAAAAACAAGTTTTGAAGCACAACTTTATAATATAAATCTCCCTGGCCTTTATATTCGGTCTTTAATAGGTCTAAATAGGTCTGTTTATCAAAGATTTTGCCATTTATAAGTCCTTTCTCTTTTATAAACCAGTCAAATATAATTCTTGTAACCATTCTTATGCCGAACATTACATTATCTTTTATAGTATTATTTTTTGAAAGTTGACATGTATCCATAGTCCAAAAGAACCAGTTTGAAAGTTCGGTATAAAATCTTTTGTTCAATTCCGATACACTTAATGCTTTTAACCAGTTCAAATGCAGTTGAACAAAATTTGATACGTTGAATTTATTCTTTATATTTTCAAAAGACATGTCGGATAAAATATCAATGTGTGCTCGGTGCGGATTATTAAAGTTTATATCTTTAATTAAAATAACCTTTTCCAAAACATCTTTATTATCATCCTTTTTGTTTAATCGTCTGTCAATAATTGAAAATGTTAATTTGTCCGCATATTTGAATAATATAAATGCGGGAATAGGTCGTTGTTTATTAATTTCTCTTGTAATGTCAGATAGTTGTTTTTTGGTATAACTTTCGCCTTTTAACTCAATAGCAAAAAACCAATATGTTTCTATTGCTCTGTTATCAACAATTTCGCTTGTTATTGTTGTTTCTTCAGAATTTAAATCATTAGCCTGCAACTCAAATAAAAATTCCCCATTTTCCCATTCGGAGAATAGTAATTTATGTTCATTAAAAGAACTTATTAAAAATTTGTTTTTAAATTCATCAAGTGAATTTATCGCATACTGTCTTTTTGTTGTATATCCTAGTGTTGTAAATAAATCTAACGAGTTCTGTAAAAGATTATTTTTTGAAAAAGCTTGTAAATTGTTCTTTATTTCATTTTTTGTCATTAATTTTCTCCATCAATTATGAGCCAAGTAATCAATTCAAAATCATCATCAGATTTTATTTGATTCTCGTTTGTCGGTAATATTCCACCTCTACCTGATGTTTTGTCAAATAAATTATTTTGGTAATATTTAGTTATTCCACTTATGGCAGATTTTAAAAGTTTATTATAAAGTTCTAGTCCCTCTTGTGTTTTGATTCGTTCATTAAATTTATTGCACAAATTCATATACGGTTCTGTTTTGCCTAAACACAGTGCTTTATAAATATCTAAAATTTCTCTTGATTTTTTATAAGTGTATAAAATTGAACCATCATTTTTTACATATACCAAATAATAAGGTTGTAATTTGTTTAGCTTTGAATTTTCAATCGAATTATTTTTTTGTTTCAAGCAGAAAATTATACCATTATTACCAACTTTGTTACCGTTATTATCAGTATTTGGTGTAATTGCACAAATACCTGTCGGCATATTTTTTAAACTGTCTTTTCGTGTTTCCATTAAGTTTCTTAAATCATTTTGGAGGTCTTCAAGTGAAAAGTCTGATAAACTCAAATCTTGTATTGAATTTTCAGTATCATCTACCCCTTTTTCTTCAATAATTTTCTTTAATTGTTTTTCACGATAGGTTAAATCTCTCTTGATAACATCCTCTTGGTTTTGTTCTTCTAATAGATTATCATCAGCAGTTGCAGAAGCATCTGCCAATATCATTCTTGCTTCAACCCTATTCCTTAATTGAATGTATGACTCTAAATCTTCAGTAGGCCAGAAACATATCATTTGAATAGAATTGTTGATACTTCCAATTCTATCAATACGACCAAATCTTTGAATTAAGCGAACAGGATTCCAATGGATATCATAATTTACAACAGTATCACAGTCTTGTAAGTTTTGCCCCTCTGAAATACAATCCGTAGCAATTAAAATATCAATTTGGTCGTTACCTGTTCTCATTTCTCCAAGTTTTGAATAAGGAGAAAAGTTTTCAAGAATATCATCAAATTTATTTACATTGTTGTATGTTGAAACTGTATCACTACCTGACACAAGAGCAACATTTAAGCTTAAATTTTTTCTGATATAATCGCTTAAACTGTCATACAAATATTTTGCGGTATCACTATAAGTTGTAAATATCAAAAGTTTTTTATTTTT
>CALUVG010000010.1 GCA_944324165.1 Candidatus Gastranaerophilales bacterium | reverse complement strand
CCCCCCCCCCCGCAAATGCACTATTCATGCGGGTTTCAGCTTCATTCGTGGCTGTGGTGAGTGTGGAGAGTGGAGTGAGTGCCGTTTTTTCGCTGTACAAACTTTCACTACCACCAGACTTTTTCAGCGCAACAACATTTTTATTGTTGGGCAAGTATGCACAACCGACTTTATGTTTTTGTTCTTCTGCCAGTTTCCCTGCCATCTAAACTCCTCTAAGTTCCGTCCTCATACTTCCATTATTACATATCGCTCCCAAAATTTCAACCCCATATACACAAAAAAGCGGTTTAGAATTTATCCAAACCGCTTTTTAAATTTATAAGTATTGTAAACCCAATTATTCAATAATTTTGTCTACAACACCGGCACCAACTGTGTGACCGCCTTCACGGATAGCGAATCTCATACCTTCTTCGATAGCAACCGGAGCGATGAGTTCAACTTCCATAACTACGTTATCACCAGGCATTACCATTTGACCGTCAAATTTGATTGAACCGGTTACGTCAGTTGTTCTGATGTAGAACTGAGGTCTGTAACCAGGGAAGAATGGGGTATGACGTCCGCCTTCTTCTTTAGTCAATACGTAAACGTTAGCTGTGAATTTAGTGTGTGGATGAATTGTACCAGGTTTAGCAAGTACTTGACCACGTTGAATTTCAGTTTTGTCGATACCACGAAGCAATGCACCAATGTTATCACCAGCTTGACCTTGATCAAGTGATTTTCTGAACATTTCAACACCGGTAACAGTTGTTTTCTTAGTTTCGCCTAAACCAACTAATTCAACTTCATCACCAACTTTAACAACACCACGTTCTACACGACCTGTAGCAACTGTACCACGACCTGTGATTGAGAATACGTCTTCAACAGGCATCAAGAACGGTTTGTCTAAGTCACGTTCAGGAGTTGGGAAGTAGTTGTCGATTGCATCCATTAATTCCCAGATTTTGTCAACCCATTTGTCTTCGCCACGTTTAATAGCAGGGTTAGCTTGAGCAGCTTCTAAAGCTTTCAAAGCAGAACCGTGAATGAATGGGATGTTATCACCATCGAATTCGTATGAAGAAAGAAGTTCTCTAACTTCCATTTCAACTAATTCTAACAATTCAGGATCATCAACCATATCGCATTTGTTTAAGAATACAACAAGGTTAGGAACACCAACTTGTCTTGCCAACAAGATGTGTTCACGAGTTTGAGGCATAGCACCGTCAGTAGCAGCAACTACAAGAATTGCGCCGTCCATTTGAGCCGCACCTGTAATCATGTTTTTAACATAGTCAGCGTGCCCCGGGCAGTCAACGTGTGCATAGTGTCTTTTTTCTGTTTCATATTCTACGTGAGCAGTAGAGATGGTTATACCTCTTGCTCTTTCTTCTGGAGCTGCGTCGATTTCATCAAATTTTTTCAATGCAGCTTGACCTGCAGCAGCCAATACAGCTGTAATTGCTGCTGTCAATGTTGTTTTACCGTGGTCAACGTGGCCAATTGTACCTACGTTAACGTGCGGTTTCGTACGTTCATACTTTTCACGTGCCATGAGATTAATCTCCTTTTTTTCTAATATATTACTACATTACGATTTTTGGTCTTTTAAGCCATACTGTTATTATTATATGCTCAATTTTTTTTGTCAACATGAAAAAACTCTGCAAATGCAGAGTTTTTTCATGTGTTATTGTGATAATGTAACTACCTTTAAAAATATCATATTTTATCTGTTATATTGAGCCCATGCTTTCGCATGATCCAAATATTCTTTGAATTGGTCAGTAACTGATTGTACAATTTTTGCTGCGGGATTTGTTTCGCCCAAAAACAAACATTTATTTCCGCGAAACGCCATGATATGTTTTCCTTCTTTTCCGGCATCTCGAATACAAACCTTATCAATACCGAGCTGGGCTAATTTTGAGTTAGGCGAATATTCTATTATTTTACACATTTTTCCATATCCTGAACGCATTGGTTCCTCCAATAGCTTTGTAACTTTCGTACCGGCTGCTGTGGTTAATTTACTAATAACTGTCATAATTTAAACTCCTTTCGTTACCTTATTACTACATATTTAATCTACATCTTATGCATAAAGCTTATTCAAATCTTTCAATACTTTTACAAATTCACCGTATGCTTTCGGGGTAAATGGCAAACCATGCGTTGCATTTTTACCGGACACTTGAATCAGACCTTCTGCTCCGCCGAAGAAACTTCCTTTTGGGTACGAAACTATTTTTGTACCTTCGCCGAGAACTTTGCTCAATCGATTACCTGACCCTAAAACTACACTTTTTGTACCATCTGCCAATTTTGCAAACTGCGTGCCGGTCATATGATTTGTTTTTACGGCAATACCGGATATTTTTTGAGTTGTAACCGGGGCTGCTTTAAAATATTTTGCCCCTGCTCTACAGGCGTTTTGCACTGTTTTTGATGACGACAAACTTTTTGACACTAACCCTACAATTTTCCCAATACTCATAACAATTTTTCCTTCCCTTTTGGTTTTTGTGTGTGCTTATTTGCTTTATTTAGAAAATTAATTTTCCCTTACTCTTTTATTAAAACAGTCTTTATACAATAGTTGCCACCGCCCCGCCCTATCCTATCCTATCCTATCCTATGAGGCATTATCATTGATTTTCAGCCTATTTCAAATTCATTTTTACATTTCTTTACATAACAAAAAATACCCGCAGAGATGCGGGTATTTTTCTATCCGATTTATTCAATTTAACTATTCTTCAACATCCTCTGAAATTTCTTCAGTTTGTTCATCTTGCTGGAGATCTTCCTCATCAAGAGCCTGCTGATTCATTTCTTCTTCAATTTCTTGTTGAAGTTCATCATTTTGCTGAAGTTCTTCTACGTAGTCATCATAAGATATTTCTTCTTCGTAATTCTGCATATTTTGAGCTTCAGCGCGTTCCATTTGAGAAACACTCTTGATATCTATTTTCCAGCCTGTCAATTTATGAGCAAGTCTTACGTTTTGACCGTCACGCCCTATAGCAAGAGACAACTGGTCATCCGGTACAACAACCATAGCTTCATGAGAATATTCATCGTCAGCCAGAATATCAACAGATACAACTCTTGCAGGAGACAAAGCGTTAACAATGTATTCTACAGGATCTTCAGAGTATCTTACAATATCAATTTTTTCATTTTTCAATTCCGAAACAATTGTTTGTATACGTGAACCGCGAGGTCCAATACATGCCCCAACACTGTCTACTTCAGGATCATTTGACCATACCGCAATTTTTGTTCTATAACCGGCTTCACGCGAAATAGATTTAATTTCAACAATTCCATCTTCTATTTCAGGAACTTCAAGCTCAAACAGCTCTCTTACTATTTCGGCATGGGCATGAGAAACTATAACCTGAGGCAGTCTTGTCGTTTCTTTTACATTAAGTACAAAAACTCTAATTCTGTTGCCCGGTTTGTAGTATTCGCCGGGGATTTGTTCCTTTTGCGGCATGATTGCGTCAATTTTACCGATATTTACTATTACATTTCTATTTTCAACACGCTGGATAATACCTGTTGTAAGAGTTCCTTTTTTATCCAAAAATTCCTGCATTACAAGATTTTTTTCAGCTTCGCGAATTCTTTGTGTAATAACCTGTTTAGCGGCTTGAGCTGCGATACGTCCGAATTGTTCCGGAGTTACTTCGATTTTAATCTCATCGCCTACTTCTACATCTTCTACAATTTCCTTAGCTTCTGCAAGCGAAATTTCATCATTTTCATTTTCTACAGAATCCACTACCAATTTTGTTTTAAACACACCGATTTCGCCGGTTTGTTCATCAAGAATTGACTCGATGTTGTCTGCTTCTTTAATACGCATATTTTTCTTATATGCAGTAACCATTGCGTCGCAAAGTGAATTAATCAGGACTTCTTTTGGAATTCCTTTTTCTCTTTCAAGTTCTTCACATGCTTCAAATAATGCTGATCCAATTTTAATCATTTTCTTTACCTTTTTACCTTTCTTATTTATGTAATACGATTTATCTTTTTTTTAGTTACTAAGGCACTAGGGCACTAAGGCACTAAGTAGTTTCATTTAATTTATTTTGATAATATTTCATAAGTCCTGACAATAATGCCCTTACCTTTGAAATCTGTGTTATTTCTTTTGTAATATCACCAACATATTTAAGATTTTGTGCTATTAATAATTGAGTATCTAATTCTGCCAATGAACCTAATGATACATCTAAAAATCTCACAGTTTCTTTATCAGAATGCTTGACAGTGCCTTCTGCTATATTAGAAGGAATAGAAACAACACTACGCCGAATTTGACTTATTAATCCAAACATTTCTTTCGGCGGAAAAGTTTCAGTAATTTCGTATATATCCGTAACTAAATTCATTGCTTCTTTCCAAACTTCTAAATCTTTATAATACATTTACAAAACCTCTTTTGTAACTACTTAGTGCCCTAGTGCCTTAGCCCCTTAGTGCCGCCCTTAGTCCATATACAACTTGGCGGACTGAATGTTCTGCGGCGGAATAAGAAGTTCCTGCCCGTCGTCAAACCTGAAAATCTTCAAGCCTTCATTTGTATCATAATCAAGAATTTCACCTTTGAAAATTTTTTCCTCTTCTCCTTCCAAAGGCTGTTTTAACTTCAAACTTATGCGCCTGCCTTTGAAAATAAGGAATTCTTTCTCTGATTTAAATTTTCTCTCCAATCCAGGAGAAGAAACTTCAAGATAATATTTAACAGGAATAAGTTCATCCAGAAAATCACTCAAACTTCTTGTAACATTCTCGCAATCATCAAGAGTTATATCTCTTTCTCCTGAATAAAGATATATCCTCAAAAACCACCTGTGATTTTCCTTTACAAACTCGATTTCTACAGGCACAAACCCGAAACGCATTGCTGTGTTTTCGATTAGTGGTGTAACTTTTTCCAGTATTTCATGCCTGTTAATTTCGTGTTTCATGACTAACCTTCCTTATATTAGTGAAAAAAGAACGGGGCTGCCCGTTCTTTTTATCCTAGACAATACTGTCTCTATAGTTACTATACAATAACTCAAATTAAAAGTAAAGTTTATGTAAATTAATTGTTAAGTTGTAATTATGCTGCCTGTTCAGCTGCTGCCCTTGCCTTTTCAAATTCTCTTGCATAGGTTGAGGCATCAACAACTTTTGAGCCTATCATATAGAATGCTTCTTTGTCACCTGATGAGTAGTTGCCGCTTCTAAATACAAGATCACTTCCTTCAAATGTTAGACCTTTATCATTCATATAAAGATTAGTAACATCTACTTTTCTTTGGAGTTCTTCCTGCTTAAGAAGTTTTTCTCTTACTTTTGCATTTGCTTTGTCATTTTTATTGGCTTTAATCTTTTCTCTCAAACTCATGCCATCGTCATCATTAATTTGACCTTCACGTTTCATAATTTTTGCAAGATCATTGTTAACTTCATTGGTTAATTTTTTAAGTTCATCAGATTCTTTTCTTTGTAATTCGGTCAAACGTTCTTCTTGCTTGTCTAAAGCTGCTTTATAATCTTCGCTTTGTTTTTTCAGTTCTTTAATAGAATTTTGATCATCTTCATACGCTTGAATAGTATTTTTCAGGCTTGTTTGTTCTTTCTTCAAATCATTTAATTTGCTTTGTTCTTTTTCCAACTGTTCATTTGCTGTTTTAACATTATTTTCAGCCTCTGTCACACCTTTTGATGCATTAGCGAATGCTTCTGCAGCTTTCTTGTAATTATTAAGTGCTGTGTTATAAGATTCTTCTTTAGTCTTTAAGTTATTAATAGCCTTGTCAAGCTCTGCTTGAGCATCCTGTACTGCTTTTTGAGCATTTGAATATGCCGGTTCATTTGGTACTGATGTACCATCCGGTCCGATTGTTTCTTTTGGAGTGCTTGCTAATGCTGATTTTGCATTTGCAAGATTTGTTGTTGCTGTATCGACAGATGCTTTTGCCCCACCTACGGCTTCTTTTGCCGTATTTAAGGTTTCTCCGTTGCGTTTTTTTGTTGCCTCTGCTTCTGTTTTTCTTTGTTTAGATTCATTTAATGCATCTGTCTTTTGTTTAACCACATCTTCTTGCGCTTTGACTTGGGCATTAAGACCTTTTTCGCCTTCTAATTTTTCTTTTGCAGCATCTGCAGCTTCTTTCTTAGCTGACAAACCGCCTTCAAGTTTTGCAAGATTTGCATCTATTTCCGCTTTATCCGCTTTTGCTGTTTCAATTGCTGAACGTAATGATGTTGAATCTTTACAATCCTTCATTTGAGACAATGAGTCTTTGCCGGATGTGTCACTTGCTTGTTCAGTTGTTTTACCTTTGAATAATGCATTCAAATCTCCAAATACATCCGCATTATTCTTAATAGCAGTAGCTAAACCTAATGCAGCCGTTGCAATATCTGCAATATTTGTATTATTAGATGCATGATTACAGCTTCCACCACCGCTTACTGTTATAACAGTAGGTCTGGATACAGAAGTTCCATTACCTGCACGGTAAGCTGAAGCGTCAAAATTTGACCGTAATCTTCCATCAGGTCCTCTTTCTAATCCTGCCCCTGATAATGCTTTATTTGAAGTACTTGCTGCATATATTCTTGTCGGACGCGGGCTTGATGAAAAGACTGCAGAACGAGTAGATGAAGAAAGAGTTGTTTTTGCTCTGGTAGATATAGAACTGCCATTGACAATCTTCCCGCTTGCATCACGAGTAATTTGATATTTACTTGTAGAGGATGATAATCCCGGTAATGGTGCCATAACTCGCTCTCTTTTCTATTACTTCTTATATATATAAAAACTTCTATTAATTAGAGATTTCATTAATATCCCCTTTTGTTACAAAAGTTAACAAAGCGCAAACACTTATACAGCATGGCTTTGAGATTATCGACCCTAATATTTTATATGCCCATATTTTTAAAAAATAAAACTATTTTATTAAGCATAATTATTAACAACATTTACAATTTATTATTTAGTTGAAATGCTTATCGGCAGACTTTTTTAGAATATTGCAAGAGTTTTTAACAATTCCTTTACAAAAATTATGTAAATTTTTTGGAAAATTAATTTTTGGGCTGTAATTATTCCAAAACGTACTTCTTTGACTTTACAAAAAATAATATTGTAAAAAGATTGGCATGGAGTGTTAAAAATACGTTTCTTTTTCTTTGTTTTGGAATATGATAAAGGAACAAATCTTGGGAGTAGGGGATTTGGTAAAAATAAAAACTATCAATCTCCGGCTCGATATGGTAATCCATCATTAGAACGATTAAAACTATTAAAAAATCGTTTAAAATGAGGATAGAAAAAATAGTTTTTTTATTCGGAGGTAGATGAGGTGTTAGAGCACGGTTATATACAAATTTACACAGGAGATGGTAAAGGGAAAACAACAGCATCTTTAGGATTGGCACTTAGAGCACTCGGACACGGATGGAAAGTTCTTATTATTCAATTTACCAAAGGCGACAGTGCTACATCTTATGGTGAAATTGTTTCATCTTCCAAATTCCTGCCGAATCTTGACGTTGTACAGTTTGGTATGGACAGAGTGTGCTACTCTCATAACGTTTGTATGGATGATTTTAAAGAAGCTAAAAGAGGCTGGGAATTTGCTAAAAAAGCTATTAATTCCGGCGAATATCAGCTAATTATACTTGATGAGATTAATATCTGTACAGCAATGAATATGATTAAGGTAAGTGATGTAAAAGAAACATTATTACACAAACCTGAAAATCTTGAAATAGTATTAACAGGACGCTATGCGCACCCTGAACTGAAAGCAATGGCGCATCTTGTTACGGAAATGAAACCTATCAAACACTATTTTGATATGGGAGTAATGGCAAGACAAGGTATTGAATACTAAGTTTAAATTAACATAATCGCGGGAAACAGCCTTGGGGAGGTTGTTATTATAAAAAGACTTTAATTTAATGTAAATCCTTTTTGTTTCAGAAAATGAAATGCCGGACATCGAAAGATGTCCGTTTTATTAGTTACAGAGGTCGTGAACTGTGAACTGTTGTTTCCAAAAGGCACTAAGTTGCTAGGGCACTAGCGGATTTGCGGACGGATGGAGCGAACGAAGTGAGCAAATCCGGATAGCGAACGGAACGAGCCGGCTTGTGCGTAAGCACAATAGGCGAGAGTCCGTGAGCGTAGAGCAAATCCAAGACAGGGCACTAAGGAGTTAATAAAGACGTTAGGACGTTAAGTCCGTTAATAAAAATCAGGCAATTAGGGAAATTTCTCATTGCCTTATTTTGTAACAACTTAGTCACTCAATCACTTAATTAATGCCTAGTCACCCCAGTTAACAATAGGTCGGGCTTTAGCCCGACAACAACATTGTAGCTCGGCTTTACCAAGCCGACAAGTAAAAAAGGTGGGCACGCATTGCTTTGCCCACCCTACGAAACTAAAGAAGTGCAATTAATAAAGACATTAGGACGATAAGACGTTAGGACGTTAAGTCCTTTACATAAATAAGGCAACGTGGAATCCCCACATTGCCTTATTTTGTAACAACTGTTCACGGTTCACCGTTCACTGTTCACTACCTCTGCATCTCCTTAGTGCCTACAATTAAGAGGACAAAGTCCTCTTAATTGGAATCACCTAAGCACACCGCTAGTACGTTGTCGTCGCCGCGGTGGTAGTAGTCACAGTTCGTGTAGGCAGAGCCAAAGTAGCGGGGGTACGCGCTGCTCTGACTATACTCCTGCCCAGACCAAACATAGAAGTGGGTAGAATATGGTGAGGCTGAGAGGAATTGGGCTGCTTTAGTTGTGTCTAATGTGACATCATATGTATAGCCACTGGAGTTTATACTATCTGTTCCATATACATATTTTGCGAGTTCTGTTAGCTGATCTTGGCTTGGCATGTTACTAACTCCACATGCCTTCACTGCGCCTGCCCAATAATCACTCTCAAAATAACAAGCACTTATGCCTAAGTCGCCTTTTTGTGCTTCACATTCTGCTTTTGTTAGTGGTCCATATCCGCCATTCTCTGGTCCTAATATCTGTGATATACACATGCCGCCTACTAAGTTCGGATCTATCATACAACCCGTTACACCTGCAAGATTTTCTACGTTTATTTTGCCTATATCCTTACCGTTTGTATTTGGATTCTTATTTCCCGATACATCGTACAATATTGCCATGCTTGCTGAAGTTGCACTAAACTGGTTATTGAATGGTTGTTGCTCGGTATTAGGATTGTAGGCAATAATTGCATTTACGCCATTCGCAAACTGAACAGCTACTGTATCTGTATCCCAATCATCTTGACCTAAACTTGCTGCATTTCTTATTGTGGACATGTCAATCGGGTCTTCGCCTTCGTTCCAGATGACTTCTTTATTAAAACATTTCGTTATATTGCTGTTGTCGCATACACGGGTTATTTTTATGTACTTTTTAAGTTCGTTTACAAAGTCCATGGTATTTGAATAACCTGCAAGCTTTTCCTCTGTGTTCATCTGGCGGGTTGCCACCTCTAGGCGTTTTGTGAATACATCCTGTGCGGTTTCCCATGCCTTTTCGTTGTAGTTCTTCACTAGGCTAGGGATTGTTATTGCTGCCACAACGCCGATAATTGCCAATGTTATTAGCACCTCGGCGAGGGTGAAAGCGACCTTCTTAGAAGTTACTAAGGCACTAAGGTTACTTAAAGCTGGCTCTGTCGCTACGTGATTAATTTCGTTCTGATTAATAATTTTTGTTGATTTTGGTTTCTGTTCCATAAATTTTTACCTTTCTTTTATTTTTCTATCCGATAGTTCACTTTTTGAAAATTTATACACTTTCACACAAGTATTTTAACTTGTGTCGAATTTTTGTTTGAGATCCCGCAAGGCGGAAATTTTTGTTGGCTCCGGTTGTTCTGGGTTGCTCGCGATAAACGGCACCGTTCCGCCTCCAACGAAAACTGACCGTTTCCGTTTCGGCGTCAACTCTCGCGCTTCGCGCTCGTGCCTCTGCTCGCAACTCGTTGCGGGATGACGAATGGCAGTTAATGCATTTCCGTAATTGTTTGTATGGAGATCCTGAAATACTCTACGAGCACCCTCCCTTGTAAGCCTCATTGCATTCGGCAACAAGAGGAGCTGCGAGTTCAGGATGACATGATATTGCGTTTTGCGTCGAAAGTCGCTCAGGCTTTGAGGTTGGCGCCCCCCCCCCCCGCAAATGCACTATTCATGCGGGTTTCAGCCCCATACGGGGCAGTGGTGAGTGTGGAGAGTGGAGTTATTGACGTATTTTTGTCGGTCAAACTTTCACAACCACAGGAATTTTGTAACGCAACAGCATTTTCATTGTTGAGATAGAAACCCCAACCTACTTTATCTATTCGTTTTTCTGCCAGCTTTCCTGCCATCCAAATTCCTCTAAGTTCCGTCCTCATACTTCTATTATTACATATCGCCACAAATTTTTCAAGTGATTACGAAAAATATTTAAAGTTTGTATGGATAATCGTCTTTGTATTCCCACCCATCATATTGTAAAAGAGTTGAGCAAAAAGCAGCCGCCTGAATACATCTATTATATGCATCTTCTCTTGATGTAGCACGACCGGAAAGGTAAGGACGAAACCCTTGCGTATTTTGCATACCGGGACTTGCCGCAAAACAAAAAGTATATCTATACTGATCACGACCACTTTCATTAGGCGATTTTTCGCCGTTTACATCATAAACAATATCAAAACAGTCACCTAGAAAAGTCGTCATTGTTGAGCCGTCTGCGAAATATACCATTACCGGATTATTAACAGCTTCTTCTGTTTCCGTTTCAGGAGGAATATACTCTCCATCTGTTATTTTATTATATTTTATATAAGGTAAAATATACTTTTTTATCCATGTTTTCTCATATTCATAATTGGCATAATAATCACGGTTACCATCTTCATCCTCAATTTGTTTTTGAAAATCCCAGTTTTCTAATGGTCCATTATCTATCTGAGACATCTGTATTGCCTGCTGCATAGTTGAATAGAATTTTTTCAATTTTGAAGAATATTCGGTCTTTTTGTATCCCTGAATCAATGAAGGTATTGTAATTGCGGCAACAATTCCTATTATTGCCAGAGTTATCAAAACTTCTGCGAGCGTAAATGCATCGTTATTATTATTCATATTATCCCCTTTCGTTTTTGTTTAAAATGTAGAAAGATGGCGCGGGATTAAAAATCCCGCGCCATCAACTAAAACACATTTATAAAAAATTATTTCATAGCATTTTCTACAGCAACTGCAACAGCAACGGTTGCACCGACCATAGGGTTGTTACCCATACCGATCACACCCATCATTTCAACGTGAGCCGGTACAGATGATGAGCCTGCAAATTGCGCATCACCATGCATTCTACCCATAGTATCAGTCATACCGTAAGATGCAGGACCTGCAGCTACGTTATCCGGGTGAAGTGTACGTCCTGTACCACCGCCTGATGCTACTGAGAAGTATTTTTTACCGTTTTCAAAACACCATTTTTTGTAAGTACCTGCTACAGGATGTTGGAAACGTGTAGGGTTTGTTGAGTTACCGGTGATTGATACATCAACACCTTCATGTCTCATAATTGCAACACCTTCTGATACATCATCAGCACCGTAGCATTTAACTTTTGCTCTTTCTCCGTCTGAGAATGCTTTTTCTGAAACGATTTTCAATTCGCCTGTTTTATAATCATATTTAGTTTCAACATGAGTAAACCCGTTGATTCTTGAAATGATATAAGCAGCGTCTTTGCCTAAACCGTTTAAGATTACTCTCAATGGAGATTTTCTAACTTTGTTAGCATTTCTTGCAATACCGATAGCACCTTCTGCAGCAGCAAAAGATTCATGACCTGCTAAGAAACAGAAACATTGAGTTTCTTCTCTCAACAACATAGCAGCAAGGTTACCATGACCGAGACCTACTTTTCTGCTGTCACCAACTGAACCAGGTACTGCGAATGCTTGTAAGCCCAAGCCGATTGCTTCAGCAGCCTCAGCCGCAGTTTTAATACCTTTTTTAATAGCGATAGCGCAGCCAAGCGTATAAGCCCAAGATGCGTTATCAAATGCAATTGGTTGAATTCCTTTTACAATTGCATCTACATCTATGCCTTTTGATAAGCATAAGTCGCGAGCTTCTTCCAAAGATTTAAACCCGTATTCCGGTAAAACTTTCTTCAAAGTAGCTTCACGTCTATCTTGTCCTTCAAATTTAACTGTCATAATTATTTCCCTTTATGTTAATTGTTATCTTTACAGTAGTGTTGTATTTTGAATTATTGTTTGCGCGTCCGCGATTGATTTATTTTACTTTGTAAAATTTTGCTCATTTGCTCCGCGCGATATTGAGTTTGTCAGCTTTGCCGCTAAACTCTAAACAAAATTCAATTACTCTTCACGCGGGTCGATAGTCTTAACAGCATCAGCAAATCTGCCGTAAGTACCGATATTTTTTTCGAAAGCTTCTTTTGGATCAACGCCTTTTTTAATAGCGTCCATAACTTTACCAAGGTTTACGAATTGATAACCGATAATTTCATCGTTTTTATCAAGACCTAATTTAAGAATGTAACCTTCGGTTAAAGATAAGTATCTAGGACCTTTTTGTTTAGTTGAGTGAATAGTACCAACCATTGAGCAAAGTCCTTTACCCAAATCTTCTAACCCAGCGCCTACCGGCAAACCGTTTTCAGAAAAAGCAGTTTGAGTTCTTCCGTAAACGATTTGTAAGAACAATTCTCTCATTGCAACGTTTATAGCGTCACAAACGAGGTCTGTATTAAGTGCTTCAAGGATAGTTTTACCAGGAAGGATTTCACCTGCCATAGCTGCAGAGTGAGTCATACCTGAACATCCGATTGTTTCAACAAGTGCTTCTTGAATGATACCGTCTTTAACGTTAAGAGTTAATTTGCAGGTACCTTGTTGCGGTGCACAACATCCGCAACCGTGTGTCAAACCGGAAATGTCTTTAATTTCTTTACATTTTGTCCATTCACCTTCTTGAGGGATAGGAGCCGGTTCACCTTTTACGCCGCGTTTTACGCAGCACATTTTTTCTACTTCTTGTGTAACTTGTATACGATCCATCATTTTTTCTATACTCCCTTTGGTTATATACACTATAATTGTATGCGCTAAAGCAGTCTTGTCAAGGCTGAAACGTCAATAATAAAACGTCTTAACCATGCTTGAAACGTTCTGTTTTCACTTATTCTAATTCCAGCAGGGTCATCAAAATTTTTTCGTTATAACGATTATCAACAGCACTAAACGGGAGCACTTCACCGCCAAATTCTTTTTTTACATAATTTATAACATTTAATACTTTTGAACGTGATACATAATCCATCTTAGTTATAACGGTCATAATTGGCAGGTTAAAGGCAGTTATCCATTCGCGCATTTGATAGTCATTTTTTTGAATTTCATGACGTCCGTCTATCAGTTGAATAAGTGATTTTATTTGTTTTCTTTCCAGTAAATATTCTTCTAAGTATTTCTGCCAGCGATTTTGCGCTTCTTTTGATACCTTTGCATAACCATATCCCGGAAGATCTGCCAGCATAAACTTATCGGAAAAATTAAAAAAATTGATTAAACGAGTTTTACCGGGTGTATTCGAAGTTTTCGCCAATTTTTTATTATTCGCCAGCCCGTTTATAAATGAAGATTTGCCTACATTTGAACGTCCTATCAAAGGGAATTCCGGCAGTGTATACTCCGGACACTGCGAAAGTTTTTCCGCGCTTATCAAAAATTTAGCATTTATATACTTTAAATTTGCCATAATTACCGCCTACTTTGTTGAAGAAATAGCTTTTTCGCGTTGTTCTTTCAAGCGTCTTTTGTAGAGAACGGTTTGAAAAAGGTTGTACATTTTTTCATTATTCACAACAGTAATCTGTGCTTTTTTATTTACCATTTCTACAGTGAGAGAAGGTTTTTGAGCAAAAATATTTGACTGAATATTCACAAGTTGGAATAAACCCTCGGTCAATATACTCAAGGGTTCTTTCCAAAAATCTTCAAAAGATTTGCGAATATCAAATTTTTTCATGTCTGCTATTTACTGCTGTTTAACTGCTTTGCGTTTATATTTTTCAATTTTCTTTGTTACAGCGGCTTTATCAGATGCATTCGGGTTGAATGCCAGATACTGAGTATAATATTTTACAGCACCTCTGTAATTCAATTCTTTTTCGTAGGCTTGCGCTTTCAATTTTGCTATATCTGCATTGTTATGATAGAAGTCAATTGCACGGTTACAATATTCAATTGTAGATGCATAATTTTCTTCTTTAAACTGTCTTTTTGCAACATCAAAGAATTCATTTGATTTTATTTCACACAGATCAATATAACCTATACCGTTTTTAGCGATAATATTATTTGGATCTTTCATTAAGGCTTTCTTCAGTGCAGTTCTGGCTGTTCTAAATTGTTTATGATGAACAAGAATTTCACCTAAATACAAGCAGTCATCAACACTTTGTGCAAAATTAACAGCATTTTCAAAGGTATATACAGCATCTGCTTCTCTGCCAAGTGCCAGATAAGCTTCGCCTTTAATAACGGAATCCATCATGTTATTACCGGCAGCCTTAATTATATAATCCAGACTTTCTTTAGGCATATCTTCCATGTGTACCAATTGTGCAATTTTAATTTTTGCAAGGTGTAATTCCAGGTCATCCGGACATTTTTCAATAGCTTTATTTATGTATTCATAAGCTATATAAAGTTCTTTATTTGTCGTGATGTTCGCACTGTCCGCATGATCTTTTGACATTTCATAATATGTATTTGCAAGCCCGATTATTGCATCTTCGTTATATTGTTCATCGCCTAACAGTTGAGAATAATAATCAAGAGCCTGTTCATATTTTCTTTCAGTTAAAGAAAGGTTAGCGATTTTCAGTTTACCTTCCTGATATTTAGGATTTATAGCAAGAAGTGTTTTCAACTGTTCAATTGCAATTTCATTATCAACTCTTTTTTCATAAACATTTGCAAGGTTAAGATAAGACGCTGAATGTTCAGGTTTAACAAGGACTGCTTTTCTGAAGGAATTCAAAGCCGCAGGCTGGTTACCCTGTTTTAGATACAATTCACCTTGTAAGTTTAATGCAGGTGCTGAATTTGGATTAATATGAACTGAATGGTTAATCCAAGTTAATGCATTTGAATAATTACCGCGTCTTGCCTCAACCTGTCCCATATGATACATAGAAGTTGGGTTTGTTGTATTGTATTTCAAGGCTTTCTGGAAATATTGTTCAGCACCATCTAAATTATTATTCATCATTTCCAGAACACCAAGATTGTCATAAGCGCTGGCATATTGCGGATTAATATCAACTGCAATATTAAACAGATCCTTTGCATCGGCTTTGTTGCCAAGTTTAAGGGTTGCAACACCCATTGCATTGTATGCTGCATAATAAGTATTATCAAGATTTACAGCTGTTACGAATTCTTTAATAGCAGAATTATTCAAATCGCGTATAGCTTTAATATAATCTACATCAGAAGAAGTCTGACGATTCATATAAACTATACCTTGAGCATAATGCAGGATTGGATTTTTCTGATTATTTTTCATTAATTTATCAATTTCTTTTTGTGCAGGTTCAAGCTTATGCTGCTTTGCCCATGACACAGCGCGGAGCGCAAGTGCATCAATATCTTGCTGATTGCGTTCAAGTATATATTCCAGTTTACTTTCAGCTTCTTTGTAGTGATTATATTCTATTAATTTCTCAATATCACCATATTTTCTGTTTGCTGCTTGTTTTTGAATTTGGGCTTTATTAGTTTGACTTTTAGTTACACCCGCCTGCAATTCTTCTGAAAAAGCCTGTGTTGATACAAATAGCATGCCTGCTACAATCACTGAAGATAATAAAAGTTTTTTATAATTCATTTTTTCTCCTGCTATTAAGTTATTCACATTCACCTGATAACATTGTATAATATATATGAGAAAAAAGCAACAAGGCAAATTATGAGTTTAAATATTAATTCAAAACAAGATCTGGAAGATTTTAAAACATACATTTTAGTAGAGCGGAATTTCTCTAAACATACGGCAAAAGCGTACTGTTCGGACATATTAAGCTTTTTAATCTGGCTTGATAGTGAAGAGTGTACAAATGTTAACTTTTCCAAAGTAAGAGAATATTTACATTTTATCCAAAAGTTTAATTACAAAAAAACAACGGTTGCAAGAAAGGTTGCCTCACTAAGAACATTTTATAAATTTTTATACAGGGAAAGAAAAATAGAGTCCAATCCTGCAATGAGTTTAACAACCCCTAAACGCCCGCAGTCTTTGCCAAAATTTTTAACACCTGATGAGGTTGAAAAAATCCTGAATAATATCAAAATAGAAACCCCGGCAGGATATAGAAACCGCGCAATTTTAGAACTTTTGTGGGCAAGCGGCATGCGTGTTTCGGAATTATCCGGACTAAATTTTGGAGACTTGAACCTCAAAAACAATGAAATACGTGTATTTGGCAAAGGCTCAAAAGAACGCATTATTCTTGTCACGGACAGAGCTAAATCATATCTTGAACGCTACATTGAAACGGCAAGACCTTTAATCGCGAAGGGATATAGCCTGCCACCTGTTGAAGAAGACTCACCTGTTTTTATTAACAATACAGGATATAGGCTGCAGCCACGCACAATCAGAAATGTTATTAATGAAGTTGTAGAAAAAATAAGTTTGCCAAAACATGTCACACCGCACGTTTTCCGCCACAGCTTTGCAACACATTTGATTGAAAACGGAGCTGATTTGAGAGTTGTGCAGGAACTTTTGGGGCATGCCAGTATTTCAAATACACAAATTTATACCCATGTTTCTTCACAGCATCTGAAAGAAGTCTATAACGAAACTCACCCAAGAGCCTGATTACAGATTATCCTCATCATCCGCATAAAGGTCAAACTCTTGCGAATTTACCTCGCGCAAAAAATCTGTCCAGCTATTGTAATAATTTTCGATTGCCTGAGTATACCCGAGAATTATAGACTGATAAGATTTCTTCATTACTATCAATGATGTAATATCAGATTTTCCCTGTTCATAACTTTTTGCTGACACATTAATCAACTCTTCAGAATCTATTACAATCTTTTTCTCATAATCGTTTAAATTTGTTCTTGCCGTAAGAAATTTGCTATAAGCAGAATGCAAATCTATCAAAGCTTTGTTTTTAGTCGAATTGTAATTCATTATTGCCTGATCAAGTTCCAATTTTGCATTTTTAATTTCCGGAGAATAGTTGTAGAAAAGCGGTATATTAACGATATTCGCCCCGACATAAGCTCCGCTGTTAAATCGGTTGTCATCTGTATGATTGGCGCGCTGATACATCCAGCCGCCCACGAGTTCTATATCGGGAATTCTTTTTCTTGCAACAACAATAAGATTTTTGCGTGCAACTTCTATCTGATTAGCAGCTAATTTTATATCAAAACGATTTGCAAGTGCGCGTTCATCAATTTCTTCAAAAGTAGGTACATCCATTTGCGGTTCAGGCGTTAACAGTTCTTCAAAATTGTTTTCTTCTGCAAAAATCTTATCTACAGTGTCATAAACCTTACCCTCTTTGTCATTTATAACTTTGTTAAAATTATTGAACTCTGTTTTAACATTCACTTCTGCCGAA
This sequence comes from Candidatus Gastranaerophilales bacterium, assembly GCA_944324165.1. Taxonomy (GTDB): domain Bacteria; phylum Cyanobacteriota; class Vampirovibrionia; order Gastranaerophilales; family Gastranaerophilaceae; genus CALUVH01. The sequence goes on along the minus strand of CALUVG010000010.1, from coordinate 59,268 downwards.
TTTACCTGAGTAATCATTTGATTTAGGGCAATTTGCGCCTGAATAACATCTATTTCCGGCACAAGATTTGCTTTGTATCTTTTTTGAGCAATATGCAATAAATTTTCCTGCAAATCCTGCTGTTGTTTTAATGTATATAAAACAGATTTTGCAGCAACAAGTTTTACATAGGCTTCTCGAACATCCATTTTTAATTTAAATTTTGTATACCTTACGGATTCATTAATTAGTTCCAGATTTGCTTTAGCAAGGTTTTTACGTGCCGAACGCTTGCCTATTTCTATAAGCTCGGATGCCCCCATTTGCTGTGGTTCACTCCAGCCCGCTGCTCCAAGGTTATAAAATGTATTTATATCAGGGTTGTTCAATCTATTAGCAGTTTTTATTTGATTTTTAGCAATATCAATATTGAGTTTTGCACTTTGTAAATCAATATTATTTTCTACAGCGATATTAATAGCCTGCTGCAAATTTACCTTATTAATATCTTCTATTGCCAAACAACAGGAGGGTAAAAATAAAAGATATGCTAATATTATCAGTAGAACTTTTTTCATTTTTATACTTAAAGTTTGTAATATTCACAATATATCACAAAATTGAATTTTTGAAAATATAACAAATAAAAAAGCCTATCTTTCGATAAGCTCCAATTCCCTTTTCCGAGCGCATTACCGCGCTTGTTACTAAGTGTGTGTACTATGAGTTACTACTTGTTTTGTATCTATAACTTAACATACTGTAAGTTCCTGAATCGGATGATGAAGAGTCGCTGCCATAGAATACAGACATATCAGTAGCGGCTTTATGAGCATATTCATCAACTTTTTCCTGTCTTGCGGAATTTACGGTATAAGCAGAGATTTCAGCCTGTGTAATTCTGCCGTCATGATTTGTATCCATATCATCAAAATGTTCCAGAATATTGTTAATAGTATCGGTTGAAAGCCCGCTTGCGCCGGATGCGTACAACTGCGTCAATTCAGCTTTAGTCAATCCTTGAGCACTCATCATATTTGTTAAGTTTGTCATATCTTCAGATGAAATAATCCCGTCTCCGTCTTTATCAATATTATTAAAATTAGTCTGCAAATATGATGCAAAAGATTGGTTCAAAGTAAGATTATTCTGTATATCATTTCGGGCTTCTGAAATACCTTCGAGCGTAAGCCCGTTTGGATTTTGAGCGGCAAGCTGCGCATAAGTATTAGTAAGTCCCGCATATATACCGGTAAATAAATTTGAATTACCCATGATAATAGTCCTTTTAAAATTCTACCTTCGTACATTTATATTAATGATGATTTTAAAAAAATCAACCATTTAAATGGATGAATTTTGAAAGCCGGACACGATGACACAACACGTCATCCCGCAGCGGTTTTGGCGCGATATACCACAGTTGTCGCTTTGCGGGATCTCTATGTTAAAGGCACTAAGGCACTAGGGGGCTAAGGCACTAAGTATTTACAAAAAATCAGGCAACATGGAATGTCACATTGCCTGAAAATGACCCCTCTTAGTCACCTAATCTCTTAATCACCTAATCACTTAGTCACCCCAGTTAACAATAGGTCGGGCTTTAGCCCGACAACAACATTGTAGCTCGGCTTTACCAAGCCGACAAGTAAAAAAGGTGGGCACGCATTGCTTTGCCCACCCTACAAAACTTGCGGATTGCGAGCAGAGGGCGCAGGGCGCACACGGCGGCGTGGAGCCGGCGGAGCAGCCCGTAGACCCGTTTATTGCGAGCAACCAAGCAGTTGCGCGGTGACATGTAAAAAAATCAGGCAACATGGGATATCCACATTGCCTGATTTTATGATACGAACTTATCGTCTTAGCGGATTTGCGGACGGACGGAGTGAGCAGAGCGAGCGAGTCCGGATAGCGAACGGAACGAGCCGACTTGTGCGTATGCACTATAGGCGAGACTCCGTGAGCGTGGAGCAAATCCAAGACGCGTCCTAACGTCTTAACGTCTTTAAAAGCAGTCTCGTCAAACGCACTCAGCACTAGTTGTCACCTAGACAAACCGCGAGCCTGTTGCTGTTGCCGCGGCCGTTGCTGTTCCAGCGCGTGTTGGTAGAGCCGAAGTAGCGGTTGTGCGCGATGAGGCTGCTGCCCTCCTGCCCAGACCAAACAAAGAAGTAACTAGAATATGGTGAAACTGAGAGGAATTGACTTGCTTTGGTTGTATCAAGCGTAAGTCCACTGCTTATATCCTCTTGGGCGCCTATTGTACTATCATGATTATATACATAGGTTGCTAGTTCTCCTAACTGAGCCATTGTTGGCATATTGTTTATTCCGCCGCATGCTTTTACTGCACCTGCCCAATAATCACTACTGTAGTAACAAGCCTGTATCCCTAATTCTCCGTCGGATACTGCCTGATTACATTCATCTAATGTCATAGGGCTATACCCTGTTCCTGGGGCGAGTATCTGGCTTATGCACATGCCGCCGACTAAATCTGGATTTATCGCACAGCCTGTTGTACCAGCTAATTCTGTTACATTAATATATTTTATATCTTTGTCCTTCATATTTGGATTCTTATTGCCTGACACATCGTAAAGTATTGCCATGCTGTTTGAGGTGGCGCTGAACTGATTGTTAAATGGGTCTTGTGTTGTGTTTGGATTATAGGCAATTATCGCGTTTACGCCGTTTGCAAATTGTACTGCAACTGTGTCTGTATCCCAATCGTCTTGACCGAGTGATGCCGCGTTTTTGATTGTGGACATATCAATTGGGTCTTCGCCCTCGTTCCATATCACTTCTTTGTTAAAACACTTTGTAATATTGTTATTGTCGCATACTCTTGTTATTTTTATGTACTTCTTCAATTCGTTCACAAAGTCCATGGTATTTGAGTAGCCCGCAAGTTTTTCTTCTGTGTTCATTTGGCGAGTTGCGACTTCAAGGCGTTTTTCAAAGACATCTTTTGCTGTGCCCCATGCCTTCTCGTTGTAGTTCTTAACGAGGCTTGGTATCGTTATCGCTGCTACTACGCCGATTATGGCGAGGGTGATGAGGACTTCCGCCAAAGTAAACGCGGCTTTTGGGGACGTGACTAAGTGAGTGAAGTGAGTATGGTGAGTACCGTTGTTTCTGGAATGTGTCTGAGCGGTTGATTCGTTGATTTTGTTTTTGGTTTTCATTTGGAGTTGCTCCTTTCTGTTGTTTCTATCTTCTGATTGTGTATTACTGATTGTTTTCTCTTGGTTGGCTTGGTGTCCTCTCCTGAGGGGAGGGCGGAACCACTTAACGAACTTTCGTGAGTTTAGTGGTTCGGGTGGGGGGAGTATATATGGACTGGTCCGACCCCCTCCTGAAATTTCTAGCCTCTCTCCGTTCGGCAACAAATTTCTTCCTCCCCCCTGGAGAGGAAAATATGATTCGTTGGTTGATAATAATTCTTGCGCCACACGGCAAACACGGCGCCCTTCCGAAAATCCTCCAGGGTGACGATTTTGAGTTTGGTGGGGGTAATTGGACTTCTTTAGCAGCCACTCAGTGTATAAATGCGGACTTGTCCGACCCCCTCCCAAATTTCTAAGTTCGCGCTGCTCACTAAGAAATTTGACCTCCCCCTGGGAGAGGTTGTGGAGATCCCGCAAGGCGACGACTTCCGTATGCCGCGTCGGTGCCGCTGCGGGATGACGTTCTCCTCCACATTGGAGAGGAATTGGGAGAGCACGCAAGGTGTCCGTGTTTGTGCGTTCCGTCAGTTTTTGAGTCTGCGGTTCCTTTTTTATTATTCTATTGTTGATTATTGTTCCTCTTTTCATATCTCTCAGTTTTACTCTTTTTATACGCAAAAAAACTTAACACAAGTTCATTAACTTATGTTAAGCCAGTTTTGTATCCTCTTAATTTTTTTGCAAAATATGTAATGTGGCGGAAAGCCTTGCTGGGCTTAGAGTTTGAACCCCCTCCCCCGAAAATGCACTATTCATGCGGGTTTTAGCCTCATATGTGGCTGTGGTGAGTACCTTATGTTCGCTCTGCAAGTTTTCACATACATAGGAATTTTGTAACGCAAAATTTCCATTGTTGGGCAAGTATGCCCAACTTACTTCCGGCATTGTATTATTATTGTTGGGGTGGAAACCCCAACCTACTGTATTTTCTTCTTTTGTTGCCGGCTTTCCTGCCATCAAAACTCCTCTAGGTTCAGTCCTCATACTTCTATTATTTCATATCTCTCTGAATTTTTCAAGGGTCTTACTTATATATGAGTTATAAAACCATTAAGATATGTAAAATATATGTGATGTATATGTTATGGATATACATTATTGTGGCATACATGTAATATAAACCATTTTCTTTTTCTTTATTTTCTCCTACACACACTAACCTTTTACCAATATGAGTTTGGCCGTGAAAACGGCTATTTTTATGGCAGATTTTGTAAAGTCTGCAAATATAGCAGACTTCGGGTTCGGTGCGCTGCCTACTCCGTTTATCAGCGCGCCGACCCGCTGTATATAAAAACAAATAAAAAAGGCGGTCTTTAAACCGCCTAATCTTTACCTATATCCTAATTTCCTTATTGATTTTCCAACTTATCTTACAACTTTTGTTACAAAATTTGCTATTTCAAAAAATGAATCTCTTACAAATTCTTTTGCCAATGTTTTAATCGGTCTGTTTTCAATACACTCAAACACATAATATATTGGATCCTGAGCATTATTAAAACGCATTCTTTTATCTTTTTTCTCTAAATATTTTATATCTTCTATTCTAAATTCTTTTTTTACAGGTTGTCTTCTTCTTGTAAGTGTACCAAATGTGTTAGTTGTCATAACTTGCTCTCTTCTCTCTTTATATACTATATATTGCTTACATATATATAAAGTTTGCTAACCCCAAAAAATTGCCTTTTTAAGAAGTGAATTGTTAATTTTTGTTAACACATACCGGCATTTCGGATATATTAAGAATTCAGCTCTATTATTTCATCATTTTCCGGGTTTATGTTTTTACCAATAGATTTTTCTAATTGAGCTTTAGCAGAGTTATACTGATACAAAGCATTATAGTAATTCAACTGTGCGTTCTGATACAAAATTTGTGCGTCTTTTAACTCTGTAGGGCTTGCTTCACCTACTCTGTAACGCCCGTACGAAAGTTCATAGTTTTCTTTTGCCTGTTTAACCTGCAAAAGCGCAACCGGCATCTGATTTTTCTTTTCCTGCAAAGTCAAAAAAGCATTTTGAATCTCAAGATAAATTGTATTCTGTGTATTTTTAGCATTTGCTATTTCTTTGTCATATAGATATCTGGCTTCGCTTATTTCGTTTTTGATAAGCATACCGTTTACTGTTGGGAAATTTAAATATCCGCCGATATTATAACCGTGGTTGGATGTCCAGCTTTTACCACCTATTTGCAATTGACCTTCAACAGACAATGTTGGATAATATGATTTTTTAACAAGTTTTAGTGTTTGATTGGCAGTTTCAACTTTCAGTTCAGCAAGTTTAAGTTCTGGACGTGCATCACGTGCAATTTCTATCGCCTGTTCAAAAGAAATATCTACAGGCTGATAACGCAATTTATCCTGAACATTATATTTGTCAATAAAAGGCACACCCATAACATTATTCAGTCTGGCGACAGCAAGATTTACGGCATTATCAGCTTGAATATACTTTAGTTTCGCATCACTAAGGTTTGCCTCTGCTATTGTAACATCGACCTTAGGGTTCATTCCTATTTCGTAAAAAGCTTTTGCCTGATTATAAAACAGTTCAAATTTGTCCACAGTATCCTGCGCAACTCTTCTGTTTTCAAAGGTATATAAAAGATTGTAATAAGCGTCCTTTGTTTGATAAATAACATCATTAATAGTTGCGGCAAGAGTTGTTTTATATCCTTCATAATCCAAACGTCTTATTGTTGCCTGATTTTGAGTTACCCCAAAGTCATAAAGCATTTGCTGCAATGTTATTTGTCCGAGAACATAATAATTGAAGGTTAAATTTTGTCCCAAAGCGTCAGACAATTGCAATTGACGAATTCTTGTATAACCGGTTTGCCAGCTGACTTTTGGAAAGTAATTTGACCAAACTTGTTTTATTCGGGAATCTGACGCCAGTATATCGTGAAATGCGGAATTTATCTGCGGATTGTTGCCCAATGCCAATTCCAAACATCTGTCAAGTGTCATATCAATATTTTTTTCAACACCGCCCTGAATTATAAAATTTGAATCTGTTTTTTGGGGTAACACTGCATCCGCATGGGGGTATTCATCCTCTTTAATTGTATTGCCTATATCTGCGCAAAATCCGAGGCTGCCGAGTAAGATTATTAAATTTAACAATAATATTTTTTTAAACATTTTTGTCCTTTGTATTATTATTTTTTTTATTTTTTCTTTCTTTTAATTTTTCAGCAATAGAGATTTTCATATTTTCTACCATTACATAGAAGGCAGGAACAAGGAAAGTACCTATAAAGGCAACCGCCATCATACCTCCGAATACGGTCATACCGACAGAATGACGGCTTGCAGCACCTGCGCCGGAGGCAAATACCAGAGGCAGCAAACCTAAAATAAATGCAATATTCGTCATCATAACCGCACGGAACCTCAATTTTGCAGCCTGTAATGCGGCTTCTTTAATTCCCATGCCTGCCTCATGCGCATCTTTTGCAAACTCAATAATCAGAATTGCCTGTTTGGTACTTAAACCGATTAACATAACAAGCCCGATTTGAGAATACAGATCGAGTGAATACCCTGCGACGTACTGGAAGAACAATGCTCCGACAAGTGCAACCGGTGAAATTAAAAGTACGGCAACCGGCAGCATCCAGCTTTCATACAAGGCTACAAGGAATAAATAAACGAACACAAGTGACATTGCAAGAATTGGTCCTATTTGTCCTTCAGACTCATGTTCCTGTAATGAACTACCTGACCAGGCATAACCCATATCTTTTGGTAAGATTTCGTCTGATAAGAATTCCATTGCTTTCATCGCCTGACCGGAACTTACTCCTTCAGATGCCATACCGTTGATTGTAATTGCCGGATACATATTAAAACGGGTTAAACTATAAGGTCCGACAATATTTTTTATTTTTACAACAGAGGATAAAGGTACCATGTTTCCAAGTGTATTTTTTACATAAATTCTGTCAATATCAGAAGGCTTTTCTCTGAATTGAGAATCTGCCTGCAAATATACACGATATACACGACCGTATTTATTAAAGTCATTTACATAGGATTTACCAAAATATCCTGCAAGTGCCGTGTAAATTTCAGAAATAGAAACGTTTTGCGCCATAGCCTTAGCCTCATCTATATCAATGAGCATTTGCGGCAAGTTTGCTGTGAAAGAAGTATATACAAGAGAAAATGCCGGATCTTTATTAGCTTCCGCAATAACTTTTACTGCTTCATCGTATAATTCCTGCGGATTTCGGTTACCCTTATCAAGCAGCTGATACTCAAATCCGCCAAACATACCTAACCCCGAAATTGCAGGAGGCGCGAAAGTTGCAATTGTAGCAGAAGGATAATTTGCAAATTCTTTTTGCATTTTTGTTAAAATACTCTGCATAGACAAAGATTTTTTCTTACGGTATTTATACTCATCAAGATCTGCAACAATCAAAGCTGTGTTTTCACCTGAATAACCTACCATTGTGATTGTGCTGTGAACACCTTCCATATCAAGCATTCTCTGTTCGATTTCACTGGCAACAATATCTGTTCTTGAAGCTGAAGACCCTTCCGGCAACTGAATTTGTGAAAATATTGCCCCTTTGTCTTCCGTCGGCAAAAATCCGGTAGGTATTATATTAAACATTACAAGAATAAATGCAATTATAGAAACAAATGTAATAAGTGTAATTTTCGGTGAATTTATAAATATTTGTGCACCGGTTAAATATTTGTCCCTTACCTTATTAAACCATTCATTAAATTTCTGAATAAATTTAATTTCATTCTGCTGATCATTAGTTTTCAAAATCATTGAACAAAGTGCAGGGGCAAGGGTTAAGGCAACGAGAGTTGAAAGCCCGATAGATGTGGCGATACACAATGCAAATTGTCTGAACATTTGTCCTGTAATACCTGCCATAAATGAAACAGGAACAAATACCGCCATCAAAACAAGAGAAGTAGCAAGTACAGCCCCGAAAACTTCCTGCATTGTAACTTCCGTAGCCTCACGCGGTTGCTTGCCTTCCTGAATATGACGCTGTGTATTTTCCAATACAACAATAGCATCGTCAACAACAAGACCTACCGCAAGAACTAACCCGAACAAAATCAAAAGATTTATTGAAAATCCTAACAGGTTCATAAATATAAATACACCTATCAAAGAAACAGGAATTGCGCAAAACGGAATAAATGCAGCTCTGGCACTGCCAAGGAAAAGGTAAGTAACAATACCAACAAGTATAATAGCAAGCCCTATAGCGTTAACAACCTCGTTAATAGATTCACGTACGAAATCTGTTTCATCGTGCTGTATTTTATATTCAATCCCTTGAGGGAAACCTTTACTAAGTTCTTTCATCTTAGCCTGTATTTTATTTGACAAATCAATAGCATTGGCTTCCGGGAGCTGTTGTATTGAAATAATTGCGGCATTTTTACCATTTATACGGGAGAAATAGGAATAGCTTTCCGCCCCCAGTTCTACTCTTGCGATGTCTTTCAGCTTAATTTGCGATCCGTCAGCTTTAGAACGTATGATAATGTTTTCAAATTCCTCAACATCTTTCAAACGTCCCGGAGTGCGAAGTGTAAGCTTAATCATCTGCTTATTCACCATTGGTTCGACCCCAAGGTCACCTGCCGGAGCCTGTGTGTTCTGTTGTGTAATAGCAGAGTTTACTTCACTGATTGAAATACCCAGACTTGCCATTTTCGCCGCATCAAGCCAGACACGCATAGAATATTCCGAAGACCCGAATACACTAACCTTACCAACACCTTTAATACGTGCAAGCTCATCTTTAATATATATAGAAGCATAGTTTGCAATATATAAATTGTCATATGTGCCTGTCGGGGAATTTACAGATATCATCAAAAGCCCCGGACCTCCGGTGGATTTCTTAACAGAAAGCCCGTATCTTCTGACCTCTTCCGGCAAACGCGGGGTAACTAACTGAAGCTGGTTTTGAACGTTTACGACAGCCATATCCGGATCTGACCCGATGTTAAAGTATAACGTAAGCTGATATTGTCCGTTTTGGGATGTAGAAGACATATAAATCATATCTTCAACCCCGTTTAACTGAGCCTCGACCGGAGCCGCAATAGTAGATTCAACAACGTCAGAACTTGCCCCTGCATAAGTTGCTGTTACAACAACCTGAGGAGGGGTAATGGAAGGATATTCTTCCAATGGCAGCATTTTTATCATTAATAACCCTGCAAGTACAATAACCAGCGAGATTACTATTGCAAGTTTAGGTCTTTGTATGAATAAATTTGATTTTTGTTGTTCCGACATCTGTTTTCCTTATTTGAAAATTATTTTTTATTTTTCTTTTTTTTATTATCATCCGATGCTGTTTCAGCTTTTCTTATTTTAGCCATTTCTTCAGCACTTACAAGTCTAACCGGCTTACCCGGGGTAACCTTTTGTAAACCGTCAACTATAACTCTGTCGCCTTTTACAAGTCCTTCATCAACAATCCATTTATCACCGCTTTGTCCTATTGTTTTTATGTATGTCAATTGCGGCAATTCATTCTCATCAAGCTTATAAACATATTTGCCTGCCTGATTTTCCTGAACAGCAGTCTGAGGCACAACCGGCACAAGTGACGGACGATTTGCGTAGAGTTTCACTGTAACGAATTCACCGTGGATAAGCGCATTATCCGGATTTTCAAAAGTTGCTCTCATTGTAACAGTACCGGTAGATTGATCTACCTTGTTATCCTGAAAATCCTGAACGCCTGTAAGGTTATATTTTTGCCCGTTAGGCAGTATAATTTCTACTTTCCGGTTTTTATTATCTTCTTTATCTGATGCCGAAATAGCCGCAAAATCTATAGAATCAAGAGGAAATGTCACATAAATAGGATTTGTGCTGTAAATTGTGGTAAGCGGTCCTGAAGAAGGTGAGACATAGTTTCCTAAAGTAACTGATATTATACCGACCCGTCCATCAACCGGAGATTTGACATTTGTATAACTTAAATTACGATTTGCATCACTATATGCAGCCTGTGCAGATGCCAGTTGTGCTTTTAATGAATCTCTCTGGGATAACATATTATCATACTGAGATTTTGCAATATAGTCTTTTTTAACAAGATCTTCTGCACGCGCGAGTTGTTTTTCCGCGTAAACTAATTGTGCTTTAAGATTTGCGACATTTGCGCCGGCTACTTTTGCCGCATTAGAAAATTCAGTCGGTTCTATTAAAAATAGAGTTTGACCGGCTTTTACAAAATCACCCTCTTTAAAGTAACTCTTTTGCAAATATCCGGAAATACGAGCAAGAACATCTACACGGTATTTTGACATTACTCTGCCCTGCACTTGATAATTTCTTATAATTTCTTCTTCGCCAATGGTTTCAGCAAGAACTTGCGGAGCAGGTCTGTTTTTTGCGGCTCTGCCTGCCATAAACTGGGTAAATTTTGAATAACCAAGGCGGAAAATTACAGCGGCAATTACTATTGCAACCAGAATTATTATATTTTTTTTCATTTTCTCTCCCTTATGTCTGTTGTTTTTACAACAATGCTATCATAAAAAATAATTTGTTGTCAACAAACAGGGTAGTTATTTAGAATAATTAAGTTACTGTACATATTAAATAATTTATGCTAATATTTAAGATATAAGAGGGAGTTAAATATGCCTTTTGAATTTAAAAGACTGGAGATAGAGGATGTTATTCTTGTAACGCCAAAAGTTTTTGGCGACAACCGCGGTTTTTTTATGGAAAGTTATAAAAAATCTGACTTTTTCGCAAATGGTATAGACGTGGAATTCAATCAGGATAATCATTCAAAATCAACTGCACATGTTTTAAGAGGACTGCATTATCAGGCGAAGCCTTATGGACAGGCAAAACTTGTCAGATGCGCACGCGGAAGAATTTTTGATGTTGCAGTGGATCTTCGACCGGAGTCGAAAACTTTTGGTAAATATGTGAAAGTTGAGCTTTCTGAAGAAAATAAACAGATGTTATATATTCCTGAAGGTTTCGGACACGGGTTTGTTGTACTTTCAGATGAAGCAGAACTTTTATACAAGGCTAGCGGAGAATACTCCCCGCAGCACGACAGAGGGGTGCTCTGGTGTGACAAAGATATAAACATCGACTGGGAAATTGAGTTTGAACCGGTATTGAGCGAAAAAGACAAAGTACAACCAACATTAAAGAATATTAATCTGGAGGAATTGAAATAATGAAACTTCTTGTAACCGGTGGAGCCGGATTTATAGGCAGTTGTTTTGTAAGACACATCCTGAATAAATATCCGGATTACAAGGTTATAAATCTTGATGCGCTTACTTATGCAGGAAATATAGAAAATCTTGATGATGTAAAAAACAACCCGAATTATACATTTGTACACGGAAATATCTGCGACAAAAATCTTGTGCCGGAACTTGTTGAACAGGTTGATGCGGTTGTGAATTTTGCAGCAGAAAGCCATGTAGACCGCTCAATTACAGGACCGGAAATATTTGTTGAAACTAATATAAAAGGTACTTTAAATCTTTTACAGGCGGCAAAAGAATTTAAAACATCCAGATATTTACAGGTATCAACCGATGAAGTCTATGGTACACTGGACAAAGACGGATATTTTTATGAAACAACGCCGCTTGCGCCAAACAGTCCGTATTCAGCATCTAAAGCAGGGGCAGATATGCTTGTACGTGCTTACTTTGAAACATACAAAATGCCTGTCTTAACAACCCGTTGTTCTAATAATTACGGACCTTATCAGTATCCGGAAAAATTAATCCCATTCTTTATCTCACAACTTCTTAAAGGGGAAAAAGTTCCTGTCTACGGTGACGGATTAAATGTTCGTGACTGGCTCTATGTTTACGATCATTGTGCCGCCATTGATACTGTACTGCACAAAGGTCGAGTTGGTGAAGTTTATAACATCGGCGGACACAACGAAAAAACTAATCTTGAAATAACCAAAATTATACTTGACGCAATGGGCAAAAATGAAAGCTATATAAAATATGTCGACGACAGACTGGGACATGACAGACGTTATGCAATATGTAATGATAAAATTCAGTCTGAACTCGGCTGGGCTCCTTCCGTAACTTTTGAAGAAGGTATTAAGCTGACAATTGACTGGTATTTAAATAATCAACAATGGATTAAAAATATTGAAAACAAGAAAGCGAGTCTGGTATAATGAAAGTTTTAGTAACCGGTGCTAATGGAATGCTGGGCAAAGATTTATGCCCGATTTTAGAAGATACAGGGATGTTTGTAATTGAAACTGACATCAATAACCTTGATATTACTGATGATGAAATGGCTTTATCAGTAATAGAACAAACTCATCCGGATATGGTTATTCACTGTGCGGCATACACAAATGTAGATAAAGCAGAAGAAGATTACGAAACAGCAGAAAAAATAAACATCCTTGGAACTGAAAATGTTGCAAAAGCCTGTGCAAAATTAAATATTCCAATTGTTTATATTTCAACAGATTATGTATTTGACGGCACTAAAACAACCCCTTATACCCCGCAGGATGATACCAAACCTTTAAATAATTACGGGCTTACAAAACTTCGCGGTGAAGAAATGGTTAAAAAATACTGCGAAAAATATTATATCGCACGTACAAGCTGGCTTTACGGGCATCATGGCAAAAATTTTGTTGAAACTATGATTGGTCTTGCCGGGAAAAATAACGAGTTAAAAGTTGTTGATGATCAAGTAGGCTGCCCGACCTGGACAGTAGAACTTGCAAACGGGATCTTAAAACTCCTTTCACAGCCATATGGAACATATCATGTTTGCGGCTCAGGTCAAACAAGCTGGTTTGGATTTGCTAAAGAAATTTTTAAGCAGGCAAACATAAATATTAATGTTTTGCCATGCACTACAGAAGAATTTCCACGCCCTGCCAAACGCCCGCATTACAGTGTTATGGACAACAAAGGCATTTGCAGAAACTGGCAGGCGGCACTTCATGATTATTTAGCATTGCGTGATGAATAGCAAAAAATATTTTGTGCTGTTTTTAAGTTGTGTATGAATACTTTCATTTCAGGCTATAGCTCAGAAAATTCAAAATATTTTATAACCCCAACGCCACAAAAAATTCCCGCAAAAGAAAATCCAACTTCACCACTCAGAAAAGCCGCCGGTATTACTGCAGGAACAGCCCTGGCGTTATCACCTACTGCCTATCTGGCAAATGAATATCTGAAAAAAGTTTCTTTTGAAAATTTGCCTGTATATAAAAATATAATGTTGAACATACTGCCAAATCTTGATTCGCTTGAACAAACAAAATCTAATATAGAAAATATTTTAGAAGAAACCGGATTAAAAGAAAAAGGTGTTAAGTTATTTGTTGCGACCGAAAAAAAACAGGAAGAATTATCTAACATTCTATCAAAAGACATCAAAGGCAATTCTTATATTTCCAAAGCCTTAAGAGAAAGTTTTGTACAGAAAATTACGGAAGGCTTAAATGCCTGTTTTGCACCGGCAACTAAACATATAATTATTCCAGAGACTCAAAGTTACGTATCAGCATATCATGAAGCAGGTCATGCATATAATGCAACTTTCTCTAAAATAGGTAAATTCCTTCAAAAAGCACGCAATTTAACCCCGTATGGTGTTCCTTTGATTATGCCGTTATTGCTTGCTGTCGGTCTTAGCCATGATGTAAAAAATACTCCTAAAAATGAAAAATCAAAATTTGAAAAAGTAAAAGATTTCATAAAAAACAATGCCGGGAAATTAACTCTTGTTTCATTTATACCAATGCTTGCCGAAGAAGGACTTGCATCAATTAACGGGCTAAAATTCGCGAAAAAATATATGCAGCCGGATAAACTTAAAATACTCGGCAGAAGTTATGCAATTGCATGGCTGAGTTATGCATCTATCGCAGCACTGTTTACGACAAGCACCTGGGGAGGCATTAAAATAAAAGACAAAATTATGAACTATAAGAAAAATGCATAACTTAAGGTTTTAATACAGCCATCTCACAATTTTTACAGTCAAATTTCAACGGATATTTCTCTCCCTTTTCATCAATAAGAAAAAGTTTTATAGATTTTTTACACAGGTCAAAAGCAAATTTTAAACAGTGTTTGCAACGCATAAGTTCAACATCGTTTTGTTGAGGTATAGAACTTTCAAAAGATTTTTCAGTAATTTTACAGCCGCACTTTTCATAAAAAACTTTTGCCATTTTATTATGCACATTTGCATGATAATCGTACTCATCATATGGAAATTTTGTATAATGCAAAGGCTGCTGTATTTCACGCGGGTAATTTTTCAACCTTTCATTCATCAAATTTTTAAGAATATCACGTCTTAGGCTATTTATTTCAGATACAGGCAGGAAAGGCACCTCTTCATTGATTTCTATATCACCGGTATAAAAATCACTATCGCCTGTTTTTTGTAATTGATTTTTGAAATTTTCCAGCATCTTTTCAGGATTATTTGCCTTTTCCGCTGATACTACAGAAATTTGAACTCTGTTAGAGTCTTCGTCCAAAGCTGTTAAAATTCCATTTTCATAACTAAAATCAACTTTAATACGTCGTTTTGTACGCGTATTTGTAAGTTTTTTTTCAAACTCAACATCATAATTTCTGTAAACTATCATGCCTGAAGTTATGCCATTCATTTTATTCGGATAAATTTTGCCTGACAAAACTTTATTCACAAGACAGCCTGAAAGTTCATCCCCATTAAAAAAACACAAGCCGTCTTGTGGATTTATTATCTTTTTATCGCCTTCAAATTTTATCTCAAAACAATCTTTATAAACCTTTATAACTCTGCCCAGTTTTTCACCGGTGGATTTTGGGCTGTCAAAGTTAAAACATTTTTTCCGTCCTTCAAGAAAATAATCAGTAAATCCGCGATTAAAACTCTTGTTCACATCAGGCTCAAAATCTAAAAAACATTTGCCTGAAGATGTTTTCGCAGATATCTTATCAAGTTCGTTTCTGTAGTATGCTACTACATTTTTCACATAATTTTCATCCTTAAGGCGCCCTTCTATTTTAAAGGATTTTACACCTACCTCAGTAAGATTCTTAAGATGTTTAGAAGCATTAAAATCACGTAAACTTAACAGATGCTTATTTTCTGCAATTATATTACCTTTTTCATCAACAAGAGTATATTTTTTTCTGCACGGCTGGGCACATTCTCCTCTGTTTGCAGACCTCCCGCCTATATATTGGCTTAAATAACACTGTCCGCTGTATGATACGCATAAAGCCCCATGCACAAAAGTTTCAACTTCCGCTTTAATATTTGAACAAATCTCTTTTATCTGCTCAATTGATAATTCACGCGCCAGTATAACGCGTGAAAGTCCGGTTTTATCAAAAAATTCAGCTTTCTCAAGTGTTCTGTTATTACACTGCGTACTTGCATGCAAAACAATAGGCGGTATTTCTCCTCTTACAGCAAGTTCCAATATGCCTGTATCCTGCACAATTATTGCATCCACGCCAATATCATAAAGTTTTTTTATTAATTCTTTTGCCTGCTCTAACTCTTCATCAGTCAAAATAGTATTAACCGTAACATGAACTTTCACATAAAATTTATGTGCATAATCAACAATTTCTTTAATATTTTCAAGCGAATTAGGAGCATTTTTTCTGGCACCAAAATTCGCTGCACCAATATAAACAGCATCAGCCCCGCAATTAATCGCAGCAATTGCAGTCCTTTTATCTTTAGCCGGCGCAAGAAGTTCTGTCTTTCTCATAAAAAAATTATATCATCAAATCCAAATTATGGTTAATATCAGCGTAATCTACAATACCCATAAGCTTGCCATCTGCCTTATAAAAAGTATCTTTAACTAGATTTTCATTATTATCATATTTAGAAATTCGAATCGGATTAGTTCCTGCAGAATTCATAAACACATCCTTTTTCAATCTGCCGCTTTTTCTGTCAAATTCTGAGGAAAGTGTCAATACACCTTTTTTATCATAAAACTTTTTAACAATTGTATTTGCTTTAATAACAACTTTTCCAGGGGTTAATTTCGGGGTAATTTTCATCATAATAATATTCCTTTAACAAACTTTGTAAAATAATTATAACCCAAATATAAAAAAAGAAGACTTCTTATATGCGAAGTCTTCTTAAATTATCTTAAACTATTATAGAGGTCTTAGTGAATCTCTGTAAATAGCTTCTACAACATCTCTACCATTGCCGCTCGGTGCAATATCAAGAAGAGAACTTAAAGAAGGTGTTGTATAAACAAGATCAACAAGTTTATCAACATCAGCATCATTAAATCCTTCATCAGTAAGTTTTTCAGAAACACCTACTGATGCAAGCCATGCCTGAACGCCTTTAGCAGCTTTTTCGGCTTCTAATGCTTCACCTTTCAAATCAGGAACAATTGGAGCAAGAATGTCTGCTAAGATATTTGCTTTATCTTTGTAAATTGTTTTAATAACAGCAGGCAGCAGCATTGCAAGTCCTAACCCGTGAGCAAGTTCAGGTTTTACAGCACTCAATGGATGTTCAAGCGCATGTGTATAGTGCAATAAGCCATTATCAAAACATACGCCGCCCATCATTGCAGCATATGCAAGAAAATATCTTGCTTCCAAATCATCCGGATTTTCCAATGCTTTTGGCAAATAATGATGAACAAGTGCTATAACCTCTCTTGCAAGTGTTACACAGTAAGGTGAAAGCACAGCACTTGTTGCAGCTTCTACAACGTGGTTTACCGCATCAATTGAAACATATCTTGTTTGTTTTGGTGAAAGTTTTGTCATTAATTGCGGGTCATCAATTGCATACATAGGATAAATGCAATCATAAGCAATTGCAGGTTTAAAATTCTTTTCAGGAACTGTAACAACCGCAAATCTGTTTGTTTCTGTACCTGTACCGTGTGTCAGGTTAATAGAAACAATAGGAGCGGCTTTTTCAGGTGTGAAAGTAAATTCATAAATATCATTTGCAGTTTTGTCCGGATATTCAAGTAAAATAGCCACAGATTTACCTGCATCGGTAGGAGATCCGCCACCTATTGCAATAACAGCTTTTGCTCCAAATTCTCTTGCAATTTTTGTCGCATCATTAACGTGATGCGTTGTAGGGTTAGGTGTAACCTGATCAAAGTTAACATAACCGATGCCATTATCTTTAAGTGCTTTTTCTACATAATCCCATGCGCCGGTTGCTTTATATGCATTACGCCCCGACATTACTATAACTTTATCTATACCTTTAGCCTTTAAATCACGTGCAATATCGTCAATTTTTTTAATTGCACCAACGCCAAAGAACACACTTGTTCTGGTACGTATTTCGCGAACTTCATGGATATTAATATCTTTTTCCCACATAATAGCTCTCCTTTCTTAACACTTTTCCTCCCACATTATATGCTGAGTGAAATTTATTTGCAAGGGATATTAATGTGTAAAAGTATAAAGTCGTTATTGTCAATAAGCAATCAACCTATTTTACTAAATCATCAGGAATATATCTGAATAATTCCTGAGTATTACATTCTAATACCCAGCATAGTTTGTCCAGAGTATCGAAATCTATTCCTTTAGTCTCATTATAAAAAATCTTTTTTATAGTTTTTGACTGAAGCCCCGTCATCCTTGCGATGTCGGCTCTTTCCAGTCTTTTTATACCCATTAATTCTGCTAATCTGTTTTTTATCATATTTTTAATTATAATTTTTTATAGTGTATAAGTTGAATTCTGGGATTATAATACCTGTATTGGCTTTATAACATCTGCAAAATATTATAACATAAAAAAATAAGTAATACAATGAATGACATTAATTTAGTTTTAAAATTAATTCAAAAGTACAAAATAAAAGGCACAATGCACCACTTTTTATGTGCACCGTGCCTTTTTGTCGACCGTCTCGCAGGTTTTCAACGTACTTCCCCGCTCACTAACGACGACCGTCCGGGTCCTGCCGCTAATTTGTACGCCCGAAAATATCACGGATGATTCGGCTTTAGGACACGAAGTTTATATATTATTTTTCGATTATTGTAAGCTTTTTGCTTTCTGCATGCTTTTCTTCGCGTTTAGGAATTTTTATTGTTAACAAGCCGTTTTTGTATTCAGCAGTAGCCTCGTCTGCCTGTATCGGCTGGTCAAAAGAAATTGTACGTCTATACTTCCCATAACGGAATTCGCTTGTATGATAACGAAGATTTTTTTCATCTTCGTTTTTTTCTTCCTTTTCTTCCTGCATTTCTGCTGTAAGAGTAAGAAAATCGTTGTCTAACTCAACTTCTATATCATCTTTTTTGATACCGGGAAGCTGCACTTTTACTTTATAGCATTTATCACTTTGCGTAACTTCTATAGCAGGACGCCATGTTGATACCTTCTTTATATTCAACGGATTTGCCATTGTATGTGTAAGAAATGTATCTCTGAGTAAATTATTCAATTCATTATGAATACTGTCAAAGTACAATTCAGGTTCTCTTATCATAAGTTCATGTTTCATTTGCTGAACTCCTTTCTCATCCTTAATGTAAACGTTTTTGCAGGCAAAAACATTCTCTTTTGGTGTAATTTATTTATTCGATTAATATATACTTTTGTGCAATAGAATTATGTAATTTTTCTAAAAATAATATATTGCAATGAACTTATAAGGAGAAAGTTTTATATGTCAATAAATATGCTGGTCTTTGATTACCGCACAACTGAACATGCTTTTTTTGCAAATAATCATCTTAGTAATTTTAATATTAAATTTTTTAGTGAAAGTTTAAATGAGGAAACAGTAAAAGAATTATCCGATGCGGACAAAGATAACGCAATGGTAATCAGTGTATTTATTGATTCAGAAGTCAGCGAAGAAGTAATTAACCAATTTAAAAATTTAAGGATAATATCCACACGCTCAACAGGCATAGACCATATTAATTCAAAAGTTGCGGCAAAAAGAAATATTCAAATAGTTAATGTTATGAATTACGGCAGCACATCTGTCGCCCAATTTACATTCGGTTTAATTCTTGCTCTCGTGAGAAATATTGTTGTTTCAGCTATTTGCCTTAAAAACTTACAAAAAACTAATATAAGTTTTCTCGGACGTGATATTTCAAAACTCACACTTGGAGTCATCGGCACAGGAGCAATAGGCGGGGCAGTATGCAAACTAGCTCATGCATTTGGCATGAAAATAGCTGCATATGATCTTAAAGAAAAACAAGAATTACGAGACAAATGTGATGTTAAATACACTTCTTTTGACAATCTGCTAAAAATCTCCGATATTGTAACTCTACATACTCCTTTTACAGGTGATAATAAGAATATCATATCCTATCCGCAGTTTGAAATTATGAAACCGGATGCCTATCTTATAAACACAGCCAGAGGTGAGTTGGTAGATATAAAAGCCTTAAAACATGCGCTTGACGAAAAACAAATAAAAGGCGCAGCATTAGATGTATTAAATTGTGAAAGTTTCAATTTAAAGTGTGAAGATTTTGCCGAAAAAATGCAGAATTGTCCTCTGCATTGCTACGAAGAAGTTCAAATTGCACATGAGATAGTAAAATATTCTAACGTAATAATAACCCCTCATATTGCATACGAAACTCAAGATTCAATTGACTACATCCTTCAAAAAACATTTGACGGCATTATGTCAACGATTAATGGCGGAACAAATAACACCAATTTTTAAAAAATCCCCGTAAAATTGCTCACATGCCATAATCTTTACAAAACTTAATTTAATCAAAAAGCATGGAAACCCATGCAGGACGCATGATTGCATGATGTCATCATGCTCAAAAGCATGTCATAGCTTAATTCTACGGGTTATTGACTTCTGAAAATGGTGAATTTTCAAGGATTTGCGCCCTTTGTTACAAATGTTCATAATCACATGTTTCACCCTTGAAAAAATATCCTTATTTTCTATAATGGAATTACCGGGTGGCTGAAACCTTCTCGGGGAGGAGATAACGACGAGTTCAACGTCGAAAATCTGCGTTTTACAAGATAGTTTAATTGGAGAATTTATAAGTGTTCAGAAGTAGGGATATGGGTAGAGCTGTAGCTGTTAGAAGGTGGACGCCTACGGCTTTGGAATGTTATAAAAGAGGATGCAACTGTGAAGGATGTTTTTACAAAGACTTTTTTAGCGGCTCCTCACAAAGATGTCAGATGAAAGCATCTGTATTGGAACTGGTTAGAGTTATCGGTACTCCTAACGTTGAGTTGCAGCAATTTATTATTGAAGATTAATTTATATATCAATAAAATTATGCAGTGAATTTTTTCATCAACACTTTACAAATGTGTAAAAAGTGTGGTATAATAATTAAGCAGTATGTTATATGGAGGTTCACATGCATATTTACGTTAACGGTAGAAACATTGAAATTACCGATGCTATCAAAGCTTATGTCAAAGAAAAATTTGGTAAAGTAGCCAACCATTATGATCAAATTCAAGGCATTGATGTTGTACTGTCAGTTATCAAAAACCCTGCAGCTTCAGGCAAACATGTTGCTGAAGTTTCATGCAAAATGACAACAGGTGTTGTTCGCTGTGAAGAATCTGCAGAATCTATGTATGCAAGTATTGATTTGCTTGCCGATAAACTGGACAGACAGGTTAAAAAGTTTAAAGACAAAACTTTAGGCTCTGACAAATCTTCTATCAGAACTGATGCTTCGACTCAAACTGAAGACGAAACTGATGAGGAAGAAATTGTAGAAGCTATCGAAGAATAGACTAATAACGCAAAAAGTGCTTACGTTAAAACGTAAGCACTTTTTTTAATGGATGATAAAATGATTAACGGGAAAAAAGTTGTAATTATAATGCCGGCATATAATGCCGAAAAAACGTTAAAACAGACGTATGATGAAATATATAAAGACTTTGTTGATGAAGTTATCTTAGTTGATGATAATTCACAGGATGATACCAAAATAGTCTCAAAAGCACTTAATATTACAACTATTGTGCATAAAGAAAACAAAGGATACGGCGGTAATCAAAAGTCATGTTATAAAGCAGCTTTAAAAGCAAATGCTGATATTGTTGTTATGTTACATCCGGATTATCAATATACACCTAAACTTATACCTGCGATTGTTTCGATGATGGCATTTGACGAGTACGATGCCGTTCTTGCATCACGAATGCTGGGAAATTCAGCACTCAAGGGCGGAATGCCTCTGTATAAATTTATCGCAAATAAATTTTTGACAGGGTTTGAAAATTTGTTTACAGGTGAAAGACTTTCTGAATACCACACAGGCTTTAGAGGATTTACAAGAGAGGTACTTGAAAAATTACCGCTTGAGGCATGTAATAACGATTTTATTTTTGATAATGAGATGATTGCATTGCTTTTTTATTACGGATTTAAGATAGGCGAGCTTTCTTGCCCTACAAAATATTTTAAAGAAGCTTCATCAATAAATTTTGTGCGTTCCTGTAAATACGGATTAGGTGTACTGGCAGTAAGCATAAAATATCGGTTGGCAAAAATAGGTCTAAAAACTAAAATATTTAAACAAAATGCCGAAAAACTGGATTTGAATTCCGAGTTGGAATATTACTTTCAGTAGATTAACTCATATAATATTTTTTTTGTTGAGGAGTCAGCCTTTCGATAGAATACCGTAACATAGTCCGCGGCATATTTTTATAATTTTTATCTAAAAAATCCAGCAAAGCTCTTTCATTCTGCTTGCCGACTTCTCTGAGCATCCAGCCTACGGCTTTTTGCATTAAATCGTGTTTATGAAAAAGAAATTTTTGTGCAAGTTCAAACATAAGTTGAAAATCACCCGTTTTGATAACACTTTGCTGAGAGACAACAGAAATTCTCTGCGCCCAAAGGTTATCTTTTTGGGCAAGCATTCTTATTATTTCAGGATTTTTTGATTTTATATAATCTGTACCGACAATTTTTGGAGCACTAAGATCAACTAAATCCCAATTATTTATATGATGGGTATTATTAATATACAAATTCAAAACTTCATTTTTATTATCTGTATTTTCATAAAGCAGCACCATCATCAAAAGTGCACATAATCGCACTTCATGGTATTCGTTTTCAAGCATCAATTGTAACCTGTCAAAATCAGTTGTTTTATAATGCTTTTTAGCAATTTGACGCGTTTGCGGTACACAAATTCCAAGGAATTTATCCCCGTAAGCATACTGTCCTTTTTTTGTCTTATAAAACTGCATTAAATGCCGGGCTTTCTCTTCATTTTTAAGTTCCAGTAAATCGTCTGTTGCACTCATAACAAATTTAATCCATAAAAGCAAAAACTTTACAAAAAATGGAGCGTAGGGGATTCGAACCCCTGACCCCGACACTGCCAGTGTCGTGCGCTACCAACTGCGCTAACGCCCCTTACTTTATTCATTTTAGCACAAAAATATCTTTTTATAATATTTTAGTAAAAAATTTCTTTATATTCTTCATAACAAGATTCTATTTCATTATAATCTATGTTTAATTTCTTTTTAAAAACATATAAATTATCTATCTTATCAACTATATCTAAATAATTTTCAATAACATGGTAGTAATCCCTATTCGGATAATCATGAATTAAAATTACAACATCATCACTGCATTGCATTATTGTCTTCAATACACAGGCAACCCGAAATCGTCCATCAACAAAAACAGTATCAAATTTTACTGCATTCTGTTCAAACACGTCAGAAGAATATCTGTAAAATTTATTTTTCTGACTCAAATCAACAGGAAATCCCCACTCACCGGTTGTTCCGATATCTATATGAATAAAATATAACCTTTTTTCATCTATGGCATTTTTAATAATCTTCCATGATGATAAATATTTAATCCAATTTTGATCTGATTCTACAGAATAAATATTCAAATTGGGAAAATTCACAGACAAAAATGTTGACCCGCCGGATCCAAACTCAAGATAATTTTTAGCTGTATATAAGTATCGCTTTAATAATTCCTGCTCACCGCAAGTCAAAACTATAGGATAAAATTCCGGATTATCGTCCTGACAATGAATTTGATACTTCATTAAATCATTTATATATTTTTTCAGAGATTCTATTTCTTGTTGTAATTTTAAAATTCTTTTATTTGCTCTTGTTAGAGTATATACAAAATCTAAAATCTTATCTTTTAAAATTTTCATAGCATCTATTAAAAATGTAACTACATCTTTGATAATAGCATAACAATAAAGTTATACAAGACCTAATTAATATTAAAATCCAACAAATTATAACTGTATGACATTTAATAATTGTAAAAATTTATTCAGAATAGTAGCAATTATTCTAAATAAAAATCCTTTATAAAAATATACGGGGAAATTCAGGAGGAAAATTATGCCTGTCGATGGACTTAGGGGAAACACATCAATCAGCACATATCAAAATTTAGATGGAAGTAATTTAACAATAGCAGGTCTGGAAGAAAAAGCAGTGTCAAAAAGAGGATCTGCAGGTGCATTTCTTGGTGTAGGTACTGATTTTAATAAAGATGCAATGGCAGTTTTGGATCTTAAAGGCAGCTATAACTATGATAAAAAAGGGATATTGAATCAAAATCTGAGAATTCGTAACACTGTCGGGCTAAAAAGTGCAGCCACTCAAATAAGATACTCACCATTAAGCGTCAACATACCCGTTACTGATAAAACAACGCTATATGCCAATCCTCATTACACAGGTAAAATTAACTACAAGACAAATAAATGGACAAATAGTGCAGGTATATTTGCCGGTGTAACTCAGGATATTTCTAAAAATACATCCATTTCGCTTGAGGCACAGCGTTATAACTTACAGGATATAAAAGACAACTCCGGTAAAAACTGGGGAATTAACCTGATTATAAGCTGCAAATTATAATTTTAGAAGATATTATGAATACACAAAATTCATCTAATCACAGCATTAGTGACGATTTAAAAAAATAACGGAACAATTAATTCTTCTAATAATTTTAAGAGGTAATTATACAGCAGCCAAATTTTTAACATCGGTCTTCGGCGGATTGCCAAACATTTTTTTATATTCACGGCTGAACTGTGTCGGACTTTCATAACCCACTTCATAACTTGCAGTTGTAGCATCATAGTTGCCGGAAAGCATTAATCTTTGAGCCTCATACAGTTTTAACTGTTTCTGATACTGTAACGGACTTACCCGTGTTACCTTCTTAAAATTTCTATAGAACGAAGAAGGTGCCATATTTACACTCTGAGCAAGCACATCCATATTAAGTTTCTCACAATAACGCTCCTTTATTAAGGCTATTGCCTGTGCTATTTGGTTTGAAAGTGTCCCCCTGGTATTAATCAAACGCAACTGATTGCCCAAAGGTCCTGTCAATAATCTATAATAAATTTCTTTGATAATTATAGGCGACATAATTTGCTGTTCAGCCTCCGGCTTTTCGATTAGCATTGCTAATCTGTAAAATACATCTAAAAGCTCTTCATCAGTATCAGCTATAGCAAGTGCCTTGGTATCCTGAACAGGAGTTTTGGGTAATTTAGTTTCTAAAATAAGATTGGAAATTATGTTAGAATCCAATTCTAAAATTAATACAACAAAAGGAGTATCCTCGCTTGCTTCAACAACACGACTTGAAACAGGAATATCAGTACATGATACCACATATTGCCCCTTTGTGTAAAAAATGTTTTCGTTTCCGTAAAGCATATTTTTCAATCCTTGTAAAACAAAAATACAGCTAGGATTGTAAAAACATCTCAAAAATTCGGTAGGACTGTTTCGTTTTACAATTCTCACCCCGTCAATAGAAGTGGCATAATTCCCGACATCCGGTATATTTCTTAAAATAATATCTCTTATTGCCGTATATTTAGATTCCACGTACAACTCTCCTGATTTATATAATAACATAAAAACAAAAATGAGAGAATTAGATAAGAAAAAGGTAGAATAAGGTCTTAAAAAATCCTAAAAATCATAAATAATAATAACATATAGCTTTATAAGTTTTAGAGGTTAAAACATGAAAGTATTATTAATTAATGGTTCTCCTAACGAAAAAGGATGTACACACACTGCATTAAGTGAAATTGCCAAAACTCTGAATGATGAAGGAATAGAAACAACAATTTATTATATAGGCAAAGAAACAATAACTCCATGCCGCGCTTGCCGTGCCTGCGGCAAAATAGGCAGGTGTGTAATTAAAGATAAAGTTAACGATTTTGTTGAGTACGCCAGAGAATTTGACGGATATGTAATCGGTTCACCTGTACATTATGGTTCAGCCGCAGGTGGTATCGTCCCGTTTTTGGACAGAGCATTTTTCGTTGATTATATGTCCGGACATGATTCATTTAAACATAAACCGGGAACAGCAATAGTTTCAGCGAGACGTGCCGGCACAACCGCAACGCTTGATCAGTTAAATAAATACTTTCAAATCAACCAGATGCCTATTATTTCAGGCAGATACTGGAACATGGTTCACGGACAAAATCCGGATGAAGTAAAACAGGATAAAGAAGGTATGCAAAATATGAGAATTTTAGCAAAAAATCTTGCATACCACTTAAAATGCAAAGAAGCCGCACAAAAAGCAGGAATTAATTTTATAGTATCCATATAGTGTTTACTATATCATAAAAAAGGCTGTAAATTGTTAAATTAGTTCCGCAGATTTGTAAAATTAATATTTGTTATGAAAAACTCCCAAATTGAATGTTAGTTTTTATGCAACTTATATGTTGGGCTTTCATCCTAACAAGCCAGCCAGTAGATTAGGCATACCTGCCCAACGATAAATTGGACATTGATTGGACTTCGGAAGTTCTATAATTTGATTAAATTATAGCCTGATTAAAATTATTCTTTGTAATTTTGTGTCCTAATAAAGTCAGATTTCGTCCAATTTGATTTTTTATAATCAAGCAGCTTCCGACTGTCTGTGATTTAGCGGTGTTGGTCAAGTATGCCCGAGCAACTTTTTATTTTCTGTACAACGAATCGGACATAAAAATACAACTGAGGACAAAGCTGAAACGCACTAAAAAAGAGCCTTTCAAGGCTCTTTCAAAATGGAGGAGGAGGTGGGATTCGAACCCATTTCTATAATTTTCGTAACCTGTTGTAAATTGTCAAAAGTCTTGTTTTTGTTGATATTTAGATACAATTTCATACTGTAACTTCCCGAAAACTATAGTCCCCTTGCGTAAAATTAGTCCCCAAACAGTCCCCTAATGACACTATTTTCTATATCTTTAAGCAGATTCTTTTATTAAATCATCCCAATTTGACCATTCTGTTTGAACTTGTTCAAGCTTACCGCCTTTTCCAATAAATTGTCTAGCTATTAGTTTATGTTCATATCCGGCTTTTCTTCTATCAAAAGTTTGACTATTGTTTGATGTTGAATTAATCAGTAGTATAAGTAACTCTAAACTAAAATTTTTATAATAAGGGTTTATTAGTATTTTAAAATAGTAATCTGCTTCGTCATAATTCCAACTTTTACTATACCACTCAATACATAGTGTATAAAATTTTACTAATTCATCATATTTTTTTGCTTTACTATATAAATTGGCAATCTGTATATCTTCTATGCGAGGAGTTTTTTCCGTTTTTTTATCATAATCCTGTTTTAACTTTTCAATGTGTTCAGCAAAATTATTGCTTAAAAACGAACAAGGAATGTTTTTAGGAAAACTCTGGTATTCATTTTCTATAAGAACTTTTGTATGTTCAGAAAATAAATCATACAAGAATTCATTCTTGATAATAAAATAATAAAATATTGGATTTACCACTTTGTTTTTATTATCGAATGTATAAAAATCAGTATTGGCTTTAATTTCTTCAATACACTCAAATTTATGTTTTTGAATTAAATATGAAAGTAAAACTTCATTGATATATATATTTTGTTCTTCTTGTAGAGTATGTGCTTTAAAAACGAATTTCCATAATGCCCTAAATAATTTTAATGTTTGTGTCTTATTTAAGTGTTTTAAATATTTTGATTCAAAATATTTTATTGCTTTTTCATCATCTAGAAAAAAATCTGACTGTCTTTTGGCAAAATCGTCAACTATTGTATTGATATAATTTTTTACTAATAGTGGAGACTTTATTAATATACTTTCTAACGCTAAATGAATTAATGAACGTGTTAAATCTTTAGATGGCTGAAATAATTTGTCCTCTGTGATTATAGGATGTGCACATAGATTACGCTGCTTTTGTATATATTCTAAATTCTCTCTATCTATTTTTGATAATAATTCTGTACGCGCTTCAATTTTTTCAACTAATATTTTTTCCCAATCAGGATTTTTAGGATTTTTGGCTTGAAAATCTCGTATTTCATTTAATATTTTTATCGCAGTTTCATCTGAATATAAGTTTTCAAGATATTGAAGTTTATAAATTAAATCACATATTACAACAGTCCAAAGCATAACAATAGTTGCACGATATTGATTCTGTGTGAATAAACTATAAATTTCATTAAATAAATCTTTTGTTTTATATTCAGGAATTTGCTCTATTAAATCTTCTATGGAATACATGATGTTATTACCTCTTTGCTACTTTTACTGTGAGTGTATCACAAAGAGAGCCTTTTCTCTAATGCAACAAACCTTTTAATACTTTATGTGCCATGAGAATCTCTTCTTCACTTGCGGATTTAAGCATTGAAAAGATGTCTGATAAAAGTTCATCTGTTGTTTTAATATGTGTTATGTCTAACATCTCCGCGACATCAACGCCGAAAACTTTTGCATAATTTTCAACCAGTTCGGCTGACGGATAGTTCTTGCCTGTTTCAATACAACTTTGGTGTTTTGTTGCAATGCCAACTTTCTCGGCTAGTTCTGATTGCTTCAAGCCGTTTTTGGTTCTTAATTCCTGTATTCTCTTTCCAAGTAGTTTCTTTAATTCCATATCACAACCCCACTTTCATGTTATGAGGTCAATATCTCTCATAAACATTTTTTGAGGTTATACAGTTTGCAAATAATCGTTGTTTATTATAGATTAATAACAAATAACAAGGATTATTTATGAATAAATCCTTGTTAAAAATAGATAAGAAAGGCGGGTTATGAAAAATCAATATGCAGGTGATGTTGGTGATTATACAAAATTAGGTATTTTGAGAGGGCTTGAAAATGCAGGTTTCAGCATAGGTTTAAACTGGTATCTAACACCGGATGAACCCGAACACTCAAAAACTTTTACAGACGGTAAGCACACAAAATTTTTAGAATGTGATTGTGATACTCCAGATATTGATTTGTATTGCGCCCTACAGAAAATTGGGTTGAGTAATAACAGAACAGTTGCAAGACTTGAAAGAGCAAAACTCTTTGAAAATACTTTATTTTGGAACAGAATACTTGAGGGCAAGAGCCGCGATAAATGGCATTTGGAAGCTTTAAAGAAATTAGGTAAGCAAGATGTAATATTTTTAGATCCGGACAACGGGCTTGAAGTTAAAAGCACAAATCCTTATTCAAAAAACGGTAACAAATACACAACGTATAAAGAAGCGGCAGATTATTATATACAAGGGGCAACGGTAATTATTTATAATCATAGGGATAGAAAGCCTGAAAATGAATATTTAAAAAGATTTTACCGGTTTATAGATATGGAAGAAACGAAAAATGCAAAAATGTTTTATTTAAGGGCTTCAAGGTATTCTGTGAGGGATTACTTATTTTTGGTTCAAGAAAGGCATTTTTCTGACTTAGAAAGGGCTATTGATAATTTCTTAGCTACTGAATGGTGTCGTTACCTCAAAAAGTATCTTCTTTGACTTCAAAGACATCTTCTCTTTAACGTTGAATATATATTGTCCATTGTAGTTGCGGCTTGAGTTTCTTTGCTTTGAATTGCGTGAGAGTAAGTATTTAATGTAACAGTTTTATCAGCGTGTCCCAGTCTTTTACTTAATGTTACAGCATCCACTCCATTTGCAATCAGCAGACTTGCGTTTGTATGCCGAAGTTCATGAAAAGTAATTTTTGGCAAATTATGACGTTTCAAAAAGTTCATAAACCATTTGCAAGGTCTTGTCGGGTGTAAATCCTGTCCGTCATCGTGCTTAAATAAATATTCTCCGTTTTTCCAAGCCGAGCCGAGTTTTAATTTATCTTCTGCTTGCTTTTGTTTGTACTGTTTCAGCATTGTAATCATTTGAGAAGATAGTGTAACTGCTCTGATGCCATTTTCGGTTTTAGGTTTTCTTTCCATTACCCCAAAAGTGCTTACATATTGTCGCTGTTTGTTGATTGTCAAAACACCTGTGTCAAAATTCACATCTTCCCACTTTAAACCGCACAGTTCACCGGAACGCAAACCGACATCTATCGCAAGACAGATTATTGTTCTATATGTCAATGGCTCATTTTCAAGTTCTTTGAAAAGTTTTGCGATTTGTTCGTCATCGTAATATTTTACCTGTTTTTTAGAAATCTTCCCTAAATCCACCTTTTTAGCAGGGTTATGGTTAATCAAATTCCATCTTTCCGCAAGAGTAAATATTGAACTAATGTCTGTGTGGTGGTGCTTAATCGTTTTATCAGATAACGGGCTGTCATTTGTTCTTTTGAACATCTTTTTGAAATCCA
The DNA here is from genome assembly GCA_944324165.1 of Candidatus Gastranaerophilales bacterium. Taxonomy (GTDB): domain Bacteria; phylum Cyanobacteriota; class Vampirovibrionia; order Gastranaerophilales; family Gastranaerophilaceae; genus CALUVH01. Next base: position 29,384 of record CALUVG010000010.1, on the reverse strand, counting down.
AATCAAAGACCTTGCAAATTTTTTGAGCGGTTTTGAAATTTGTTTTCTCACCGTTTTTTAACCGTAGACAAGTTTTGTTCGTAATCCCTGTTATCTGTACAAGTTCTATGGTCTTATATTTAGACAAAAACTCCGACATATTTTTTGTCGGAGTATAAAAATCTTCAAGTCTTGAACCGTTATTTCTTAATTTGTTATAAAATTCTTCTAAGTGATATGTTTGAATTTTACTTAATTTATGATGCCCCAATTCCGGAATAATTCTATCTTTTAATCTTGCCAGACAGGGTTTCAGTGATGCCGGCGCGTATTTTATTTTTGCGTGTTTTTCAATCCATATTTCTGTGAACTCTGCGAAAGTTATTTTTTCACCGTCAAGATAATTTTTGTTCAGAACCTCATTTTCAAACAGTATTTTTTGCCGCAGAAGTTCATTTTGTTTTTGTCTTTCGGTTAGATTGGGCGGAAGTTTAATTGTCTTATATTTTCTAATCTTTTTGCCGCCTAAATCATAACCGCAGGAAACGACTATTCTATACGATCCGTCTTTTCGCTTTTCAATGCTTGCCATTATTGTTTTTCCTCTAAAGTTTTGTCAATATCTTTTTTTAGATTTGCCAGTTTCTCTATAAGATTTGCGAAGAAGAATTGTGTCAAAGTTGTGTTATATAGCGCACCGATTATTTCTCTACTGCTTACATTGCAAGCACAAAGTGAAATTTGTGCATCTTTGTCTCCATCTTTGATTTCTACATCATGAAATAAGTAATTATATAGATTTTCTAGCAAATCATCTTCAATGTTTTCAATAAGATAATTAAGCATTTTTATTTTGTCATTCTTTCTATTTGTTGAATTTTTCTTAATATAACTTTTTAGAATTTCGCATGCGTTTTCATCTATACCTAATTCTTTTAGTATCATTTCATTACTTGGTTTTGTTGCTTCTGCATACCCCAGCACATAATCTGCTGATAATCCAAATTTTTCTTTTATAGAATAAATAATATTTACATCAGGAATACTTTGTCCACTTGCATATTGACTAATAGTTTGACGAGCGACTCCTATAATTTTTCCTAATTCTTTTTGAGTTAGGTTATTTTCTTTCATTATTTTTCTAATTGCTTTTGCAAATGCTTGTTGTTCCGTTTGATATGTCAGCTCTTTTTTACGTGGCATGTTATATCTCCTTAACTTTGTTATTAAATGCAGAATTTTTGATTTGCATATTGACAAAATTTTAATTCATGTCATGCTTATATAACATTATTTTATCACATGTTAATATAATCTGTCAAGTATATACTTGGCAAAGGAGGAAAAATGGCAGATAACAACAATTTACTGGGGATTAAACAAAAACAAATGTTTACAATTCAAGAAGCAGTTAAACATTTCGGCATTTCAGAATACTCAATCCGAATGGGGATCAGGCAAGGGATTTATCCGGCTATCAAAATCGGTGGCAAGCGGGGTAAATACCTTATTGATTCAGAATTATTTGAATCAACTTTAAGAATTGAAGCAATTAGGAACATGAAAGAATACAGAAAAGGAGAACAAAATCATGACAAAAATTAGATTACCCAAAATTATGAATGAAACATTAGACGTATTTTCAAACCGTTATGTGAACACATCAAAAACGGCTATTACATCAATACAACTTCTGAAAGTTGCACAAATGATAACCTCAAAAGGTGTGCGGTATAAGAAACTTGATACTATCGACATCCCTAATTATTATGCGATTATATTGCTTCCGTCAGGCGGCGGTAAAGATAGAATTTCAAACGAATATGATAGTTTGGTATTTAAACCGTTCAGAAATTGGTTTAATGAAAAAGCAGAAGCGTATTACCTTGAAAAGAAACAAAAAATTCGAGAAGAATATACCGATAAAAACAATAAGCCCATAAAACAACTTATAAAAGAAGCTGAAAAATCTATTCGCTATCCTGTCTTAGAAGTCGTGGACGGAACACAAGAGGGGCTTTTGAAGATGCCAAAACTCTAAAAGAAGCAGGATTCGGGGCTATTACCTATAAGATGTCGGAATTTGGAATGTTTTTAGATTCCGCGCAAAATACCGAAAAACAATTCCTAGGCTGTCTATATGACGGTTATGACGGTAAGATTCCCTCAAAATCAATTAAGCATGGTAAGCGGGAAGCAAGTATTGAGGACATGCCTGTAAATTGTCTGTTTCTTTCAGATCCAACCCTGTTTAGCAGCGGGAATCTCAAAAATATGTTCAACCTGCTTATGCAAACCGGCTTAGGTAGAAGATGCGTTATATCTTTCCAGAAACAACAGGATAAAATTATTGAATATGACAAAGAAGTCGCTTTTAGAAAAGAACAACAATTTTATAAAGATTGCAAAAAACTTTCTGAACGATTTATGGAAATCTTCAAAACAAAATACCAACAAATGCGGTTTATAAAATAACCGAAGAAGCCCTAAAAGATGTTCATTATCTTTATAAAGTAAGAATGGAAGAACTTGAAAATGCAACAGAAGATGTCTTGCGTAAAAAAGAAATTCAAAGCCGGCAACACAAAGCCCTAAAAATTGCATGCCTGTATGCTTGCTTAAATCACCCGACAGAGTTGGTTGTTAATGCGGAAGATATGCAGCAGGCTATTGATACCGTTGAATTTATATCACAAGACTTTGAAACATTCCTTAGATACAAACCTAAATCTGATGATGCTTATGATAGATTATGGGATTTTTTCTTAAACAATTTAGGTAAAGGGTTTAAAAGAACTGACCTTATATACAAGCACTTTAATAATTTTGGAATATCCCGCGATAAATTCAAAGACCGCTTTGATGATTATATTGACTCTATACGGGAAATGGCACTTGAAAAAGGTTACTTTCTGGAAGTTACGTCAATTAATCGGAATTCTGGCACAAAATACAGGCTCATTAAGCTTGAAAAACAGGAATTAGGCGAAGAAACCCGAACACTTGAAGATTTAATTTAATAATCGTTATTGTCGTTACTATTGTCAATGTTTTTCTTGACAATAGTTTCGGCGATTACGGGCGGCAGTCATTGTCGAACCCTTTTTGTAACCGTACAATAACAAGTTTAACAACACTAACGGAGGATTTTACAAATGAGATTAAATATAGGACAAGTTTTGTATTATTTGACGCCATATTTCAATAAAAAGCAAGGTGATGAATTTATATTTCAATGTCCCTATTGTATGGACACCGGCAGAGATAATTTAAAATTTAATGAGCGCAAAGGGATACTGCACTGCTTTGCAAATCGGGAACATTCAAAGATGATTTATAAAGAAATTATGAGCAACCCTAGGCTAAGAAGATTAAGCCAACCGACACAATACGAATACAAAGATGAAACACCTCCTTTATCACCTGAAATTCAGTTATATTATGCTCTTGCTTTTGATACACGTAACGATTATTTATTAGGTAATGATAAGCTGCTGGAATTAATTTATCAAAAGCGTGGCATTACAAAAAAGACAGTTGAATTTATGAATATAGGTTTTAGTTGGCAAGATGATAAGTGGGTATTTCCAAGCTACGGATATAGAACGGATTCCGGCATGGATATATTAGGTTATGAACTCCGCCCTAGGGATTTTTCTAAAAAAGGCACTTGTCGCTCAAAAGGTTCACCGAATAATCTTTCCGCAGTAAATCGTTATAATAAAGACACAGAGATTTTGTGTATAGTTGAAGGCTATTTGGATGCTTATTCATTATGGCAACACCTGAATGAACACGGACAGTCAAGTAAATATCATATTGTAACTCCAACAAACGGAATAAATTCTCTGCCAAAACATATTGATCACATAGAGTTTGACAAATACAAAAAGCACTATCTTTTTGTAGATAATGATGAAGTTTCACGACCGATAGCAGATAAAATCTGCGCCAAATATCCGTTTGAAAACATCCGCCTTACCTGCGGCTGCAAAGATTTTAACGAGCATTATTTGAGGTGTATTAAGAAGATTAATAAATAAATGAAATGATAATATTTGCTATACAGAATTCCAAAAATTTGTAATAAAATCAAATAAACGGTCTTTAGCATCCCAAAATTCTGTTGGTTTAGTTGAAGTATAGCCTTTATTATGCATAACAGAATTTCTAAATATCCTTATTTTATCAATATCATCCAATATAGATTTAGTAAATATTTCTGGATAACTTTCAAATATTTGTTGATAATGCGTGAAATCCAAGGAAAAAATTTCATTTTCTTGATTTTCATCAAAGAAAAATTTATTTATAGAATGTCTTATCTTCACTTTATTTTTGAGTAAAGAACAGATATCACCATCATTAGAATTTTTAAATAATAAAAAATTAATTAGTTCTCGCAAACTCATTTCTAATTCATATATTTCTTTAGTCAATAGCCAATATGCATTTTGAAGGTTTGTGTCTTCATATTTTATTATTTGGATAATATTTTTATTCGATTTTATTGTTTCAATATATAAATCAATGTAACCAATAACTTCATCAATTGCAGCACCAGCTCCCCAATAGAACCCCATTGATATAGTAGAATCATAATCATCATAATAGGCTTCAGCGTATTGCGATAAATCGAGACATATTCCACTTAACGAACAACTTTTTTGTTCAGTATGATAAGTAAATATGGGACTAATTGGTAAATCCTCTTCTTCACAATATGGTGGATGTTCTTTAAGAATCTTATCATTAACTAATTTTACTGCAGATTTAATAATTTCAATAAAATCTTTTTCTTTAAGTTTATGAATAATTTGAAATTTAACTAACACTTGTCGTTTCTCTTTTCTGTAATTCATTATACTTATCTATAAATTCTTTATGGTAATTCTTAACTCTAGACAACATTTCGGGATAAATTTCAATATAAACTCTTTGTGTCTTCATCGCTTCAATTTGCATATTAAATTCTGTATTACCAACAATACTACCACCAATAATATAACTTGCAACTTGATGATATGAAGATTCAGATGTCCCAATTAAGTGATCTTTTATAAATGCATGATATTTTAATAATTGGCTTAACTCTTTTTGAGAAATTCTGCATGACGGTCTTTTTAATTCTACAATATATAGTGTATCTCCAAAACCAGTACACAAGAAATCCAATCTTTTATCTTCTTCTAATACTTCATTATTTTCAGGGAAATGTTCTTGTAGTAATGTTGAGTATGTGCATTCATCCTTATAGATAGTCATTTTAGGATCTAATATCCAAGGGAATTCTTTTATAAAATTATGGATAGTAGGAACTTCCTTTGCATCTTCATTTATAAATTGTTCAAGTTTTTGTATTGCTTTAATTCTACCCCTTGAAAGATTATATAATTCTTGAGCTTCAACTAAATGCCATTCTTTAAATAAATCTAAAACTTTTACTTCATCTAACCCAGAATTTTCCAAGTCAGTTACCATATCATCAAAAGAATCAAATTTTAAACACATTTGTAAATGGTCAATTAATTCACCTGCCTTGTTTTCGTCAATTGAATTATCTTTATAAATACTATCTATCCATCCTTTTGCAAGTTTTTGTTTTCTTTTAGGTAATGTTTCAATCCATTCACTAGGTTTATAACCCGTTACTTTTGATATTTCATCTTCTTTTAGTTGGGTTCTTTTTTCACTCCATTGTTTTTCTACAAATTGTAATTTATCGACTAACCATGCTTTTAGAGTTTGCAATTCTTCACGTTCCCATATTAAACCTTCCCTATTCGTTGTTACTAAATCAGTGCTAGAATCATCCACATAATCTATATAAAATACACCAGTCATATAATTATATGCTAGGGAGGTTGTTGTTTTTATACCATAGAACTCATTAGCATTTACTAACTTACCTCTTGCATATAAAAATATACCTCTTTGTTCTTCTGGTAATGGAGTTTTTGTAGTAACAATTTTCCCAATAATCTTATTATCTTGTAGGAAAGAATCTTCGTTACAGTGTTTATCATCAAAAACCCATTCAAATTGAGAATTTATATACTCCCATTTTGTATCATTTGTAATTGTTACTGTTTCATCAGATTCATTAGAAATATTTATAATAAAATCTGGGACATCAAAAGCAAATCTTTTGGCAATACTTGCTTTTAAATCAAAAATATCTATTGGATTTTTTCGTTTTATCCCACTAAGAATAATTTTGGTTCCTGATTTACAAGTAACATCTTCATTATATTTTATAATTTGTGGCTTATATATTCCGTTATTTTTTTCGTCAAGTATATCATTTAAATCCATTGCAAAAATATTTTCTTTGCCATCTTTTACAGTTTGAATTTCTATGTGAGTAGCAATTCCAAAAATTGCTAATTTACCTAGTCCCTTTCTACCTGTAACTTTTCTTCCCTTAGGAGTTAATCCAATATTTTGAGAATCGCTTTTTCTACGATTCCTACCAATCACTAAAAATGAATTGTTTATTTCTTCAAAAGACATTCCACAACCATCATCAATGATAAGGATTTGTTTATTACTATCATTTTCAATTAATTTAATATCAACAAATGTTGCATCTGCATCATAAGCATTAGAAATCATTTCAGCAAGAACAGGCGGTAATGTTTTATACATTTGAATACCAAGATGTTCTATTGTTCTCAAGTCAAAAGTAAGTGTTAATTCTGCTTGTTCTACCATGTCATACTCCTAGTTTTTATTATTATAGCAGAAAAATTTCTTAGTCCCCACGTAGTCCCCAAGAGGGATATGCGATGTATATTTACGGAAATGTTTATATGTCCAAAATGCACTAAAAAAGAGCCTTTTGAGGCTCTTTCAAAATGGAGGAGGAGGTGGGATTCGAACCCACGGAACGCGTGAACGTTCGACAGTTTTCAAGACTGCTCCAATCAACCGCTCTGGCACTCCTCCAAACAGTTGTATGGATGTATCTCTATTCTATCAACTCAAAATCTTTTGTCAAGTTATTTTTCATTCCGTATTCTATTACAATTATTTAAAATCATGACTTTTTAAAAAACTCACAAGGATCTACTTTAAATAAGTATGATAACTTTAACAACATTTTTAAACTTATCTTCTCTCTTCCATTTTCTACACGGCTAATAAACTCCCTTGAACATTCCAATTTTACTTTAGCTGAGGTATTGATCACACTCGCAATAATCGGTATCGTAGCAGTGTTGACTGTGCCCAATCTGCTCCAATCCTATAAAAAACAGGTAGTCGCATCTAAATTACAAAAAATTTATAGCTTAATGAACCAGGCTATATTAATGTCAGAAATTAAAAATGGTCACAAAGAAACCTGGGCTAATTGCTATGAGAAAGCTGAAGACAGTTTGAATAATACCGCTAATTGCAAAAGTTATTATGAAAATTATATTCTACCATATATGCAATATTCAAAAATTAAAGAATTTCAGGCAGCAGGGGGATATAATATAGCTATATATTTAAATGACGGAACTGTTTTAGTAGGAAAAAATACCAGTGATGGTGTCGATTACTATTTTTTCCCTAATGGAAAAGATTTTAACTCCGACACATTTGGAATATATGTTGATGGTCCACAATCACCTGAGTCACTTATTCGAAAAGATTGCGGGATTAAATATTTTGCATTCAGATTTGCTCCGGCAAGTCAGGATACACGGGATAAATTCCATTTAAACAAGGGATTTGAACCATATAAATACGGATTGACAGAAGTCACAAAAGAAAATCTGACAAACGGGCAATATGCGTGCAGTAAAGATAATCAAATAAAAATCTGGTGTACAGCACTTATTCAACTTAACAATTGGAAAATTCCTGATGACTATCCGTTTAAGTTATAAAAAACTGTAAAGGCGTTGTATAGTATATCATTGACAATACTAATAATAACTGTTCACCAGTCAATGTTACGATATTCTGCCTGACTATTGTACAACGTAATTTATTTAAATGTTTATTTCAATATATTTAAAAAAAAGCTATGTACTTAAGGTGCATAGCTGTTGATTAGGGATATGTGTATCTTAGTCTCTAAGGAGTATAGTTAAATACTAGCAAAGCACTCTTCAAATTAAATCATTCGTTTTTATGATGTTTTATTTTTTCTCTATGTAAAATTATGTAAATTTTTTATTACGCAGGTAGCATAAAATTTCTTTTAGGCGTTATCATGCTCAATAATAGTAAGTGTTAGAAAGGCAGTATAAATGAAGGTTTGTTCTGTTAATTATAATTACAATCAAAACAATAATATTAAACCAAATACAGTTAATAAATCTCATCCGCAGCACCAGACTTTTAAAGGATTTTACGATGATGATGACTTGTTTTTAGGCGCAACATCTAATGGATACTCTATCCTTGATTTGTTTAAAAAATGGCGTAAACCTAAAATCACAAAAGAAGATGAAGAAAAAGTTTTAGAAACCTGGGATCCAGATTTAGGCGATATAAGCGATATTACAAACCCTAAAAACAATAATTTCGGCGATCTGGAAGAAGCCCTAAGAGAATACGAAGAAGGTAAACTTGATAAAGAACCTCCTAAAAAGGAAGAAGAAGAACCACCTAGTATATTCAACTATTAATTAATTTTTACAGGTAAATTACCTTGTAGATACTAACATTTTTCCTTCTTTTATGTTATTCTGTTATAAAGACTAAATTTTGAAGGGGAAAAAATGTTCGACAGTTTAAGTGAAAAACTTCAGGGTATAATTAATAAAACACGCAATAAAGAATTAACCCAAGATAATATGCAGGATGCACTGCGGGAAATAAGACGTGCACTTCTTGAAGCTGATGTTAATTTACGTGTAGTTAAAGCCTTTATATCTTCCATAAAGGATAAAGCTGAAGGCGAAAATGTTCTGCAAGGTGTGGATCCGTCACAACAGCTTGTAAAAATTGTACATGACGAACTTGTCGAACTTTTGGGTAAAGAGGCTAAACCTCTGGATTTATCAGGACATCCTAATATCATAATGATGTTAGGTCTGCAAGGTTCCGGTAAAACAACTTCAAGTGCTAAATTAGCCGTAAAACTTAAAAAAGAGAAAAGAAACCCGCTCCTTGTTGCTTGTGATGTCTATCGTCCGGCTGCTATTATGCAGTTACAAACACTGGGTAAAGAAATTGGTACTGAAGTTTTTACAATACCTGATACTAAAGACGTTCGTCAGATTGTAAGCAGTGCTATTGATTACGCCAAAGAAAACGGATTTAATACTCTTATTCTTGATACCGCCGGTCGATTGCAAATTGATACTGATATGATGGCTGAATTAATGCTGATAGACAGAATATTCCAACCAAATGAAAAACTTCTGGTAATTGACGCAATGACAGGGCAGGAAGCCGTTAATGTCGCCGAAAACTTTGACGCACAACTAGGACTCACAGGGCTTGTACTGACGAAACTGGATGGAGATTCCCGCGGCGGGTCTGCATTGTCAGTCGCTTATTGCACAGGTAAACCTATAAAATTAACAGGTACCGGAGAAAAACTTAATGCGCTTGAAGACTTCTATCCGGAACGCATGGCAACCAGAATTCTTGGCATGGGAGATATTGTATCGCTTGTTGAACGTGCTCAGGAAGTCTTTGATGAAAAGCAGGCACTTGAACTGCAAGAGAAAATGTCTAAATCCGAATTCTCTTTTGAGGACTTCTTAAAACTCCAAAAACAGATGAAAATGTTTGGTTCCTTTGAACAGATCTTAGGCATGCTGCCTGGAATTAATATAGGTAAAGATGACAGGCAAAAAATTTCTCATGAAGGAGAAAAACAATTTAAAAAAATTGAAGTAATAATCCAGAGCATGACCCCTGAAGAACGCCGTAATCCGCAATTAATGAACTCCAGTCGTAAAAAGCGTCTGGCAAAGGGCACAGGATTAAATATTCAGGAAATTAACGGTTTCATAACACAATTTGAACAAATGCGGGTCATGATGAAGGGTATGAGTGATATGAAAGGTCTTATGGGTAAAATGGGATCCGGTCTGCCAAATCCTGCAAATTTAGGCGCACTTGGTGGATTTGGCGGGTATAAGGGTAAAATGGGCAAACATGCGATTAACAAAGCTAAAGCTATGATGAGAAGATTTAAATAACTTTTCACTGATACATATCTTTATATTTATTGCATTGTTACGAAAAATACTATAAAATAAGACTAAGAGCACGGTCTTTAATGAGGATTAAAAATGAGCAATACCATTCAAAAACGCATTCTGATAGTCGACGATGATGACGAAATTAGAGAACTTTTAGAGTTTGACGTTGCGCAAAGCGGATATTTCGTTGATACTGCAAAAGATGGACTTGAGGGGCTTAACAAAGCTCTTAACAATACCTATGACTTAATTTTGCTTGATGTAATGATGCCTAAAATGAATGGGTTTGAAGTTTGTAAAAATATTCGTCAGGCAAAACTGGCAATTCCGATATTAATGCTTACTGCTAAAGGTACCATTGATGATAAAACAGAAGGATTCGACTGCGGAGCCGATGACTATCTGGTTAAACCGTTTGATATTCAGGAAGTACTCTTGAGAATACGTGTTCTTTTGCGTCGTAATAATGTAGAAACAGACTCTTCACTATCTAATGAAATTTTAAAAGTGGGTGATATAGAAATTTCTCCGGAAACGCTTGAGGCGGTTATTGTGAACAAAAGAGTAAAATTAACGCCAACAGAGTTTGAAATTTTATACAGCCTGATGCAGCATTTTAATCATCCGGTAACACTTGCAACCCTTCTTGATGAGGTTTGGGGCTACGATAGCAATGAAGATGTTCGTATGTTAAGGGTTCATGTAGGCGGTTTGCGTAATAAAATTGAACCTGATACCAAAAATCCTAAATACCTTCATACAGTCACAAATGTCGGTTATAAATTAACGCCGTTTGCAGGAGAATAATTTTGTTTGAATTCTTTAGATTTAAAAGATTAAAAATTGTTGAACAAATAGCCATAGTATTGTTTTTTTCTGTACTTATCCCCATGACAATCAGTGCATTTGTAATTAACAATATTAATCAGCAGTCTGTACGCTATCAATTAAGAGAATCCGCAGTTTTAATCGCCAGCATGGTATCTGATGAAATTGACTTTTTTGCTACGACCGTAAACAATAATCTTAAACAATTAGTTTTTTCTCTGGACTATATTCCAACCTACAGTCAAAAACAAGTATATTTAAGTAATGTAGCTAAAAACTTTGTCGATTGCGAAAGTATAAAAATTATCCCAACTCAGGAGGCACTTGACAAACTATATAAAGAAGACCGTGCAAACGGCAAAACAACTCTGCATATAAAATTGAAAGACGGAACATTTTTAGCAGCTACATATAGATTAGAAAATTTAAAAGAAGAAATTTTCAGCTCTCTAAAAGATGACAAACGACAGATTTATGTAATGACAAACGATGGCAACTTAATTGCATCCCACAATTACACAGAAGAAGTTTTTAAAGATTCTCTTTCCTTGCTGCCTGAAAAATTACAGGAAGATACACCTGTAATCTTCGGAGATGTGAAAAACCAGCCATTAGTATATTTTAAAAAAGTCGATCCGCAAATCACGATTATAGTAAATACTACTGAAAAAATTACACAAACAGCCATTATAAATAACCGCTATAAAATCATCCTTTCATTTCTTGCGGCATTTCTGGCTATAATTTTTGTAACAGCATTATACACATATTATCTTTATATAAACATTCGGCAGCTGTTTAAAGGAATAATAGCAATATCAAAAGGTAATTATGACAGGCAAATCAGACTTTTGACAACGGCTTTCACGCCGCATGAAATAGTTTTTCTGGCATTTGAGTTCAACCGTATGGCGTCCGAAATTCGAAAATCCTATATCCAATTAAAGAAAAATAACAAAGAATTAAAACAACTTAATGAATTTCGCTCAAACTTAATTGATACAGTAAGCCATGAACTTCGCACACCTCTCACAAGCATTCAGGGCTATACAACACGTCTGATGAGACAGGATATAACAATAGATGAAACGACTAAACAAAGATCTCTTCGTATAATCAAAGAACAATCTGAACGCCTAAAACGTCTAATAGAAGACTTACTTACAATACCCGATATAGAAGGAATGCGCTTGCGCACTGTCACTGAGACCGTCTGGCTGCCGGAAGTTCTTGAGGAAGCAAAAGTTTTAATAAAAAATAAGGATAACAAAGAAATTGTTTTTAATATCGCAGAAGATTTTCCATCTGTTCTTGCTGATAAAGACAGATTGATACAAGTATTTGTAAATTTACTGGAAAATGCAGCTAAATACGCAGATCCGGATACAAAAATTGTTGTTGACGGCTATACAAAAGGAGATGATGCAGTTATTCTTGTAAAAAATGCTTGCAATGTAATACCTGAGAAAAAACTGCAGCAGCTTTTTGAAAAGTTTGTAAGGCTTGATGACAATACAACAAGAACAACCAGAGGGACAGGCTTAGGGCTGTTTATCGTAAAAGGTCTTATAGAGGCAATGCATGGCAAAATCAAACTTTCTTCAACAAAAGAGTGTGGTTTCTGTGTAGAATTAACCCTTCAATTAGATAGCTCCAAAGAGGTTGTTTCATAATGCAAAGAGCAATTGCGGCTGCCAAACTTGCAGATGGCGAAATTCCTGTAGGGGCAATAATTCTCCAAAATGGCACAGTTATAGCATCTGCTTGTAATAAAAAGGAATACGACAATGATGTGACTTCCCACGCTGAAATTTTAGCAATACGCGAGGCTTCCAAAAAACTTAACCGCTGGCGTCTCGATGATTGTGAATTGTATGTAACTCTGGAGCCATGTCCTATGTGTGCCTGGGCAATTCTTCAATCAAGAATAAAAGTAGTATATTTTGGCTCATATGACACGAACTATGGTGCTTTGGGCTCTGTTATTGATTTAAGAACTATAGCAAATTCAAAAATGAAAGTGTATGGCGGCATTATGGAAGAAGAATGCAACAGGCTTTTAAAAGATTATTTTAAAAATTTGCGAAAAAATTAAAAAACTTTAACCAGTGTTTTTTCAATCAGTGCATAAAAATCTTTAGATATTTTATGATAATCCGCAAAGTTCACAATATAAGGAATAAGGCTGTTATCAAATTCAAAACGTAATTTAGACAGAACATTCCACGGCATCTCATCCTCTCCCTTTATCAAAATATCCAAATCAGATGACCTGCTGAAATCTCCGTTCGCACGGGAGCCGTAATAAAAAAACTCATACGGATAGTTCTTTAAAATATCTTTAATGATTTTTTCTTCCTCTTCTGTCACGCCAGGTATCATACCAATTTCTCCTTCAGCTTATTAATAAAAAAATCGGTGTCCTGCAAAAATTGCGGGATTATTTTTATTAAATCTCTGGATTTTGCGAGATTATACTCATGTTCAGTATTATTACGTTTTTCATAATACATTTTCCAGTTTTGCCAATCCAAAATAAATCCATATCCTTGCATTAACCGAAAAATATTATTAACAGTCAATTCGTCATCAGATTTACCGTACACTTTTTTCAATATTTTTTTCATAGTTTTCCAAGACAATTCAAGTGTATACTCAAATCTCTTTACACAAGAATCTTCAAGCATATCGAAAAAAGCACAACTTGAGTAATCATCTAAAGCCTTAACACTATCTTTTAGTGTACATTGTGCATCTTCTAAATTTGAATAATCTATCATTTTTGTCATACAGAAATTATAACATACATGAAATTTGCTTGCAATAAAAATCTTGCTTATACAAAAAAACTGTGATATTTTACAATTATGATTACTCAAGCAGAAATAGATAATTTAGTAAAAAAATACGAGACAGTTGATTTTATAAAACATGACCCGATACAATTCTGTCATAAATATAATAAGTCCAAACAAGACTGTGAGATAGCCGGTTTTATTGCATCACTTCTTGCTTACGGCAACCGAAAAGTTTTTATAAAGAAGTTGAATGAACTATTTACAGAAATTGCTCAGGACGAACCTTACAATTTCATATTGAATTTTGAGCCTAAAATGCTGGGGATATTCAATTATCGTTTTGGCACAAGTGAAGATTTTGCGGATATATTCAAAATTTTGCGCAGTCTTTACGAGAAAAATGGCGGGCTTGAGGAACTATTTAAATATGGTTATGAAAATCCGCAAGAAAACAATATGTTTATACCTGTAACCGACTATTTTTATTCAAATGTCAGAGAAAAAGCCGGTCAGGGATTTTATTTTATGATACCAAATCCTAAAAACGGCGGGGCTATGAAAAGAATGTGTATGTATCTGCGATGGATGATACGCAAAGGTCCGGTAGATTTAGGAATATGGAATTTCATGCCTGCATCTGACTTGCTTATCCCTCTGGATGTGCATGTGGCAAGAATTTCGAGAGAAATGGGACTTTTAACCCGCAAGGCAAACGATTTCAAATCTGTTCTAGAACTTACACAAAATTTACGGGAATTTGACGCAACAGATCCGACTAAATATGATTTTGCAATGTTCGGATACGGTGTTAATAACAAATAACCAGAAAAAAGCCGCGACTCAATTAATAAATCAAACCACGGCTAATTTAGAAAGGAAATTATTCTCCAAGATTAAGCTTAGAGAACTGAACAATTTTATTTTTACCGCGTTTTTTAGCATTATATAGAGCATGTTCTGCGTATCTGATAATAGTATTGGCATCTTCTTCCGTATTTTCAAGACAAGGATATGTAGATATACCGCCGGATATTGTAATTGGATGTCTTTCTTCTTCGCCGGCAGGAATAAATTCCATTCTTTCAATATCCCGTCTAAATCTTTCTGCGAATAAAAATGCATTATCTTCAGAAGTATTCGGTAAAATTAAAAGAAATTCTTCATCGCCATAACGTGTAAGAATATCTTCTTTTCTAATAAGCTGTTTTAATTTATCGGCGATAGAACGTAAAAGTACATCGCCCCATTCATAACCATAAATATCATTAACCACTTTAAAGAAATCTAAATCAAACAACAGGCAAGAAAGTTTAGTACCATAACGTTTAGATCTTGAAATTTCTTGTTCAAGTCTTTCTTGGAGATATTTTCTGTTATGTAATCCTGTAAGTTCATCTGTAGTAGAAACTACCTTAATTTTATCCCGAAGTTCTTTAATTTTTAACAGACATTTTGTTCTAATGATAAGTTCATCATTATCAATAGGCGTTCTGATAAAATCATAAGCAAGTGCTCTTACGGTAGTATTTTTAAAAACATCATTAATAAATAATACCGGAGACTTAAATTTAGTAACCATAAGAACATCTTTAATATCCGGAACATTTTCTATAACAATAACCCCCGGATTAAGAGTTTCATAATCTCTAAGATTAGCGGCATCTTCAATTCTAACGTTAACATCATCAATAGATGCCAGTATATCAGCGAGATCAGAGACCTTTTTATCGGTATAAACAACAATATTTTTCATAACAGTTATCCTCTTCTTAATAGAAGGATTATAGCATACAAACTTGAATAAGGCAAGTTGTAACGAAAAAGGGATATGATTTTAAAAAAAGGGTTGATTTTAATTTTTTTTTATATTAAATTAGTTCATGCGGGTAAGTCTTGGAGAGATTTACAAATAGCAAAGGCAAAGATTATTGCCGGATGTAAATAAAATACGGGCTGCTAGCTCAGGCGGTTAGAGCGCACCCCTGATAAGGGTGAGGTCGGTGGTTCGAGTCCACTGCGGCCCATATTTAAAAAGACAATAATAGCAAGGCTTTCAGGTCTTGCTTTTTTAATGCAAAAATTTTTAGAAAATAATTTTATGTAATATTTATGTACTTGCCTGTTTTGAGAACACAGTAAAAATCAGTCATACTCTGCAAGATAGGTAAAAATTAAAGCAAAAAAATAGAGCAGTTTTATCAAAGACTGCTCTATTAATTTATAGAATTAAAGTTTACACGTTAAAATTTGCAAGAGCTTCAACTGCTGAAATTTCTTGTTCACGCATTGTATGAGCATATCTCATTGTAGTTTGAATACTTGCATGGTTTAAAATTTGCTGTACTACAGGCAATGGAACTCCGGCTGCAACCATTCTTGTTGCTCCCGTATGTCGTAAATCGTGAAAACGCAAATTTTTAACTCCTGCTAACTGGCATACCGTTTTAAAGCATTTTTTTATATCATTGTATTTTGTTCCGGTATAAGGATTTGTAAATACATATTTATTGTTATTTCTTACCTGATACATTTTCATAAGAGTTTGACGTAGTTTGCTACTCATGGGAATTGTGTTTTTCTTGCCATTTTTGGTATTTAATGCGGAAATTTCATTTGTTTCAAAGTTCACGCAATCCCAAGTCATATTTAAAATTTCACTTTTTCTCATGCCAGTATTCAGTGCCATTATTAGAATCGGTTTTAAATATGCGTGCTCTCCGTTGTGTTTGTTACGTAATTTTTCTTGTTCTGCCAGTGGAAGCTTAGAAAAAGAAAAATCATCATCACATACTTGTAGCATTCTTTTTTCTTCATCAATAGACAAATGACGCTCAAGTTTATTTGTTACACGTAATTTTTTTACTTCTTTCAATGGGTTCTCTCTTGCATATCCATTTGCAATTGCTAAGGAAAACATTTTGCTTAAAGCTGCAAGTTCACGATTGATTGTGGCAGGCGAAATATATTTTACAACTTCTTTCCCTTCAATATATCGTTTAGCAAATGCCGTTTTTTGCCTGTTTTCTTTATAATTTTCGATAACTTTAGGGGTAATATCAGCAATGGTTTTATTTTTCCATAGTTCTTTAAAACGTTTTGCAATTCTTATTGCTGTATCAGAAGCACAAAGATTAGTTTCGGCATATTTAATGTACATATCAGCAATTTCAACAAATGATTTTTGACCAATATTTTCTGCTAAATCAAGCCTGCCACGCAAAAGGTCTGCTTTGAATACAGTTACATACTTTTCAGCCTCTTTTTTGTTTGTAGCTTCGGGAATAGCACGACAATAACGCTTTTTGCGTATCATTATCTCAAAATACCAATGTCCGTTTTTTTCATAAACACCCATGGTGATTTGCTAGCCTTTCTTCAGTAAATAATTGTACATTTATTGTTACAACTAACTAGCAAAAAATCAACGGGGACAAATGTTTTAGGTGCAAGGCTAGTAAAAGAAAAAATAAAATTGCGTAATAAATAAAAGAAAATATAAGTTAGTCAAAACTTAATATTGTTACATTTCTAAATATTTATAATATAATAACCGTATGATATGTAATGATAGACTTGGTGAATTTCTAATTGAACTTATCACATATGCAGATGATAAAGATATAAAAACATTTTTACGAAATTGTTCAGAAGATTTAATTACTGATAAAGATAACATATTAGAAGATACTTCTATAGATTTTTATAAAAGTAAATTATTAAATTATTTATTTGAATATATTTATGGGTTTATAGAACTCAGATTGCCTGTATTACCTCCGCTTATTTACGAAGATGGTAAATTAATAAGAGGTTTAGATATTCCAAGATATCAAAATTTCAAAAAAGATATTTCTGCTTATACTCATTTGTACTTACACTTATATGCTTTATGTGAATGTTACTACAGTTATCAAACGCTGCCTAAGAATAAAAATCAAAACATGCAAAATGTTGTCGAAGAGCACATAGATATTATTGATACACCGCCTGATAAAATAGCAGGAATAACAAACAAAGATAAAACAAAACTGTTAAAGATGTTTATTGACAGTTTTTCTGAG
The DNA here is from genome assembly GCA_944324165.1 of Candidatus Gastranaerophilales bacterium. Classification (GTDB taxonomy): domain Bacteria; phylum Cyanobacteriota; class Vampirovibrionia; order Gastranaerophilales; family Gastranaerophilaceae; genus CALUVH01. The sequence goes on along the minus strand of CALUVG010000010.1, from coordinate 11,564 downwards.
AACAAATTCTATTATTACTTTTATGATAATAAGTTAATAAAACTTGAAATTGAGGCTAAGCGAAAAAATAACAAATTAGATTATTTTTACAAATCTACAGCATACACATTACAGGATGATGAAAGGTCTACATTTATATTAAATCAAGATAATAAAATATGTGGAACTTTGAAACAGAAACTTTTAAGACAAATTAGTGAAATTAGTATTATTGATTTCTTTCAATCTATTATAGATACTGGAACAATCCTACAACATATGTCTTTTCAAGAGATACAACAAGCTCATAAGCAGATAGTAAAATCATTACACACAACTGATATGAAAATTTGTAAATGCTGTAATCCTAATGTGAAAAATCCAAAAGCAACTAAATTATGTAATAACTGCAAAGAATTATTTAGCAAACTAAATGATTTAAAGTTGAATATTGCGGAATGGGAACCAAATGATTATATTGATTCAATTAAAGAAATGGATTTTAAAAAATATGTTTATCAAGTTAAATTAAATGAAATATCTGATATAGTTGATTTAAGGAAAAAAAGAAAAAAGACATTGATAAAATTTATAAATAAGCTAGAAAAAGAGATTGATAATGCCAATAATTATAATAAATTAATTGATATTATAAATCAGCTAAAACCATTGATTGTTAAATGTTTTGGGGAATAAAAGGCATAATTTGAAATTTTCTTTAAAGAAAATATATCAAATGGACTTTTTATGCTTTTTTTCAGAATAGAACTCACGCTTTTTTTATATGCATAAAAAAGAAGATTTATGTAAATAGTCTACAAAGGCCAATAATATCAATATATACAGCCATTGCTAAATAAAACAGATTTTTTATAAAAAATTAATTTTTTTATAAAATTTTTTGCAGTTTAAAAAATGTACTTTTTTTGTGTCCTATGATGGAAGAATGGAAACGGAAAAGATAAATAAAAATTTGGAATTGTTGACATGTGCCGAAGTTGCAGAAATGCTAAAGGTACAAATTTCAACTATATACAGTTGGATATCTTACGGTCAACTTCCATGTGATATTTATCGCAAGCTTGGCAGAAAACCGATATTCATCAAAGATGAAGTTATCAAATGGTTTATGGCAGGTGCCAAATTAAAGAAAAGACAAAAGAAAGGAGAAAAAAATGAATAAGAAAAAAAATTCAACAGATGAAATTAAAAAATGTATTAAGCAGTTATCATGTCCGCGTGATCTTGGTGTGACAGTTAAAAACGCTACGATTTCAGCACCTAAGGTAGATGAAAATGGCTATTTAGAGACAGTTGATTTGGATTTCAAAGTATCTTTTAGTCAATTTGAAAATATAATAAATTTGTTAGCTATTGCCGAATTTATCTTAAAAAGTCTACTAGACTTAAGCGAAATGCATTTAGGTCAGCCTGTAATATGTAATAGCGAAATTATTGAGCATCAAGGTGAAAAAATTCTTCGAGTATTTGGTTCGGAAGGATTTTATAAAGAAATATGCCAAGATGAAACCTCTTTAATTAAGGAGCAAAAAAGCATATAAATAAAAAAAGTACAGCATACACACAAACTGTAATTACTTAATAAAGTGGTAACAGTCAATCGGAAAAATAAAGCGATTGAAAAGATTATTAAGTTAATCAGAAAAGAATAGATCCTTATAGTATTACTATAATATTAAAGCAACATCTTTTTCTTTTTTTCAAGCTTCGCACCTTGCGGTGCTCGCCCAAGTTGAGAGATACAGGTAATTGCAGTTAACTGAACCACCTTGAACAAAAGTTCTTGCAGTAAAAACTCTCTCTCGCAAATTCATTATAAAGGAGTAGAAATATGCAGACAGCAAAGACTGTTCCTTGCAGATTATCTTCTGTTGAGGAATTATTTACAATGCTAAAAATTACACCAGAAGAGTTATATCAAGCAATTGGCATAGGATATATCACCTTTTCAAAAATCAAAAACGGTAAAAAGCGATATATTCAAAAACCGAATGATAAGCTGAAACCTAAACAAAAAACATTAAAAGATTTTATACAAAATTCCTTACCATGCCCGCCATATTGTACAGCAGGGTTTAAAGGACAAAGTAATATTAAAAATGCTGAAAAATCCAGACAGAAACGGGAAGTAGTAACCTTGGATATATCGCACTACTTTCCGAATACACAGGAAAAGTACATAAGAAAATTTTTCGCAGAAACTTTCGGGGCGAAAGATGAAGCATTAGATTTGCTTGTAAAACTTACGACATATAACGGATATTTACCGACAGGAGCCCCAACAAGCACGATATTAGTTAACTTTGCACATAAGGATATTTTTGACAGTATTTACAAGAAAATGCAGGAATACGATATTGATATGACTGTATATGTCGATGACATAACCCTTTCATCACATAAGCACATTGGGAACTGGGTTATTAAGTATATTAACAATGCCTTAAAAACACATGGCATATATTTGAAAAAATCAAAAACAAAACGTTATAGCTTTAGACATGCTGTTGTTACAGGTGTACATATAAACCAAAGCGGAAAAATGTCAGCACCGTTTAAAATTGGACACTCTGTTATAAAAGCTCTTAAAGAAAAAGATTTGTCGGACATGTCCATAACAGAACTACAGAGTATTATTGCAAAAATTGCTTATATACAGCAGTTTGAACCCAATAAAATGGCGGTAACGAAAACTAAAGCGATAAAACAGTTAAAAAAATTACAAAAAAGATATGGCAGTACAAAAACAGCTTAAAAAGCGGAAAGGAAAAACAGAAATGGCACATTATGTTAAAGTACCAATAAGTAAAAGGAGGATTATTACAATGTGGAATCCACAAAAACCATTATTTCCAGTTAGTGAGGCAGACCAAAAAGCAGCAGACGAAAAATTCATTGCTGAAATGCAAAAAGAAATTGCCCGAAAACGAAAAGAAATAAAAAGGCAAGAAAAACTGTATTTAGACTATTTAGGCATTTCAGACAGCAAATTATTAAGAAAAAATACTAAAAATGCTTTTAATAAATTTCTTGCAACAATTGATAAAACAGAACAAGCAGAAAAGTTTAATAAAAATAAAGATTAATCCCAAAATGCAAAAGGTTGACAATCCATATACGAGGAAGTCAACCTTTTTTAAATATTTGCTCATTGGCGATTTATTACTGATTTAACAGGAGTTTTAGATGATTGCTGATAATTTATTATATACCTGCAACGATAATAGCAAATAACATTAAAAATGAACTAACAGAGATAGCAAAAACGTAGTACCAAAATTCAAATTGCTGCAGAAAGAAAAATGAGCGGACTGGCATGGGAATGTGACTAAAAATAGAAGATTAGAACAGAATAATAGAACTTGCAAAAGTTAAATTTGCTTGTCTTTTATTGAATAAGTGAGTTTTAAGTATTAGAGAAGTTGAACAATCAAATTAATCTTCATTATTAAAATAACACTAATAGTGATTAGGATTAAGTCCATAGCTAAATAAAAAATTATTTTTAGCAAGTAGAGAATTATTTTTAACCATAATCTGCGAATAACAAACTTTTTAGCAACTTCCATTTTGCTTTTTCTAGTTTTGTATACTTCTAAATCAATAACATTTTCATGTAGCATATTCTTACTTAAATTAAATATCTACAGCCCCTTCACTGTCAACAAATTTTACAGAATGTTCAGTGGTAATATTTTTAACTCCTCTTTTTTTTATAAATTCTGCATAATTAACTAATATATATTCCAACTTTCTAAGCGTTTAATATGCGGATCATAAGTCGTTATTGTTGAACCATTTATTACTCGTACACTATTTGGTGTATAGCTATCCAACTGTCCATTTAGGGTAAACGAACTACCATCAGAACAATCGACTATTACTTGATTGTTACCCCAATTTTTGGCATACTTTATTGTTCTACTTTTTTCATATTTTTCAACTGCTTTTTCTCCACTTTCACATAAATTAGCTAGAGCAGATGTATGTGGGAAAAATCTAAACAAAAATTTATAATATGTAAAAACCAGAAGGAACTAAACCTCTAAAAAATGGTAAAAATGTGTTATGGATAATTATAATTAGAGGAATTCCAACAAAAAGCATGAAGATTATAAAAGATATAGCTACCAAACTCAATAATAGTACATCATTAGCTTGTTTATCGATCATAAGATACAAAAAACCACTACCAAGCAATATGCAGCATATTTTTGATGCGATTGAATATTTTTGTATTAACCACAATCCCAATTTTAATGCGATAAATACACATAAACAGCCAAAAATAATAAATGTAGCAGTAACAAAACCTTGGCTATCTTCCATACCAGTAATAGTCATAGTATAACCTAATGGCAATGTTTTCATAAAACTTTCAATATGACAGAAATAATTAATCACATGCAGTATAGGATATGATAAAAATGCAAATACCCCCAAATATGCAGCAACTATTGACGAATAGTTAAGTATTTTAGTTGCAATATGTCCAAATTTTTGCCAATCAGTAGCATTAACACTGCTTGCTGTATCTTGAAAATCGGTTACATCTATAACTTCTGTAACCTCGTTATTTTCAACTTCTGCTACATTAACATTTTCTTCATCAGCCATAATTAACTCCTTTAGTTGGTAATCACTAATGGTGAATTTTTAAATAAGTAATCTATATAATTACCCTATAATAAATCAATCAATTATTCAATACATGTATTGAATAATAAAATATTCATTATTTGTAATGTTTAGAAGTAGTTATATGTAGTTTATTTTATAGTAAAGTAATAGGTTTAGTTACATGGATTTTAACAAAGAATATGTTGCTAAAATAATTCAGACAGCTCGTAAAAAACAAAAATTAAAGCAGTCAGAACTTGCCGAAAAGGTAGGTATTAGTGAAAAGCATTTAAGTAAAATTGAAACTGGGAAAAACTACCCAGCTTTAGATAATTTTTTTAAAATTATAGATGTTCTTAATTTATCTCTCAAAGATTTTGGATTAAGAGATGAAAGTAATATCTCAGAACAAAAATTACACCTGCATAAAATAATTAATACTTCAACAGAAAAACAATTAGATTTATATTCAGATATGATACAGACCTTACAAAAACACATTAAATAATTATTTTTTATCTAATGCTTGCTCAATTAATTCAAGTATTTTATTAAAGGTTTCTTGTTTTGTTTCACGCTGTTGAAATTTTTTGTTTTGTAAATCAAACATAATGCGTTGATGTCTTTCATTCTGCTTACAAATTTCTTTTTTTAATCTGTTTATTATTCTTGCATGATGTTCTTTTTCTTGCTGAATTTGTTTATTAATGTTTTCTATGTCCATAATCTCCCTTTTATTTTAATAAAAACTTTGTATGCTCAAGTTTAGCCCCTATCGTAAAAACGAACGTTTTTATTTTACTGATTAGTAAACTGAAAAGGCGTGATTTTTTGTATTCAAGGGTTGATAATAAAAATATAAAAGATAGGTTTTTAAGTAACGACAGGCATTTTAGACTGGAAAGGAGACAAAACATGGTAACATATGCTTATTTAAGAGTAAGTACAATAGAACAAAATACAGAGAAAAACAAACTTGATGTGTTGAAATTCGCAAACGACAAGAAATTAGGTAACGTTGAATTTGAGGAAGAACAAATCAGCGGAAAAGCAAATTTTAAAAACAGACAACTAGGTGCATTGTTAGAAAAAATGAAACAGGGAGATATTTTAATTGTTCCGGAGCTTTCAAGGATAGCAAGGTCAATAACACAGATATTTGAAGTAATAGACATAACTAAGCGTAAAGGCATAACCTTGTATTCAATAAAAGAAGATTTTTCAAACAATGATAAAACAATAACATCTACCGTAACAACAACAATATTTGCACTTGTGGCACAGATAGAACGGGATTTAATAAGTATGAGGACTATAGAGGCTCTGCACGCAAAGAAAGCAAGCGGAGTAAAACTAGGTAGACCAAAAGGCAGGGGCAAATCAAAACTTGACGAAAACAGAGATGAAATATTAAAACTGGTAGAATTAAAAGTGCCAAAAACAATAATAGCAAGACAATACAACACTTCTACTGCTAATCTGCATAGGTTTTTGAAAATTAAGTAAATTGGCAAACATTATAATTAAAAAATTTTTATGACTATGAAAAAAATAAGCTTTCTGCTAAACTTTCATATATTAGGATAGATTAGTATTGATAAAACATGCTGATTTTCAATATATGAGGAATATATTAATGCTTAAAAAAATATTAAAGATTAAAAATTTTGGTAGTTTTAAGGAGTTTAATGCGGATAATAATCTAGCAGAATTTAAAAAATATAATCTTATTTGGGGGTTAAATGGAACTGGAAAGACAACTTTGTCTAATTTTTTTATATGTTTAAATAATGGTAAAATTGATGATAATTTTTTTGATAAAAATTCATATAAAGAGGATTTTGATATTCTACTTGATAATGAGCAACATATAAAAGAATTTAAAGAAAATTCTTACTGTAATAGAATAAAAGTTTTTAACCGAGATTTTGTTAGTAATAATTTGACATTAGATAATAATAACGCTCAAACTACCGCTCTTACTTATACAATAGGCGAAACAGCCAAAGAAATTAAAGATAAAATCTCAGAACTTAACCAAAAATTAGCAAGTTACTATATTGAAATACAAGGAAAAAAGAAGTTAATTGCACAAAATGATTATGATGAAATAAATACGGAACTTGATAATCTTTATAAAGATGCTGCAGAGTTAGTAAGACGCGATTTACATATACAAAATACTCCAGAGTACAATATACGACACTTTAAACATGATTATTTTAAATACTGTGAAAATAAATCTACTATAACAGAAGATGAAAAAAATGAATATGCCAAACAATATATTCAACCTGTTAAAAACAAAATACCCCCAATAAATTTTGAAATTATCACCAATGATAAACTTTTAAAACTTGAAAATCTTTTAAATAAAAAATTTAAGAGAGCCAATATAAAAGAGGAATTGGTTCAATGGCTTGAAAAAGGATTAGATTTAAAAACAGAAAATGTATGTCCATTTTGTAATCAGCAACTTATGAATTGGGAACAACGTTACAATGATATTCAAAAAATTGTTACAAAAGATGATAGTTTTTTAGAATTTGAAAAAACATTAGATGAATTGTTGAACGGTTTAAAATCAGATTATGATAATATTAAAAATAGAAGTTTTTCCTTAAGAACAGAAGATTTTTGCATTAAAATGTCACAAGAAAATTTAAATAATTATTCTATAGCTTTTGATAAGTATAAAAGTTTTTTAGAAAATACAATTAACACATTAGTTCTGAAAAAAAGTGCCCCAGATAACATATTTAGTTTAGAAAATAAAGAAGTAATTGAAAATTTTACAGGAATTCGGGATAATTTAAATAGTTTAATATTAAAACATAATGAGGGTATTGACAACTTTCATACTATAAAAAGCAATGCTAAAGAGATTGTTATAGGGTTTTATGTTCAGCAATGTAAAGCTGATGTAATTGAACGATTGAATAAATTAAATCTACTTACTGCTGAGATAAAAAGAGCTGAAGCAGAAACTAAAACTATTGAAATAAAAATAAAAAACCTAAATGCAGAGTTAACCAATCAAAAAGCCCCTATGAGCGAAATTGAACGATATATTTATATTGTTTTTGGACACAAAAAATATACACTTAATTATAACGAAGATTCAAAATCATATTCTATTTATCGTGAAAGTGGAGAAATTGCAAAAAATTTAAGTGAGGGGGAAAAAACAGTTATTGCGTTCGCATATTTTTTAGCCACTCTTAAAACTCATAATTTTGACTTAAAAAATTCGATTGTTGTAATTGATGACCCAGTAAGTAGTTTAGACCAACAATATTTGTATAATTTAATTAACTTAATTGCTCATATATTTGATAAATCTAAAGCCTTTGAACAATTATTTGTATTAACTCATAATTTTTATTTTTACAAGAAAATGCGAGATATATTTAAATATAAAACAAGCGAAAAAGAAGGTAATTTATATGAATTATTCCAAATTAATAGAGATGGAACTTCTTATATAAAAAATGCAGATAAATATTTAAGAAATTTTACCTCTGAATATACACATACAATTAAATACCTCAAAGAAGTTATGCAAATGGAAGACGAGAAAATAAAAGAAATTCCATTGGGCAATTCTATTAGAAAAGTACTAGAAATATTTTTAGCTTTCAGATGTCCCAAAACAAGTGGAATATACCAAAGATACAATGGTGTAACAAAAGATATACCCATTGATGAAAAATGTAAATTTAAATATTTACAAGATATTGCAAATGCTTCAAGTCATACTGAAGAATGCGAAGATTTAGAAGCCCTAGAAGAATTCAAATTGTTTGTAACTAAAAAAGAGATTGAACAATTGTTCAATTTTATAAAACTAGTTGATGAGCCCCATTATAATGAAATTATAAAATTATAATCTCATCTTATGCAGATTTTAGTTCTATTTTGTACCCCAAACCATTCAATAATTTTAATGTTGTGCTAATTTTGGGTTGTACTTTACCATTAAGAATATCAGATAAATTACTTCTATCCATGTCTAATTCTTTTGCTAATGCTGAAATAGCACCACGTCCACGTGCTTTTACAACATATTGTAAAGAACGGATAAAAGCATTTATATTGCCATCTTTTGCAAATTCTTCAAGAGAAGTTTCAAGATAAATTCTCTGGTAATCCTTATCTTGTAACTTTTTATTCATATAATCTTCATGGCTAAGGGTATTAGCCATAACTTTATCCATATCTAAATTAAATTCTTCTGCAAAATCTGTCATTTTGAGTTCCTTTCAATAAAATCTTTAAGATATTTTTCTGCTTGTTTAATAACCCTGTCTTGGTTGCCTTTATCACTTCCAGCAACAATTATTATCACAACATTTGTAAGGTCTTTATAGTAAACACGATAGCCTTTACCAACAAAAAATCTTAATTCTGATAATAAGCTATTAGATAATTTTTTGTGATCACCATATAAACCATCCATTAAACGTTCTATTCTGTTATCAATTATTGATTTATTTTTATTGTCTAATGAATTTACCCATTCGTCAAAAGGACAACGTCCATCAACCGTTTTGTAATATATAATTTTCTTTAAATGTTCGTTTTCTGCCATATGAATATTACCTATTTATATTGTAGGTTAAAGACTACAAAAAGTCAATAGGTAGTATTTTATTTATTTACAAAATTTTATGTAATATTTATGTACTTGTATGTAATTTTATGTAGTTTTATCTTCTTTTACTGAGTGTGCAAAATGGTTTTAAATGCAAGTATAGCAAGAAAAAATCAAAATCGGTCAAACTTTAAAAACGCACTGATAAGGGTGAGGTCGGTGGTTCGAGTCCACTGCGACCCATATTTTACAACAAAAGCCGAAAAGGCTCTTTTTTAGTGGCTTTTCAAGTTCCAATCTACGTTTCAGACTGTTGCAAATTTTTGATTAAATTTTTAAAAATCGCCAAAAACCTTTTATACTAACAATTTTTCGAGTTCGAGTCCATTTTGGAGTCTAATTAATATGTTTCTGGGACATTGAGACAAAGAAAATTTAATAAAAAATCAAACACACAGCACGATTGAGGCTGTTTTTTAGTATTGAGATGTGCCGGTCTTTTCTTGCACTCAATTACTCATTTCTTGCAATCTTTTGCACTCCATTTGCAAATTTCTAAAACCACATTAGGCTAAAATTAGCTTGGTGTTTAAAGATAACCCCAGTGCAAGAAAGTGCAATTTTATTTTTACTTGCAATTTTAGATACCCTAAATTATCAATAAGATCTAGATTTATTATTTTATTTCTATCATTCCACCATATTGAAAAATTAACGAAATTATTATATGCTTCATGACAACAACTAAACAATTAAATTAATCTACTAAAAATTTATGATAGTATTGATATTATGAAAAACGAATTTATTGAAAAATTTTATAACACAATTATTAGTGGCTTTGACAGTGATGAAATTCAAAAACAAAAATTTGAGGAAATAATTAAATCCGTAAAAGCAATAACTCCATCATCTTTATTTAGATATCGAAAAATTACTGATTATACTTTAAGTGATTTTGATAATGATATTATTTCTTTATCATATCCTAATAGTTTTAATGATCCTTATGATTCTTTAATCAAAGCAGATAAACAAAAATTTATTGAAAATGTTTTAAATGTAAACAACAAAGATAAAATAATTAATTTAATAGAAAAAACTCCTGAAATTTTAAACAAATTAAATTTAAACAAAGTAAATAAAGAACAACTTGTTACATATATAAACAAGTTAAAGAGTGTACCAAATGAAGAAATTAAACAATTATTACTATCGGCTCAAAATGTTATAGATTCTATATTTAATAGTGCCTGGAAAGATGTTTTTATTTATTTAAAATCAACTCCTCGTATAGCTTGTTTTTCTGAAGATGTTTCATCAAATGTCATGTGGGCACATTATGCTGATTCACATAAAGGCTTTGTACTTGAATATAATTTTAATGATTATATTAATCTTTGTACCACTTGTCAAAAGCAATGTCCCAACAGACATAATGAGTCACTATATCCAGTAAAATATTCCGATGAGCGTTTTGATGTAACACCTTTATTGATTTATTCTGCAAATTTATTTTTAATGCAACAATTTTTAAAAGAAGGAACTGCACTATCTGATGATCAACTTGTTATTTATAAAGCATTGCTAAGTAAATCAACAAATTGGAGTTATGAAAAAGAATGGCGTTTAATTTCACTTAGTGACAATCCAAGATGTACAGAACAAATAAAATTAAAACCGAAAGCCATATATTTAGGGATTGATATTAGTTCAATAAATTCTAAGATTTTAAAATATATTGCCAAAGAAAAAAACATTCCAGTATATCAAATGAATATTGATATTGAGTCAACAGATTATAAAATGAATTATGTCAAAATAGTTGAAGCTTGATAAATTATTATATAAAAAGTTCTCAAACAAACACTTGACTTCTGTCTCAAAACGAGTGATGAATGTGTTGCACATAGCATTACAAGGATTTTGAGACAATGGAAAACCAAGTTGAGACAGTCAAATACACTCCTGAGAAGGCAAAACAAAATGCTCTTGCAAAACTTGATTTAATCCGCAAATGGCAAGAGTTTCGCCGTAAAGCTGTTAACAAACTTCAGGCGGACTATGATTTTGTCAAACTACATAACAGCTCAAATTCCTACCTTTTCAGTGTTTTAGGTAAAATCTCACGAGGAAGCCTGCATCGTTGGAAAGCAAGTTTAGACGGAACAGAGGATTACACAAGGCTAATTCCTAATTACAAATATGTTTCTGTAAACGAATACAGAACATGTCTAACAGAAGAAGAAATCAAAATATTTATGAGCTTGCTCCTGCACCCGAATAGAATTTGTATCGGCAAAGCAATCGCACTTACAAAATACAAGCTCAAAGAGCAAGGTCAAAGTTT
>CALUVG010000009.1 GCA_944324165.1 Candidatus Gastranaerophilales bacterium | reverse complement strand
GTCGGGCTAAGTCTCTGTCCCTTTTCTATTTTATATAAGAATAAATCACTAAGCAAGGTCGGGCTTTAGCACGACAATGTTATTTGCAATTTATAAATACTTGTTTTTGATTACAACTGTGGCCTTTGTCCGGCTTGCCCAAGTGAATCTGATGTTCCAATAATTTTATTTACCCCAAATGCTCTTTTGTAATCGTCATCTGTACAGCTATTTTTTAGATAACAGGTAAAATCATTAACTTTTCCACTAAAAGTGACTGCCATTAAATATAGATCTTTTGCTGCTTTATTAGGGGCTTTCTGCCCGTTAACATCAGTAATAACCAAAAAGCCGACATCACGAATATAATCAGGAACCTTTTCAAATAAATATCCATATACTATCCCGTCAGCTGTAACAAAATAATATTCTGAAGATTTCCAAATATCTTGTTGGAAATTTTCAGGTAGCTCTATAACTGCAGCATAAGCCGGAGGTGTTAGAATATTACCAAGTAGTGTAACATCTCCTGGCAAAATGGAAGATATATCATCATATGTTATAGATTCCATTTTATCTTTAAAACTATTACTCAATGAAGAGTCCATAATATTGAAGAGTTTTCTGCTATTTTTATCTAATTCATTTACATTAACAGACACTGATTGCTTATTATATGCAGGTAATCCATAACTAAATAATGGCGTCAAGCGTAAATCTCCAGGAGTACCGTTATTTGCAATAGCTAAATTTAAAGCATTAGATAAAACTGACATACTTTTTTTGTATGCAGTTTCCAGAACTTTGTCCTGATAATTCGCAATAATTGCAGGGATTGTTATTGCCGCCACCACGCCGATTATTGCCAATGTTATTAGGACCTCCGCGAGGGTGAAGGCAACCTTCTTAGAAGTTACTAAGGCACTAGGGCACTGAGGCACTAAGGAGTTACATAATGCTGGCTCTGTAGCTCTGTGATGAATTTCGTTCGGATTAATTTTATGAGATCCTGAAACAAGAGCTTGGTTGCTCGCTTGTAACGGCGTTCCGGACTTTCTTTTCGCAAGCTGTGCTTGCTCCAAAGAAAGCTCCTCCAGCCTCAGCTCGCAATCCGCTTCAGGATGACATAAAAATTTTTGAATTTTTGTTGATTTTGTTTTCTGTTCCATAATTTTTTACCTTTCTTTTTTATATTTCTGATACGTACTTAGCGTCCTAACGTCTTATCGTCTTAACGCCTTTTTTCTGTCTAATAGTCCACTTCTTGTGTTTTTATGCACTTTTGCACAAGTTTACTAACTTGTGTCGAATTTTTGTTTGAGATCCCGCAAGGCGGTGATTTTTGTTGGCTCCGGTTGTGCTGGGTTGCTCGCGATAAACGGCACCGTTCCGCCTCCAACGAAAACTGACCGTTTCCGTTTCGGCGTCAACTCTCGCGCTTCGCGCTCGTGCCTCTGCTCGCAATCCGCTGCGGGATGACATAATTGGCGTTGACTGCACTTCTTCAGCGGTTTCCATATGTAAGAGCACACTTCGTGTGCCTGAAAGCCGCTCAGGACAAGGGTTTCAGCCCCTTGCGGGGCAGTGGTGAGTGTGGAGAGTGGAGTGAGTGCCGTTTTTTCGCCGTGCAAACTTTCACTACCACTGGAATTTTGTGACGCAACAGTATTTTTATTGTTGAGATAGAAACCCCAACCTACAGTATGAACAGGCTGAACGAATTCACCATTAAAACGGCGAAAATCACAACCTGCTTTATATTCCTGTTTTGTCGCCAAATTTCCAGCCATCAAAATTCCTCGTTCAAACTCTATATTTCCATTATTACATACCTGTGTGGATTTTTCAAGTCCTTGAACAAAATAATTAAATAAAATAAAAAGTCAGGCAAGGTAATAACATTGTCTGACTTTTTAAACTATCTGTTAAACAACAGCTATCAGGCAGGTCTGTGACCGGTTTTTAACTGGTGATCTACATTAGCTGTTTTCTGATTGGCTTTTAATTTTGCAGCAATTATATTATATGCGCACACGCCAACTGCTGCTGCGCCTGCAATAATTTTAGATTTTGTACCGATACTCTTTATCGGATTTTTGCATACTTCTTTGAGTGAGCCGCCTTTTCTGAAACCTTTTGGCAATGCATCAAACAGCCAGCTTCCGCCAAGTATTGCTACTCCGGTTGTTAAGCCATATGCAACACCTTTAAATGTGCCTTTTACCATTTCTGTTGTTGTTGCAAAAAATTTAGCTACGTTTGCTATGAAATTTCTGACAGGATGCTTTTTTTCTGAAGTTTCTTTTTTACTGGAAAATTCTACAGAATCCGCTTTGGAATTTGTAGTTTTAGGCTGTTGTACGTTTGATGTTTGTGTATTATTTGCTTGCGCTGCACAGAAACTTACGTATGGATTTAAACCTACTTCCATAAAATTACTCCTTTACATATTACATTAAAACGTATAAAGGAAAAAATTGCGGAATTTTTGAAAAAAATTTACAAATATTAACCTATTTTTTGATTAGTTAAAAAGGTTTAATTGAGGAACTTCCGGTACTGCAACATCCTGTTTTTTGCGTGTGGATAGATTGTTAGAAAAATCTTTTTGCATTTTAGTCATCAAGTCCTGTGAGCGTTTAATGACAGCTTGAGGCAGACCTGCCATTTTGGCAACCTGAATGCCATAACTTTTGCTTGCACCGCCCTGAACAATCTTACGTAAGAATTCTATTTCTCCATTTTCTTCTGTTATGGTGATTCTGTAATTCTTAATCTGCGGATATGTTTGGGTCATTACATTAAGTTCATGGTAATGGGTTGCAAATATACAACGGGCTTTAATTTTAGTCGCAATATATTCTGCTACAGACCAGGCTATTGCAACGCCGTCATAAGTGCTTGTACCTCTGCCTATTTCATCAAGAAGTATAAAACTCTTGTCTGTTGCTGCATTTAAAATATATGCCGTTTCTATCATTTCAACCATAAATGTGGATTGTCCGAGCGTTAAATCATCTGATGCGCCTACACGCGTAAATATTTTATCTATTATGCCGATTTTCGCATAATCTGCCGGAACCCAGGAACCGATTTGGGCGAGTATTACTATCAATGCATTTTGACGCATATATGTTGATTTTCCGGCCATATTTGGACCGGTCAAAATCATAAATTGTGTTGTCTCAGTTGAATTGCTCTTTATTTCTAAATCATTTGCTACGTATTCGCCAAGCGGAAGAATTTTTTCTAAAACAGGGTGGCGTCCGTTTTTAACAATCAAATCATCGGATGTATCAATTATAGGTTTGCAGAAATTGTTTTCAACTGCGACCTGTGCAAGACTTACAAACACATCACAATTTGCTATTGCATCAGAAATTTCTCTAAGGCGGGTAACAAATTCTTTTGAATATTCTCTGAAATCGCAGAACAGTTTGTATTCAAGTTCTGTTGATTTAAATTTTGCGGATAGTACATCATCTTCATGTTTTTTCAACTCATCAGTAATAAAGCGTTCGCCGGTTGTCAGTGTTTGTTTTCTTACATATGATTTCGGCACTTGATTTAAGAATGAGTTTGTAACTTCGATAAAATATCCGAATACTTTGTTGTAACCGACTTTCAAATTTTTGATATCAGTTCTTTGTCTTTCTTGTTCTTCAAATTCTTTCAGCCAGTTTTCTCCGCCGGTTAAAAGTTCACGGAAATAGTCAAGTTCACCGTTGACCCCCTGTTTTATAATACCGCCTTCTCTGATTATGGACGGGCAGTTTTCATCAATTGTTCTGTCGATTAATTGTGTGTATTCCCAGATGTCATCTTTGTATGACATAACATATCTGAACGGATTATTTTCCAAAGCAGATGCCTGTTCAAATAGTTCCGGCAGTGCAAATAAGGATGTTTTCAGACCTAAAAAGTCTTTAGGGTTAGCTGAATTATTGCTTATTTTCGTTGCAAGCCGCTGGATGTCGTAAACTTTTTCAAGTGCAGATGCAAGTTTCAGGCGTATTGCCTTTTTTTCAACAAGTTCTGATACCGCATTTTGTCTGTTAAGAATCTGGTCTACGCGTTTAAGCGGCTGGCATATCCAGCTTCTTAATTGTCGTGCCCCCATGTTCGTATGAGTTTTATCTATGGCCCATAGGAGTGAGCCATATTTATTTTTTTCTCTAAGAGTTTCAACCAGTTCAAGATTTTTTCTTGTACTTGCATCAATAATCATGAATTCTGAGAGTTCATAAGGTTCAATACACTCAAATTTTGGTACATTATCTTTTAATGTTTCCCATATATAAGCAAGCAATGCGCCGGCTGCTCTAAAACCTATTTTGTAATCGTTATATCCGAATGCTTCAAGATTAGTTTTGAATACTGCTTCAAGGTTACGTTCAGCAAAGTCGCTTTTAAAGACTGAGGCAGGAATTTTTGAACAATTATAATTTGCAGTAATTATTTCCGGCAGATCAATTTTTTCTTCCGGAACAATTTGGAATGGTTTAATCTCTCCTCGAATAGCCGGAGCAACAATTTCAGCAGGTTTAATTCTGGCAAGTTCCGAAATTATTAAATTCAGTGAACTTTGTGTGACTTTAAATTCTCCAGTAGAAATATCTGTATATGCAAAGCCGTAGATATCTGAGCGTTCGTCTTTAAATACGGCACAAATGTAATTATTTACATTCTTTTGCAAGAAGTCGGTTTCTGTTAGCGTTCCTGAGGTTATAATTCTTGTTATACCGCGTTTTACAAGACCTTTCGCTTCTTTAGGGTCTTCAAGCTGGTCGCAGATTACGACTTTATAATTTTTTTGAACGAGTTTTTCTATATAGGTATTCATGGCTTTTACGGGAATACCTGCCAGAGGCACACGTCCGATAGTTTTACCTGCTTCACGTCCTGTGAGGGTTAATTCCAATTCTTTGGACATGATTACTGCGTCTTCAAAAAATGTTTCAAAAAAGTCGCCAAGTCTGTATAACAGAATCTTGTCCGGATTTTGTCTTTTGAGAGTGACGTAATGCTGCATAGCAGGAGATAACTCTTCTATGTTCACGTCTGCTGTATTTATATAATTGATTTCTGGTTTTGTCATAGTTATAATATTACTATAACATGAAAAAGGTAAAAAGGAAATGGGTTGTTTAAGAAATATTATACGAGCAATTATAATAACTCTTGCGGCTGTCGGATTTATGTCGCTCGGGGGGCGTGAATTAGTCGGAAAATATATTAACAACTGGTTTAATCCTCCGCAGGATGTCATGCTTGAACGAGCCAAAAAAGTTGGAGATTTTTCAAATATAAGTGATGAATTTGAGCTTGAGCGTGCGGCAGGAATCATGGGATACAATGCTGTAGTCGCCGAACATAAAGCATCGGGACAAAAGTTATTAGTTGTGGACTCTAATGAAAAAAATATTATTTCGAAAGAAGATATACAATCTCCTGATGTGGAAGAAAAGTTAAAAGGGGCTCTATCTAAAGTTAAATATCAATCAATTACCTTTGATGAATTAAAAGTTACAAAACACGGTATGCTTAGTTCTTACGGTAAACAGGCACCTTATGTAAAATTTGATGCTAAAATCAAAAAATTACCTGTTGGGGAAATTTCAGGGATTATTTCTGCTGCTGAAAACAAAGATGGTGAGCAGAGGTTGCTTTTGTCTGTTAATGAAAAAGACAAATATTCACAGCTTATTGCCGAGGAGTTTTTTAAAAAAATTCAATAATATACTTTGTTTATAGGATAAATTTTTATCTATAATTATTTATAATTATTAAATGAATGATTATAAAAAGTTAATTGAAATAGTAAAAAAAGAAGTTGTAACTTTAAAAGAGTTTCAATACATAACTAATCATGATTTTGTAGCAGAGGTTGTTTCTCGCCCTTCTGACGGCAGGCATGAAGGCTGTGCAAAATATATTGTAAAGTATATTAACTCAGACAGTGATGCAATTTATGTAAAAAGGGATTAAACATTGCCCGTAGAACTGTTTCTGTCATCTTCTAATTGTCGTATATCAATGTAAGAATCATCAGTATACGATGTCATAGTGGTAGGAATATCTATTTCTACATTAACGTCAGCATCTACCATTTCAATATCACCTTTAGGGAATTCTTTAGTCTTGCCGTCTTCCATTTTTACGGAAACAGTACCGTTTAAGAATTGCAAGAAACAAACTCTTCCCAATCCGTCCGGGGTCATTACTGATGAACCTACAGGCGGCATGCCTTTTGCAGCCTCTATGTAATTAGAATATTCATATGTTAAACAGCACAATAACCTGCCGCATGTACCGGAAATCTTTCCCGGAGATATAGGCATGCCCTGATCTTTTGCCAGTTTAACATTAATTTGTGCAAATTTTCTTAAATATGAAGAGCAGCAAAATGGTCTTCCGCACAGTCCAACCCCGTCTATTATTGAGGTTTCATCACGAACTCCAATGTGGCGCAGATCAATTCTGACACGTGTAAATACCTGTGTTAAGTCTTTTAATAATGCTCTGAAATCCACCCTTTCCGGAGCTGTATAATAAAATGTTATTTTTCTTCTATCAAAAGTTATCCTGCATTGAACAAGATTCATGTTAAGTTTGTGCTGCTGTACAAGTGCCTGACATTTAAAAAACGATGTTACCTCTTCTTTTTTGATGTCATCAAGTGTTTGCAAATCCCTTTGAGATAGTGTCCTTATGACCTTTAAACATTCCGGCTGGCTCTTTTCCCATATTTTGGCAATTTTTGAATTTATAAGAAAAGCTTTAAGTGCTTCTTCGCCTTTTTCTGTTCGGACAAGCACCATTTGACCGTCTTCAAGTTTTAGACTTTCGGGAACTTCTAACGGGTAAAATGTGTTTTTTAAATATTTTACGGCAAATTTCATTATATATATCTTTCTTCTTCTTTCAATTTTCTGTTCATTAATTTACTCAGGAGCTCTTCAGGAGTGATGTCTGTGTATACAGCCTCATAAATGGCATTTGATACAGGCACTTCCAGCCCGAGCTTTTTGGCTAGTTCACAAATCGCTTTTGATGTTTTCACACCTTCTGCAACGGAACCGAGTTCAGCAAGTATATCATTGATTTTTTTACCTTTAGCAAGCATTGAGCCTACAGTGTAATTTCTTGATAGAGGGCTTGAACAGGTTGCAATTAAATCACCTATACCGGAAAGTCCGTATAAAGTAGAAGGATTAGCCCCAAGATGAATACTTACACGCACTATTTCAGCCATGCCGCGGGTAAGAAGTGTACCGGCACAGTTATCACCAAGATTCATTGTATGAGCAAATCCAGATGCTATTGCAATAACGTTTTTCAAACTTCCGCCAAGTTCAACGCCTATTACATCGTTATTTGTGTATAATCTGAATCGGTTAGGAACATTACATGCTTTTTGAACAATTTCTGCGGTTTGTATATCGTCAGATGCAACACACGCTGCAGTTGGTTTCCCTGCCAGAACTTCTTTGGCAAGTGTAGGACCGGACAGAACTGCTAATTTCTGTTCAGGCAGTATTTCTTTTATAACTTCAGACATACGCATTAGAGAAGGTACTTCAATACCTTTAGAGGCATTAACAAGTATTTGCTCAGATTTAATACCGGAGTTTTTTAAATTTTCACATACATCACGTGTACCGGATGTAGCAACAACATTCAGAATTATATCAGCATCTTTAATTGCCGCAGACAAATCACTTGTGACTTCAACTTTATTTGCAAGCCGGACTTCCAGAGGTTTTGAACAATGTTTATTTTTTAGCAGATCTTCTGACAAATCCTGAGGGCGTCCCCAGATTGTGACCTGATCAAAATTATCTGTCAAAAGCCAGGCTAGAGTTAACCCCCAACAACCGGCACCTATAACTGTTAATTTCATATTTTCAGCCTCCCTGTCCTAATATTATACTTCTGTTTTTTGTTTCAGTAATTTTCTCAGTACTCCGCGGTTTTTTTTCAATTCTTCACGTGCTGTTTCAGTATCATAGCCCATTTCAAGAGATACGATGGCAGTTTTTATTTCCCAGTTTGTTTTCAAAAGGGCTGCAAGAGCATCGCTATGAGAAACATTTGCAATTTGTGCGACAATTCTTATAGCACGGTCTTTCAATTTTTCATTGACTGCTTGCAAATCAATCATAAAGTTTTCGTAAGTTTTTCCTATTTTAATCATGGCACCGGTTGTAAGCATATTCAAAATCATTTTTTGAGCGGTACCTGCTTTCAATCGGGATGAACCGGCAATAACTTCAGGACCTACTTCAGGGCATATTACAAGTCCTGCCTCTTCATAAACTCTTCCTTTAGGATTGCAGGTAACACCGATTGTTTTGCAGCCTATTTCATCTGCTTTAGCAAGTACACCTAACAAATATTTCGGGTTACCGCTTGCTGATATAACAACAGCCACATCATTGGCGGTTAAAACTTCGGCGTCTTTTTTACCGAGTTCAAAGTCATCTTCTGCGCCTTCAACGGATTTTCTCATTGCGCGGTCGCCGCCGGCTATGATTCCCTGTACCATATCATCCGGCACACTGAATGTAGGAGGGCATTCTGATGCATCAAGAATGCCGAGACGTCCGGATGTACCTGCACCAAAGTAAATGAGTTTCCCGCCTTTTAAAAATTGTTTTGCTATTAAATCTATTGCGGCAGCTATGTTTTCTAATTCTTCTTCTACAGCAAGAGCGACAAGTTTGTCTTCTTCGTTCATTTTTCTTACCATTTCAATTGTCGAAAGCATGTCAATATCTTTCGTGTTTTCATTTCTGTACTCTGTAATAATGTCGCTCATAATTGAACCCCCTAAATTTTATAAACACTACACTTATAATTTCATTAAATTAGCCATTTCAATAGCTGTTTTAGCCGCATCAGCTCCTTTGTTGCCGGCTTTAGTACCTGCACGTTCTATTGCCTGTTCTATATTTTCTGTTGTCAGAACTCCGAAAATTACAGGTACTTCTGTTTTTAAACTTACGTTTGCAATACCTTTTGATAATTCTGCGCTGACATGTTCATAATGAGTTGTTGCACCGCGAATTATTGCACCGAGTGTAATTATTGCATTATACTTGCCGGTTTTTGCAAATTTTAAAGCAGCAAGAGGAATTTCAAAAGCACCCGGTACTCTTACTATATCAATATTTTCATCGCTTACGCCGTGTCTTTTTAATTCATCAACAGCACCGTCAAGCAGTTTAGATCCAATAAAATCATTGAACCTTGACAAAATTATGCAGAATTTTTCATTTGTTGTTGTAAGTTGTCCTTCATATATATGCATTTTGAATACTTCTCCTTAGCCTGTACCTTAATAATTATATCAAGTCCGACATTTAAAATATCGGACCCGGTATTACTAACCTGTATTTATTTTACACCATTTTAATCTATTTTACAACCAGCGGGGCAAAAATCTTATAAAAAATATATAAAGCAGCAAGAATTAATAAAAATCCGCTAAAGTTTAGCAGCGCTGCAGAGATTTTATAGAAATTTTTCATAGATTTAACCTGAGATGTAATAAATCCGGCAAGAATTAGAATTAATCCCTGTCCTAATGAAAATAAGAAAAGCATTAAAATAGCATTAACAATATTTGCAGAAAGAGAGGCAAAAGCCATTATACCTGCTAAAATCGGGGTTGAACACGGAGAGCCTGCAAGTGCAAAAACAGCACCTAAAATTATTGGATAAGTAAAAGTATTATGCGTATCATTTTTCGGCATTTCTTTTATCAGTACCGGCAGTTCAAAATCCAGCACTCCGATTAATTTAAGCCCCATAACAAGCATTATTGCCGCTAGTACAATCCCGAAATATCCGCCGGCAAATGAGATAAATACCTTACCTGTTATTGCACAAATTATACCAATTATACTGAATACAATTGATGTCCCAAATACAAAGAATATCATTTGGACAAGTGTTTTCATTGGCTTTGCATCGGAATATCCTCCGACATAGCCGACTATTATTGGAAGCATTGCAAGTGAACATGGAGAAATTGAGGCTATTAGACCGCCTAAAAATGACAGTGCAAACAGTATTACAAGACTTCCGTTTTGTGTAAACAGGTTAACGTAATTTTCCATTAATTAAGCTCCTGCAAATATTTTTCTAATTCTTCTTTAGGAATTGCACCTTCAATTCTTCTTGTTTGCTGTCCGGCAGAATTTAACATAATAACAGTAGGTACAAGTGTAACATTATATTTTTTTATTTGTTCGTCGGCTAATTGATCTTTGTTCTGAACCTGAATTTCCGTCAACACAATTTTGTCTGCATATTTAGGAAAAATTTCTTTAAATAAGTTATTCATCGTCTGGCAGTCAAGGCACATAGAAGATGTAAATTTAATTACCTGCGGTTTGCCGCTTTCAGCAGTTGTTGCAGTTGTTGTTCCCGAATTTGTCAAGACAAAATACGCTACAATTGGAATAATAAAAATAAGTGAAATAATCAAAATGTTTTTTTTCATAAAAAACTCTCCTTTTCTTTTACATAATACCATAAGAAAAAAGGAGAATTTTTTATAACACTAACTGTATTATTTTAACGGGTAATCTTTAATCTTCAGGAATGTAAAAATTTGCCTTTGACAGCAATTCACGTGTATGCTCATAACAGCATGAATTGCGGGTTATTGTTTGATATTCCTGTACAATACTAATAACGTCATCCACGGACATTTTGATAATTCTGCGTTCGCCTTCAATAATTCTTGCCATATATTCCTCTCTTTCCTACAGATAATATATCGGCTTAATCTCTACGAAACTTTTACAAAATCATGTACTTGATTTAGAAATAATTTTTAAGATTTGAGGATAAATTTGCAAGATTATTTGATATTCGGGTTAGTAAGTGGAAATTCCACAGGCATAGGGCTTTGTTGATCCGGTTGAATAAACCATTCTATAAGCGGCTTTTTTTCTCCGAATTTAAAGTGAAATCCGTTTTCAAAGTCTGCATCTGTTAAAAAATTATAATTAATGTTAAAAGCCACAGGCTCTTTTTCATATCCTAGTTTTTGGTATTTTTCTCTTGAGATTTGTGTTCCGCCATCTTCCAGAACATTAGAATAATTTAGTCCCTGATAGCAGCAAAAAGGAACTTTTACACGACCATCCTGTCCGATATTCATCAAGCCGAAGGTACGGCAAACGATACCGCGATATTGATATACAGAACAGACATTATTAATTAAAAACGGACATGTATAAAGAAATTCCTCTTTAGTACATTGCTTTCTTTGGGTCAAAATTTTTGTTATATTGTCAGAAATAATTTGCTTGGTTTCAAGAGGTAATTTGGATGCCCCTTCCATCAGGTAGCAGAATTCAATTTTACTGAATGGAAATTCGGCATTTTGACAGCATTTTGCGCACCCTTTTTTACAAAAGATATAAGGTTTTTGTTCGTCAAAAAATTTGTTTACTTTTTTTTCTATTACATTTAAGTATACAAGATAATTTTCTAATATCTTATTCATAATCATACACCAGTATAATGATCACATTTATTATATTACAATTATTTATGTTTTTTGTAAAAAATTAAAGACCTGATTCTATCTAATTATTATCTAATTCTCTCATTTTGGTTTGTACGGAATTTCTGCATATATTGCAATCATTCAGGATTTATATCATTGTATATATTTAATATACTTTTCTTTTTCCTTTAGCAGAAGTTCATTTATTGTTTTGTTTACTTTGTTTTGAGCATTCAGGGCACGGGAGACTATGCGAGGGCTTAATTTAACCGGATTTTTAAGGTAATATTCCTCCAGATTTTGCGTATGTTTTTGAATGATTTTATCTGCTGTTCTTAAGTTTGTTTCATATTTTTCTTTAATTTCTTCAGTAGAAAGCGGGAAGTTTTCATAGTTTTTGTTTGTTTCAATAAATTTGTCCCAATTTGTTTGATTTTCTTCTGAATAATTTAGATTTTTCTTAAATCTGTCAATACATTCGTTTAACTTTTCTGCGCGTTGTAAAAGTTCATATTGCGGATATTTTTTCTGTTCGTAATCCGCAAACAGGGATTTTGCATCTTTGTAAATATTTTGCATATCCATGTAGCCTGATGCCAGAAATATAAAAACGGCTTCTTTATTTTGTTCATCAAGTTTAGTCCTTTTTTCAGCAAATTCCGTATTTTGTTTTTCGGTAAGCCGGTTTAATTCTTCATCAATTTTAGATTTAGTATTCTGATATTTATTATAAAGCGGTTTTATTTTTTCAAATTCTTCTTTATCACGGTATATTTTAGGACGATTTTTTTCTATTGCATTTAAAAGTTGCGGCGTAGAATATATTTCGCGCGATTGAATAAATTCAGCAGTTCTTTCAAAGTTATTTATACCTTGAGTATAGTTTTTATATAAATCTGTAACTTTTTCTATCTTTTTGAATGTATCGTTATTTGTTGCATTAAATTGTTTTTCAAACATTTGTTTTTGGTATTCTTTTGCCAGCTTTAATTTTTCCTGAGATGCGTAGCCTATTTTGCCTATCTGAATAAATTTGTCTTTATATTTTATCTTATAAGGATCTACTGTTGCTTTGAGTTCTTCTTTTATATTATTTATTTCGCTGTCGAGAATTGACCCCGTTTTAAAAGTGTCCTGCCCGCAGAATGCCGGCTGAGAAATTTTTTGATATTTTGGGGGATTGGACTGATAAAGCTGATTATAATTATTTATTGTTACAGGTAGAATTTTCACGGTGTACTTCCTCAAGATTGTGGCGTAATGAATATAAGTTTGTAAATTTGAAATTTTGCGAACAAATAATAAGATTTATTTTGGCAATTTATAAATTAAATGTTTCATCAATTTCCCGCGGACATTTTTTACGAAATTGCCGGCTAATCTTGCATTAAGATGTTCAGCAACCCGTATAGAGCGGATATTTTCCGGACGTATTTCAAGGATTATTTCAAAATCCGGATATTTATTCCGTCCATATTGTGCAAGCGCTGCAGCACACTCACGGGCATAACCCTTTCTCCAGTGTTCTTTTTTCAGAATATAACCAACTTCATAGTATTTTATTCCGTTTATTTCATCAGGCATGATAGCTGCTTGCCCGACAATTTTACCGGAGTGTTTTTCACATGCAAGAAAGTATCCGCAATTAAATTTTTCATACAGGTCAATATTTTTATCAATCCAATATTTAACATCTTCATCTTGAAAAGAATATTCCCATGCATACATTACTTCGGGATTTTTCAGCATTTCTGCAATATCCGCAAAATCCTGATAAGTCATTTCCCTTAAATAAAGTCTATCAGTTTGCAAAAAATAATTTTCCATATCGTTTATTATATGTTAAAATCATTTTATGGACAAAATAGTAACACCGAATAAAAATGGCTTAAAGGGCGAAATTGTAATTCCATCAGATAAATCAATTTCGCATCGTGCTGCAATATTTTCATCACTGGCAAAAGGAACATCTTTAATAAAGAATTTTTCGCGAGGGAAAGACCCGCATTCATCTTTGCAGGTTGTGCAGGCACTTGGGGCAGATATAGAATTTCTTGACGATACAACTGTCAGATTGACCTCTTGTGCTAAATTGCAAGGAAGTTCAACCTCTCTTGATTGCGGCAATTCCGGAACTACAATGAGGCTTATGGCAGGTATTCTTGCTGCTCAAAACTTTAATTCTGTTTTAATCGGTGATGAAAGTCTTTCCAAAAGACCAATGAAACGTATAATTACGCCGCTTGAACTTATGGGGGCGAAAATTTATTCAGAAGATTTTCATGCTCCTTTAAAAATTCACGGGCAGAATTTGCATGCAATAGATTACAAATCTCCGCTTGCATCAGCGCAGGTCAAGTCCTGTATACTGCTTGCAGGACTTTTTACAGATGGAAAAACTTCAGTAACCGAGCCGTTTGTATCGCGTGATCACACTGAAAGAATGCTTAAATTTATGGGGGCTGATATTTCTGTAGACAATACCACGGTTACTATTAAAAAATCATTATTGCAGCCGCAAAATATAGAAATATGCGGTGATATTTCTTCTGCGGCATATTTTATTGCTGCTGGGCTAATCGTACCTGACTCCAAAATTATTTTAAAAAATGTGGGCTTAAATTCAACGCGGGCGGGAATTCTTGAAGTTATTGAAAAAATGGGGGCGAATGTAAAAATACTTGATAAACGCATTATTTCCGGCGAGGATGTCGGAGATATTGAAGTCCAAACTTCAGAACTTCATGGGTGCGAAATAAGCGGTGATATAATTCCGCGTCTTATAGATGAATTGCCTGTAATTGCAGTTATGGCAACGCAGGCTGAAGGTGATACCGTGGTTAAGGATGCCAAAGATTTGCGCAACAAAGAGTCTGACCGTATAACAACTATAGTTAAAGAATTACAAAAACTCGGGGCTGATATCGAAGAGTTTGATGACGGGTTTGTCGTTCATGGCAAAACTCAGCTTTACGGCGGATGTGAGGTAAATACGTATAATGACCACAGACTCGCGATGAGTATGTTCGTTGCAGGACTCATCAGCAAGAAAGATATTTCTATCAAAGATTTTAACTGGGTAAATATATCCTTTCCGGAATTCGAACAGTATTTTTCTAATCTTGAAGTTTAACGACTACTTAACTTGAATATTTTTCTTTTCTTATTATTTGGAAATTATTTATTACTGTGTTTAAAACATTATAACAAAATACGGCTTCGGCATCTGTTGTGTTGTAAATAAGTTCCAGCAGCTCTCTTTTAATACTGTTTTCTGGAGTCGGGGATTTAATCCCGAATTCAGACATGTCAATCCTGAGAGTATCAATAATTTTTAAAAAAGTAAAAAGGGACGGAGTATAAGATGCCATTTCTATTCGAGAAAGCTGTTTGGCACTAATGCCAATTTTTTCCGCCAGTTCAGCCTGCGTAAGCCCCTTGTTTTTGCGTGCTATTCTGATTTTTTTTGCTATAAAATTTTTATCCTCAAAAATCATTTTTCTATGTACTCCGAGTTTTTTACCAAAATACTATGTTTATAGGGTATTTTAAACGTCGTTTGCGTACTTTATGGTAATTTTTCAACACAAACATACTATTTAACCATGTTTGTGATATCATACACATGACCATGCTTATGTACTAAAAAACAAAATATTATACAGTATAAACTATACCTTATTCAGCGAAAGAAGCAAAAATTCCTGAGCAATGCCATGAGGTATAATCTTTTCTTTGGCATCTTCTCTTGAATACCATTGTGCGTAGTCAACTTCAGGATTAAGCACAAAATTTTCGCCTGCCGTCTGAACAATAAAGTTACAAATCAGGCTGTTAGACTTTTCAAAATATCTGCTTGCGTTGAATTTTAAAGATAAAACATCAAGTCCTACTTCTTCTTTTATTTCTCTTTTTACTGTTTGCTCAAGATTTTCACCTTTGTTTACATATCCCGCAACAAGAATATTTTTATCTTTACCGTACTGCTTTACCAGTAATATTTTTGAATAATCTTTGTTATAAATCACACAACTTACTGCAGTGCTAAAAACAGGAAAACGAAAAGTTTTGCATTGAGGGCAGTAAGGTACAATCCCTTCACTAACTCCGCAGTTAAAGCATTCCTGTAAAATTAATTTGCTCCCGCATTCATAACAATAGTTCATATATTTTTCTCTAATTTATTTAAACAGTTTACAGAAATATTATATATAAAAAAACTATTTCAGCAATTGATGTGAAAGATTTAAATATCTAAAAATATAATTATAAAATCGCAAATAAATCCTGATATCTTGTTAAAATTCTCAAAATTTGAAGATTATTGTTTTTAATCCGTTAAACAATGGCATAACGTTTTTTGGTTATGTAAATTAAAACTGATTTACCTTTAATACTATTTTTTCTGGCTCCGGATTCTGGAAATAGAGCAAGCATTTTAAAAGTCTCTTCAAATATATTTATTCTCAGAAATATCATTTTTTGCCGGAATGGTAATTAAAACGGATAAACTATTATTCATATTTATGTTTTAACTCATTTAAAAAATCAAAAGCCTCAGACATTTTTCCTGCATCAGCCGCCAGAATTCCTTCCTGAATGTCAGTATTTAATATCTCTAATCTGTTTTCGTGAATACATTCCTGGTTTAATGCTAAATTTAAAGTTGCATTTACAGCCTCGTTTAATGAATCATATAAACCTTCGCAACTTTTAGACGTAATAATCTTTCAATATTAGGAGATAAAAAAATATCCATAGCAGACCTTTTATACTTTGCAAAATGGTGGGCCCGGTGGGACTCGAACCCACGACCAATTGATTAAGAGTCAACTGCTCTACCAACTGAGCTACAAGCCCATTTCATTACCAGTATAATTTAACACTTAAATACTTAAAAATCAAGTGATTTTGTCTAATATATTAACACATCTCTCAAAAATGAGAAGAAAATCATGTGACGTAAAACTAAAATACCGGAAAAAGTCCGCGTTAAAATAAAATTTATTAATAATTTGCAACCAATTCATTTTTGTGCAAGAATAAATTATATCGTAGCGGAATTGGAGAATGAGTATGAAAGCAATGATTATGGCAGCAGGGGTTGGCTCAAGACTTGATCCTATTACACAAAGTGTTCCCAAACCCCTTGTTCCTGTGGCAAATAGACCGGTTATGGATATATTGTTTGAAAAACTTGCCGATATTGGCATACATGATGTTATTGCAAATACATACTATCTTGCTGAACAGATTATTGACAGATATTCCTCCAATCCGTATGGTATAAATTTTAATTATATAAAAGAAGAAACCCTTTCAGGTACTGCAGGCGGTCTAAAGAAATGTCAGTTTTTCTTTGATAAAGAAGATGATTTTGTTGTACTGTCTGCTGACGGACTTTCTAATGCAGATATACAAAAAGGCATTGAGCGGCATAAAAAATCCGGGGCTATTGCGACCATTGGGATAAAGCGGGTTGCTATTGAAGATGTTTCGCATTTTGGGGTTGTCGTAACCGATAATGATGGATTTATTACCGAATTTCAGGAAAAACCATCTATTGAAGCTGCCAAAAGTAATTTTATTAATACAGGAATTTATATTTTTAATTACAAAATTTTTGATTTTATTCCTGAAAATACTTTTTATGATTTTGCAAAAAATGTATTCCCGAAACTGCTTGAGATAAACCAAATTGATACATTTGTCATAGATGAATACTGGAGTGATATTGGTACTCTGGAACAGTATAAGCAGTCAACTCAGGATTTGTTTAGCGGGCTTTGCAGTTTCAAGCATACAGGAATTGTAAAAACTGGCGGCGGAGCATGTATTTCTGGTACTTCAGACATAGAAGCCGTAATAAAAGGGAATTGTACTATCGGGAAGAATTGTCAGATTGGTAAAAATGTTAAGATTGAGGACAGTATAATCTGGGATAATGTGAAAATTGCAGATAATGTAACTGTTAAAAATAGTGTAGTCGCCTCAAATTGTTTTATTGGAACAGATTTAATTTCTCAAACAATAGGCGCAAATCAACATCTTGAGAAAGAATCGATCAGCATTTAGGCATTCCAGAAGTATTGACCGTTACTTTTTGAAACCTGTTTGAAATTGTTTTTCTTGTAAAATTCGCACGCGCCGCCTGATGCTGAAAATACGGATATGGGTTTGTCATTGAATTTTTCTGCTAAAAATTTCAACATTGCACTGCCTGTTTTTTTATAAGAAGAATTGTAATTTACATAGCCGTGTTCAGGATTAACCTGTATATATTCAAGTTCATTTATTTTATCATTTTCGTTGAATTTAGCAATGCACATTACATCATCAGCACGCATATTCTCATAATCATCTTTTTGAGTTGTTATTGCAAAAACATGTTTTTGCGGATGCAAATTTTCGGATAAAAATTCATCCATAACTTCATTATATATATCGGAAACATAATTGTACGTTCCCCATTCCCTTGAAATATTATACAGTAATTTTCGGTCCTCTACCGAATTTTTATCCAGTTCGACCATAGAGACTTCAAATGGATGCCAGTTATCTTGGGTGTCTTTTTTCTGTATTACAACCGGTTTTATATAGTTAGCCTGAAAACTTATATTATTCATATTTTATTTAACCTGTTTTTATATTTGTAGGTATAAAACGTGAATAATTTATTTTTTGCTATACAAAATTAGATTACAAAATAAATAAGAGCAAACATTAAGAATAAAGAGAGTGCACTTACTCCAAACCACATATGCATTAGCGGATGCTGGTAATCCCAGATTTCTTTAATAGTTGTTGCGGCGTTTTCTATTGTTTGCATACTTTCAATCTCCATAAAAATCTTTTCTTGATATTTCTATTGTCTATATTTATCGAAAATCGACATCACCTATTTGGTTGATTATTTATATCCTTTCGGGTATTATACAGTTATGCAGAAAGTAGAATTGTTGTTGCCTGCCGGCAATTTGGAAAAACTTGAATATGCGATTAAATACGGGGCAGATGCTGTTTACCTTGGTGTAGTAGATTTCAGTCTTAGGGCTATGCGTAAGGGAGAACTGATAACTCTTGATAATCTTGCGCATGCTGTTGAGCTTGCCCATTCTTTGGGGGCAAAGGCTTATCTGACCTTAAATATTTTTGCTTTTAATAATGATATAAGACAGCTGGAAAGTTGTATTGACAGATTTAAAGATGCAAGACCGGATGCTGTAATCCTTAGTGATTTTGGTATTTTTAATCTTGTGGAAAAATACATGCCGGAAATTCCGGTTCATGTGAGTACGCAGACTAATACTTTAAATTACGAAAGTGTGAAATTTTGGCGTGATCTGGGGGCAACACGTGTTATTCTGGCTAGAGAACTTCCAATAACTGATATTGCGGAAATAAGGAAACAGGTGCCTGATATTGAACTGGAATGTTTTGTGCATGGAGCTCAATGTGTTTCTTTTTCAGGCAGATGTTTGCTGAGCGATTATTTTTCTAATGGAGAACGCAAAGCTAACCACGGTAATTGTTCTCAGCCGTGCAGATGGAGTTACAAACTTGTTGAAAGTACCAGACCTGATCAGTATTATGAAATTAATCAGGATGAACGCGGGTCGCATATTTTAAGTCCTAAAGATTTGTGTCTTGTGGAATATTTGCCGCAGCTTATTGAAGCCGGTGTTGATTCGTTAAAAATCGAAGGAAGAACGAAAAGTCTTTACTATGTTTCTGCTGTTGCAAAGGCTTATCGCGGAGCAATTGATGAAGTTTTGGCGGGCAAAACTGATGATTTGCATAAATATTTTATTGAATTGCAAAAAGTTGGTAACCGCGGTTATACTCAAGGGTTTGCGCTCGGTGATAACAATGGAGGCAGTTATAGCTATGACATTTCAAAAGGCTTGGCAGGGGCTGACTTTTTGTGTGAATTTAAAAACTATAAAACTGACGATGATTTTTATCTTGTTAAAATAAAAAATAAAATGCTGCTCAACGATGAAATAGAAATAATAACCCCGCATGAGCAATTTAAATCACAGGTAATTGCGATTAAAAATGAATTGGGCGAGGAAGTAGAACTCGGTAATACAAATGATGATGTTTATATTAAATTTTCTAAAAGCCCTGAAGATTACCGTTATGCAATTGCCCGTACTATAGGAGTAAAACAGCATGTTTCTTAAACCTGATTACGATGTAGAGAATATATATGCTATAGACCTTGAGGAACTCAAGCAAAAAGGTATAAAGGCAATGCTTTTTGACTTAGACAGTACAATTATGGCATCAAAATCCGGCTCTTATACTTTAAAAACATTAGACTGGCTGGATCAAGTCAGACAGAACTTTTTTATAGGAGTTGTCTCTAATAATAAAAATTCTGAGTATATAGAAAAAGTTAAAGCTATATCTGATTTTCCTCTTTTGTTTGATGCAGGGAAACCTGCATGTGAGAAAGCCGCACAATTTATGAAGGAATACGGAATTGTGCCTGAGCATACGGTTATTGTAGGGGATAGACCGCTTACCGATATCTGGTGCGGTAAAAAACTTGGATGTACAACAATTCTTGTCGACTCAATTACCGCAAAAACAGAAAATCTGCCTACGCGTTTTGTGCGTAAACTTGAACGCTGCTGTATAAGACATTAATAGAGAGGCGCGAGATTTTTGATAAAAAATCTCGCGCCTCAAGACTTTACTTACATAATTATTCTGTGAAGTTATAAATACCTGATTTTGCAACTGTCATGCCGGCTTTTGCATCAGGGAAATGAACAACATCCGGTAATGCAGTTGTTCCAAAATCTATATAAACGAGTTTTTCAGTTTCAGAAGGGTTGGAGATAACATGTGAACCTGATTTATTGGCAGGAAAA
Organism: Candidatus Gastranaerophilales bacterium; assembly: GCA_944324165.1. Taxonomy (GTDB): domain Bacteria; phylum Cyanobacteriota; class Vampirovibrionia; order Gastranaerophilales; family Gastranaerophilaceae; genus CALUVH01. The sequence goes on along the minus strand of CALUVG010000009.1, from coordinate 56,642 downwards.
CAAATCATATCACCTTGTTTCAGATGTTTTACTCCGCTTTCAGTTCTAACTTCAGCTTCACCTTCGATAATATAGAAAATTTCTTCATTAACTTCATGGTAGTGATAGCCGTATGCGAAGTTTTTAGGCGGAACTTCAACAAAATCAACGTGGCATTTGTTTGCATTTTCATTTGTGATAACTGGCTTTACATTGAAGGTATTACCGTTATTTGAATTTTCAACAGCTTGCATTTCTTTGTAATTTTTAATAATCAATTCTTTCATAAATGTTCTCCTTTCTTACCGTACAAATTTATATTAAAACATTGAAATTATACTGTAAAGAAGGCACTTTTAAGTTTTATAGTTACCTGATAGTAACAAATATTATTCTACAAGACAGATAGCATACTGGCTATCATATCTGTTGGTGAAAACATAGTTTATTCCATCTGTCCTAAATCGCCAGCCTCTAGTTAAAATTGGTCCGGTTATAGGAGGCTCCTCATGATTAGTCATAATATATAGTGTTTCATTAAATCCTAGCTTATTATACCGCTCATTATCTCTGACAACATTTGAAGTCGAACCTGTTATGCCGCTGGTGTTGTAAATATAATCAGCTATATGTGCAATTTGACTTGGTGTTGCCATTTTGTTTACTCCGCCGCATGTATTGGCAGCACCTGCCCAGTAATCATCAACATTATAACAATCATTTATACCTAACTCATCTTTTTTGGCGTCACAGTCAGATTTTCCAACCGGATCAGGGAAAAATGGTGCTCCAAAACACACACTGCCGTCTTTAAATGCGCAATTGCCTAAATATGAGTTCAGACCGCGGATGTCTTTAGTGAAAGTATTTGGCGATTTAAAACCTGTAGTATCATATACGAGAGCAATACAGTTTGTACCGGTTACTTGATTGGAATAAGGATTTTGTGTGCAATTGGGATTATAGGCAATAATGCCGGATACACCGTTTGAAAATTGTATGCCAACACTATTTGTATTCCAGTCTGCGTGTCCTAAATCTGCTGAATTCTTTAAATCAGAACTTATTATAGTTTGTGATTCGGTTCCTGTAGAAATATCAATAATATTCCACGTTATTTTGTCAATAAAACATTTTGACACCTCATTATTATTGCAGATTTTATTTATTTTTATATGTTTTTTAAATTCATTGACGAAGTCTTCGGTGGAGCTATAACCTGCTAAAACTTCTTGTGAATTCATTACTTTCAGTGCGTCTTCCAATTTTCGTTCAAATACCTGCGATGAAGTGCTCCACACTTTAGTTTGATAATTGTTGATTAATGTTGGCATAGTAATAGCCGCGACAACGCCTATAATTGCCAGTGTTATTAATGTTTCAGCCAGAGTAAAACCTTTTTGCATAACTTCTCCTTTTATATAAAACAAACGCAGTTTTTAAAAAAAATGGGTTATGACATGCTCCATTTTTAGAACTATTGTATGCGAAAATGTTATTAATGTCAATTCAGGATGAAAAACTAAAATTACTCGGGTGTCAATTAAAAAAACTGCGAAAATCTAAAGGATTCTCACAGTTAAATTTATCTGTAAAATTGGGTATTACACGTGAGCATCTTTCAAAAATTGAGCGCGGCGTAGCTTACCCGAGCGTTAAAATATTGTTTGAGATAACAGATATTTTGAATATAGAGTTTAAGGATTTGGCGAATTTTTAAGTATTCAAATTTTTTATATTTGCAAAAGCATAGAATATATTATCGGACGATTATTTATTCGTTTTATCTTGGTAAAATGTATCCCCAGGTTATGTTTTTATAATCTTTCATCATGCAAAAATATGTAATTTTTTTGCGCCTTTTATCTGGAAATTTTAAATATCCTTTTCCATATACAATAGAAGAAATAAATTCATTATTTATGTAGTCTTCATATTTGTCTGTAAATTCAGTTTTATCTGTAGTTACTTTTATTGTATTATTATAATTTTTAGAATATAATGCCGAAAGATAGTCTGTGCATTCGCTGGCTAAAACTGTTGTTTGTAAATTTAATATTGCTATAATTAAAAGAAATTTTTTCATGAATTTAGAATAACACAAAATTTTTTATATGTATGGAAATGAATTTGTAATAGATATTTGCTTAATATTTTTTAAAGTTATAGCAATTTTTTTTTGAATCTATTTTATTAAGATATGTAGAAGTGTTTTGGAGTACTATTTATATAGAAAGGATTTGTTATGCAGCAAACAACGGCAACCGGATATGTAAAAATTGGGAATGATTACATAAATCCCTATAATATAACTCATATAGGGAAAAACATAGATGGTACGACATATGTTGGTTATAATACAATTGCACAAGGACCTTATGGCTTTGGACCTACATCAGACAGAATTCCTGTGGATTCCGATAAATTTGCACAATGTGCGATAAAAGCAATGCAAACAGGTGAAATTATAGATGTAATGGCATAAAATGCGCGCCATTATACTGCGTATGCTCAGACCGGATGTAAAACGACTGCCGGTTTGATGATTTTTAACAGGAAATTTGAGTATTTACGAAAAACTATATTGCGTTGTTAGCTCACCATTTGGTAATTCAAAAATTATCTTGCCGTTTATGCAATAAACGTTTGGAATTCCATTTTTACGGTTGTTTTCCTGAGCTTTTTTTATTGCTCTATTTCCAAGTTTTAAAAGTTTTTTAGATAATTTTGTCATTATTAAAAATCCTTTATAAAATCATTATACAAATTTTCGCTAAATATTTCAATCTCATTATTAGCATATTGAGCAACTAAAATATACTCAGATGTTCCGTTATAGAATAAGTTCCATTCATCTGCCATGTCTTTATAAATATTCCAAAAGTTTTCTTTGCTCCTGTAAAAACGTCTTATAATATCATTTTTAGGAATATCATGTCCGCCATTTAATACCCTGATTTTTACTCTGTTTTCACATAAAAACGGAGTATCAAGATAAGAATAGATTAAAACAACAAAATAGCCTAAATCTTTAGCTTTTTGAATAGTTTTTATATGATTTTTACCTGATAAAGTTGTTTCAATTGCAAAAGATTTTCCGCGATTTAGTAGAACTTCAAGTCTTTTTAGAACAATTTTACCGGCTTTAATTTTTACACTTTCAATATTTTCGGGGCAAATTTCTTTTGCAACTTCATCTGCATTTAGAAATTCTAAATTTTCTGAAGGTAACAATTCACTAGCCAGAGTGCTTTTACCGCTACCGTTTGCACCTGCAATTATGTATAAAATCTTATTTTGCATAAAGTTATTTTAACATAAATATAAATAGTGAGCAATTTTTAAGAATGATATACTTTATATATTTTATAAAAAATATTTTTGTTGGGGTAGAAACCCCAACCTACAAGCTTGTGGTTCTCATCCCTTTTTTTAAAAAAATTCAAGACGCAAAAAATGGGACCGGAGGGATTGTCTTGACACACTCGCATTAAACGTGACTTCGGTTGCCGCCATTGATACGAATCCATATAGGCGGCAAGCCTCCGCACTCTGCTCGTGTGTCGCTCGAACCGTACAAGGCTCCGCCTTGTGGTTCTCATCCCTTTTTTTAAAAAAATTCAAGACGCAAAAAATGGGACCGGAGGGATTGTCTTGACACACTCGCATTAAACGTGACTTCGGTTGCCGCCATTGATACGAATCCATATAGGCGGCAAGCCTCCGCACTCTGCTCGTGTGTCGCTCGAACCGTACAAGGCTCCGCCTTGTGGTTCTCATCCCTTTTTTTAAAAAAATTCAAGACGCAAAAAATGGGACCGGAGGGATTCGAACCCACGACCAAGGGATTATGAGTCCCCTGCGCTACCGCTGCGCCACAGTCCCACTAATGTGGTAGTATTTGGGAGTTTAATTGTGGCGGCGGTAGCGGCGCTACCTTCCCTCTCGCAAAAATAAGCCACAGGCGTATTTTTGCTCGGCAGAGTGCCACTGTCCCAAAATTATTTAATTGTCAATCCATGTCACGCATCTCGCAACATAAATCTTTCAATATATTTATTATTTAACCTGAAAAATATAAAAAAATCAACCCCTTTTTTAAAATTATGCTATAATGTAGTCTATGAATGAGCAGCTTAAACAAACTCTTAAACTTCTCCCGTCCCTCCCGGGGTGTTATATATATTACAACAAAGAAGGTGAAATTATTTATGTTGGTAAGGCGAAAATCCTTAAGCGCCGCGTTTTAAGCTACTTCAATCGCAAACACCATGATAGTGTTAAGGTTCAAGTTCTGGTCTCTCAAATTGACCGGCTTGAATATATTATAACTAATACTGAAGTAGAAGCACTTATTCTCGAAAGTCATTTGATAAAAAAACATAAACCTAAATATAATATTCTGCTTAAAGATGACAAAAAATATCCGTATTTTCTTATTACGGATGAAGATTTTCCGCGTATTTCTATTGTCCGCAAAAAAAACATGAATCCTGAAAAAGGTAAATATTACGGTCCTTATACTGATGTGCGGGCAATGCATGCCACTCTTGACTTTCTAAAAAAAGTTTTTCCGCTCAAACAGTGCAAATCCCCTAAATTTAAAGACCGTCCCTGTCTGTATTATCATATAGGCAGATGTCTTGCGCCATGTCAGCACATGGTTACCAGTGAGGAATATAAAAAACTTGTCCATCAGGCAGAATTGTTTCTTTCCGGTAAGCAGGCTGAATTAATGAAACAACTGCAAGAACAGATGCAAAAATATGCAGACTCTGAACAGTTTGAAAAAGCTGCAAAACTTCGTGACAGCTATATGGATTTGAAAAAAACTCTTGAAAAACAGAAAGTCGTTTATGAAAATACTAAACTTAACGAAGATGTGATATCTCTTCTTGCAGATGACGGAATTTTTGCAATAGTAATTCTTATGATTAGAGAAGGGCGTTTGATAGATAAAAAGGATTTCGTTTATGAGGTTGAAGACGAAGACAGAACAGAGTTTTTCGCGACATTTTTCAAAGAATATTACAGCACTCTTACGCTTGGTTATCCTGACAGAATTGTTTCAAATGAATTAGAAGCCGTTGGCGAAAAAGCTTTGTATGAAGAATGGTTAGAGATTTTAGCGCAGAAAAAAGTGAAAATTTCTTACGGTAAATCAGCGCAGGGCAAGGAATTACAGGCACTTGCAGATAAAAATGCGCAGGTAGTGCTAAATAACGCTAAACTTTCTAAAATGTCTAAAATCAGAGACGATTTTAATGAAATAGGTTCCTATCTCGCTGAAAAATTAAATCTGAAAAATTTTCCGCACAGGATTGAATGTTATGATATTTCGCATATTCAAGGTACGAACACTGTTGCCTCCATGGTAACTTTTATAAACGGCTTAAGTAAAAAATCAGAATATAAAAAATTCAAAGTAAGAAGTACAGAAGGCAAACCGGATGACTTTTTATCAATGAAGGAAGTGCTTACCAGAAGACTAACACGACTGGGTGAAAAAAATTGGGATAAACCTGATTTAATTATCATTGATGGCGGTAAAGGGCAACTTTCTAGTGTTATGGAAATAATTAAGGAACTGGGTGTTGAAGGCATTGATGTAGTGTCACTTGCCAAACGTTATGAAGAAGTGTTTTTGCCGGGACAGTCTGACCCTGTTATATTGCCGCGAAAATCCAGTGCGCTATTTTTATTTCAAAGAATTAGAGATGAGGCGCACAGGTTTGCTATAACCTATCATAGAAAATTGCGTTCCAAAGCAATGACTAAAGAAAAATAAAATTATTATCGGAATTTACTTTGAGGCTTAGCATCTTTTTTGAGTTTTCTTTGTTGGTTTCTTTCCGTAGACATCCACGTTTCACGGAGTTTTTGAAGAGTTAACCCTTTTTCAAGCCATTTGAGAACGTATCTTTCGACAGGTCCCATACCGCCGTTAATTTTTTTACCGGTTTCGATACTAAAAATTGCCTGTGAAATTCCCATTGAAACGATAATATGCGGGGTACTTTCCCTATCTGAATCCATAGAAACATCCAATGCGTTAAATTCGTATCTCTTTACTTTCATATTATTGGAGCGCGGATCGTTTAATGCATCCAGTATAAAGTCTCTTAATTCTATTGTTAATTCATTGAATGTTTTTGCCAATTGATGTCCTTTCTCAGTTGTTTAAGCTATGAATAGGGGCAGGAATTCTACCGCCGCGGCGGACAAATTTTGATGAAGAAAGGGTGTTTACAGGAATAACAGGTGCTTCTCCTAACAAACCGCCGTAATAGATTTTATCGCCTACTGTTTTGCCTATAACAGGGATTACTCTGACTGCAGTTGTTTTTTTGTTAATCATACCAATTGCCATTTCATCAGCAATTATACCTGCGATAGTGTCTACCGGTGTATCTCCGGGAATTGCTATCATATCCAGACCTACTGAACAAACAGATGTCATAGCTTCCAATTTGTCAAAAGTTAAATAGCCTTTAGTTGCAGCGTCAATCATGCCGGCATCCTCCGAAACGGGAATAAATGCTCCTGAAAGTCCCCCTACATGTGAACTTGCCATTATACCGCCTTTTTTAACTGCATCATTTAGCATTGCGAGTGCAGCAGTAGTGCCGTGTGCTCCGGCATGTTCAAGTCCCATAGCCTGAAAAATTCCTGCAACACTATCGCCTTCTGCAGGTGTTGGCGCAAGCGATAAATCTATTACGCCAAATGGTATATCTAATCTTTTCGCAAGCTTTCGACCTACGAGTTCTCCGGTTGTTGTAATTTTATATGCAATTTGTTTGATTTTATTTGCAAGTGTACTCATATCAGCATTATCAGGTAAATCTTCTATTGCAGCACGAACTACCCCCGGACCTGATACCCCAACATTTAATGCACATTCTGGTTCCCCGTATCCGCAAAAAGCCCCTGCCATAAAGGGATTATCTCCTGCTGAATTGCAGAAACAAACCAATTTTGCAGCCCCTATACAGTCCCTGTCTTTTGTTAATTCCGCAGCTTTTTTTACTGTTTCTGCCATTCTTAACACTGCATCCATATTAATTCCCGCTTTGGAAGATGCAAGGTTTACAGAAGAACAAAGGCGTTCTGTTGCTGCCAGAGCTTCAGGAATGCTTTCCATTAGCAGGTCATCACCTTTAGTAAAACCTTTTTCCACTAATGCTGAAAAACCGCCGACAAAATTAACTCCGACTTCTAATGCTGCTTTATCAAGTGTTTTTGCTATTTTTACGTAATCAGGATTTTTACAGCTTTCACCAATAATTGATACCGGTGTAACCGCAATTCTTTTATTTATAATAGGAATTGAATAATCATTTTCCAGTTCGTTAGCGTATTCTACAAGATTTTTAGCATATCCTGTAATTTTTTTGTATATTTTTTCACAAACTTCATCACAATCTTCAGATGCACAATCTCTCAAGCTAATAGCCATTGTTGTGGTACGAATATCCAGATTGTATAGTTTAATCATATTTATGGTTTCTAAAATATTATCCTGATTAATCATTGCTTAAAATCCTAACATGTTTTTGATATCCCATGTGTTAACTTTTAATTTAAGTTCTACACGACGGCTTTTATCATAATTTTCTTTTCCGTTTTCAATTATAGGTTCACTGAAACTTTTACCTTCAACAACAAGTTTTTGGCGTAAATCAGCACTGTGAGTTTTGTCAAAATTAGTTTTAAACATATATTCAGCGACAGCATTCGCACGTTTTAAACTCAGTTCCATGTTGCGTGTAAACTGTTCGTCTTTCGTGGAAAGCCCGGCAAATGATTGAGAATCTGTATGCCCTTGAACAATAATATTGGCAATGTTTTGGTCTAATTCAGGTTTGGTAAAAATTGTATTAACATATATCGGGACTAATTTGTCTAAATATGCACGTCCTTTTGCAGAAAGAGTCCAACTGTTGACATCAAAAAGCTCAAGGTCAGAAATTTTAATATCACCTGTCATTTTATCGACTTCGGCATCAATTTCAGCCTGTTTTAATTTGTCTGCAAGTTCTTCAACCGCTTTCATCTGATTTTGTTTTTGTTGAACGGTTGTTTGAGTAAATCCGGTCATAGCCAGAACGAATAAGGTCATAAATACGCAGGCTAGCCCCAACATCAAGTCGGACATCGTAACCCAGAATATATTACCTTCTTCGCCGTCTTCACCGTGTTTTTTTGCCATCATTGCCATAATTCAATTAACTCCGGATTAAAATAATTCGTCTACATCATCAGATTTGCCGGCAGCTTTCGCCGATTCTTTAATTTGTTTGTTCAATTGGTTAACCCCGTAAATAAGGTTTTCCAGATAAGGTACAAGGTTACTTGCAATACCGGCATTCAGTGCCACTTTGAAGTCATCAGGCAATTTGCCGATGAGGTTTGATACTGAATTGTTCTGGATTTTTGTTTCTTTTAACAATTCCAGCAGGAATTTTTCTGATGAAATGTTGTCGAATAATTTTGCAATACGATCCTGACACATTGCCAGAGGTCCCTGACAGAATTTGTTATAAAGAAGTTTTTCAAAAGACATGAATATCAAAGAAGACGCAACCGCAAATACTGATACAAGCGCCGCAACCTGCATGGAACTCATCAGGTCTGCAACGGATGCAATTGTTTTTTCTTGAGATGAAAAGTCGATTTTACCGAACGCAACAGCGATGTTCATAAATGTAAACAACGGACCGAAACCTGTCAGGATTGTCGGCACTGTTTGCAAAAACTTGAAGTTGAATTTGGAAGTAATCATACTTTCAGCATTGAAAAAGTATAGCGGGTCAACTGTTGTTTGAATATTTTGAACAGTTGATGAGACTTCTTTATATGTCAGATCATTATCTTTCGTTTTGAGAGCAACAGATTCTGAAAAAACAAGTGTATTTTTAAATTCCAGCCAGCTTGCCGAAACATAAGGATTGTTGCACATCCATTCATCTATTTCTTTAAATCTGAAATTTAAATCACTTTTTTTGAAATCTTTTATAAAGTTATAAAAATACATCAATTGTTTCTTTACATAAATGTACTTACGTGAACAAAATATAAGTGAAAAAATGAATGTAAAGATAACTATTAATATAGGCGGGTCTTTTAAAATGTGAACTAACATGCTATTCATAGTATAAATTTCTCCAGAATCTTTTACGATAACAAAATTATATCACAATAAAAGTAACCTGGCAAAAAGTATTTTTTTGTTACAAATAAAATTGCCAAATATGCCTATATTAATTTATACCTAAAGGGGATTATTTGATAAAGAAAAACATTTACAATTTGTGTATAGCGCAATGTTTGGAGTATTTTGACATGTTAAAGGGAAACGATTATCCGGATTGTAGCAGATACAGTCGTCTGGAAATAAAAAATGTAAATAAAAATATAGTATCCTGGCTTGAAGATATTGTAGAAGAAAATAACAGCAGGGTAGAAAAAAAAGAATGGAAAAGCAAATATAACAGTTACGTTGTATATGATTATGAACCATTTTGTACTGACGGATTTGAGATAAATCTTGTGATAACATCATACGATCCGGCATATTTGAATTTTATCAAATATTTATATGAAGAAAAAATAAATATGATAGAATATTTAAACAGCTGTATAGGAGCATAAAAAAGGCAGAACTTTTAAAAGTTCTGCCTTTTTTATGAGTATTAAGTTTATTGAGCAATATTATCTTCTTTAGCAAAACAATCCTTGCAATAGACTTCTTTCCCCGGAATAGGTTTGAAAGGAACCTGAGTTTGAGCACCGCATTTAGAGCAGACTGCGTCATACATTTTTCTTTTTCTGCGATTGTTTTGTCTTCTTTTTTTACGACAGTCAGGACATCTTTTAGGCTTGTTGACAAGTCCTTTTTCTGCATAGAATTCCTGTTCGCCGGCAGAGAAAACAAATTCGGTGCCGCAATCTTCACATACTAATTTTTCATCTTCGTACATCGTTCTTCTCCTGATTTGTACATCTTTTAAATATAAGAAATCTATTACAAAATTCCTTTATTTTAATAATTATAACATATCTTAAAGAATAATGCAAGCCGAAAAATAAAAAGAAGAAGATATTTTGTGCCTGTATAACAATTAATTTTTAGAAATAAAATCATTACTTAAAAAATCATTACAAAAATAACTATATACTCATTTCTGTATTATAATAGAAATGTTGACAATAGATAGTTTAGGGATATAGATTTTGAATAAGAAGAAATACTATTTCATCGCAATTGGCGGTGTTGGAATGAGCGGTTTAGCAAAATATTTACTGGAAAATGGCTGTGACGTTGCAGGGTCTGATATTTGTGACAGCAAATATGTTGACAAATTAAGAAAACTGGGAGCTGTTGTTCATATTGGGCACAATGCGGAAAATGTGCCGGAGGATGCGGTTGTTGTTGCCAGTACGGCAATCAGGGAGGATAACCCTGAAATTATCAGAGCAAAAGAGTTGGGATTGAAAATTTATCACCGTTCAGATGTTTTGGCTGAAATTTCAAGATGGGGAAAATTCTTTCTCGGATTTTCCGGAACGCACGGAAAAACAACAACAAGCGGATTATGTTCTTATGTGTTGGAAAAAGCCGGTTATAAACCTTCATTTGTTGTTGGTGGTATTATACCGGAGCTTGGGGTTAATGCTCAATCTACTGACGGAAAATATTTTGTTGCGGAACTTGATGAAAGTGATGGCACAATTGTAAAATATAAACCTAATATCTGTGTTGTGAATAATCTTGAGGCTGACCATTTAGATTTTTACAAAGATGGATTAAAATCAATTCTTAACACATTTGAAAAATTTATATCAAATATGGATGAAAATTCAGTTTTACTGATAAATAATGACTGTAAAGGCGCGTCATCACTGAAGAGTCATAAGTCAATGACTTTCGCTATTGAAAGTGAAGCCGATTATATGGCTAAAAATATTGAATATACTCCTGATTTTACAGATTTTGATATTTATTATAAGGGCGCATTCTTGACTGATTTAAGGATTATTCTACGCGGCAAACACAATGTGTATAATGCTTTATCTGTACTGGCAAGTCTTCATCAGGCAGGTGTAGATATTAACAAAGTAAAAGAGCATTTTGCATCTTTTTCAGGTATGGGAAGACGTTTTCAAAAAGTCGGAGAGTTTAACGGCATAACCTTATATGACGATTATGCACATCATCCGACAGAAATTAAGGCAACATTGTCTTCTACTGCCGGTATGAAGGATAAAAATATAATAGCTGTATTTCAGCCGCATCGTTATACCAGACTGAAAAATCTGTGGAATGAATTTTTGAATGCTTTTGATGGTGTGAATAAAGTAGTAGTGACTGATGTTTATGCAGCATCAGAAGATGCAATTGAAGGTATAAATTCCGAACGCTTTACAAAAGATCTGGCTGCCAAACTCGATATTCCTTGTGAATATATTTCAGGCAGCATGAAAGAGGTCGCCAAAAAACTTCTGCCGCAATTGAAACCTGATGATGTTGTTATCGGGTTAGGTGCCGGAACAATAACTAATCTTGGCAAAGAGCTGTTGAATTTAAAAAATGAGGTTGTGGAAATTGCTGGTTGAAGAAAACTTTGATGTTAAAAAACTTACATCATTTAAGATTGGCGGAAATGTAGCACGAGTAATTTTTCCGGAAAGTACTGATGAGTTTATTAATGTCTTAAAAGAATATCCTGATGCTTTTGTTTGCGGTAATATGACCAATACTCTTGTTTCCGGCGATGGTTATGATGGTACTTTGATTTTGACGACAAAGATGGTTAATTTTGAAATTGAAGGAACCAGGGTTAGTGCCGAATGCGGATTAAAAGGTCCTAAACTTTCGCAGGCTGTTGCAGCAAAAGGATTGAGCGGTCTTGAATTTATGGTTGCTTTTCCCGGGTCAATCGGCGGTGAAGTCTTTATGAATGCCGGTGCTCACGGGCAGTCAGTTAAAGATACTTTTGTTGAAGGACAATTCTACGATCGTGCTGCTAATAGTGTTATAACTTTAACAAATGCTGAAATGGATTTTTCATATAGAACTTCTGTCTGTCAAAAACGTGATTTGGTTGTTTTGAAGGCTAGTTTTGACTTGACTAATAAATCTTCTGAAGAAATAACTGCTAAAATGCAGGAAAATTTGGAGTTCAGACATACTCATCAGCCGTCACTTGCATTGCCTAATTGCGGCAGTGTTTTCAGAAATCCTGAAGGGAATTCCGCAGGACGCCTTTTGGAACAGTCGGGGGCAAAAAATATAAAACACGGCGGGGCGCATGTCTGGGAAAATCACGCGAATTTTATAATAAATGATGGCACTGCAACATCCACTGATATTTTGGAAATTATGCTGAAAATGCAGGATGCTGTTAAAAAGAATTTTGGAGTTATATTAAATCCGGAAGTAAGATATCTTGGAAATAAAAATAAAAGAGAGGAAGAAATATGCAAAATATTGTATCAAAATTTGATAAAAACACAAAAATAGCTGTACTTAACGGCGGTATGTCTTCAGAGGCAGAAATTTCAAGACGTTCGGGAAAAGGGTGTTATGATGCATTAAAACGTCTGGGATTTAATAATGTAGACCTTGTCGAAGTAGATGAAAATATTACTGAAAAATTAAAAGTCGGAAAGTATGATGTTGCATACAATGCACTGCATGGCAAGTATGGTGAAGACGGCTGTATTCAAGGAATTTTAGAAATTTTAAAAATACCTTATACAGGATGCGGGGTTATGGCAAGTGCTGTTTGTATGAATAAAGAATATACAAAAAGAATTCTTTCCTCTTGCAAAGAAATTCCGCTTATAAAGTCAGTTTTTGTCCGTAAAGGTGATGATGTAATGGAAATGACTAAAGACCTGAATTATCCGTTAATAACAAAACCTGTTTGTGAGGGCTCAAGTTTTGGTATGACTAAAGTTAATTCAAAAGAAGAATTACTTGATGCATATAATGAAGCTGCAAAATTTAATAATGATGTTTTAATTGAGGAGTATCTGGTAGGGGCTGGCTGTACGGTTGGTGTACTCGAATGCAACGGAGAACCGTTTGCAACGGAAATTCTTGAACTTCGTCCTAAAAAAGAATGGTATGATTATGAATCAAAATATACAAAAGGTATGACAGAATTTATTCTACCTGCAGAATTAAGTGAAGAAATGACCAAACGGGTTAAAAAATTAGCAGTTAAAGCCGCTGAAATTTCAGGATGCAGCGGAGTATGTCGTGTAGACTTTTTAATCGTAAATGATATTCCTTATGTTTTGGAAATTAACACAAGCCCAGGGATGACTGAAACGAGTGATTTGCCGGCTCAGTCTGCGGCTATGGGAATAAATTATGATGAATTGGTATTATTAATTTTAAACAGTGCAGGATTGGATAAATAAAATGTCCGCTAAAAAAGAAAATAAAAATCCTAAAAATAGTGAAATAGTCGGTGATAGACATTTTGTCCATACAAAACAACGCGAAAGAAGAGTGCGTAAAGGGCGGATGCGTCGTGAGCGTTTACGTATATTTTTGAGATTTTTGTTTATTCTTGCAGCAGCATATGTTATGTGGTTTGTATCTACATTACCTATGATGTATCTGCCTAAAAATGTGTTTACTATTGTTAATAGTGGCGCTGTTCAGATCGTTAACAATAATATAGTGCCGACACATAAAATACTCACTACTTTAAGTCATATTAAAGTTCCTAACAGCCCTATTTATATGGCAAAAACAAATGAAATAGAAAAGGCATTAAAGCAATTGCCTCCGGTAGAAGATGTTTATGTAAGACGATATGCTTTTCCGGCACGAATACAGATAATTATAAAAGAACGAATTCCGGTAATGTTAATCGCTCCGGATGTTAAAGCACCGCCTGTTGCATATTTTTCACAGGATGGAAAAATCGTAGGTCGTGAATATCTGCCTTTAAAAACTAAAGCTAATCCTTTGCTTGTGCTTTCTTACGGTAATAAAGGCGATGATTACAAAAATTGGGATCTTGCTAAAATTAATGAACTTCAAAAGATAGCAAAATATATTGAAACTTATTCTAAAGAAAAGGTTGAATATATAGATTGCCGTAATCCTGAGGACATATATGTGAAAATTCCTACAATAAATATTCGTCTTGGAAAAACTGACGGGCAAATCTTTAATCGAATAGCACGTCTGCCGTCTATATTACCTCAGGTAAAAATGGTTGACAGTAAAATAAAATATTTAGATTTAAGCTGGGAAAAAGTAAATTATTTAAAACTTGAGTAAAGGAGGACTTATGGATAATATTACACTTGCGCAGGTGAGATTTAAGCTCGGAGATTTTGATTTTAATTACAAAAGTATAGAAGATGCAATAAACAAAGCCTCTTGTAATATTGTAGTTTTTCCTCAGGCGGATATAGAGAATCTCGGCGGTAAAGACTTGATTCTGGATGAAAAAGTCAGAGATTGTCAGAATGATTTTTACGAAAAAGTCGCTCAAAATTTCCCTGAAAAGCATATATTTCTCGGAGATATTTATATGCATGACGGTAAAATTATTCTGTCTGATGACGGATTTTATATGGTAGACGGCAAATCAATATATGTTTCTGATACGTTTGAGGATGAGATTACATGTGATTTGTATATACTTGCGCATAACAGATATTTTGCAATGCATACTTATCGTGAATTTGTTGATAGTATAGAAACAAAAAATAATTTTGTATATATAAATGCAGTTGCAATGGCTGATGAAAATGTTTATGCCGGAGCAAGTTTTGTTAAAAATTCAAATGATTTAATAGTTTATCAGGCACCTTTATGTTCAGAAGAGGTTGTTGAAATTAATTTCTATAATCATACGGAATTTGCAGAGGAGCCTGAAGAAAGCAAGATTATAAAAGTTATAACCTATGGACTGAAAGAATACTGTGAAAATACAGGATTTAAAAAAGTAGTTTTGGGTTTATCCGGCGGTATAGACAGTGCTTTGACAGCCACACTTGCGGTTAAAGCTCTCGGGGCGGAAAATGTATTTGGCGTTTTAATGCCAAGTATGTATTCTTCAGAAGGAAGTGTGACAGATGCACTTTCTCTTGCAGAAAATCTTGGAATAAAAACATTTAAAGAACCAATTACTGCTTTATTTAATGCGTTTATGACCGGACGCGAAAGCAGGCATGATCTGGCTGAGGAAAATCTGCAGGCACGTATTCGTGCAATGATTTTGATGTTTTATTCTAACAGAGAAAACATGTTGTTATTATCTACAGGTAATAAATCTGAAGCGGCTATGGGATTTGGAACATTGTATGGCGATCTGGCAGGCGGCTTAAATCTTATTTGCGATTTGACAAAAATGTGGGTTTATAAAATTGCAAACTATATTAACAAAGACGGAATAATAATACCTCAAAATACTATAGATAAAGCACCATCTGCAGAACTTCACCCGGGACAGAAAGACAGTGACAGGCTGCCTGAATATGAAATTCTTGATGATATTATTGAAATGTATCTGGAAAATCTTCCTATCGAAAGTATTTATGCAAAACATGGCAAAGAAGTTACTGATGAAGTCATAAGAAAAATATATAGATATCAGTTTAAACGTAAACAGGGCTGCCTTGGCATACGTTTGACAGAACGCTCATTTACCAATGGAATAAGCCTGCCTGTAGTACAAAGATTTTACTAAATCGGGAATATACAGATATATTTGTGAGAATTTTTTATTTCTAAAGCTACAGAGGCTCTTGCATCATACGGCAGGTCATGCAGCATCTGCATAGCTGTTCTTACTGTAGAGTCCAAATCATACCAGCGTGCGCGTCTTGTGTCTGCATAGCCTGCATAGATAGAGTCTAAAATGTCCTCAATGTTTTCATATTCCAGATTCAATATTTTTCTGTCAATTATAGTTTTTATAATTAACAGTGCGACTTTTGAACGTATTTCATCGCTGGAATATCTCATTTTGTCGACTATTCTGCTAAGTTCGGGGTCGTCATCGTACCAGCGTCTTACGTAGGTACAAGGGGCATCTTCAAGTTTTTGCATAATTTTTCCTTTATTAATAAAGCGTACAAATCACAGTTAAAAATTTTTCCTCTATTTTTATATACCCATATTTTTTAAAAAACTAACATGGGGTAAATTATTCAATAATTTCATAGAGTTCAGGGGCTTGCTGCACACTGACATTTGTGGTTGGAATTTTTAAAACACGTACATGAACTGTTCTGTTTGCGTATTCTATTTTGAGTTCATCTCCTTCTTTTAGTTGTTTCCCTGCTTTTGCAGGAAAACCATTTACATACACTCTACCCATATCAGAAACTTCATTTGCAACTGTACGCCTTTTTATTAATCTGGAAACTTTTAAAAATTTATCTAATCTCATTTGCTCTCCTCTGTTACATTTTAACATGGATTTGTAATTTGTGTTATAATAATTATATTGAAAAAATTGATTAAATGGAGTTGTATTTTGATGAGAAAGAACTTTATAATATCCTTTTTATTTGCAGTTGCGTCACTAATAATATTTCAGACTGCCGTTAGTGCAAATGATATAAAATTTGTGCAGGTTACAGATACACATTATTCTTCGGGAAATGAATTTAAGAGAAATGTTTTAGAAAGCACAATAAAAGATATAAACACTCTTAAAGATGTATCTTTTGTTGTTTTTACCGGTGATAATATTGACAAGGCAGATCCTGAATATCTTAAAGAATTTGTGAAAATTGTCAATAAATTAAATGTACCGTATTACCTAGTAATAGGGAATCATGAAGTCTTTAAAAGCGGAGATTTGTCAAAAATCCGCTATATGGAAGTTATAAAAGAAAATAATTTTTTCTATAAACCGACAAAGCCTAATTATAAATTTATGAAAAATGGATTTATGTTTTTGATTGTGGATGGAGCAAAAGAAGTTATTCCGGGCTCTAACGGTTATTACAGACAGGATACTCTGGATTGGGTGGAAAAACAGCTTAATAAACATCCGAAAACTCCAACCGTAATTTTACAGCATTTTCCTCTTGTGCCGCCGCGAGACATAGTTACACATAAAACTTATCAGGCAGAAAAATATCTGGAAATGCTTGATAAACATAATAATGTCATTGCAGTTATTTCAGGACATTATCATATTAACGGGGAGCAGATGAAAGATGGTATTTATCATATTTGTTCGCCAACACTTTTGAATGAACCATATCAATATAAAATCATTGATATAGTTACAACTAAAGGCTTTTCTCCTATGATTTATACTCAGCTTAGAGATGTAAATATAGAACAGGAACAATAATAGTTGCATATTTTTTAAAATAATAGTATAATTAATTAAAAATAAGAGAAGGAAAAAAAATAATAATGCATGACTCGGGCAATGTTTTTATAAATTTGTTTGTAATAGTTCTTTTACTATTTTCAAACGGTTTTTTTGTAGCTTCGGAATTTGCAATGGTCAAGGTAAGAAAGACCCGTATTGAACAA
This sequence comes from Candidatus Gastranaerophilales bacterium, assembly GCA_944324165.1. Taxonomy (GTDB): domain Bacteria; phylum Cyanobacteriota; class Vampirovibrionia; order Gastranaerophilales; family Gastranaerophilaceae; genus CALUVH01. Next base: position 39,127 of record CALUVG010000009.1, on the reverse strand, counting down.
CTGGTTAAAGAGGGAAACGGCATTGCAAAAATAGCACTTGAGGCAATAAAAGATCTGGATAAGTTTATTGCTGCTGTTCAGTTAGGGGTTACGATATCAAGTATCGGCTTAGGATGGGTTGGAGAAGGAACTCTTGCCCGTCTTGTTGAACCGGTATTTGATTTTATTCCCGGAATAGGACAAACTATTGCGACCCATACAGTCTCCGCATCTATTGCTTTTGCTTTAATTACTTTTTTGCATGTCGTGATAGGAGAGCTTATTCCAAAATCTATTGCACTTGAATATACGGAGAAGACAGCACTTATTGTTGCTAAACCGATGCAGATGATAACATTTGTATTCAATCCTTTTATCTGGGTATTGAATGGATTTGGAAACTGGGTGCTAAAATTATTAAATATACCGCACTCTCATAAAGCATCTCTTGTTCATTCAACCGAAGAGTTGGACATGCTGGTTAATGCCAGTTATGACGGCGGTGTTTTGAATGAAACAGAAAAAGACATGTTACATAATGTATTTAAATTTTCTGATTTAACTGCAAAACAAGTTATGATACCAAGAACAGATATGGTATGTATTCAAAAAGAGACACCGATTGAAGATTTAAATAAACTTGCAGCGGAAAATCAGTATACAAGATATCCTGTTTATGAAGAAGATATTGATCATATAATCGGGCTTGTTCATGTTAAAGATTTGTTTTCTTTGTCTATTAATGATGAAGTTTGTCCTATTGAAAAGATTTTACGCCCTGTTCTTCTTGTCCCTGAGACAATAACAATGGATAACCTTGTTCTTGAGTTCAAAAAACGTAAAGGACAAATGGCTATAGTGGTTGATGAATTCGGCGGCACTTCAGGACTTGTTACTCTTGAAGATGTACTTGAAGAGATATTTGGCGAAGTGCAGGATGAATTTGATGAGGAAGAAGAAACAGATATCAGAGAAGTTGCCCCTAATACTTATCTTACAAATGCAATGATGCGATTAGATGAGTTTGCAGAATTTTTCAATATGGATGAGGAAGACATTGACGATGAAGATGTTGATACTATAGGCGGTCTTGTTGTAAAAGAGCTCGGACGCCTTGCTCAAGTTAATGATAAGGTAACAATTCATAATCTTAAATTTATAGTTAAAGAAATTGATGGAGCACGGATTACAAAACTTATCATTATCAAAGAAAATGTGCCGGATACATCAGAAGAAGAATCCGATTAAAATTAACATGTGAAATAGAAAATAAAAAGAGGCATGTTGAAAAATGTCTCTTTTTTTATGTATTAGAAATATTAATAGTCCATTCAATACATGTCATTTGGACTTTTTCCTCTTTTTAAATGATGCAGCAAAACTTATATTGTATAGAATAGAAATATATTAATTGAAGAGAATTGGGAAGGTTAATGAGTCAGACTTTTGATTTTACATCTTACAATAATATAAAACGATTATCAGAAAATGAACTGGCTGAACTCTGGCAAAAGTATTTTAATGACAGAACAGATAAAGACGCCAGAGATGCTTTGATTGTACAATATATTTATTTAATAAGATATGTCGTCGGACGTGTAAAAGTGACTCTGCCTGCAACCATTGCAATAGAAGATATCGCCGGCTATGGTGTTGAAGGACTTATAAATGCTATCGAAAGATATTCCCCTCAGAAAAATACGCGTTTTGAAACTTATGCATTGATAAGAATTCGCGGTGCAATTTTAGATAGAATCCGTTCTCAGGATTTCTTACCAAGAAGTGTAAGACGAAAAATAAAAGATATAAAAGAAACCCAGGAAGATTTAAAACAGCAGCTGGGCAGAATGCCTACCACAAATGAAGTTGCGGAAGCTTTAGATATGGATCCGGAAAAGGTTACCCAGATCATGTCAGAGGATTTGACTATTACTTCTATTTACGATAAAAAGGGCAATAATGAAGATAGTGTAGAAATTATTGATACTATTCAAGATACAAATAAGTTGACTCCTCATGAAGAAATGGAGGAGAAAAATGTTAAGCAGGAACTTGAAAAAGCCCTTAAGAGATTGCCAGAACGTGAACGTATTATAATGGTACTTTACTATCAGGAAAACATGACTTTGAAAGAAATAGGTACGGCGATTGGCATGTCGGAATCTCGTATATGTCAGCTGCATGCACAGGCTATTATGAAATTGAAAAATATTCTCAGCGAAACTCGAACATCCAGACTTCGCCAGAGTATAGTGTAAATAATTATCTTCTTGCCTCATAATCTATAAAGACAAAATCTATTCTGTTATCCATATTTCCTGTTTCAGATACATTATCTTTGAATGGCATGAATTCTCCAAATCCGTAGCCGAAAACTTTTTCAGGACTTATTCCTCCGTATCTTATAAAATATTGCACAATATTAGTGGAGCGTGCAATTGTTAATTCCCAGTTTGAATTGTAATTACTTTCTCCTACCCCGTCAGCATCACTATGATCTTCTATGACACATAAATTATCAATATTTTTGAATACAGAAATAATAGCATCTAAAATATATAATGAACTTTGTTTTATTTTTATAGACCCTCGTTCAAAAAAATACTGTTCATTTATACTTATAATAAGTCCGCGTGGTACTTTTGTATAAATAATACCTTCATTTAAAGGTATTGCAGCTTTAAAAAGCAGTTCTATTTTATCTGCTTCTGGTTTATTTACTGTGACTCCGGCAAGCCTGCTGTCATCAAGTCCGCAGCAAAAAAGGGTTATTAACAGGAGTATAAAAATTTTAGCAAGATAATTCATTTCAGGATAAATTATTAACTGAATAATAATCTTTTTGTATTCGCTTGTCGTAGGTATTTATTATAATTAAAATTTTATTTTAATCTGTGTTATAAGTTTTTATTGGAATATATTTTTTCTTGTCGGTACTAAATGTTAAAACATTAAAATTGTCCCCGTCAGACAAAATTTCAATAGAGTGATTTCTGTCAGTTCTGTAGATGTCGGAATTTCGTAAGTTATCAAGAGTACTTTTGGCAGGATGTCCGAAAGGGTTTGTACCGGTTGAAACAATTGAAACTTTACTCTGCAATTTATTCATCATTTCTTGATTGACAACCCCGCGTGCTCCGTGATGCCCTACTTTGAAGACATCAATATTTGAAGGAAGATTATTTTTGATTTTGTCAAATGCTAAAATTCCGGCGTCTCCCATAAAAAGCATTTCAAAATTTTTATATTTTAACAGAGTAATAATAGAATTTTCATTATCATTATCAATTATGCCGGAGTTGTATGTTGTTATAGTTAAATCCGGTTCCTTATAAATTATTTCTCCATTGAGAGGTATTTTTTCAGGAATATTTTTCTCCTGTGCGGCTTTGAATAAATTAACTGCAGTAGATGTTTTGGCTCTTTTTGTATTAACATAAACCTTCTTTACATTCAAATTCTTCATAATATCTGCTGCGCCGCCTGCGTGGTCATTATCAAAGTGTGTGACAATGAGTCCTTCTATATTTTTTATTCCTCTATCAATGAGATATTTTATCATTATTATTTTTGCCTGTGAATTTTTACTTGTATAAGCAAATTTTCCGGTGTCTATGAAAAAGTATTTGTTTTGCGGCGTTTTGATCAAAAATGAATCGGCATTTTGAACATCAAATGCAATTATCTGGAGTTTATGATTTGGAAGATTTACGCTTGAGATAATAAGCAGCAGCAATGCAGTTGTCAGTATAAGAAAAATTTTCTTATTCCAGCCCTTTTTAAACATTAGAGTTATACCGAGTAAAATTGCATAATAAATTATTAATTGCAGAATATTGGGATGCGAAGTTGTAATGAGTGAATTAGGTAATTGAGAAACAAAATGAGAAATCCATACAAGAACGTTAAGTGCTATATTTACAACAGCATCAATAACAAAACATAAAAATTCAGAAAAAGGTGTGAAAATCGCCAGAACTGAACTAATAAATCCTCCAAAACTCACAATACTTAAAAATGGCAAAATTGCAATATTAGCAAGTATTGAATATAGAGAAAAAGTATTAAAATAAAACATTTGAACCGGAGCCACCCATGCTTGCGCAACTACTGGAATAAGGACTGCCCCTGTTATCACGGGTGGAATTCCTGACTCCTTAATCTTATCAAATAAAGCATTACATGTAACTAAAATACCAAAAGTTGCAAGAAATGAAAGTTGAAATCCGACATCATTTATATAAGCAGGGTTATAAATAAGCATAAGCATTCCGACAAGTGCCAGAAGTGCTACACTATGAGCATCACGGTCAATCAATTTGCCGATAAGAATAAACAAAAGCATCAATGCAGCCCTGATAACAGAAGGTCCAAGTCCTGTCATTAATGTATAAAGTATAATAACTCCCATTCCGCTGATGACAGAAAATTTAAAAGGCAGACGAACCCTTCGCATGAAAAAACACCAGAATCCGTAAATAAAAGCAACATTCATTCCTGATGCTGCAAGAATATGTAAAATACCTGAATTTATAAATGAATTTTTAATATCCTCCGGCGGTGAAACCGCATCATCACCAAATACAATACCGCCTAATATTTCAAGATTTGGCGATTTAAGATATTTGGCATGCACATCTAATATTTTATCTCTAAGATTATTTAGTCCTTGTAAAAATTTCCATTTGAAAGAAAGTTGTACAGGCATTTCTTTACAGTCAGAGGCTTTTGCATACAATGTTGTGTAAGTTTTAAAATTTCTCAGATATTTTTGATACGCAAATTGTGATGGATTGATTGCTCCGAAAGGAATACGCAGTTTTCCGGCTATTATAAAAGTATCCCCCGCTTTAAAATCAGGAAATTCAGAATTATCCGGAGTTATTGTCACAAATGTTTTGTTATTATATTTTTGTCCATTTACATCCGATACTTTAAAGAAAAATTTTTTGCCGCCGCTTGCCGCATCTGCAGGTATTGATACGATTTGTCCGGTAATTTTTGCATCTATAGGGGCAATAGCGGCAAGTTTATCTGTTTCGGCTATCCTTAAATATGCATTGAAAAATCCGGTATAAAATACAATAATCCATACTAAAATTAATTTGGGCGATATGAAATTAAATAAAAGTAATAGAATTGCAAATAGAGAAATTACAATCGCAGCCCCTATTTCAATTGCATTAAAAAAGGATAAAATCCCGCACATAAATATGAGGGAAGTTATCAACATTAATGTATTTTTATTTTGTATAAACGAATTAAAATCAGTTCTCATTTACCGGATTACTTTTTGCCCCACCACAAAAATCCTTTTTTCTTTTTCTTTGGTTTTTCTTTTATAACAACCGTTACCCCTTGAGATTGCGGGGCTATTTTCTTAGCTGCGGATTTAGTTGAGAATACACTTGTAGCAAGTGTTTTTGCATATTTATTATTCAGATGGGCATAATCAAATATAATAACCCCTTTTGTATCGACTTTACGAGCTTCATGAATTTGTCTTATTAAATCTTCTTCTGCTCCTCCCATAAAAGTAACAAATAGTCCTGCGTATAGGTCGGTTTTCTTAGACATAGCCTGAAGAACTTCTTTCATCATTGAGTTTGCCATTTTAGAGTCACAAGTCAGAAATAGCGGTGTAAAAGCATTGATATAATTGTTATCAGACCATGTTTTCCAGTCTTGTAATTTTGTATTCATTGCAGTTAATCTGTCAGGAAAAATGACCGCACTTACATAAATATTATGTTGTTTCCCGTATGTTCCGATTTTTTTAACCATTTGCGTGATTTTACCGCGTCTGTAATCACACCAGGTTAGCCATAAAGGATCTGATACTTTTATATCCGCAGGGTCAACTCCATACAGTGCCTTAAATTCACGTCTGGCATACCCTGTATAGCCCCAGCTGTTGTTTTCTGTAATTGAGACAGTTTGAGGATAGCGTATGTAATCCAAATTTATCCCGTCAATATCATACTTAGTTGAAACTTCGGTTATCAATTTCATAATAAAATCTTGAACAAGCGGGTTTGCCGGATCTAAAAAATATCCATTATGTTCTGATGGAGAGCGGGAAGGCAAAAGTGAATCTTTATCTTTTCCCATTTTATTTCCCCACTCAGGATTTATTGCAAGCATGCTTTGTGGATTGTTATTTATATTAGCATTGCCTGCGTAGAAAGTTTCAAACCAAACATGAACTTTTATATTTCGTTTATGTGCTTCCTTCAGCCAAACACTGAGCGGATCAAATCCTTTAAACTGATCATGTTGCTCAAGAAATCCATAATCTTTCATCACTTGACTTGGATAGATTGTTTTTCCATGGAAATATGTTTCAAGAAATATAGTATCTATTCCTGTATTTTTTACTCTTTGAATAGTATCAACAATTTCAGCAGGAGTTTTTTCGGTTGGTCTTAGCCAAACGCCTTTGAGTTCTCCATATTTATAAGGGATAACGCTTTTGAGAGCATCATTTGCGGCTTCTATTGCTAAACGGGAGTATTTCTGTACATTTTCAGGATTACGTTGAGCTTTCTTTAAATATTCTTTTGCATCATCAATATAGCTTGTCGGTACTTTCCAGTTATATTCATCATAATGTTCACGATAATATGCGATCATTTGCTCAGCTTCACGAATTTTCTTTTGCGATTCAAAGATATAGCTTTCGGAAGTTGTATAGGTATAAATAAGATTTGTTGAGCGATCAATATAAATCTTTGTTCCGACTTTTATACTGTTATTAATCCAGTTTTTCGCACGTCCATGACCGCTTATTACAATACCGTTTGCCGGAATAGGTGAATCAGCACCGGATAATTCCGTAACCGTATTTCCTTCTACAATGGCTTCCGCACCAAATTCATTCGTATTTGTGCGCACCCCGTAAAACGGTGTGTATATAACCAGCTGATTTGTACCTCTTGTTCCGGGTAAATAGCTTGCGGAACGATTGGTTGATGGGGTAGGGTCAATTGCATTTATTAAATTTTTTGTATAACTAAACTGAACTTCATGTTTAGATAAAGAATAAGGTTTAAACATGGGAGAGGAGTAAAATTCATCAATAATTTTTTGAGAATTATCAACGGACCCGTCTAATGGTTGTGATGCATCCAGCGATATTGCTGTTTGGTTAATATCAGACGATGTCTCTGCCTGTGATAGTAATGGCATTTCTAATACAAATAATAGTGCTATAATTACCAAAAATAATCTTACGATTTTCATTTTTTAATTTTTACTCCCTGATAAAATGATAATATTCTGATTGCTCATAATTACTGTTGTCAATTGCTTGAATTTTTTCCTGTAATTCTGTTGTTTGCGGATTTAGTGAGAAAGCTGTGCTATAATATTTTTTCGCATTAATTAAATCTGCAAATTTTTCATAAATGGTTGCAAGTCTAAGATTTAATTCATAATCATTTGCGTACCCATTATTGTAGGCAATAGTAAAATGTTTTAATGCTCTTTTAAAATCCCTTCTCTTATAGTAAAATTCTCCAAACCAGAAATTTGTATATGGGTCATTTAGTTCAAGATTGGTGGCATGAAAAAAATTTGATTTTGCGAGAGAATCTTTTTTAAACTCATCATATATTCTTGCAAGCTGTACATAATTCCTTATTTCTTGAGGTTGAATTTTTGATGCAAGAATATATTTCCCCATAGCCAAACTCAGATATTGTTCTTTTAAATTTTTGTCAATTTGCTGTTGAAAGGCAATCTCAAAATATTTATCAGCTTCAATGATAATAGGAACAGGGTCTAATTTAGTATAATCAAATAGCATTGCAGCTGCATTGTATTCAATATTGCCTGATTGTATTGCATTTGTAATGCACGGACATAACAATAGGATTAGTATTGTTAACAGAGTGGAAATTTTATTTTTATAAATCATTGAAATGAGAATAGAATTCAATGTCATAATTCATGAATGTATCACTGTCTAATGAAGGGTCAAGATATCTTAAGAATTTTCCAAACCATCCGCCTTGATTTCTTGATAATGTACGATCAACATAACCGGTATATTCTTCGCCAAGTGCTCTGGCATGGCTTCTTTCAATAATTTCAATTGTAGAACTTGAGTAGCCGGTGTTTTCGAGATAGTCTCTGGAATGAGAATCTTCAACCGTGAATTCTCCTGCATTAGCACAAAGAGTTGATAATCCAAGTATTGTTAGAATTAAAAATAATTTTTTCATGTCCACCTCTGTCAGTATTAATTATAATACTTTTTATAGTAGTTACAAAAACATTATAATTTCTTTACATTAATAATTCATGGATTATTTGGAGGATTTTATTATAATTTCTTCGAGTTTTTCTAATAATTCATTTTCAGGGACTCTTGCGACAATTTCTCCTTTTTGGAAAATATAGCCTTCACCGATACCGCCTGCAATACCGAAATCAGCGTGTTTAGCTTCACCCGGACCATTTACGGCGCAGCCCATAGTTGCAATAGTAATTGGCATGTCAAGATTTTTAAATTTTTCTTCAACTTTTTTAGCCAGATTTATCAAATCAATTTGAGTTCTGCCGCAGGTCGGACAGGAGACGAAGTTTACACCGCGCTTGCGGAGGTTTAAACTTTTTAAAATATCAAATCCTGCAATAACTTCTTCAACAGGATTTTCCGTTAAGGAAACTCTTATAGTATCACCTATACCTTCAGCAAGAAGTGTACCAAGTCCCACAGAAGATTTTACAAGTCCTCCGCGTAATGTACCGGCTTCTGTAACACCAAGGTGTAAAGGATAAGGAATTTTTTCTGCAATTGAGCGGTAGGCATCAATTGTTGTCATGACATCTGAAGATTTTAGTGAGACTTTTATCAGGTCAAAGTCTAAATCTTCTAAAATTTGAATATGTTTAAGAGCACTTTTCACCATTTTTTCAGAAAGCGGGATGTTTTCCTGTTGAATTTCTTTTTCTAAAGATCCTGCATTAACCCCTATTCTGATTGGAATTTTTTGTTGTTTTGCAAGAGTTACAACTTTTTCTATGTTTTCACGTTTGCCGATATTACCGGGATTAAGCCGTAGAGCGTTAATGCCGTTATTAATACATTGAATTGCCAGCCGGTAATCAAAATGAATATCAGCTACAAGTGGAACGGGAGAGCGTTTAACTATTTCTTTAATAGTTTCAGCCGCATCTTTATTTAAAACAGCTAATCTCACAATTTCGCAACCGTGCTCAGCCAGTTCTCTAATTTGAGAAACAGTTTTTTCAATATCTCTTGTATCAGTGTTACACATTGACTGCACACTTATTGGTGCATTATCGCCAATTTTAATATTTCCTATATTTATACCAGTTGATTTTCTTCTTTTTATCATATTATGATTATAGCACAACAAGAAAAAATAAAGGAGTAAAAATATGAAAGTAGCGGTAGTGTCAGATATACATGGTAATATGCAGGCATTGGAAAGAGTTATGGAGGATATTAAAGAGCAGAATTGTGAGAAAGTTTTATGCCTTGGAGATTTAGCCATGGCTGGACCGCAGCCGCGTACGGTTATTGATTTTATTAAGCAGCAAAAGAATTGGGAGATTATTCAAGGGAATACTGACCAGCTTATTGGTGACTTTTGTCCTGAGTATATGGAAAGCGTCAAGTCAAAATATCCTGTTATGGCAAATGCTCTGGCAGAAGAAATATTGTTTTTGGAAGATGATAAAAAGGAATATCTGCATTCATTGCCGCCGGATAAGCTGTTGTCTATTGAAGGGGTAAGAATTTTGATGGTACACGGGTCTCCCCGCAGAAACAATGAAGATATTTTGCCCAATCGTCCAATTAGCGAGATAGAAGAGATTTGTAAAGATGTGAATGCTGATTTGATTTTTTGCGGACATACACATATTCCTTGCGGATACCAGACAAATAAAAAACAAACGATTGTTAATGTCGGCAGTGTAGGACGTCCTATGACAGAAGGAGCAAAAGCATGTTATGTTGTTGCAAATATTGAAGACGGCGGATTTTCTATTGAACACAGATTTTTAGATTATGATAGAGAGTTGGCAGTTGAAATATTAATGCGAAGAACATTTGACGGTAAAGAACAGGTTGCTCAAATGCTGTTAAACCCGACACAAAGACATGTATAAGATTAGTTTCTTTTATAAAGTTTAGCCTTCTTAATTTTTATAGGTTTATCTGTGTCAAGAAATATTTGTGAAATTTTGTCTTCCAAAAGCCATGATGGATAATTATCAAGTGGAATGAGTATTCGCGGGCGTTTGGAGTGCACTTCTAACTTCGCTAGAAGTGCGTTAATATACATATTAACGCAAACTTCACTCTCAGCCTCATATTCAATATATAGTAAGTCAGCATTTTTAGGGCTTATTCCGTTTTTGATATTTATAGTGCTACCGTCAACAGATAAATCGGCGTTAACCGGCTTCATTGGCAATGTCCTGATTGATGCGCCCCACACATCCGGCAAATAATGCAAATTGTTTTGAGATATGGCATCAGCTTTTAAAGTGTGGATTTTGTTAAGCTTTTGGGGAGTATAAATAAGAAAATATCCGCCGTTATAATCAACAAATTCGTATAAACCTGATAGAAACAGCCAGCGATAGATTTTATTTATCCGTTGTGTTATTGAAATGTAGTCATATCCGGTAAATATTTCAGGCGCATAAAGAAAAACTATTTTCGGTGGATTTTTCTTTAGATTAGCAAGTATTTCTTCTGTTTGTGCTGTGTTCACAATATTATAAAACGAGGTGTACGGCATGGCTGGTTTTCTTTGCGTATAGTAATAATTCATGCCGGCATTATTTAAATCAAGATACAAATCATCCTGTGCTGTCATTTTTTTGATGAAATTATAATATGAATTTTTAATATCTTGGTTTTCATTTATTCTTGTGTTTGAAACCTTGCTGCCAAAGAAATGCCTTATACATGCCGGAGAAACCCAGACTGAAAATATTATTAGAGCCGAAATAATAATGATATTTATGGTGAAAAGACAATCTTTTTTTAGTTTATAAGCCAAATAAGGAATTATAACCGTTAGAACTGCAAGCGACCAGTTGAGAGCACGCGGTATATAATTTTTTTCATCTATTCGTCCAAATGCGTAGTTCGCAATTGCTGCAGTTGTAATTAAAGTAAAAATAAGTGCAAGCTTAATTTTTTTGTTTTTGATTAAAAATACCTTGTATAAAAATACCGGAAAAGCAAGAAAAGCAAATGTTCCTATTATGAATTTATAAGGGTTAACAATCTGCTGAAAATTATTACCGAAAGAGTATAAATTTGATGCTGCATAATATCCGGCTTTATCTAAAAAGGCGGTAATATCTCCACCCAATAAGACATAAATCAGTATTGCAAAAATACCAAGCGTTATTACTCCAACACGTTTTTGATTTTTTATCTGCAGTGCGAGAACAGGCAGTGATGCCGCAAAACAAGAGATACCTATGGTTGTTTGATACATAGCAAGAAATGCTGTACCTGTATAATATAAACTGAACCATAAAACAGGATTAAGTTTATCTAGATATTGAATTAGAAAAATATAGAATAATGCAATTGTTATAAAATGAATTTCTAAAGGAGCCGGCAATATAAATGTAAAAATGTTTGAGGTGATAAGAATTGTCAATAAATCTTTTTTGAAAATCAGGGAAGACAATACTATATTGGTACAAAGAAAAATGAGTTTAAATATATATGTAGCCAAACGTTCATTGGCAATCGTTAAATTCCCTAATATTTTGTCCGCAAACCATGACGGCAGAATGTCGGAATATCCATGTACCAGCATTATGTCAGAATAATAATTCATCCGGAATTTTGTATGAGCAAAGTATGCCGCAAATTTTTCTCCGTAATGGTGAGCGTCCGGTATTGCGGGCAGTGAAAAGTTTATTATATATCTTGCAAGAAACAGAAGGAAGATTATTCCTAATACTATAAAAATAAACATTTTATATTTTTCAATATTAAATTTAAATACCGGGATTTTTATCCTGTTAAAAAGAAAAATAATATAAAAACTAACGATATAAAACAAAAATAAAAATATAGTTAAATATTTATTATAGTTATCGTAAATTGTTATCCCTGCATAAAAATCATTCAGATTATAATAAGGTAAGACAGGTAACAGTATGTTATATAATAAAAAACATAAAAATAAGGCTGTAAAAGCAGAAAAAAAGACATTCCATAGAGTGTCCTGTCTTTTTATCAGTTCTATAATTTTTTTCATAAAGCCCTTTCAAATTTTCTTTATGCCAGTTCATTCAAAATTTTAACATTATCCTTCATGTTGTGATAAGCATCGGCTTGAGTTCTGTTTTGTATATTTCTGCCCATCAAACTCATAACTCCTGTAGCAATGGCTCTATCAGAAATCATCTGACGTGCTCGCATTTTTTCTACATCCATCTGTAATGTATTCATCTTTTTTACAAGCAAATCTAATTTTGCACTGTCTGACATTTTATTCAAATCCGGTTGCTTCGTTTCTGCATTTTGACCTGAAAAAACAGCCTTGTGAAAGCTTTGTGCACCGATAATTTTAGATACAAACATTTTCTTCTCCTTAATAAGATTATATGTACATAAAAGCACTAAAAAAAAATTTTTGCCACTTTTTAATGTTTTTGTGTTAAAATTTCTTTATAAAGGATTTTACTTTTTTCGAGAATTGTTATGGATATAAATAAAGAACAATTGGTTTCTATAATAAAGAGCCTAAAAATGCCGAAGATTTTAGTAGTGGGTGATCTCGCTCTTGATGAAATGATTTATGGTGACGCCGAAAGAATTTCAAGAGAAGCCCCTGTTCTCATACTTCAACATTCCCATACCAAACTTATACTTGGAGGAGCCTCAAATGCTGCACACAACGTTTCAACTTTAAATAACGGGCAGGTAAGTGTTTGCGGAGTATGCGGTGATGATTATCAGGCAGGACAGCTTATAGATGCGTTTGAAAAAGCTAATGTCAATTGCAAATATCTGATTAAAGATGCAGAACGTAAAACTACTACCAAAACTCGTATATCCGGTTCAATTACAACTTCTATTACACAGCAAATTGTGCGTCTCGACAGGCAGACTAATGAATTTTTGTCTCCTGTAACAGAAGAAAAAATGATTGCCAATCTTGAAAAAGCTATACCGGAACATGATGCGGTTATCCTTTCAAATTATCATATTGGTACTTTAACTCATAAAGTTATTGACAAGACCATAGAACTGGCAAATAAATACAATAAAATAATTGTTGTGGATGCTCAAAAAGAGTTGTCTTCTTATAAAAATATAACTTCAATGACCCCGAACCTTCCTGATACCCAAAAATCAGTGGGATTTTTCATTGAAGATGAAACAAGTATGAAAAAAGCAGGTGACAAATTGTTGTATGAGACTAATGCTGAATCAGTTCTGATTACATGCGGTGCTGATGGCATGTTTGTTACTGAGAAAAATCATAAATATACAAAAATACCTGTATTTAACAAGTCCGAAGTATTTGATGTAACAGGGGCAGGTGACACTGTCACCGCCGTATATACTCTCGCGCTTGCTGCAGGGGCAAATCCGGTTTATGCAGCTATTGTCGGTAATATTGCCGCAAGCCTGGTCGTTCGCCAGTATGGATGTGCAACTACAACCGAGGCGGAACTTCTGAGGGCTGCCGCTAAACTTTAATGAATAGGAGAAATTTTATGCAAGAAAAATTACTAGAATTATTAGAAGTGTTGAAAAAAGTTAGAAAAGTTGATCTGATTATCATCGCAGGTATAATTATTGCATTGCTTGTCGGATTAGTGACTTTTAAAAATATCCGACAAACAGCAGACAAACAAATTGAAGCAACTTCTACAATTTCATTTACTGTTTTTATCCGCGGTGTTACATACACAGGGTCAGAATTGCCAATTAGGGCTAATGAAAAAACTTTTATTAGTATAAGAAATGTACCTTACTCAGACTTGAGTATCACTGATGTTAAGGCTGAACGTAAGAAAGTTGTTCTGCCTACTGTAAACAATAAGAAAGTCATGGTTGTAGAAGATGTTTCTCAGGCTTACCTGTATGATATAGCGGTGACACTTGCTGATACAGCTAAAATTACTAAAGACGGAGCTGTTGTAGGCGGAAACAAAGTTAAAATCGGATTACCGATTACTCTAGAGGGCAAAGATTATAAATTTACCGGTACGGTATCTGATTTAAAAATAATCAATGAAACTGATAATGCTGAACTAAATAAGACTATACAATCTGTTAATACGGCTGATAATGTTTAATAAATTACTTATATTTTCACAGGAAAAATTGAATTACTTATATGAAAATAGTTTGTTTTTGCAATACATTGACAAATTTATTTTCATCTCTATTATTGCAATTTTTATTACATCGACATTTTTATCTTCGGATGTAATTGGATTTTTAGCACTTATTACAATATTTTTGACAGTTATTAAATTGTTGACAAGAAAAGGGGCTGAATTAGATGCTCAAAGCTTTGATATCTGGCTTTTGGCTTATTTTCTGATTGTTGTTATAAGTCTTTTCGGCTCAACATTATTTTATTTGAGTTTCAAAGGCTTTTTGAAAACATTTACTTATTTGGGCTTTTATATTTCTATTGCAAATTATCTGAAAGATAATAAAAGACATATACCATATATTTTAGGCACAATAGGTATTTGTGTAAGTTTTGAAAGTGTCGTCGGACTATTACAGAATTTTGCACATGTGTCAGAAATTTCAACCTGGCAGGATGTTTCAAAACTGAACCCTGAAGAAGTAATGACACGAGTTTACGGAACATTGAAACCGTTAAACCCTAATTTGTTGGGAGGTTATTTTGTTGCAGGGGTTCCTGCATTGTTTGCTGTGGCGGCTTATAAATTTTCTGATAAGCATTACAAGTCTTCGCTTTTATGGCTGTGCTTGAGCGTACTGGCATGTATTACCTTATTTTTAACGGGATGCCGCGGGTCGTATTTGGGTATGATGGTAATTCTCGTCGGTATTTTTGCCGTTTCCGCTAAATATTTGTGGCACAATTACAAAAAAATATATTTATCAGTGATAGGTGCCTGTGTTACTTTTATGACTTTAGCAATACTATGCGTAACATCTCTTCGTGCCAGAGTGCTTTCTATTTTTGCTATGCGCCAGGACTCTTCAAATTCTTTCAGATTTAATGTATACCATTCATCCTGGGAAATGTTTAAAGATAATTGGCTTCTGGGAATAGGTATTGGTAACCAGAATTTTCGCGAAATTTACGGATTGTATATGCGAACAGGGTTTGATGCCTTAAGTGCATACAATATATTTCTCGAAATAGCAGTAGAAAGCGGTATTTTTGCACTTGTCGCTTTTTTAGGTTTCCTGATAACACTTTTGAAAAATGCAATATTATTCATCATAAAATCTAAAGATACCGGACGGGTAATTTTTATATCTGCTGCTGTTATATCTATTTGTGCTATGCTTGTTCACGGACTTGTAGACACTGTGTTTTTCCGACCGCAAATACAGTTTATATTCTGGACAATGGTTGCTATAGCCAAAGTTGAGTTGAATAAAACGGTTGAACAAACTAGCTAAAAATGCTATAATTATCCGGTAATAAAGAAAGGAGCTTGAAAATGATAAGATTTTTGTTACTTGTAATTATTGTTCTTGCGGGTGTATGGGCTTATAATAATGTGGATTTAGAACAATTTAAGGCTAATACCATTAATATATTAAGTAAAGAAAAAACTATTAATAAATTTAACAGTGCTGATAAAATGAACAGGGATGCGGTTGAAGATTCATTAAATAATTTTTAAATATTAAAAAGGCTGACATTTTGTCAGCCTTATACCTATCCTATAATTCCTAAATTTCCTAAATATTTTTATTCCTAACTTTCCTATGATTTTCCAACGATTAAGCTATAAAATTATAGCTGCCGAATCTGTTTGCTCCGTGGAAGAATGATTGTTTCATCATTTCAACCAGTGTCTTTTTAACAACCAGGTTATTATTTAATTTAACATTTTTAATTGCTTCGGAAGTATCTTTGTATGCGTCAGTAACGGTATTAGAAAATAACAGCATTTGTGCCATAACTCAAACCTCTCTCGTTTCTTTATTTCTCTTTTAATCAGCTCTTGTACTTATATAAAAAATTTTCTATAAAAAATATTGACTTTTTAGATATTATTTATTCAATTTTTGTAACAATACTTAACAAATGGGGTGACTATTACAAATTGTAAAAGCTTGAAAAGCGCATAAATTCAAGCTTTTAGGGATTATATACAATATTGATTAAAGATTCTGTAAAATATGCCGTAATTTATTGTATATATAGTGTCACATACAATTTAAAAAGGAGAAAAGTATGGCAGATATGAATGTTACAAATCAAGGTACACAAAGTATTGATTTAAACCGGTGGAAAAAATTAACAGCGCAGGAAATTATCCGCGAAGAGGGAAAGGGAGAAGAGGTACCTTCGGAGATTTTAGCATGGGCGCAACAAGTTGCTGCTTTTTCAAGAATTCCTGATAATGTAACATACGATAAGGTTGATGGTGATACAGGGCTTGATGCTTTAGAAAAATTAGGACTACCTACAGAAGAACCTGTAAGAGCCGAAAATGAAAATGCGGAAAAACCTGTTGAAACAGAAATTCCTGATGCGGTTGAAGATACAACAAAACCGGCGGAAATACAGCCTGAAGAACCTGATAATAATATTTTTGCATCAGAAAATCCAAATATTACACCGCCAAGAACAACAGCACAACAAACAGAAACCACCGATGAGGCGTTAACTCTTGCGGATTCAAGACTTAATACTGATTCTGAAGAAATTAGAAAAAGAAAACTAAAAAGAGGAGAAATCTAATTTCTTAAAGACGAAATAGCATAAGAGATATCACCGGATTTGTATATATAATTTCCGGCAACCAGAGAATTTGCACCATATTGTGTGCAAATTCTTGCTGTTTCTGCATTAATTCCTCCGTCAACCTGAATGATTAGGTTATTGTGTGCTTTTTCCTTTATTAGAGGTATTTTTTCAGCACAGTCCTGCATAAACTTTTGTCCGCCAAATCCGGGTTCAACTGTCATTACAAGCAGTAAATCCAATATTGGTAAATACTGTAAAATATCTTGTGCTGCTGTAGCAGGCTTTATTGACATACCGGCTTTAACACCCAATGATTTTATTAAATTTACAATATGCTCAATATCATCAACAGCCTCATAATGAAAAGTAATTATGTCAGCTCCTGCCTGCGCAAATTGTTTTATATATTTTTCAGGATTTTCTATCATTAAGTGTACGTCAAGAGGCATATCAGTAACTTTTCTGATAGAATTCACAACCGGTACGCCAATTGTTATATTGGGAACAAAATGCCCGTCCATTACATCTATATGCAGCCAGTCTGCACCGGCTTTTTCTACAAGCTTAATATCCCGTTCAAGATTGGCAAAATCTGCAGATAATATAGATGGTGAGATTATAATTGACATTATTTTAAGACTCCAAGATTATGACAGGCTTCTAAGGCAGCCATTTGTTCTGCTTCTTTTTTGTTTTTGCCTTTGCCGTGTCCGACAACTTTTCCCTGATATTCGACTTCTATATTGAAAATTTTATTATGTTCAGGTCCCTCTGTACTCACTGTTTTGTACACAGGACGTTCTTTTGTCAAGCTTTGTGTGTATTCCTGTAAAACAGCTTTAGCATTATATTTTTCAGGGTTATTATTTATATCTTGTATGTATGGAATGAAAGTTTTTTCTATAAACTTCAATAATTCCGGCAGTTTGCCATCAAGATGATAAGCCCCCAAAAGAGCTTCAAAAGAACATGCCCTGATAGATTCAAGTTTTCTGCAACCTTGTTTTTCTTCGTGTTTGGCAAGAATTATCAAATCGGCAAGTCCAAGATCCGAACTTATTCTGGCAAGCATACTGTCAGAAACGATAACTGAACGGATTTTGGATAGTTCACCTTCCGCATAATCGGGGTATTTACGGTAAAGAATGTCTGAAATTGTGAATTTTAAAACAGCATCACCTAAAAATTCCAGACGTTCATAATGTTCATTTATTGTTAAGTTGTTCTCAATAGCAAAAGAAGGATGCGTTAGCGCAGCCTTTATAAGTTGTTTATTGTCGGCATTAATACCGAATATTTCTTCAACTGTTTTCATATTAGAACAGTCCTTTTATAAAGCCGGCAGCATTATTTATTATTTCATGATTAAAGACAAAATAGCGGCAGAAGTAGTACATAACAGGAATAGTTAAGACAAAACTGTCTGCTCTGTCTAAAAATCCGCCGTGTCCCGGGAGAGTATTGCCTGAATCTTTAACTCCTGCATCGCGTTTAATCAGACTTTCACACAGATCGCCTATTTGAGCAAAGGTAGTGCAAAGTAAACCGGCAATTATATAAATATACCAATCTAATCCCAGATACCAGCCGATAACAGATGCGCCTATTACAGCCGCAATAGCCCCGCCGATTGACCCTTCAATCGTTTTATTCGGACTTATTACCGGAGCCAGCTTATGCCGCCCATGGTATGTGCCTGCATAATAACATCCTATATCTGTCATAAGAATGGCAACAAACATCATTACAACAAATCCCAAACCGTCATTAAACTGTGCAGAATGGAGATCTCTTAAAAATAAAAGGTGCATTGGAAACCAGCCGCAATATACAAACCCTAAAATTGTTGTTGCTACGTTTGCAATATATGGCTGGCGTCCTCTGAATAACACCCACATAAAAGCCATCATTGAACACAAAGTTAATGCAATAGTCACAAGATTAAATTTGTGAAAATATGCAATTGCTGCCAGAAGTATTTCTGAGGCAATTATAATTTTTAAACTAGGATAAAATCCTTTATGTTCTAGAATTTTTACATATTCTTTTGAGGCACAAAATACAACAAAAAGTACAAGAGCGAGGAGGGCAATGCCACCGTATATAATACAACCCATTGCTATAGTCCCCATAACCAGCCCGGTCAACATTCTTGTCGCATTTTTATTTAAGTTTATCATTATACAGTCATAACCTCTTTTTCTTTTTCAGAAACCGCAGCATCAATAATGCCAGTATACTTATCGGTTAATTTCTGTATTTTATCCTGAGTATCTTTTACAGAATCTTCAGGCATATTTTCTTCTTTTTCTATTTTTTTAAGGTCATCAGTCATATCTCGTCTGATATTTCTTACCGCAACTTTTGCTTCTTCACCGAGTTTTTTAACATCTTTAACTATTTCTTTTCTGCGTTCTTCAGTTAAAGGCGGGAATGTCAAACGTATGCAAATACCGTCACTGTTTGGTGTAATTCCTATTTCAGCTTTAATTATAGCCTTTTCAATTTCTTTAATAATAGATTTGTCGTATGGCGAAATAACCAGTGTAGTTCCTTCCTGAACCGTAACCTGAGACATTTGTCTTAATTGTGTCGGCACACCGTAATAATCAACCATAACTTTATCTAAAATCATAGGATTGGCACGTCCTGAACGGATTGAACCAAATTCTTTTTTTAACTGTGTAACCGCTTTTTCCATTTTTTCTTCGCCAAATAAGAATAATTCATCTAAAGCTTCTGACATGTTTTACCTCTTTCAATATTTTCATATAACTAATTAATATAAGTTCCAATTTCTTTTCCGTCAAGTATTTCACATATACCATTTTTACGATCAAAATCAAAAACGACTATTGGTATATTATTTTGTTTGCATAAAGCGCAGGCTGATGTATCCATAACCTTTAATCCGTTTTTAATAATATCATCGTAAGTAATTTTATCTAATTTCTTAGCATTCGGATTTGTTTTAGGATCATCTGTATACACTCCATCCACACCATTTTTAGCCATAAGCATAGCTTCAGCATTTATTTCGGAAGCTCTTAGAGCCGCAGCAGTATCAGTTGTAAAGAATGGATTGCCTGTACCGGCGGCGAAAATAACAACTCTGCCTTTTTCCAGATGTCTGATAGCGCGGTGGCGGATATATGGTTCCGCGATTTGATTCATTGTAATCGCGCTTTGGACTCTGCAAGGAATTTTCATTTGATTGAGAGCACTTTGCAAAGCTATTGCATTCATTACGGTAGCAAGCATACCTACATAATCACCGGACGCCTGATCCATTCCTAATTTTGCACTATTTCTCATGCCTCTAAAAATATTGCCTCCGCCGACTACAACAGCAATTTCTGCCCCTGCCTCACGCGCAGCTTTTATTTCTTCTGCAATTTGTTGAACGGGACGTTGATCAATTCCAAACTGTTGATCTCCTAACAATGCCTCTCCACTTATTTTTAATAGAATCCGTTTATATTTTAAACTGTTAAGTTCCATTGGACACCTCTTTATTTAATTTTAGATTAAAAAAATTTTAAAGTAAAGCAAAAAGTTATTGATTTATTTTTATTTTAAAAGGTTTGTTAATTTTTGTAACTTTTTCAATACAGCTAAAAGCCTTGCACAGTGAGGCTTTAATAATTTTTATATAATTTTTATATAAAAATTAGCACTTTTTTAAATCTAAATGTTTTTATAAATATACAAGAGAAAATCACTTCTAAAGAAAAGGAGAATATATGGCGCGAGTATTGATTTCAATGCCTGAAGAATTCTTGAACAAAATTGACCAGGTTGCGGTTGGCGAAAATCGTTCAAGGAGTGAATTGATCAGGGAGGCACTTAGGACTTACATTTACAAGCAGAAAGCAAGAGAATCCACAACAGCAGCACGTAATGCTGATTTATTAGAAGCCTTGTTGGAATAAGAATAGTTTAATATGCGGTTGTTAATGGAAAAAAGATTGCGGAAAAAAATTATAGAAGCCCCTTATTTAAGGGGCTTTTAAAGCATTCTGTTTTTACTGAGCTATGGATTTTAATTGATTAACAATTTTTTCTGTCGCATCATATTTTGCTAATTTCTGAGCAGCCTGTTGTATTTGTGCGAGTTTTTGAGGAGACTCTGCAAGTGAACAAATCTTGTCAGAAAGATTTGTTTCATTAATTTCGTTATCTTCAATATAGAGTGCTGCTCCCTGATCAACAAGGAATTTTGCATTTTTACGTTGGTGATCCGCTGCCGCATGAGGATAAGGAACTAATATAGGAGCAATACCGGCGGCTTCAATTTCTGACAGGCTTAATGAACCTGAACGGGATACAGCGATATCACTTGCTTTTAAAACTTCAACCATATTATCAAAATATGGTTGGATAATTATGTTTTTATCTTGTTCATATTCAGGATAGAGTTTTAGTAATTGTTCTATAATACGTTCAAAATTCTTTTTGCCTGTTTGAAACACGACTTGAATGTTATTTTGTGAAAGTTTTTTCAATAGGCAGACAGCGGCATTATTAATTGACATTGCGCCTTGAGAGCCGCCCATAATACAAATGGTCAGTTTGTTTTCAAGTCCAAGAGCCTTTCTTGCATTTTCTTTGGTAAGTGTTTTAAACTCTGCACGTATAGGATTTCCATTAATCCGGCAATTTTTGTTATTAATATAATTTTTAGCGCAGTCAAAGGCAAGTGAGACAATTTTTGCATATCGTGCCAGACCTCTTGTTACAAGTCCTGGCTGAGCATCGCAATCGTGCATCATATATGGGGTAAAACGTTTTTTATTGCCTCTGACAAAAGACATACACGCCATTAGAATAGGAGCCGATACATAACCGCCAGTTCCAAATACAGCATCAGGTTTGTATTTCCATATATAAAAGCAGCATTTAAGCCAGGCTGCCCACAATTGAAAAGCCCATTTAACAAATGAGAATCCAAATCTACGCGGCATACCATGAACATTAATGCCTAAAAATTTGATATTTTTTTGAGTAACAATTCTGTATTCCAGATTATCAGGGTTGCCTATATAGTATAAATCTTTAGTGTTTTCATCTTGCAATAAAGCGTCAGCAACTGCAATAGCCGGATAAATATGACCGCCTGTTCCTCCTCCGGTAATAAAATATGTGTATTTCTTATTATCAGACACCGTGATTATTCCTTATTTTCATAATACGTTTTTTAGATATATTTAAAAGAATACCTATCATAATCATAGAAACAATGAGTGAAGAGCCGCCATAACTGATAAATGGTAGCGGAACACCGGTTGTTGGCAGAAAAGAACTTGCTACACTCATATTCATAAAAGCTTGAAATCCGATTGAAAATGTTAATCCTACAGCGAGAATTTTTCCGTACATATCAGGGCATCTGGCTGCAATTAAAAAACCTCTGTGAATTAACGTAAAGAAAAGCCCTATTACAAGCAGACAGCCTAAAAAGCCAAGTTCTTCCGCTATAATTGCAAAAATAAAGTCCGTGTGGCATTCCGGCAGGTAAGAAAGTTTTTGAATAGAGCCGCCATAGCCTACGCCGCTAAATCCGCCTGATGCAAAAGCAATTAAAGATTGGATAATATTATATCCGGCTCCCAGCGGATCAATTTCCGGATTAGTCCAAGTTTTTAAACGTTGCAGCTGGTAGGGTTTAATAATTGTTGTTGCTGCAATTATAATTGCTGTGATGCCGGCACCAACACAGCTTAAAAATAATTTCATGGAGCCGCCTGCACATAAAAACATTACAACAGATGTTGCTAAAAGCAGAATAACCATACTTAAGTTAGGCTGAATAAAAATTAATCCCATCATTATAATTATTGGTATAAAAGCCCATACCCATTTTTCCTGATCGAAGAGTTTTGCATCTTTTCTAAATGCATGTGCAAGCAGTAAAACAACTGCGGGTTTAGCAAATTCTGACGGCTGTAATTGGAAACCGGCAATATTAATCCATCTTTTTGCACCGTTAACCGTTACGCCGAGCGGAGTAAAGTCAACAAGGACAAGTGAAATAATTATTCCCAGCATAAGTACAACATTCCAGTCAGCCAGTTTTTTATAATCATAATTTGAAAAAAATTTTAATCCGAAAAATCCGACAACAAAACATATTACCTGTTTTATCAGAAATTGGGCAGGGTTACCGCCTTCATCAAGACATTTGGGAGCAGTGGCTGAAAATATAGCCATAAATCCCATTACAATAAGAAAAGCAACTACTATTAATAAAGTTTTGTCAGGAGATGACACAATTACACTTTGTATAGGACGTTCATCGTAACGTGAAATTCGTTCTCTGCTACTTATTGATCTTTGATAATACATCTTTTTTGAAAACCCTTCCTCTTTCTTCATAACCCGAGAACATATCAAAGCTTGCACAAGCCGGAGATAAAAGCACTACATCAGGATGTAATTCTATTGCCTTATCTACAGCAGCTTCAAATGTATCTTCTCTTATTATGTTATTGAAATTATTTTGTTTCAAATTTTCTTCAAATCTGTCGGCTGCCTCTCCAATCAAAATTACTGTTTTAATGTGTTTGTTGATGGCGTCACAGAATTCCTGCAGATCAGTATTTTTATCCCTTCCTCCGGCAATTAAGGTAACATCACAGTTGTTAAATGAACGTATTGCAACAAGGGATGCTTCAGGATTGGTTGCTTTTGAATCATTATAAAAGACAGTTTTGCCGCATTGTGCAAATTTTTCTAATCTATGTTCCGGAACCTTGAATGTCATAATTGCGTGTTTAATGACTTCGTTTTCAACGCCGGCAAGTTTTGCACAGATAACAGCACACATTACATTTTGATAATTATGTTCTCCAATTAACGGGCAGTCTTTGATATCAATAATTTTTTCTTCTATATTTTTGTGTTTAAAATATATGACATTGTCTTTAATATAGGAGCAATTTTCACCCTTTTCAGCGGCAAACAAAAATACTTCGCCGTCGCAGTGGTCTGAAAATTCAAGTAATTTTTCGTCTTTGGCATTCAAGACCGAATATAAAGGTGCCTGAGGCTTTTTAAAGATTTTAGCTTTTGCTTTAAAGTAATTATCTAATCCGTTATGCCAGTCAATATGATCCGGCGTGAAATTGGTAAATACAGAAATTCGCGGCGTAAATTCTTTTGTATATTCAAGCTGGAAAGAACTGCATTCACATACAAAATAATCCAGATCTTCATCCAGCATATCACATGGCGGTAGTCCGTAATTTCCGCAAGGCACAGCACTGTATACTTCACTCAATATATGAGCGGTTAAAGCTGTTGTTGTAGTTTTCCCGTTAGTACCTGTTATTGCAATGAAAGGTACTTTTGTAAATAGATATGCAAGTTCAATTTCAGAAATTACCGGAATATTTTTAGCTTTTAGTTTCTGCATAATTTCGCTGTGCGGTGGAATTCCGGGACTTGTAACTGCAAGTTCAGCATTTGAAATAAATTCTTCGCTGTGTCCGCCTGTTTCAATTTTGATGCCAATAGCTTTTAATGTGTCAATTTTATCAAGGTATTCAGGTTTTGCCTCTTTGCCTTCTGTAATATAAACTTTAGCTCCGCGTTTTGCCAGACATTTTGCTGCGGCAATACCGCTTTTGGATAATCCGAGTACCAGAATTTTTTTATCTTTAACTTCCATTTTTATCTAACTCCAAAACTGTTCAAGCAGCAGCATATTACTGCAAGTAATGACAATACTGCTGATACCAGTCCAAAAATAAGTACGATCTTTTTCTCATTCCAGCCTAAAAGTTCAAAATGGTGATGTAAAGGTGCCATTTTGAAAACTCTTTTTCCTGTTAATTTAAAACTTGTAACCTGAATAATTACGGATAAAGTTTCCATAACAAAGACAAATCCGATAGCGATTAAGAGAAATTCAAATTTAGCTATTACTGCTATAGTGCCAAGCAGTCCGCCTATGGCAAGCGAGCCCGTATCACCCATAAAAACTTGTGCTTTAGGTTTGTTATATCTCAAGAACCCGAGTAGCGCGCCGGCAACAGATGCTGCAATAATTGCCTGACCTGTATAGCCTTTTATAAGTGAAACAAGTGCACATGCCGAAAAAGCAAAAAGACCGGTAAATGCAGCCAAGCCATCCAATCCGTCTGTCAGGTTATAGGCATTAGATGACCCTGTTATTACAAGTACGGCAAATATTGGATATAACCAGCCTAAATTTATTGCATAATGTCCAATTTCAACGATAGATGCATTGTTTGAATTCATAATTAAATAAAGTGTCGGCAAAAGTGCAATTGCAATTTGTCTTAGCAGTTTGCCGCGAGGGGTTAACCCGTCGTTTCCTTTACCTTTAATTTTGATATAATCATCCTGAAATCCTGCAAAAGCATAAAAAAGTAAAGTTATTAAGGAAATGAATGCTGCAGTTGTGAGATGTTCAGCCATCATTAAGGTTATTATTGAGGAAATAATAATTGCAAGTATTATGAAAACCCCTCCTGTTGTCGGTGTACCTTGCTTTTGGGCATGAGTTTCGGGGGCACAGTCTTTTATATATTGACCTATCATTTTTTTCTTTAAAAAGTCTATATAAGGAACTCCTAAAAGCAGACACAATATTAATCCGAGCAAAAATGCTACAGTTATCATTATCATCAGTGCTTATCTCCCTCTTTTACGGTTTGTATAATCTCTTCAAATTTCATAGTTCTTGAAGCCTTTAAAAATATTGTAGTACCGACATCAAGATTATCAAGAATGTAACGAGATGTTTCGAAATTGTTGTCAAAACTTTTTACATCAAATCCAAACTTGGCGAGTTCTTCTCCGGTATAGCGTGCAAGATTACCGACAGTGATGAATTTTACAGTTTTGTTGTTTTCTTTATTGCCTATGTAATCTCCGACTTCTCTGTGGAATTCTATTTCTTTATCTCCAAGTTCACCCATATTGCCTATTACAACAACAGGATTTTGATAGAGTTCAACAAATGTTGAAACAGATGCTTTCATAGAATCAGGGTTTGCGTTGTAGCTGTCATTTATAAATTTCAGTCCTTTTATTTCTTCGACTTCCCAGCGTTTTTCTATAGGGTGGTAGTTATAAAGTCCATTTTTAATTTTTTCGTATGAAAGTCCGAGTTTTTCTGCAAGTTCAATTGCGGCAAGGGAATTTTCAACATTGTAATCACCCTCTACCTGCAATTCGTATTCTTTATTTTTATAGATAAATTTTGTATAAGAAGGTCTTCTTTCAAAAATTTTTACATCATTTATTGAGTAGAATATTTTTTCGCCATTAAAGTTTACAAATTCCCGAATTCTTTTACAGTCATTTGCTATTAGTGTACCTTCTGATTTTAAATATTTTGTAATCTCGCATTTTGCTCTGGCAATATTGTCAAGAGAGCCGAGTCTGCCAATATGCGCAGAGCCAACATTAACAATAATGGCGTAATCAGGCTGGGTAAATTTTGACAGCAATTCAATTTCTCCTTGAGCCCGCATACCCATTTCAATGATAAGAATTTGTGTGTCTTCCGGCATAGACAAAACTGTCTGGCAGAACCCAATTTCATTATTGTGGTTGGAGTAAGTTTTATGCGTTCTGAAATTTGCTGAAAGTACGGAATAGACCATTTCTTTTGTGGTTGTTTTTCCTGAACTGCCGGTGATTGCAACGGTAGCAGGATTAAATTTGTTTCTTGCGTAATTTGCAATTGCCATATATGCAAGTAGAGAGTTTTCTACTTTGAGAACTATTTTAGCATCAGAGGGGCATTCATCACAGGTGACAAAACAGCCTGCAGCTCCTTTTTTTATTGCATCTGCACAGAATTTTTCTCCGTCAAATTTTGCTCCCTTTAAAGGCAGATAAAGATCTTCATTTGATATAGTTCTGGTATCTGTAGATATACTATATTCCTTGCTATCCTGTGTGTTTTTAATGACAGTTGCGTTTGTCGCTTTAATTATTTCGTTGATTGTGAATTTCATAACATTATTTATGATACTCCAAAAAAGAAAGTAGGAGTATAAAGTTAATAAATATTAATACTACTTGACATCCGGCGTTCAGCGGAGGATAATGACTAATGTATTAGTAGTGGTAACTCGTTATGTAAATCTTTACATTACAGCCGAAACCCAAAAAGAAAAAAGGTGCGAGGGATAAGTCCCGCAAAGATAGATAAAATTTGGCAGGAATACCCGAGTGCATCAACCGAATAAAGCCGGTACTTAGGAAATTGAAAAAATATAACAGAGATTTTCAAAAGGCGGCACACAAATAACTGTAAGTTAAAGTGAAAAAAGTGCGAGGGATAAGTCCCGCAAAGATAGATAAAATTTGGCAGGAATACCCGAGTGCATCAACCGAATAAAGCCGGTACTTAGAAAATTGAAAAAAACATAACAGAGATTTTCAAAAGGCGGTTTGGCGTAAATCGTAGGCTGAAATGAAAAAGATACGAAACCAGAAGATGAAAGGACAAAAAATGTACGCAATTGTAGAAACAGGCGGTAAACAGTATCAAGTTGAAGAAGGACGTTATGTTGATATTGAGTTACTGGATGCAGAACAAGACAGTAAAGTAGTATTTGATAAAATCGTTATGATCGTAAACGGTAAAAAATCAAAAGTAGGTCAGCCATATGTATCAGGCGCATCTGCTGAAGGTACCGTTGTTAAACATGATAAAGCTAAAAAGATTATTGTTTTCAAACAGAGACCTAAAAAAGGTTACAGAAAAAAACAAGGTCATAGACAAGGCTTTACCAGAGTAATGATTTCTAAAATCAGAACATCAGCTCAAAAGAAAGCTGCAGAAACTGCAGAAGATGCTGAATAATTTATGATTAAAGCCGATACTTAGGAAATTGAAAAAATATAACAGAGATTTTCAAAAGACGGTACACAAATAATTGTAAGTTAAACAAAAAAACAGGTGCGAGGGATAAGTCCCGCAAAGATAGAAAAAATCCGGAAGGAATACCCGAGTGCATTGACAAAACAAAGCCGGTACTTAGGAAATTGAAAAAATATAACAGAGATTTTCAAAAGGCGGCACACAAATAATTGTAAGTTAAAGTAAAAAAAAGGAGATATAGATATGGCACACAAGAAAGGTATGGGATCAACCCGTAACGGACGTGACTCCGAAGCAAAACGTTTAGGCGTAAAGAAATTTGGCGGAGAAACAGTTAAAGCCGGTAATATTCTTGTTCGTCAAAGAGGAACAAAAATCCACCCTGGTAACAATGTAGGTATCGGATCAGATGATACATTGTTTGCTCTAATCGACGGTCAGGTGAAATTTGAAGCTCATAGACGTGACAGAAAACAAGTAAGCGTTTACGCTGCCGGTTAATAAATCAAAATGTTTTTTATAAGTAAGACCGCTTTTGTTCAACAAAAGCGGTCTATTAAATTAATAATTATTTACCATGGATAATCCTCTTTGAATTCCCAGTTATCCAGCATTAATAAAAGCGTACAGCCATGCCTGTAGAGATCATCATTTTCATCAATCCCGGATTTTCGGCACGAAATAAACAAGTTTTCAGCATTTGTATACCCTGTTAAAATATCATCTCTTGAAAAATGCTCTTTTTGATTGAATCCCCAGGGACCGAACCCATCTTTGTTAAGCTGAAAATAAAAGGCATCGTAACCTAATTTATTTGGTTTTTGCCCTGCATTTATGTCAATAATAACGGTTAAGATAAAATTATTGCCTAATGGATCAACACTATATGAATCACCACCTGCAACAAATGAAATAGTTGTGCCATCAGGTAATAAGTACCCTTTGCCTGCATAACTCAGATACGATCCGCATTTTTTTTGAACTTTATCATCCTCATTATTGTCACAAAATTGTAGGTTATTTATATATGGTCTAATATACTTTTCTACAACAAGCTCTGTATTTTCTGTACCGTCACTGCTTAAATCAATATTCCACTGGCTTGCAGGACCGTTTTCAATCTCTGATAATTTAATTGCCTGAGTCAGAGTACTATATGCTTTTTTTACTCGTACAGAAGCGACTTTCTTTTTGTAGGATTGAATAAGAGAAGGTAATGTGACAGCCGCAATAATACCGATTATTGCAAGGGTGATTAGGACTTCGGCGAGGGTGAAGGCACTTTTTCTTAAAGGCACTAAGTTAGGGCACTGAGGCACTAAGGAGTTACATAAAGCTGGTTCTGTCGCTCCGTGCTGAATTACGTTCTGATTAATAATACTTTTTAAATCTTTTCTCATTTGATTTTTACCTCCTTATATTAAGTAATTTTACATATTATTCAATAAATATAATTATTAATAAATATATTTATTGAAATATGTACCAGATATAGAGAAAAATGTCAAGATTAGGCAAAAAATATATAATATTGATTAAAACAGGAATATTTATGACTGCCAGAGATGATTTAAAGATATTGTTAGTGAAAGAACATATTACACTCACAGAACTTGCCGCGATGGCAACTTCTGCATTTAATAAAAAATATACAGTGCAAAGCCTCTCGCAAAAGCTCGTCAGAGGAACCATGCCTTATGACGAATTGGAGAGGCTTGTAAGGTTATTGGGCTATAAAATAAATTTTGAAAAGTTTTGAGAAAAAATTAACAAACAATTACCCGCGAATCAAGAAATGTATCAATATGTTTTAGTGCTCTGAGGCATCTTAGTTGAAATTTCTCCGTTTCAGTTAAGTATTCACCTTTAATTTCTTTTTCTAATAATCTTAAATATAATTTTTCTATTTCGTATGGCATTAATATACCCGGTTTGTTTTGAAATATCAGATCCGGATGATAATGCGGCGGTCTGCGGGAAATAATGCCTGTATTCAGTGGGGGAATAAGCCCAGTATGTTTGGGTTGAGAAAGAAAACTTAAAACACCGTTTAATAACATAACACACACTCCTTTACTACTACATTTATATAAAGTATTTTGGAGAAGTCTATTTTCAGAAATGAAATTTTTGTTAATTTTTGTTTACAAAAGGTGTTTTTTGTTAAAGAATGCTGAAAATAACTCCGATATAAAAAATGTAATTAGAAAATAAAGGAGTGTTTATATATGCTTAAAAAGATAGTATCACCTTCGTGTAATGTATGCGACAGTGTGGAATTTATATTAAGAGGAGCGAGAAAACGCCGCAGTATGGCGATAGCAAACGCAAAAATGATTAATGCGGATGCGGGTATTCAAGCACGGTTACATGCCGTAAAATAGTGCTTATTGTTTAGTAAATAAGATTTGAGAGTTTATATGTCAAAAGCCTGCAAGTGCGGGCTTTTTTATTTTGTTAGTACCAGTCTGAACGAGGTTTAAAGATTATTTCATAGCCTAATTCATTTGCTATATCAATTACTTCAGCAAACGAGATACTTTCCCTCGACAATTTATGGGAGAGGCTGCTTGTTGAAATATTTTTCCCTGTTTTTTGTTTAACTCTTCTGGCATATTCTTCAAAAGTCATATTACGCCAGGCAAAGAGTGTTTTTATGCGTTCTTTAATCTTCTTTGGATTTTCCATATTATAAATATATCAGTTTATTGTTTTGTGTTGACTTTTTCTGACGTTTATAACATAATCATGACGTAAACGTCATGAAAGGAGAACAGCATGAAACGAAACTCAACAAAAAAACAAAATCAAACAGCATTCACTCTTGCAGAGGTATTGATTACTATTGCTGTCATAGGTATTGTTGCGATATTAACAATACCGGTTTTGTCCGCAAAATGGCAAAGGAAATTTTATGTAACAGCTTTACGGAAAAAATTGGCTGAATTTACACAGGTTGTTAATCTTTCTGTTTTGGAAAACGGTGTAACAAGCAATTGGGACTGGAGTTTAAGTGATGAGGAATTTGTATCAAAATATTTTTATAGATACATGAATTTATCAGCATGTGATAATTGTTGGAGTGCACAGGCACCATTGCCACTCTTTTTTATACAATCTGCAGAGGCAGCTCCGGAACCTGGAGGTGGTTCGGATACGCCTGAATCGAATGCCTATCAAAATAGTACAAATTGCCGTCTTGCAGGCGGTTTTGATGAGTGTCTGACCGGAGGAAATTGTGCGGGTTGGTATGGTAATCAATGTGAAGTTACAATGGAAGCTTGTGATAATGGTGACTCTGTATATGTTGACAATGGATATTGTGAAGATTATTGGGCAAGTAATTATTATAAAGATAAATCCTCTCTTACAGAAACGCCTGATAGTACATTCAAATTAAATGACGGTTCAATCATAGGATTTACCAAAAAAAGAACAACCGCAATTGCATATTTCTATGTTGATATAAACGGGGGCAAAGCACCTAATAAATACGGAGCTGATAAATTTGTTTTTGTAGTTTCTGGCAATAAGGTTTCGATATTCGGACAGGGAGAAGCCGATCTGACAGAGGGGGATTATGGATGTTCTGACAGCGGGAATAAAATGTATTGTGCTGCGATGCTTGCAAAAAACAATTGGGAATATCCTGATAATTATCCGAAGATATAACGGAGTATTTATTTAGCTATATTTTACAGCGGTAATATTTTTATTACCGCTGTATTTATTTTCGGGATTGCATAGTTAAAAACTTACATCCACGGCTTAACGAGGAATTTTATTGCTTTGCCTGCTATATGCTGCTGCATAGCCCATTCAATTTTATCAAGTCCTATGGTATCCGTGATTAATTTTTCGACATCCAGTTCTCCTGATGCAATATGTTCCAGTGCCTGCCTGAAATATTTTGGCGTGTGATGGAAAACGCTCATTAGGGTTATGTCGCCGTAATGCATTCTCGTCGTATCAAAAGTTACGGTAGAACCTGATTTACAGCCGCCAAAAAAGTGTACTTTGCCGCCCGGACGCACGCAGGAAAAAATTCTTTCCCAAATTTCAGGTAATCCAACACATTCTACAGCAACATCCAATCCTTTTTTTTCTTCCGTAAATTCTTTAAATATTTTTTCAGGGTTGGCGTAGCGTGTGAGATCAACTATTTCATCAGCGTGTGCAAATTCTTCGGCTGCTTTAAGTTTTATGGGATTACGTCCGGCAACTATGACATTTGCCCCTTTAAGCTTTGCAAGACGTGCAAACATAAGCCCTATTGGACCAATACCAATGATACCTACAGTTTGCCCTGGTTTGATATCTGTTCTTTCAACTCCGTGAACTACATTTGCAAGCGGTTCACAGAATGCCGCTTTATCAAAACTCATATTGTCAGGCAAAATCAGCATATTCTTTTGTACTATTCGCGCCGGTACGGTTATGTATTGCGCATAGGCTCCATTTAACAGATCAAGATTTTCACATAAATTGTATTCTTCATGTCTGCAGTAAAAACAATGACCGCAAGGGGCTGAATTAGCTGCGACAACTCTGTCTCCGACCTTAAAATTATTCACGCCTTTGCCGACACGATCTATAATACCTGCAAATTCGTGTCCAAATCCTGACGGAACACTTTTAATTAATACCGGATGTCCGCGTCTGTATGTTTTTACATCAGTGCCGCACGTGAGAGCTGACATAACTTTTACAACAACTTCGCCTTCTTCCGGCGGTTTAACCATTACTTCTTCATATTTTATATCCTGTGGTCCGTAATACTGTATTGCTCGCATTGTTACCTCTTTTTTATAGTGATTGATTAGCTGAATA
This sequence comes from Candidatus Gastranaerophilales bacterium, assembly GCA_944324165.1. Lineage (GTDB taxonomy): Bacteria > Cyanobacteriota > Vampirovibrionia > Gastranaerophilales > Gastranaerophilaceae > CALUVH01. Next base: position 6,514 of record CALUVG010000009.1, on the reverse strand, counting down.
AGTTCTTTAATAATGGAAAGGATTTAATATATTTCTTAATCACTTAGCCACCTGATCACTTAATCACTTTTATATATGCCTTCATTATTTTATTGCTCATTGTATCTTCAAAAGCCTGTTCTATATCTTCAAGATTATATACTGTTGAGAGTTCAGAAACTTTAACTTTCCCGTCTGTTAAGAGCTTTAATGAGTCTTTCAAATCATCAGGAGAAGGTGAATAACTGCCCAAAACTGTTAATTCCCGATAGTAAATTTCGTTATTTGCATAGCCCCAATTATTAGGCGTGCTTGAAAAAACAAGTATTTTACCGCCATTTTTCACAAATTTTAAAGCAGTATCAATTGCCTTGTCTGCCCCTGATGTCATAAATATTCCTTCAGCCTTGAAATTTTCCGGTATTTCTTTATAAGCCTGAATACCAAGATTTTTTAAAAACTCCACCCTGTCAGAAATTAGGTCACATCCTATTACATTAAATCCGTAGGCTTTAAGTGCTTGAGCCATAAGTATGCCAATTGAGCCAAGTCCTATGACCAGAGCCGTATCTCCTTTTAAAAGCCCAGCCCGTTTCACAGCCCTTACACAGCAGCCAAGAGGTTCATAAAATGATGCCTCAATATTTGTGAGGTTATCCGGCTTAAGATGAGCAACATTTTCAAGATGTTCTTCACTCAGATAAACATATTCACTAAAGCCGCCCGGAATAATATTAGTTTTTTTGAAGTGTTCGCACATTGAGACGTTTCCGTGTTTGCAAAAATCGCATTTGCCGCAAGGAATGTGATGTGAAGTAACAATTACATCCCCTTGCTTAAAATTGGTGTGAGAATTAATATCAACAATTTTTGCAACAATTTCATGCCCTAAAACTGTTCCGTTTTTAGAAATTTTATGTACGAATTTTACAATATCAGATCCGCACAATCCGCATCCAAGCACTTGAACTATTGCACCGGTACGATTATTTAAAGCAGGGGTATCAGTTTCTTGAGTGATAATTTTATCATTATCTATGACAGCTATTTTCATAAATACCTCACAGATAAATTTTAACACAAACTTGAAAAATGCATAAAAAAATATTATAATAAAACTATGGGTACCATTAGAAGATTAAACTGTTTTGACAGACCAAAAATCAAAAAAATGATATCTTATCTGGGCGGTGAGAATGAATTTTCTAAAGCGTTAATGCGTGAGGCATTTATAATGCTGAGTTCGTTCCTGCCGCTCAAATACCGTCGTCTGCCGGAATCTTATATTTTGCTTGATGATGGAGAAATTCAAGGGTTAATTACGGTTGTTCCTACAAACGGCAATCCTTATAAAATTAATATAACACGTTTGATTTTCAGACAGAATTATTATGATGTCGGGAAACAATTGATAGAGTTTGTTATAGCAAGATATGGGGCTCAAGGGGCAATATCGTTCAGTGTGCTTGTTGATGAATCACATGATGAACTGCTGGAACTTTTCACTGCAGGATGCGGATTTAGACAATGTTCATGTGAGTGTTTATGGAAGCTTGAAAACACAAAATCCGAAAACAAAAATCCTCATTTATTCAGATACTGCCAAAAATCTGATGCAAAAGCTGTCTCAAGACTTTTTAACGGTGAACTCGTAAGTTTATACAGACCTTCTCTGGATAGAACAAAAGAAGAGTATCAGGAACCGACATTTGCAGGCTTTGCCAGTGCTTATAAAAACAGATACGTAATGGAAGAGCCGGCAAAAGGCAGAATTATCGGGTATTTATCAATTACAACAGAAGATAATGTAAATTTTGTTATTGATTTGTCCACAAACGAAGGTTATGATATTTCTTATAACGATGTGCTGGATTTTGCATTGAGTGAAATATCGAGACGTAAAACTGTATTTTATGCATTTGTAAAACAGAAGAAATATACAAAAACATCCGATAGACTTGAAGAATATTTAAGAAGTCATAATGCTGATTTAATACAAACACAAGTTGTTCTAGTTAAAGATTTTTACCGTCCGATAAAGCAGAGTGAAAGTATTTTACAAGTGTTTCTGTTTGGCGAAACAGGAAATGCTACTTAAATAAATTTTTAGTTGATAGCTACCTGTTCTTTATAACTTTGAGGTACAGGAGCTTTATTCTGGTAATCCGCAAATTCGCCGATCTGCTTACACCATTCGTAAATAATAACATCTTCAGGTAATTGATAAGAGATTGGTTTACCGATATGAATGGATACATTTTTACGGGTAAAAGGTTTCAATTTAGGATATCCGTCCCAGCCTGCGATTGCAACAGGTATAATATCAGCTTTAGCATTTTTGGCAATGACAACAAAGCCTTTTTTGATATCTTCTAAAACTCCGTAAGGTCTGATACCGCCCTGAGGAAAAACACCTAAAGACCAGCTTGTGGAAAGAATATCACGTACAGTTTTGAATGTTGCAATTTCAGGTTTGTTTCTGTCTACAGCAAAAGCTCCGAGACGTTTAATAAGCCAGCTGCGTTTTTCTTCCGGTACAAAAAGTTCTTTCTTCGCCATATAAGCAATAGGACGTCTAACCGCCATAGAAACATAAAGAGGGTCAAAATGCGAAACGTGATTTGCCGTATACAAAAATTTATCGGATTTTTTGTGTTTTTTAGATAAATTTTCGCGTCCGGTTATTGTGAAATTATAAAATATCATAAAAAACGGGAATACAACTGTATATAAAAATGTCATGTAAAACATAGTTCTAAAAATATTGTATTCATAAGGATATCTTCTGTTATAATTCCTAGCTTTCTTTCCCATTCCAACAACTCCTAATTAACTTCAACTTTTTCATCTGCTTTATATTTGTATCCTGTAAGTGTTTCTATGGCATTGCCCCATTGAGAAACCATCTCATCAACTTCTTGATTGTACGGAATTATTTTTCCAATTTTTACAACAATTTTACCGGAGAAAGGTAATCTTTTAACAATATCCGTACCTGTAATACCAACCGGTAAGATGTTACATTTTGTCAGTTTTGCAATGTTCGCAAATCCTTTAGTTACCCCGCTTATTGTGCCGGCTTCTTCACGTGTTCCCTGCGGAAATATTCCAAAGACCCAATTGCTGTCTTTAATAGATTTGACTGTTTTTATTGTAGATGGTCCCAGCTTTTCTCTGTTTACGGCAAATGCGCCAAGCCAGTTGAGAAAAATTCTTAATGACCAGATGTCAAACAGTTCTTTTTTTGCCATAAATGCAACGCTTCGAGGCATAACTGCCGCAATTAATGGCGGATCAAGTGTAGACAGGTGATTTGACGCAACGATATAATTATTATCTTTCGGAATGTTTTCTTTGCCCTGAACTTCAAGTCTATAAACAAATTTGAAACGAAGCATGTAAAGTCCTTTACATACTATTGTTTGAAAAATGGATCGCAGCCAGTTATAATCTTTTGCTGTACGTTTGGTGTAAGTATTTTGTTCATTAGACATATACACTTTCCCTCCATTAATTATCAGTATACTACAAAATTTAATATTATGCCATTGTAAGATAGTTTTTTTTTACTATAATTAAAAAATAAAAGATATTAGCTAAGAGGAGAGATTATGAATATTTGCAAAAAATCGAATATCGAACTGGAAAATGAATTGTTTAAAAGCGTTTACGATAAAACACCGGATTATATAAAAAATTTAGATTTAATGAATTTTGATAATGAGGGGGCATTTACATTTACATTAAAAAAAGAACACTTATTGCCTTATGATTCAGTAAAAAATCCTGAAGGGTTAAATTTAAAGGAATGGTTTGCTAATTATGCAAAGGAGGCAAAAGTTTCAACAGCCGGAATACGCGGACCGCAAAACATTTTATATCCGCAGGACACAAGATTTCCAATAAATCTTGCCGGTATTGTGCTGGCAACCCTTGCAAAAGCACTTGTTGCAAAAGAAAAATATCCAAACCAGAACATTCTGAAAATAGCAGGACGCGAAGTCAGATATAATTCTGCAATGTTTCTTGATGCAATAGCAAGAATTCAGGCTGCAAACGGAATTAAAACACTTGTGCCTGCCGGCAGAAAAACTATTCCTATCTGGCTTGCATCTTTTCTTGCTTTTAAATTGGATTTATTAGGCGGTGAATATATTACCTCAAGTCATGGTATTTCTGTTAAAAATGCAACAAAAGATTTAAATTCTCAAGGCAGTCAGTATTTGCCGGAAGAATCAATGGAATTTGTTAATAAAATTCAGGAAATTTTTGATAAAACAGAAAAAGATGGCAAATATGAAATAAAAATTGCGGCGAAAGACAACCCGCTTATTGATGAAAAAGTAATGGAAAAACTTAATGACGGGGTTGACCTGTATGTTGAATATTTACGCTCCGGGGTTGCGCAAGACATAAATCTGGATTTAATCAAAAAATTCAACGGTAAAATAGCGATAGAAAATGTCGGCGGCTCTGCATACAGAACTCTCAGCCGTGTACTTAAAAAATTAAATATTGAAAATAAATTCGTATGGTTTAACACTGAAGAAGATCCATTTTTCCATTCAATCGGTAAATATGATCATACACCTTCAGGAGAAAAAGCTTTTTATGATTATTCTGTTGATGCAACTGTTATTGCGAAGAAAAAAGACGGTGAAAAATTCTTCCCTGTAATAGAAACTTTACATTATGAAGACAAGCTGCAAAATTATCCGATTGGAACGGTGGTCTTAATAACAGATCCAGATCATGACAGACTTACAATCACTCAGACTGAAAGTGTTGATAGAATTCCTGAACTTGAAAGCGCAGGGATTGATTACATCAAATTAAATGAAAACAGAATTTTGACGGTATTTACTGCAAATCAGGCATTTTTGATGCTGATGGATTTCTGGGCAAAACAGCTAAAAGCTAAAGGGGTATGGAATAATCATCCTCGTTTTATGATAAAAACAACTGCCTCAGCGCTTTCATGGGATGAGTGGGCTAAGAATAATGATGTTAAAGTTGTGAATGTTCCTGTAGGGTTCAAAGAAATAGCAAACATCATGAAAAAAGTTGAACTAAAAATCAAAAAAGCTCCTGAAAAAGAAGTGATTATTGATGATGTGTTTGCAAATGCCATAAACCTTGGCAAAAGTCCGCGTCTGCTTTTTGCGGGCGAAGAATCCGGAGGTATGATTATGGGCAGTGATACATTAATCAAATCTCTTGCCGGACGCGAAGCAATTGCAATGCGTGAAAAGAGTGCAACAGAAGCAATTATGGTAGCATCTGCTCTTATTGCAAAACTTGCAAACTGCAAAAAATCATTATCTGAACATCTTGTAGATATTTTTGATGAAAATAATATCATCGGACGTTTTGATACACGTGTTGATATTGCATATTACAATGAATCAGAACCTGATATTAATAAGCTTAAGCAGGCAAAAATTGAGGGTGAAGAAAAACGAACAAAAAATGATCTGTTCTATCTTACAATGGCAATAGCACTAAAAGAAGGTGTTATGACTCTTGATAATATCAAAGAAGTTTTAAATGACGCGTTCAAAAGCCTTATATTTGACGGTGTAAAATCCGTGAAATTTGTAGGTGACGGCACATATATTGAATTCGATGATAAATATATAGAAATAAGACCTTCAGGAACAGATGCCAAAACAAAAGCCTATGCCGGAGGTTTAGATAAACACGTTCTGGAAACTTATGCAGGAGCAATGGGACATTATTCAGGTGAACGCACAGCTTTGCATAAAAAATATATAAATGATGAATTTTATGAAACAGCAAAAGATAAAGCTATGAAATACTATCTTGATTTTGTTGATAAAGATGCAAACAATGAGCCGTTTGTAATTCCTGAATATAAATTTGCGGTTTAAGAAAATAAATTTTATCAGTCAGTGTACTTTTGTGCATTGACTGATAACTGTAAATGTTTTCTATATTAGACTTGAAAAATTCTGAGCAATATGTAATAATGGAAATGTGGATATAAAAGAGGAATTTGAATGGCTGCAAATTTGGCTATAAAACAAGAAAATACAGTCGGTTGTGCATACTTGCACAACAATAAAAATACTGTTGTGTTACAAAATTCCTCTGATTGTGAAAATTGGGACTGCGAACATATAGTAGTCACTCCATTCACCACACTCACCACAGCCACGAATAAGGCTGAAACCCGCATGAATACTGGATTTGCGGGGGGGGGGGGGATCTAACTCTAAGCCCCACAAGGCTTTCACATACATCATTCAAAAATGTAACCGACTTAACGTCTTATCGTCTTATAGTCTTAACGTCTTTAAAAGAAACACAAGTTAAAAGCTTGTGCTAAAGTATATAAATTTTCAAAAAGTTGACTATCAGATAGAAAAAAGACGCTAAGTACGTATCAGAAATATAAAAAAGAAAGGTAAAAAATTATGAACCAGAAAACCAATTTTACAAAAATTATTAATCAGAACGAAATTAATCACGTAGCAACAGAGCCATTATCATGTCCTCCCCTTGAGACTCTGCC
>CALUVG010000008.1 GCA_944324165.1 Candidatus Gastranaerophilales bacterium | reverse complement strand
GACAGTATAAACGGTGGGACTTCAACGACACGCGGACTAACCCTAGACACAACGAAAGCCTCCCAATTCCTCTCAGCCTCACCGTTTTCTAACGAGTTCTTTGTTTGGTCTGGGCAGGAGACCAGCAGCCGCTACGCGTACAACCGCGACTTCAACTCTACCTCCACGTATTGGTACAGCATCCGCCGCAACAACAGCTACATATTCGCGGTGTGCTTAGGTGATTCCAATTAAGAGGACTTTGCCCTCTTAATTGAAGGCACTAAGTTACTAAGGCACTAAGGCACTAAGTATTTACAAAATAATGCAACATGGAATATCCACATTGCATTATTTTTATTAACGAACTTAACATCTTTATTAACTCCTTAGTGCCCTTGATGCACTTCTCATTACAGGTAATTAGCAAGTATGTTCTTTACATAATTTTGAGTTTCAGAATACGGCGGTACGCCGTCGTATCTGTCTACCGCATTAGGACCAGCATTATATGCTGCAAGTGCAAGTATTACATTTCCATTATATTTATCGAGCATTGATTTTAAATATCTTACGCCGCCATCAATATTTTGGACTGCATTATAAGGATCTTTTACTCCTAAATGTTTTGCTGTTTGTGGCATTAACTGCATTAAGCCCATTGCGCCTGCTTTTGATTTTGCTTTTGGATTAAAACCTGACTCTTGTTTAATTACAGCCTTTATTAAATTTTCATCTACTCCATGCTTTTCTGAAATTTGTGATACCAAATCGAGTATTTGATTTTTGGAAACATTTGGAGCTGCTGTATTGTTTTGTGCAGGGGCTGTATTTTGTATACCCATAGATCTTTGTATCGCCTGATTCAGTGCATTCATAGAATCAGGGTCAGCAATTTGCGCATCTACATTCAGCTTTTTGGGGTTAAGCAGTAATGATCCAAAATTTGCAGTAGTTGATGACTGCAAAACTTTTTCAAAAGATTTTACATTGGGATTTGAATTCGGATAAATCGTATCAAGCGGATTTTGCGGATTTATGTTTGCAGGATTGGCTTTAGGTGTTGCAGATAGAATCTTCTGGTTTATCTGCATAGCACGCTGCATGGCATTAGCCTCACCACCTGTTGAAAGTAAATTTCTAATAAAACTTGAGAACATACTACCTACCCTTGTCCAACATCTATATTACTAATATAAATGTCAAATGTTATCATTTATATTAATGATTTTTTTTGTCATGTCAAAAAAACGGATGCAAAAGATTAATAAAGCCGTGTCTCTGTCTATCGTAACTGACAAATACAATCTTTGAAAATATTTTCTCTTTTTAAAAATACAACACCCGCAAGGATTGTCTTAGTGCTGCTATGTTTCCATCCTGACACGGTTCGACAGCTTACGCCATCATATCCTTAAACGTCAACAAAAATATTAACTTCAATTATATCCGCCAGATCCTCATAACAGGCTCTGCACCCCGCATCGGCTTCGGGTCAAGGGATCGCAAATCCCCGTGGAACACGGCAATATTACTATAACATAAAAATATAAATTATTACAATATTACTTGAGCTTAAATATTTTTTTGCCGGATAGTTTATATAATGTTGTGGCTACTGCGAGGGTAGCCAGTGTCCCCAGAATTACATTAAAAGTTTTTGGTTTAAATGCTTGTTCTCCATAGGAGGAAGTAGCAGTATATACGTAAGGATTAACCCCCTTATTATCCTGCATTTGTTTATTTTGAGATTTGAATGTATTTAAAGAGACCGGCAATACTTTCATACTAATATATTAAATCAAAGTATAATTTTTTTTGATAGTTTATTAAGAAATATTACTTCGAAATATACCAAACCGGCTAATGAATTTTTTTTATAAATTTAATATATTTTTCAGGAGAAAGGAGTCTGCTATGACTGAAAGATTAGAATTATATAGGTGTGATATCTGTGGAAACATAGTGGAGGTAGTAATAAACGGTGAGGGAGAACTTGTATGCTGCGGTGAGCCTATGAAACTACTGGAGGCAGGAACAAATGATAATGCAGCTACAGAAAAACACGTACCGGTGTTTAGAAAAACGGAAACGGGTGGAATGGAAATTAGAGTCGGGTCGGAACCGCATCCAATGATTCCTGAGCACTATGTTATGTTCATTGAAGTAATTTCAAATGATAAAAACTACTTAAAAAGAAAATATTTGTATCCGGATAATAAGCCGGAATTGTTGTTAGATAAATATATGGATAATACACTTGCCAGAGAATACTGTAATATCCATGGATTATGGGAGGCTACTAGTGATTAACGAGAAAATACAAGATGTACTTAACGCGCAAATTAACAAAGAATTTTATTCAGCTTATCTTTATCTTGCTATGTCTGCTTATTTTGACGAAATTGGTCTTAGCGGTTTTTCCAATTGGACTAAAGTTCAGGCACGAGAAGAAGTAGATCACGGAATGATTTTATTCGATTTTATAATTGAAAGAAACGGTAAAGTTAGACTTTCTCAGATTGAAGTGCCGGAAACAATCTCCGGCTCACCTCTGGAAATTTTTGAAAAAATTTATGAACACGAAAAATACGTAACAAGCAGTATTAACTGTGTCGCATCAATGAGTGATGATGAATGCGATCTTGCCTCAAGAAACTTTATTGACTGGTATATAGCAGAGCAAGTAGAGGAGGAGCGCAATGCATATGAGGTTATACTCAAATTAAAAATGTTTGGAGACGATAAATCCTCGCTTTATCATCTTGATAAGGACTTACAGGAAAGAACATATAAATCGCATTCATACAAATAAAAGTCTTTTAAAACCGCCGTTGGCATTTATCAACAGCGGCGGTTTAATTTTTCAGCAGTTTCTCTCCATATTGCTCAAAATCAATATTTCTTACATAAATTTTCATACCTAAAAAATAATATTCAATTCTGCTTCTGTAATATTTAATTGTAGATAAAAATTTTCGTGCCTTCACTATTAAGATATCCGGTAAATTAATATTATTTTTGACGGCAAATTCTATTACGTCCATTGCGGATAAAATGCGGTCATAAAATTTCTTTTTAGATTGTATAGCCCGAACAGTTGAACTATTGTTTGAAAAATAATGATATATAACTTCAGGAACAGTGACAAGTAAATGTGTATTTGCAAATGCACGAATCAGAAAAGCCGTATCCTCATAATATACGTTTTCTTTGAAACGTAAATTTTTCAATACATCAGATTTAAATAGCTTTCCACAAACGTAACCTTTTACAGGAAATTTACATATATTGATTATGTCATTTATATTTTCAAAAGATTCAATTTTATCATATTTTAAATAGTATTTAAACTTTTTCTCTTTTTCCCGAACCATGCTTGATACAGCTATATCTGCCCTATACTTTAGGGCAGTGTTATGCATCTTTTCAAGATAGTCCAGATCAATCCAATCATCAGCATCTACAAAAGCGATATATTCACCTTTAGCCAGATCAAGCCCTCTGTTGCGTGCAGCACCTTGTTTTTGGTTTGACTGGTTAATTATTTTTATTCGATTATCACCACTTGCAAGTTTTTTTAATATTTTTAGTGTATTGTCTGTTGATCCATCGTTTATAACAATAATTTCAATATTATTCATAGTTTGTTCTTTTAATGAATCAATGCATTTTTCAATATACTTTTCCGTATTATAGACCGGTACTATTACAGTTATTACAGGCTTTTTAAAATCATCACTCATTCAGTTATGCACTCCAAATTTAGATTAACATACTAAATATAAATAAGCAACCATATAATAAAAATAGGTAATATTGCGAATTTGTTAACAATTTGTCTGTATAACAAAAATGACTTATCATTGTAGTATGGAAAGCGGTAAAATTTTAGTAGTTGATGATGAAAAAATAGTTACTTCGGCATTTAAAGCTCTATTTAAAGTCGAGGGATTTAATAATATATTTTTATTTAACTCTCCTCGTGATGCTTTGCAATATTTAAATTCTAATGAAGTTGATTTAATTATATCGGATTTTCTTATGCCGGAAATGAATGGTCTGGAATTTTTGACTGCCGCAAAAAAACTTTATCCCGAAACAAGCATGATTCTATTAACCGGCTATGCCGATAAGGAGAATGCGATAAGGGCTATTAATGAAATTGGATTATACAAATATATAGAAAAACCCTGGGATAATGATGATTTAATTCTTAACATAAAAAACGGTATTGAGCGCAGCCATTTGCTTTCAAATCTGAGAGAAAAAATATCTGAGCTTGAAGATGCCCGAAAAGAATTGGAAAATTACTCAAATAATCTTGAAAAGCTTGTAGCCGAACGTACGGCAGAGCTTTTGCAGGCAAATAAAAAGCTCAGTGGTATAATTAACTATTGTGCTGACGGTATTTTAATCATCAACGGCAAAGGAAAAATTTTGCAGGCAAATCCTGCCTGTGAAAATATGACAGGACTTTCTGAAAATTCATTATGTAAAAAGAAATTCCAAGAAATTGCTTATTCTGACAAATTTGAACAAAATGATTCTTCACATAATAAAAATGGTGAAATATTTGGATTGAACTCAGAAAAAAATGAAGTCGTTTTAAGAGATTTTTATATAAAAAATGCACTTAGCGATGACAAATTACCGGTAGAAATAAGTTTTGCGCTAATTTCTCCTGAAGAGTCCACTGAACCTATGTATGTAGGTGTTATAAGAGATGTTTCTGAACAAAAAGAAACCGAAAGACTAAGAGATGATTTTATTGCAACATTAACTCATGATATGCGCACTCCACTGCTGGCTGCTATTCAAACATTAAAATTCTTTTTGGATGGAGCCATTGGAGATCTTGATGAAAAACAACATGTCCTGCTTTCCACTATGCTTCAGAGTAATGAAGATTTATTGGGACTTGTCAATGCATTGCTGGAAGTTTATCGTTTTGAGAGCGGTAAATTGGAACTGTGCAAGACGGTGTTTAATGTAAAAGATCTTGCAAAACAGTGTTATGATGAATTAATGCCGCTTGCCAAGAAGAAAGATATAGAATTTAACCTTGAGTGTGCTATTGATGATGATACGGAAATTAGTGCTGATAGAGCCGAAATTAAGCGTGTAATAACTAATTTATGCGGAAATGCCGTAAATTATACTGAGAAATCCGGAAAAATAAATGTATTATTAAAAGTTCAGCATGGTGACCTAATTTTTTCAGTTTCTGATAATGGTAACGGCATTCCAAAAGAAGATTTGCCGCATTTATTCAAACGTTTTTCTCAAGGGACTACCAAAAAACGTTCTACAGGTACAGGACTCGGACTATATTTATCCAGACAAATCATTGAAGCGCATGGCGGTAAAATTTGGGTAGAAAGTAAACTAAACAAGGGCAGCGAATTTTCTTTCCTGCTTACTGATGTTGTAAATAAGAAAAAAACTATTAAAAATAAAAAAGAAGGTGTTTATGGCAAACATTAAAGTAATAATTGTTGAAGATCATGATATGGCGCGTTTAGGCTTATCTGTAATATTAAGCAACGCACCTAATATTGAAATTGCAGGCATGTATTCAGACGGACAAGAGGGCGTTGATAATGCAATAAAACTTAATCCGAATGTTGTTGTTATGGATATAGGATTACCTACAATTGATGGAATTGAGGCAACCCGTAAAATTAAAGCAGTTAATCCTAATATTAGAGTTTTAATGTATACTTCGCGCGAAGATGAAGATGATGTGTTAGATTCATTCCGTGCAGGGGCAGATGGATATATTACAAAAGGCGCAACAGCAGAGCAGACTGTTGCTGCGTTAACCGCTGTAAGTGAGGGAGCCGGTTGGCTTGATCCTGCAATAGCAAGAATTGTCCTTACCAATATCCGGCGCGGGTCAGATTCACAAACGAAAAAAGGTGAAATAAACTACAAGTTAGGTAAAAATCTTTATGGATTGACTGAACGAGAAATGGAAGTATTAGCATTGATTGTTGATGGGTTAACTAACCCGCAAATAGCAGAAAAACTTGTTATTTCTATTTCTACGACCAAAACACACGTGCATAGTATTTTACAAAAACTTTATGTCGAAAGTCGTTCAAAAGCGATTTCTATAGCTATGAAAGAAGGGCTTGTATAGAATATGATTTATGCACTTGTTGTAATTGTTGCAGGACTTTTTGCATTTATATATGCCGGAGACGATTTTCCGAAACCGCCGAAAGATGCCCAAAAACGAGAAGCTCAGTATATTAGAGATGTAAAAAAGCAAGATGCAAAAGAAGAATACGAGCGTGCCAAACAGGATAAATATCCCTCAGGCTTTATGACTATGGAAGAATACAACAAAATTTCTGCTCCAAAAGACAAAATGGCTGAAAAAATTGAGGTCCCAAAACTTGAAAAGCCGGCTGATATGAAATATGTACCGCAACCAACTTATAAAATAGTGCGCTATAACAGTCCTCCAGGGAGTCCTGAAATTTCATTAAAGGAACGTTTCCATTATCAACGTCAGCAAAATGCACAGGGAGTTGTTTCTCCTGACTTTTCAATAATGGTGTATCCTTCTGTATACTATTATCCTGAGCGTGGAGCTGTTGCTTGCGATGTTTTTGTTATCAAATTACAGGAAGATCAGACTAATTTAAATAAAATTTTAACTGCTAATACGCAGCATCGTTTGCCGGATCCAATATTTTCTACGGATAAAGAAATAGCAAATGATAGAACATTTAGAACAATTACCCCCATTGATTTTTCTACTGATGGAACAAAAATTCTTGCTAAGGAAAAAATAGGATCAACTATGGATGGTATATGGCAGACAAACGCTCTGGTTTACGATTTTACAAATAATGTCTCATATGACCTTGTTGAAGTAAGAGATGCAATTATTTATTACTGGAAAGAGTATAAAGGACTAAATCTTGAGGAAGTCAGGTGGGATATTTATCCATTGGGGTTTGACTTGAATAATCCTGACAGAATTTTGATAAGTGCGTATGCGTATACCGGTGATACCCCTGTAACACTCGGCATATGGAGCGTTGATTACAAGGGTGAACAATCCAGACTTGAGACATTTAAAAATACAGATGTTCAGGTATCAATGAACGGTTATAAAATTGTTCAAGATGGAGTTGTACCATTAACTCTTGTTGAACAGGAAGAAGAATTACAGAAAAAAGCTGATAAAGCGGCTAAAAAGGCTAAGAAAAAAGCTGACAAAGCTGCAGATAAGGAATTAGAAAAAATTTATAAGGCACGCTTAAAGGAAATTGATGAGGAATATAAGGCTGGACTAAAAGAATATGAGCGCCAGCAGAGACTGAAGGGTTCTACGGAATTTAATGATATACCTAATGCCTATGCTGACAAGCGTATGAAAGAATTGGAAAAAGAAATTGCAAATGATGAAAAACGCCTGCAAAAAGAAAATGAAGCTATAGAAAAACTGGATAATGAAATACAAAAAATCAAGGATGCATTAAATAATCCAAATTCTGAGGGGCTTTAATTAATTCCATTTTTTTTATCTTTGTTAATTTTTTTATAACGGCTTCCGCATGCATTGCATCGTGTTTAGTTGCAAATTCCTTTTGGAATAAAATTCTCACTGGTTTATTTGCTCTGGTGTATTTTGCCCCTTTTCCTTCGCAATGTGCTTTGAAACGTCTTTCTACATTATCTGTATACCCGCAGTATAAAGTATTATTTTCTGTCTGTAAGATATATACAAAGTGTTTTTTATTCATATTATTTTATATTCTAATCCTTAGCAAATATTATTATAACAACCTTTTGATTGAATTTTGCAAATTAGCTATTGACAATAAAATAAAAGCCCGAAACTTTATATTTTTCAGGCTCTTATTTTTTTAACAAATCAGGTTTTATTTTATGAATACAATTTAAAGTTTCTTTCAACGTTTTTGTCTAACGCTGATTTGATTGAATCATATTCTGTTTGTAATGCTGTGTGCTCAGTATCAATATTTTTCAATTCCATATCATATGCTTTATCTTTATTTTCAATTTTATTCATTGCTTTTTGGTATTCTGCTTCAGCAACAGTTACCGCCAGATCGTTTGTTTGTTCAGTAATATCGCTGCAGCTGGTAAATGTAATTGAATTCCATTCGTTATTGTCATCTACCTGTTCCATAACAATGAGTCCGCTTTCTAAGGCATAGCGCATCCATTCCGCACTTGAAGCAAGTCCATTTTCAATTACTTTATATCCGTCTTGCATACGATTAAACAGATTTGTATACCATTCAGCTTCAGCATCACCATTTTGATCATAATCACCATCCTTGATATATGCATATTTAGGTTCGCCATATATTGCTAAAACTTCTTCTATAGCAAGTACATCTGAAACCGGACTATAATCAACTGTGGTATTTTTGCCAGAATCGGCTACCCATTTATAATCATCTAAATATTGATACTCATTAAACGTTACTGCTGTTGTACTTCCAAATATGAAATTAGCCAAATTCTGTGATGCAGTTACATATGCATTGTATTTATCACTATAGTTTGCATTGGATGCAGCTGTATCGTTAAACTTGGATGCATCAAATCCATTTACATATGCGTCATTAAAGTAATTTACAAGTGATTGCAAATTAGAGAAATATACTTGATTACGGTAATCACCTATTAAAGTTTCTGTATAGCTGACTTCTGTCTTACTTGGATCCCAGCTGAAATTTATGGCAAATTTATCAGCTTCAGCATTATCTTCATAGAATGTAATGGTGGAACCATTCCAAGCATATTCAGTTGCCCCATCTTCATCAACGGCTTCTGCTACAACTAAATCACCTGTTTCATCATCATATTCCATTAACTCATAGGTTAAATCTGTTGCTGTAGTCCCTTTAGTTACTCGAACTATATAATCGTTATCCAATGCAAATTGTGCTACTTGTTTGCCATCAATTGTATCATAAGTTACATCAGTCTTGAAATTTTTGGTTGTATCGTTAGTATACTTACAGTCATCTATTAATTCCAGCATGTAGTCAGCAAGATTCATTCGTGTGTCGTTACCGTCTTCATCGGTATAAACATAATTAAGTGCTGTACTGAATTTACCGTCAGTTTCCATTTGTTTAATAATTTGTTCAAATGCATAGAAATAGTTAACGGCATTTGAATCGTAGCTTCCGCCCTGTACGTAGCTTACGATATCAGCATAGGTTTTCTCACCGAGACCGTTAGCGTTAACTTTTACACCATTTGCATAATCCTTCATTACGTTCTCAATTACGGCAAAGTATGCTTCTTTTGCATCAAGGTATTTGGTTTCTAATTTCAGATATTCATTAAATCCTGTTGATTGCATTGCATTTGCATAACCAACATGATCTCCTCCGTCTTCAACATCGCCATTATATATAGTTTCAATCTCTGCTGCACTATATTTTGAATAATAAGTTGTGGTAGTACCATCAATATTGGTTTCAGTGCCCAATTGAACTTTTCCATTTACCTCATGTTTTGCAAGTTCTTCAAAATATGTTGTTCTGTTTTCAAGTCCATAGGATTTAAGGAATGTTTCTAAATCTCCATCTGCTTGTTCAAATATTTTACCATCTTTTTCTGAAACAAGAATTTGACCGGCTGAGTTTGAAACACCGTATTGGTTGTTATATTCGTTGTATGCAGTCAAAGAATTAAATGTTAATTCCTGATATGATGCTTTATTATCTGCATCATAATTGGTAAACATATATTGTGCTTCATTAAGCGCATTAATATAGTTTTCGCTTACTTGAGAGCTTTCTGTAGCCAGGCGCATTTTTGAATTGTTTATAAGCTGAGAACGCAGCTCATTATCCGACAAACGTGTCGTGATTGAGAGAAGTCTAGCTTGTGATGCCGCCATACCCATAGTAAGTAACAAGTCCTTTCATGATTTTAGATTTTCTTACTTACGATATCGGATTTTTTATTACAAATCTTTAAATATACACTAATTTTGTTACAAAATATTTACAATTTTTTTAAGGCTTTATCAAGACGTTCAAGCTTGGTTTTATTCGTGCCAATCCCGCATAATAGCATTGTTGAAATATCATTTGTTTTTTCATCCTCTATTCCAAATTTATGGAATAATTTGTCAGATATTTCATATCCGCTATATCCATGTTTTTTTATATTTATTTTGGTTAAATCATCGCCGTAAATCTCGCATTTTGAATGTTTTCGTATTACTTCTAAATGATCCAACAGTCTGTTAAGTACCTTATTTCCCCTTAAAGAATTTAAAAATTTAATATTTGCCTCAATACTCGCAAGCAGCGGATAAGATGGCGATGTTGTGTTAACCATACTAAGTGCATCATCTGGATTGATAGAATTGCTATGTAAAAGTGCTGTTGGATTTAAGCCGCCTGCTGTTTTATGCAGGGATTGTATACAAAAATCCGCTATTTTAACTGCTGAAGTAGGTAATCTGTCAGAAAAAGGATACAGTGCTCCATGTGCTTCATCAACGATTAAATAGACTCCGCATTTTGCGCATATATCTTTAATTGCAGCTATATCAGACACTATACCTTCATATGTCGGAGAAGTTATAATTACAGCGCGAAAATTATCACTGTTGAGACAATTTTCTATTAATATTGGCGATGTTCTGCCTGTTATTCCCCATTCCGCGATTTGTGGTATTTCATAAAACACCGGTATTGCACCTGCAAGTTTAACTGCATTTAGATGGCACGGATGTGCCCTTTTTGCTATCAAAACTTTTTCACCAGGCTTAACACAAGCTAATACTGCTGAAATTATTCCGCTTGTCGAGCCGTTTGTCAAAAATTTGGTAAATTTAGTTCCGTAGATATGAGCCGCATAAGTTTCAGCTTTTGCCAGCGCAGTGACAGGGTCATGGGTTTCAGTCTCAGATATATCGTATTTGTAGAGCTGCATTAGTTTATGAAAAATAAAGAATTTTTGTCCGTGCGAAGGGGTTGTAAAAAGTGTATTCTTACTTTTTTTTCTTAATAGATTTACCAAACTCATATTTATACTTATTTATTTCTAATCTCTATACTTCTTTTAGCACAGTATTGAATTAAAACCATTTTGTCATTGTTATTATAATAGTTAAATCTGCCTGACAAAGTATATGAACCATCATTATTTTTTTCAATTCTAATAGGTGAAAATATGCATTTTACAGATTGAATTTCTGATAGAGGTAATGTCATATCATATTCATATTCAATATTGATATTTTCTTTTGTTGTAAATTTCATACCGCCGGCGGAGATATCTAAAGTTTTAATAGGATACTTATCGTCTCCATGAATTAATTCCAGATCATAAATATATTTTATACGTGTATACTGACGTCTCTGTAAAAACTTATGTTTAGCAGGGCTTGCAACACGTATTGTGCGGTTATTAATTTCTTTAGGATAGGAGGTAAAAAAGAGTGTACCGTATTTTGTTTGAGTGTAAAACTCGCAGTAGTTGTGTTTTAGCATACCAATAGCATCATAATCAAGTTCCACTGTAAACCCTTCCGGAGTTACTTCCTTTATTGTACCCTTATTGGCATTCCTAAAATCGTGTGGTATTACGGTAATTTTTCGTTCTTTTTCTAACAGCTCTCTCATTTTATACCTCGTATAATCTAATATTACCTTTATTATAGACAATTTTATCGGTTATGTCAAAATTTTTAATAAATATTAAAATTCAGATGATTTTATATTGTGTATTTCTTGTTATAAAAAAAGCCCCTTAAAAAGTAAAAGGGGCAAAACTGAGCAATCAGAAGAGTTGAGGATTTACATTTATATACTAACGATTTTCGTAATGAATTTCATTGGAGTTAATGCTAATCTTTTGCATGCAAAAAAATAACCCCTTAGTATTAGAGGTTATTTTTGTATAAAACTCGATTTACAAGATTAATTCAAGCGTACTGCCATCGATTATGCGGAATTTAGAATCCCGCGGCAGAAGAACTTCTTGCTCAGAAGTATGTGTTAAGTCTAAATAAGATGCTCCTTTTGGAAGCCTAATTTGATAACGGATATTATTTATAGCATCAGCACCAATCATACCTTCCATAGATGCACTGGGAGTAAGCGATGTTGAACAATAACCTTTATCAATCAATATTCCGTCTTGAGCAGTCTCAAGCCAGCGTCTTGGAGCATCTCTATAAAAAACCATAGGCTCAGTAGTTTTAGATGTAAAGCAATTATCAAGTTTTTCTATACTGTCAACAATAGCTCTATTAGTATCTTTTATTTCTTCTGCCTGCATACGGGCATAGTCTTTTAGCCCGTCAGGCATGTCATCTGCAATTTTCGGCGGTTCTTTTAGTTTACCTGTTCTTAAAAAATTATTCATTTCACGCCCGTATTCAAGATAAAAACCGCGGACATTCCGTTTTAGATAGCTGTAAGCCCTATTATTTTCGCTAATTTCCTGACTAACTAATTCTGCCGGATAACTGATTCTTGAATGCAGCGGCTGCTGAATAACATCTTCTGCAACGTCAACCATTTGCGATGTTTTAGGCAATTTTTTATTTTTAAGAATAAAAAATAATGCTGTGCCTGCAACTGCCAGCCCGCCAAGTGAGGCAACGAGTAACTTACCTCTATTGCTTTTAGGATTGTCAGCAGTTTTTTCTCTGGCACTAAAAGCAACATGCGACGTATATTTAACATTATGTTGATTTATATTATCAACTTTCATATTAATACATCACCGTATTTATTACATTAAATGAATTATATGGCTTATCTAATTCATCTAGCTGTGAGAGAATTGAATCAAAGTTTTGAGTTTGTTGTACAGATTCAAGCGAATGAGGCGCAATCAGTCCATTATCAAG
This sequence comes from Candidatus Gastranaerophilales bacterium, assembly GCA_944324165.1. GTDB lineage: Bacteria > Cyanobacteriota > Vampirovibrionia > Gastranaerophilales > Gastranaerophilaceae > CALUVH01. The sequence goes on along the minus strand of CALUVG010000008.1, from coordinate 65,347 downwards.
CCCCTGCATAATTCTTGCAGTTTCATCATACCGCGCTCTATATGCACGCAATCTTATATAACTTTCATAAGCATCAGGATCAGTTGCTCTGAGACTTAATTCTACAAAATGATCCCAGGCTCCGCCTTTAACACCTACCATTCTCGGCTGAACACCGAATTGTTTACACAACTTCAGATAGTTTGTATACCAATCTGCAAGAACCTTTACTTCTACAGCTTTTGGAGGTTCTGGATTGTATTTATTAAAGCGTTCCTGAGAAAGAACATTGCCTTTTTTATCCATTATTGTTACAACTTTTTCGTAATCATTATTTTGGGTTATTTTAGTTGTTCCGTCTTCAAGATGTTGAACAAGTTTACTTTCGCCATTGTAACCATTTACTGTCTCACGCTGGATTAACTCATATTTACCGTTTTTATTCTTTCTAGACAATTTGGTTGTAATGCTTTCACCATTAGTAACAACAGTCGTTTTGGCATCGCCATCATACGCTGAACGAACTATTTTATCGTCGCATTCCTGTACTTCGCGTAATAATGTTTTACCGTCAGGCGTATAGTGTTTTATCGTAAAAGAACCATCTTTGTTTTTGACTGTAACAACTTTTACTTCTTCTCCGAATTGATTTACCCGGATTCCTGTATTTTCAGCTAAAAGCCGTTCTTTTTTAGCTTTAGATGCAGCTTTTTTAGCCGCTTTCTTTTCAGCCTTAATTTTTGCAGCTTCTTCGGGATGTTCTTTTACAAATTTTTCCCATTCTGCTTTTTTAGCCTGTTTTTCTGCTAGTCTTTTTGCCTCAGCCGCTGCTTTTTCTTCCAAATCTTTATAATAGTTGTTAAGTTGATCTAATTCAGAATTTTTTGTATCAAATTGCCTGTCAATTTTTTCAGCATTAATTTCTGTTTTTGTATGCATTTTTTCTTTTAATTTTACAACATTCTCTTTGATATTCTGTTCATTTTGTTCCCAATTTTTATAATTTCTTTTCATCTGGCGATAACCGTAATCATCAATGCTGAAATTATTAAATGAATTATCAATTGTTTCAGCTGAAACTTTAGGTTTGCCGGACAACTGTTCTCTTATTCCGCTTACATACTGATTTATCTTTTCCTGTTTTTTCTTCTCTGCAAAATTTCTCAGCCCATCTGCACGCTGCTGATCTAAATTTGTTGATGAAGTTTTAATATATTGGAACCCATGAGTTTTAAAATCACTTGTATTTACATGTGCCCAATCAAATTTATCAACGCTTTCAAGTTTTCCTTCAGGAGTATAATTGTAACCTTTTTTACTCAGAGGTATTTTTCCCGTATGCCCGTCTGCAAGTTTTATAATTTGTAATTTTTCTACTTCTTTAATTACCCCGTTTTCATATTTGATATTATGTGCAAATCCTTGAGCATTTTCATGAGTAATTACACCGGTAAAAGGTTTTCCTTTATTAGTAAATGCTTTTCCTCCTTCAAAGAAATTACCAGCCTCTTTAAAACTGTCAATGCCAATTTCTTTTAATGCTTTTGCGGCTTTACCATGTTTTACTGCCAGAATTGCTACCCCTATAGCACCTAATGCACCTAAGCCACCAAGTGTAACACTAGTTGCGGTTAATTTTGTTGCTGCCTTCTTTTGCGTTCCATTTGTAGCTGCATTTTTATCCTTTATCTGTTTTACATTTGAGACATCTACAGCATTTACCTTGAGATCTGACATAAACCTTTTTTCCTTTCTAACCTTTTACATCAATTATTATATAAATATAAAAACATCAAAACAGAATTTTTTGCCTTCAAATAACCGGATAATTTTCGCAAACACGCTAAAATCAAAGATTTACGGCGACTTAATATTTATTAATATATAACAAAAAATTCTCCCGACAACATCGGGAGAATTTTCTATATAAGATATCAGTTAGCATTAGTGCTTCAGGAATGTTTCATAATTCCTTGCCAGCAAATGCGTTTTTACCTGATTGATTAAGTCAAGTGCAACCCCGACCATGATGATTAGAGATGTAGCTCCAATCCCCTGCAAAGTCTTGATATTGGTTATATAGCTTGCAAATGACGGAAGTAACGCTACAATACCTAAACCTAATGCACCGATAAATGTTGTTTTAGTCAAAATCTTATCCAGTGCTTCTGCAGTCGGTCTGCCAGGTTTAATCCCCGGAATTGATGACCCGTATTTTTTCAGGTTGTTTGCAATGTCTTTTGGCTGCATATTCGGCATAATTGATGCATAGAAAAATGTTAATGCAACAATTAACAGAAAATACAATACGTAATAAGTTATGCCATCCGGACTTAACCATTGATTTAAGGTAATTACGAAATGCTTAACCGTAGCGGAACGGAAATTTGCCTGCCCGACAAGACTTAATACAGTTGAAGGGAAAAGCAAAATAGCAACCGCAAAGATGATAGGCATAACACCGCCAGGGTTTAGTTTAAACGGAATAAATGAATTCATGCCGCCATAAACTTTATTACCTACCTGACGACGCGGATTAACAATTATAACTTTTCTGATAGCTTCTTGCATTATTACAATAAATATCATTGTAGCAAAGAATATTGCCAGCAATACAGCAAGTCCCACTTGCAGCATAGAATTATGGGCAACCATTTGTGCCGTACGCGATGCATAAACAGGAATTCCTGATAATATACCGACAAAGATGATTAATGAACCGCCATTGCCAATACCTTTTTCTGTTATAAGTTCAGAAAGCCACATTACAAGGATTGAACCTGCTGTTAATACAGCGATAGAACTTATAAAGAACATACCATGATTAACTCCCGGCATTATTGCGCCCGGTAAATGTCTTAAATACAACATAAATACTAATGATTGGAACATTGCCAACACAACAGTAAATAATCTTGTATACTGAGATAATTTTCTTCTGCCGGCTTCACCTTCTTCCTGCTGCAATTTTTGAAGAGATGGAATTACAACAGAAACAAGCTGTACGATGATTGAGGAGGTGATATAAGGTCCAATACCCAGTGCGAATATTGAAACTTTACCAAGTGCACCACCTGAGAATAAATCCAAAAATCCTATAATATTATTACTCTGTGCAATATTACTGAATATCTGGTTATTTATCCCGAAAAGCGGCATCTGAACCCCTAGTCTGAATGCAGCAATCATCAGGAATGTGAAAATAATTTTCTGTTTTAATCCTGATGCGTGCCACATTGACAATAAATCATCAGTTGTCGGCATTTTTATACCTTGTGCCATTATACTAACTCAACCTTTCCGCCTGCTTTTTCAATTTTTTCTTTTGCTGAAGGAGTTACATAGCTGGCTTTTACAGTAACTGCTTTTTTAATTTCACCATTGCCGAGAATTCTTAACCCGTCAGCAGATTGATGAGCTTTTTTAGCAGTTTTTAAAGCTTCTAATGTAATTTCTTCCATGCCTAATTGCTCAAGTCTGCCTACATTTATTTCTGCATACTTAAGCTGGTTGATAATTTTGAAACCTTTTAATTTAGGCATTTGTCTGTATCCTGGCATTTGACCGCCTTCAAACCCTCTTTTAGAGCTTCTGCCTGAACGTTGACCTTCACCGTTGTGACCGCGGCAGGATGTTTTGCCCCAGCCTGAAGAACGACCTCTGCCTACACGTTTTGTGCCGTGGGTTGAACCTTTTGCAGGTTTTAAATCTTCTAATGTAATTGTATTTGTCATAATTTATTTCCTTTAATTTTAATTTGTATGACTGCTCGCTATTAACTTACGCAGCCAGCTACACCTATTTATTCAACCACCTGTAAAAGGTGAGATACTTTGTTAACCATACCCATGATAGTCGGGCTGTCGTAGTGTTCTACAATCTGGTCTTTTTTAGTCAAACCTAAAGCCGCAACAACTTTACGTTGAGCTTCAGATGCGCCGATTAAACTTCTTGTCAGTTTAATTTTGATTTGTTTATTTGCCATATTTTTATTTCCTTTACATTATTTTCTTCGTAAAACTTATAAACACAATTAGTATGTTGATTAATTAGTTTAAAAGTTGAGCCATAGTAAGACCGCGTTTTTTAGCAACTTCAGTGAACGGAGTCAATTTTTGAAGAGCATCCAAAGTTGCATTAGCAGCGTTAAGCGGTGATTTTGAACCTAAAGATTTTGAAAGAATATTTTCAATACCTGCAAGTTCAAGAACTAAACGAACTGCGCCGCCAGCAATAATACCGGTACCTTGAGATGCAGGTCTCAACATAACTTCACCTGCCCCTGAACGTCCTACAATAGGATGTGGAATAGTTGTCTTGAAAATAGGTACGGTAATTAAGTTTTTTCTGCCGTCAGCAATTGCCTTTTGAATAGCAATAACAACTTCAGCGGCTTTAGCACAGCCAACACCAACCTGACCTTTTTTATTACCTACAATAACAACTGCACGGAAACTCAATTTTTTACCGCCTTTAACAACTTTTGTTACACGGCGGATTTGAACAACACGTTCAGTCCATTCATTTTGTGGTTTTTCATCAGTAGTTTCGATTTTTTGTCTTTTACCGCGGCGTCTTTGACGTGCCGGTTTTTCATCTTTAACTTCTACAGCTTCTTCTGTAGTTTCAACAGATGCATCAGCAGCCGGAGCGTCTGAAACAGATTCTGTTGAAGTTTCTTTTTCTTCTGAAACAACAACTTCTTCAGCAGTTGTTTCTACATTCATTTCATCTTTGTTTTCTAAATCCATTGAATTTACCTTTCATTTTACTTTGTAATAATAGGGTTTAGTATAATTTACGAATACACCAAAAAATAAGCTAACAAAAGCCATATGGTAAAATATTCGTGAGTAACTTTTCTGACTTTTTTATATTAGCATGGTGAATACTGAAATGCAAGTGTTTTTCAATATTGACATTGTAAAACTTAAAATTTGATAGGATAGTCATCTGGAATTTTCCAGCCGTTCATTTCTATTAAGGCGGTACAGTATGATCCATTATGCAGACCGTCCCCGGGGGCGCATCCATAATTTTTCTGATTAATTAATATATCTCTAAACTCTTCTCTATCTGTTGGAACATCAATTTGAGCACAATTTTTTTCTGAATCCCAGTGGCGTTGTGCCCAGTAAAGATACGGAACCCAGCCTTTATCATATGCATTAAGGATTGGATTTTCGCAAAATTGCTCAAGACCGGTTTGCGCCGGTCCCCAGTAAAATGCAAATATATTTTTGCCTAGAATTCCATTATTCAATGCTTTCTCATCTGTATAGAATGTCCCCTGAGCTGCTACCGTGGTATTGCCATTAGGGTACATTCTAAAAATCGTCCCATCTGCAAAATATATATAAACATTATTATTCTCAACCTCATATTTGCTAGTATTTAAATACTTCTTAAAATATTTCAGGTAAAAATCTTCAACAGAATTATTGTTCTGAATTGTCCAGTTTTTTTTATCACCGTTTTCGATTTCAGACATAGCCACTGCGTTTTGCATATTAGAGTAGAATTTTCTGAGTTTAGTTTCTACTACCTTTTTATTATAAGAAGATACAAGTTGCGGTATAGTTAATGCCGCAACAATACCGATTATAGCGAGAGTTATGAGAACTTCAGCAAGTGTGAATGCGTTAAAAGATCTTTTATTCATAAAAAATACCTCCTTCAAATCCTTGTTACATGTGATATTATACCCAAAATATTTAAAAATACTCATAGAATTGTCAATTTTTCTTGATATATCTTAATATATGGTTAAAAAATTTAGCAAAGTATTCCATAAAAAATTCGGTCAGCGTCTTAGATACCTGCGACTTGAAAAAGGCTTGACGCAAGAGGAATTAAGTCTTGAAATTGGTACTGATAACTCCTACATATCAAACATAGAAAACGCGCGAAACGACATTCCGCTATCCAGAATTAACCAGATAGCGAAAGTTTTAGGTGTTAAGCCCTACGAATTATTGATGTTTAATTAAAAATTCTAATCCTACTTTACCCTATTTAGCAAGACATGCAGCTATTCTTGCATTATTTTGGCGAGCACTCAAGCCGCCGCCGCTATTACCCCAGTGAGTGTATTTTGGATAAAAACGTCTGCTGTATGACTTGGTTGAATCATATTCATCATCTGACCAAACATAAAACCAGCCGTCAGCCCCGCCCGGAGATGATGACAGAAATACAGATGCACGTTCGTTATCCATTTTTAACCCTTCAGTCCTCCCATCAGCGAGTATCTCATCATTATCATATATATATTCTGCTAATTTAACTAACTGCTCTTGCGTCGGCAAATATTCTTTTTTTCCGCCACATGCATTAACAGCACCGGCATAATAATCATCACCTTCATAGCAGGCATCAACGTCTATTTCTCCATTAGCAACTGCATCATTGCAGTCACCATATGACATTGGACCATATCCTCCGTTTTGCGGACCAAGTATTTCAACAATGCAAAATCCCAGGACTGACTCCGGTATTAAACAGCCGGCTGTACCTGACAATTCTTGAACATTTATATGGTTTATATCACTGCCATTTGTATTTGGATTTCTGTTTCCTGAGACATCATAAATAATAGCCATAGATTCGGAAGTTGCTGCAAACTGGTTATTAAATGGATCCTGAGACGCATTTGGATTATAGGCGATTATGGCATTTACGCCATTAGCAAATTGAACCCCTACAGTATCAGTATTCCAATCATCCTGCCCGAGTGCGGAAGCATCTGTGATTGTCGACATATCTATTGGCTCACTGTCTTTATTCCAGATTACTTCTTTCTCAAAACATTTAGTTATATTACTATTATCGCATACTCTTGTTATTTTGATGTAATTTTTCAGTTCATTTACAAAATCCAATGTATTTGAATAGCCAGCAAGTTTTTCTTCGGTATTCATCTGCTTTGTTGCTACTTCCAGGCGTTTTTCAAAAACACTTTTAGCTGTTTCCCAAGCTTTTTTGTTATGATTTTCCACTAAATTAGGTATAGTTAACGCTGCAACAATACCTATAATTGTTAGTGTAATCAGCACTTCTGCAAGAGTAAAGCCGTTTTGCCTATATTTATTCATAAAAACTCCTTAAATATTTCATATGCTTATTATACCCGAAATATTTGTAATATACACAATATATATATAAAGAGATACATAACTTAATGTCACAATGTTCAGTTTATAAGAAATATAAAATACTTAACTATTTATACTTATCATTCAATATAGTTTTTACCAAATCCTGCGTATCTTTGACCTTTTTGCAATCATTTCCCGCAAATTTGTAAAAAAGTTTTTCTTCATTTTGTACAAAACTGCTTATCTGTTTCATTGCAATTACATGTTGCGGAAGATTATTTAAAAATCCGCCTACCGCATTTTTAAGAGTATTAAAATGCAAGCCTATACTTGTAGCTAATCTGCGTTTTTTCATAAATTTTGCTAATTTATTTGTATCCTCGCCCGTAAAGACAAAGATATCGTTACGATCCTTGATGTTAAGCTCTATGCCATAGTTGCGTTTCACATTTTGAACAAGCCATTCCGGACCACCCTGACCCGTAGATTTTGCAAGTCTTGTAACAGTCTGCTTTATTGGCATTTTAAAATATTCATCAGTGCTTAGCGCAAAAACCGGGGAATTTGATACCAATCTGAATGAAGGAATTATATTTTGCCTTAATTCATTTAGTTCGTGTATTCCGCCTTTTAGGTGATATTTTGAGCCAAATGCCGGTGTATTATTCGCTATTTTATTCATCAAATTATCCTTATACTATTTTAAACATTCTTCAAGTGAACTAATCATGCATTTTTGAAAACGCTCGCACTCTTCTTTTGTTTTGCCTTCAAAACGCAAAGTAAACACGGGTTCGGTATTACTCTGGCGTATCAATGCAAAGCCGCCGTCAAAAACGATTCTCATTCCATCAAGAGTAACAATTTCTTTAATGTCAGATCCAAACATGTTTCTATTCGCTTCAACACAGTGTTTAAATTTGTCCAGCGTTTCTTTCTTTTTCTCATTTGGACAAGGAAAACGAACTTCTTGAGATGTGCATACTGCATCAAACGGTTTAAGCATATCCTGAATTTTAAAGTTAGGATCAAGTTTTTTATGCTTTGATACAATTTCAATAATGCGGCAGCCTGCATAAATAGCATCATCATAGCCGTAATATCTGTCTTTAAAAAAAGTATGCCCGCTCATTTCACCTGCAAGTACAGCCCCTGTTTCTTTCATCTTTTCTTTAATGTATCCGTGTCCTGTTTTACACATAACAGCGTGACCGCCAAGCTTGTTAATTGTGTCAAATAAAACTTGTGAACATTTTACCTCAGAAACAACAGTTGGTTTTTGAACACCGCTGTCAATCAGATCCTGCGCATATATTAACAGAAGTTTGTCACCGGTCAAAGGAGTTCCGTCAGATGTAATAATACCTATTCTGTCACTGTCTCCGTCAAAAGCAATACCCAAATCGGCTTTTTCCTCAACTACAACTTTTTTTATTGTATCCAGTGTTTTTAAATCACTCGGATTCGGGTGGTGGTTAGGGAAATTTCCGTCAGGTTCAGAGAACAATTCAATTACATCACAGCCTAATTCGCGATATAATTTTGGAGCGACAACTCCACCGGTTGCATTTGCACTGTCAACAACAACTTTTATGCCCTTTCCAATATTGCCAAAACGCTTTTTCATATCTTCAATATAAATAGGAATTATATCTAATTTCCGGGTATTTGCATTTATATGAGTATCATTAGTCCAATTTTTAAGGGTAATTTCTTTTACTTCCTTTATTTGTGCTTCATTTAAAGTCTGTTTGTTATATGTCATTTTCAGACCATTATATTCTTTAGGATTGTGGCTGGCTGTTATAATCATTGCGCCCGTAACTTCATCCATAGTGGCTTCCGAATAATATCCAATAGGAGTTGGGGCAAGCCCTAGATCAATAACTTTAGCACCGGCAGATATAACACCTGAAATTAAAGCTTTAGCAAGTGACGGTGAATGCGTACGGGCATCACGCGTAACAGTAACAGTTATTGCAGTTTTACCTGAATGTTTGTGAAGATATTCAATAAAGCCGCGTCCGATATTATAAAATAACTCTTCTGTAATATCTTGCCCGTAGATGCCTCTTATGTCGTTTTTACCAAAAGCTTGTTCATATTTATTCATTAATATTTCTCCCTAATCTGTAACTTATGTTAGAATAGTAACACGAATGTAGTGAGCATACAAGGTAGCAAGGCAGAAGAGATGGTTAAATCTTATTTGGGCAAGATTTTAAATAATCAGGGATTTGCAGGTATAGTATTTATTTTGCCTGCGCTGCTGGGTACATTGATATTTATAATTATACCGGTTATTTGTTCCTTTGGCTTAAGCTTTGCAAAGTGGGATTTGTTAAATCCTATTGAATTTGTCGGATTAAAAAATTATATAGATATTTTCCATGAACCGTTATTTTATAAAATATTGGTTAACACATTTGTTTTTGCAATTTCCACATCTATATTTGGTGTAATTATTCCGCTTGTTCTTGCTGCTATTCTTAATTCTAAAATACGCGGGTCTGAATTTTATAAGACCGCTTATTTTCTTCCGTTTATAACTCCAATGATTGTAATCGGAGTTGTATGGGAGTGGATTTTTGACCCGAATATAGGACTGTTAAATCAGATATTGCATCTGCATATAAACTGGCTTTATGATACAAACTTCGCCATGCCGGCACTTATAATAGTCTCTGTGTGGAAACTGATAGGATATAATATGGTGATTTTTTTGTCTGGTTTGAGCGGAATATCACAGAGCATGTTTGAGGCGGCAAAAATTGACGGGGCAAATGCATTTCAAACTTTCAAAAATATTACGGTACCGTTGCTGTCGCCGACAATATTTTTTGTTGTAATCATTACGGCAATAAGTTCTTTTCAAATATTTGACTTAATATACTTAATGACAGATGGAGGTCCGCTGGATAGCACAAATGTGCTTGTATACGCTATTTACAAAAATGCTTTTGAATATTTTAATATAGGAAAAGCATCAGCAATGGCATATGTTCTTTTTGTAATAATTCTTGTACTTACGCTAATGCAGTGGAAGATGCGTAAAAAACTTGTTTACAACGAGATAGATTAATCTTTTACTACAGATTTATACATTTTATTCTGCGGAGCATTGTTACTCAGTTTTATAATCTTTTCCAGTGCGAATTTAAGAGGATTAATTTTTTCAGAGGCAGCATAAGATACAGTTTTTACCTGTACATAATCAGTTGCCTCAAATGGGGGAATAGCACCTCTTTTAGGTATGAAACGTGAAAAATTTACCACTGGAAGATTGTCAGAATTTTTAGTGATATCAAGTTTTAGACGCGTTGTTAAATATGCATTGTCAATATTTTTTCGTGCCTGATTTAATTTATTAAATTTATTGTGTTCTACTGCATAATCAGCAACTTGTTTTAAAGAATCACTATAAACGAATTTTGCCTGAAATGATGGCTGATTTCGTAAAATATCCATATAAAAAGTCCTTTCTAAGGTTAGTAAACCACGTAAAAGGACTTTTTGTTAATTTAAAAGTATTTTATTTACATTCATTAAAATATTCTTTAAAGATTTTAACACTGCAATATTTGCCGCACATAGTACAAGGTTCACCATTGTCAATGTCTTCAAGAGTACATTTGTCTATTGCAGCTGCGCGCTGTGCGTTCCAGTCAAGATTTTTTCTTGCAATAGCCATATCCAGATCCATCTGATATGCAGCCTTGTTGCCACGTGCAAGATCAGCGGAATGTGCTGCAATTCTGCTTGCAATAATACCTTCTCTAACCTGTTTAGCATCCGGCAGACCGATGTGCTCTGCAGGAGTTACGTAACATAAAAAGTCTGCGCCGTGCATAGCTGCAAGCGTACCGCCAATTGCTGAAGTTATATGATCATACCCCGGAGCAATATCTGTTACAAGAGGTCCTAAAACATATAGCGGCGCATAATCAGTAAGAACTTTTATTGTTTCAATCATAGCAGGAATTTTGTTCAAAGGAACATGCCCCGGTCCTTCAACCATTGTTTGCACTCCTGCTTCTCTTGCGCGTTTTACAAGTTCGCCGAGAACAAGAGTTTCTGCCACCTGACCTCTATCTCCGGCATCAGCGATACAGCCGGGTCTTAAGCCATCGCCAAGAGAAAGTGTACAGTCGTATTCACGCGCAATATCAAGTAGTTCATCATAATATTCATACAATGGATTTTCTTTGCCTGTTGCCTTAATCCAGCTTGCCAGCATTGAGCCGCCGCGGGAAACAATATCCATAACACGTCCTTGTTTTTCAAGCTGGTCAACCACAAACTTTGTAACGCCGCAATGTACTGTTATAAAATCAATACCATCCTGACATTGCTTTTCTATATCAGAAAATAGTTTATCTTTTGAGAGTTTTGAGATATCTTTAAATTCATCTAAAGCCTCTTTACCTGCCTGATACATAGGAACTGTACCAATCGGAAGTTTAGTCGCCGCAATAATTTGTTTACGTGTACCGTCAATATCTGATCCTGTTGATAAATCCATTAAAACATCAGCCCCAGTCGCCTCTATAATTTTAACCTTGTCCAGCTCCTGTTCAACGTTAGAACGTTCCATTGAGGTTCCGATATTTGCATTAATTTTAACAGTCATACCTTCACCAACTGCGGTTGGTATAACATCTTCACGACGGTTATTTTTCAGTATCGCAACTCTTCCTTGCGCAACTTTTTCCCGCACAAATTCAGGGCTTACTCCCTCTTTCTTTGCAATATATTCCATCTGTTCTGTAATTTTGCCTTTTCTGGCTTCTAAAATTTGTGTTGTCATATGAATTTTCCCCTTACTAAAACTATTTGTATTAATTTTAACAAAAAAATAAACATTTGTAAAAATATGACAAAATAATTAAAGATTGTTTTACATGCGTCCGATTAAATTAATACAAGGCTAAGGAGTGTGTAACATGTATAATGATTTAAAAAAGGATGAAATTATTGTCGAAATAGTTAATCTGGTTGATAAAGTTGACTCATATAAGGAAGATATTGATGCGTACTGCCAATTTATGAAGGGAGTATTTTTATCTACCTCAGGCTTAAATTAATCGGGTATTGCATTAATTTGAAAAAATTGATATATTTACTCTATGATGAAAATTGTAATACTCGGTGGTGTTGCTGCCGGTGCAAAAGCAGCAGCTAAAGCAAGCAGATTGATGCCTGATGCAGAAATTAATTTATATACTGATGATACACATGTTTCATATTCAGCATGCGGTATGCCTTATTATATTGAGGGGAATTTTGATGATTACAAAATGCTACTTGTCCGCTCTCCTGAAGAATTTGAACAGCAGGGTGTTCATGTACATTTACGTAATCGTGCAGCAAAAATCATGCCATACTGTAAGCAAGTTTTAATAGAAGATTTAGATAATAAAAAGGTATTTCTTGTCGATTACGATAAACTGATTATTGCAACAGGGGCAAAACCTTTTATTCCGCCAATAAAAAACGTTAATTTACCGAATGTATTTACTTTACGCAAGATAGAGGATGCTATTGCAATTAAAGAAAAGGCATTAAAGTCAAAGCATGCAACAATAGTTGGCGGCGGATACATTGGTATGGAAATGCTTGAGGCACTTGTTAAGCAAAATCTAAAAGTAACTCTTGTGGAATTTTCCCCTACGATTATGTCTTTATTTGATGAATGTATGTCTAAATTAATTTTAGACCAGTTGAATTCAATAAATAATGGAAATTTTGAAATATTAACTTCTGAGCTTGTTACAGAACTTTCCGGTGATACAAACGGGGTTAACGGAGTAAGAACAGGTTCTGGAAAATCTTTTGATACTGATATGGTTATAATTTGTGCTGGAGTTATTCCTAATGTAGATATTGCACGCGAGGCGGGTATTGAACTAAGTGAAACAGGGGCAATAAAAGTAAATGAAAAAATGGAAACAAATATAGAAGATATCTACGCCTGTGGTGACTGCGTTGATGAAAATCTGCTTATTTCAAATACCAGAATTTGGCTTCCGCTTGGCTCAAACGCCAATAAAGAAGGTCGTTGTGCGGCAATGAATGCATGTGGTGTTGAAGAAAAATTCCCGGGTGTTCTCGGGTCTTCCGTAACCAGATGCATGAGATTTACTATGTCTATGACCGGATTAAGCGAGAAAAAAGCAATTCAGTTAGGATTTGATCCGGTTTCTGTGACGGTTACCAAAAATGACAAAGTTGGCTATATGCCGGACGTAAATAATATTACCTTAAAACTTATAGCGGATAAAAATACAAGACGTCTTATAGGCGGTCAGGCTGTAGGGGCAGGAGATGCAGACAAACGCATAAACACTCTGGCAACGGCACTTCTGGCTAAATTAACCGTTGATGACTTTATCAATAACGATTTGACTTATGCGCCGCCGTATTCACCGACAATAGATCCGTTGTTGAATGCCGCACAAAATTTACAGGCAAAATTGGATTCAGCTACTGCTTCTTAATAAGTGAGGCAATATACTTTGCAACGCCTTCACCCATAGAAAAACAGCTTGACTGAACTCTCAGTGCTCCTTGCGCCATAAAATCAGCGGATAGGCAGCGACCTGCTACAAAAAGATTGTCTATATCCGCAGACATCAGGGCTTCTATAGGAAGCTGATAGTCATTGTAAGCCTTTAGAGTTGAACAATTTTTCTTATTTGAATGAACATCAACCGGATAATTTGAGATTACAACCGGATGCGCAAATGTTTTACCGCTTTTCAGATCGTCAACAGTGTAAATATATTTACCTTTTAGACGGCGGGAAACCCTTACGCCAAGCATATCGGCGATATTAGAGATATAGGCATTTTCAAATCCGGGGAAGTATTTGCGGCAGAAAATCAGGTATCTGTAGATGTTCTGACGCGCCAATAACAGGGCTTTAGAAATACTTTTAACCTCAAGTGAGTTGTTATAATCAATTACGCGAGGACAGTTAAAGGCCACAGTATCAGGCATTCCCGGTACTGTAAATATCTGGAAATAGTTGGTATCATAACGTTTTAGGACCTTATTTTTGACAGCATCATCGAATAACGGCTTTAGTGCCCAGTTTTTGTCCTTGTCCCATGTGTAGGCAGTAGAAAGGTGTATATATCCGTCCACTTCCTCTACAACAGAAACATTTCTATCCTTGTCATAGTCTGCAAGCCAGTCTGCAAAAGTTTTTAAATCAACACCGCCCATCATAAAGCGCAGCGTAACCGGTTGAAATTCTTTATCTTTTTCTAAAAAATTACAATTTGCAATTTTTCCAATTTCGCAATTTCCTGTTGCATCAATTATATATTTCGCTCCGATAGATACCGATAACTTTTTTTGTTCCATATCTATCTCATCGGTAGATACTGATAATATTTCTTTGGAAATTTTGACTCTGGTTATGTTCCTGTCCTCTATTTTGACATTAATAATATGGGTATCAAAAAAGACCTCTACATTGGCTTTTTTCATCAAATTATCAAGCGCGATTTTGGCAAGTTCAGGGTTAAACCATCCGGAATTGCTTTGAAAAGTCGTCTGACCGCCAAGTTCGCGTAATTCAGAGGTCAGTGCCTCCCGAAATTCAGTATTAATCTGGTTGTTACCTGATTTCATAACCGGAATAACAAGACCGGAAGTTATTGTCCCGCCAAGATGAATTTTGCGTTCAATTAATAAAGTTTTTAGTCCTAGTTTCCCTGCTGTGTAAGCGGCTGCGCATCCAGCTGTCCCGCCGCCAACAACAATTAAATCATAATTTGGCATGATTAATATTTTAGTATCTTTCCCAGCGTCCGGCAACAGATTAATAAATGTTTATAAATGCAAATTTTTGTATTGCGTTCTAAGTGACGCTATTTGTAGTGCGCTATTTGTAGGGTGGGCAAAGCGAAGCGTGCCCACCAATCACATAATTACGCGCGACAGGTACGCCGAAACGACGCACCAAAATTTTAATCCCCTAAATATGTAATTGTTTGACGCAGTAGCAGCAGTAGGGTGGGCAAAGCGAAGCGTGCCCACCTAATATAAATATGCTATACTACTTGTATGTCAAATTACAAACGATTCTATAATAATAGTTATAAATATGTATTCATTACAATAGTTACGTACAATCGTGCACCTATATTAATAAACAATATTGAACTCTTGAGAATTGCTTTTAAATATGCAAAAATATTCAGAAATAATCAGATTAATGAAATATTATTTTTCACGTCATATTCAAAGTAACAAGTCTATATCTGTGAGTAAGAATAAAAAGCGAGAAAAAGGAATTTGGCAAAGGAGATTTTGGGAACATACAATTAGAGATGAAAACGATTTAAATAAACATATAGATTACATACATTATAATTCATATAAACATTACAAAATATTGCCGCAGGAATGGGAATTTTCAACATTTAATAAATTTGTCGATTTAGGATATTATGACCCAAATTGGTGTAATTTTAATGATATTAATCATATTAATGATTTAGATTTTGAATAGTACAAATAGGTGGGCACGCTTACGCTTTGCCCACCCTACTAAACTACGAAATCGTCCTCAAAAAAATTACCGAAGAAAATTGATTTATATTTAGTCTTGTATCGACACGAGATATACTGATAACGTAAATATTACATATTGCAAAATGTCTACACAATGTATTGACATTTAAGACTTTCTCTGATATAATAATTATATGGAACAGTACAAATACCAAATATTTAAAATTAAAGGACAAAAATTCATTGTAAAATTGGACTTAAATCCACTAACTAATGAATTTGAATACCACATGTATGTAAGGCATTTGGTCACTCCACAGCAGGCAATAGCCGCATATTTTACTAAAACTACCGAAATTTATAATTCTCAATTCGACAGATATGAATTATATAGTGAATCTTAAAATATAAATGTTTATTATACTTATTTGAAAGAAAAGGATATTTTGCTCATAACAGCATTTTATCAAGGAGGTGTATCTTATGAATAAAAAAATTGAAAATATTCCAACAATAGGTATCGCTGAAATTTCTGACTACATTCCTACAACTGAAGAAGAAGCAAAGATTTTAGATTTTGAAAAGCAGGCAGAAAAAGATATTGAAGCTAAAAAGCAAACAGCAAACGTCAATTTCAGATGGTCAGAATTTGAAGTAAAGCGTGCCAAAAGAATAGCAGAAAAATTAGGGATGCCATATCAAACATACATTAAATCCGTATTAAAACAAGCAATGGATAATGATGAAAAGAAGTTTATGTAACTTTTCTCTTCCACTGTTTTATGAATTTTGAACTTGATATTCTTGTGCTGTTTTCGACTTCTTTTTCATGAGCCGCGATAATCGCCTCATTTTGCCCTGTTAAATTTTCGTCACGATAAAATATACCCGCCTTTGTTTTTAAAAGCCCTAAATCGTATTCTGAAAGCTCGTTTTTTATAAGCGATTTATTTTTAACCGCAACCGTCCCCATAAATTTACCAGCTGCATCGTTATATATTTTGCCAACAAAAAATCCTGCCTCTAAAAATGCACTTCTGACATTCGCAGCATTGGAGTATGTTAAAATCATTCCATCTTCATCCAGATGAGAATATAGCAGTTTAAAAAAATCCACTGTCCAAAGGCAAGGACATTTTGCAGGCGTAAATGCATCCAAAAATACAAAATTGTATATATTATCGTCTGCAAATAAAATTTTTCGCGCATCATCAATTTTCAAGTCAAATTTAAAATCGAGCAATTTAAGGGCATTCAGTGCCTTTTTCTGACGCTTAGAAATATACCTATAATATATATTATGTAAAAAGGCTCCTAAAAGTCTTAAAAGGGTATATTTACTCGTCATAAATTTATAAGAGGCTAAAAAACGCCTTATAAACGCGTCAAAATATTGACGGTAGTTTTTCGATGTTAGTAATTTATAAAATTCGTCATCATTAAGCATTTCCGGATGATTTTCTATGATTTTTAAAAGTAAAATCATATTTGTTTCATTTTTCAGGCGTTTTTTGGAAATTTTTTTATTTTTTTCATCTTCCAGCATTTTTTCTATTTTTGCCTGATGAAAATTCAAATTTTTATTTTTCGTATTTCTTTTTCCTGTAATAAAAAGTGGAGAGAGAAATGCAAGATTTTTATCAGTATCTATCGCCTCAATAAAAATTTTGAATTTAGGATTTAAATTTTGAGACTCAATTTTTTGTATTGTATTGCATGTAGATGCTATGTCTGAAGATGTATTTTTGCAATTTGTGTTATCGGTATATATCTCACTGGTATATTTGTTATTACCATCTATCGTTGCGGTATATTTAATGTTATCAGTATCTATCTTTTCGATAGACATATTTTTGATATTTTTTTTATCTGTTTTTTCTGGCAAAATTTTTTCTAAAAAATAATTTAAAAAACTTTTTGTGTTGTAACCAATTCCAAAACAGATATCAAGAATTTTAATTTCGTCATGCTTGGCAAAATATTTTTCAAATTCCGCGGGCAGAATAAACTTTTCGTAAGCTTCAGTTAAAGCCCCGTATGTAGAATGGTATATATCGTCAGCATCCGGACTAAAAAGCCCGACTGAGCCATCATTTGTAAAATAAGGATAAAGTTTATACATACTGTGTATAATAGTTAAATTTTAATAATAATGCAAAAATGTGAAGTTATTTTATTGTTGTGCAAGTATGCACAACCGACTTTATTTTTAGTTTTTCTGTCAGCCTTCCTGTCATCACAACTCATCACTGTTATATATATCCTCACTTCCTTTATGACATATCACCTTAGATTTTCAAATTAATTTACATTTAGTATGTTTTTGTTATAATACAATTGGAAGGTAAAGAGGAAAAAGATGAAAGTAAGCGTAAAAGTGCCGGCAACTTCGGCAAATTTAGGACCCGGATTTGATTGTATGGGACTTGCTATTCCTTTATACAACACCGTAACTATTGAAGAAACTGTTCTGCCCGGTACAGGCATTGAAATAAATGTTCTTGCTGCTGACAGCTCTGAAAATGAGTTGCTAATGGAGCACATTCCAATGGATGAAAACAGCATTGTGTATAAAGCCGTTGAACTTCTATATAATTCTATCGGGCAAACCCCAAGCGAATTAAAAATTACGATACAATCAGAAATTCCTATTGCAAGAGGGCTGGGCAGCAGTGCGTCTGTTATTGTCGGCGGCTTGATTGCGGCTAATGAACTTTTAGGAAGACCCGCTGATGAAACCGCGCTTTTATCAATTGCAACTGAGGTTGAAGGACATCCGGATAATGTAACTCCGGCTATTGTAGGCGGTCTTGTTATAACTTCTCAAGAAGATGACGGTAGTATTGTTTATAGAAAGCTTGATTGGCCGGAAGAGTGGCATTTGACTGTTTGTGTGCCTGACTATGAACTCGCAACCGACATTTCACGCTCTGTTTTACCTAAGGAAGTTCCTATGATAGATGCTGTCTTCAATGCAAAACGTATGGGAATGTTTGTGCATGCAGTTCATACAAAAGATGTTGAACTTATGAAACTCGCTTTAAAAGACAGATTACACCAGCCATACAGAACAAAACTTGTCCCTGGACTTGAGAAAATTATTGCGAACTTAAAACATGAAGAAAATATTATTGGAACAGTGTTGAGCGGTGCAGGACCGTCTATTTTGATTGTATCAAGCGGTAACGGATTAGACAAAATAAAATCAATAGTCCGTGAAACCTGGGCAGATTTAAATGTTAAAGCGCAGATATTTGATACTGTTATTGAAAAGCAAGGTGCTACAATTATATCAAATGATGATTCTAAATAATAAGTAAATATACAAATCTAAATAGTTCAAGCGAATATATAATTAAAATTTATATTCAATAAAAAGCTCCCATTTGGGAGCTTTTGTTATTATTTATATTTATATTATGCAGTACCGTTTCCGTAGTTAGGTTTGAGATCTTGGACGCTGTTCTTAACATCTTCTTTAGCACCATCTTTCCATTGTTTGTTGAGTTCCATTTGAGCCTCAATATTAGCTTTTTCAACTTCAAGATCAGATTCTAAATCCTTCAGTGGTTCTAACTGCATTTCTTTCATCAATTCTGCTTCTTGTTCTATGTTAGCCAGATATGTCTGCAAGTTAGACTGCATCATCATATTTTGTTGTTGAACATTTGTACTGAAACTTTGTTGTTGTGATGTGGATAATCCGGAAATCATAGAGGACAATAAACCAGGATTATTCATTAAGTCTGTTGGATTGACATTAAGTCCCATTCCAGCCAATCCTTGCGCTTGACTTTGGAATATACTTTGGTTCATACTTGCTCTAGCCATATTCTGCTGAGTACGCATCCAATTATTAATATTTTTTTCAACAGACTGAGCCTGCTTTTGAGCAGTTTTCATTTGAGACATGACAGAGGTGAGGCGGCGTTGCAGTCTATTCTGCTCCCGCGTCAGTATTAAATTTAGAAAATTACTGGTTAAAAAACCCATGTCTCGACCTCGTCTTTATACTCTTAAATATATAAAGTATATACTTTTTATTAAATTGCCTAATATATAATATATCTTAATAATTTGTTACAATTGTGTTAATATATCCGATTAATTGCATTTTAAGCGTATTTAATCTAAAATAAATTTTGTTAAATCGTAAAGGAGCACATGCAATGATTAAGAATTATTTCACAAGTAAGTATATAATATTTGCAGTACTTGTTATTGCCTTATTATTTATTATTCCCAAAATTTCAGGAATTTTAATGTTGTTTTTCGGGGCATATGTTATAGCGTGTGCACTAGTCCCTTACATAAATAAATTGGAAAAGCATATGCAAAGGAAATGGGCGGTTGCAATTGCTGTATTTGGCGGTATTGCGGCAGTTGTAGCTATATTTATTCCTATATTTTTTGTTGCTTATAAGGAAATAAGAACTTTTTTAACTTATTTTCCGCAAAAGTTACAATATGTAACAAATTATCTTATGAATTTTCAGTTTCATGGTAAAAGACTTGCTGATCTGTTTGATCTAAGCTCTATTGTCGGGTCTTCATCAACTTCACAGTTTGCGCACGGGGTATTCAGCCAGAGCTGGAACATCACTGTCGGCGTATTTCAGTTTTTAGTTGTTGCAATTGCTTTAACAATGATTGTCTATTATATATTGATGGATAAAGTTTATTTAAGAAAGAAGTTTCTGGAATTCTTTCCGGCAACGCTTAGAGAAAAAGCTAATCATATATTGTCTTCTATAAGCAGCAAAGTCGGCGGATATGTCAGAGCACAAATTTTATCAATGATTGCTGTAGGTATTATGACAAGTATAGTTTTGATGATTCTGGGCGTTGAATACTCTGTATTACTTGGTTTAATCTCAGGTGTTCTAGACATAATTCCGCTTCTGGGACCTACAATTGCGCTTGCTGTAATTCTTCTTGTTGCATATCCGCTCGGAGCAGTAAAAATTATACTTGCGATTCTGGGGTTCTTTCTGGTGCAGCAACTATCAAATTATGTAGTGAGACCTGTTTTATTTGGCAAATTTATGGCATTACATCCGTTGATGATATTTCTAGCACTCTTTGTAGCTGAACAGTTTTTAGGTTTCTGGGGGGTAATTCTATCGCCTGCTATTGCCGCAACAATATGTGTACTAATAGATGAATTATATATAATGCCCATAAATAACAACAATGAAGTGGTACTAAATGAATAAAGAAACTTTTTTATATCCGGCAATACACACTAAAAATGCAAATTTCAATATGTGGTTTGCATTTCCGGGACCATATTCATTTGCAATGTCTTCACTCGGTTTTTTATGGATGTTTAAAAGTATTGATGAACTTGAGGATGTAAATGTCGAAAGAATTTATTCTGACACTAAAGCAACACATTTGCATAGACAAAATATAAATTTATTAGGCTTTTCATTCTCTTTTGATACTGATTTTTTAACAATTTTCTCAATGCTGGAACATTATAGAATACCTCTCAAATCCTCTGACAGATGTGATGGAGATCCGCTGGTATTTGCCGGTGGTCCAGTAGTTAGTGCCAACCCTCAGCCTTACAAAGATTTTTTTGATTTTTTTATAATCGGTGACGGTGAGGATGTAAATATCGAGGTTGTAAACCTTTGCAGAGAAAATAAAAATAAGCCTAAAAATACAATTTTAAAAAAGCTTTCGGAAATAGAAGGGGTATATGTCCCTCTATTTGGTAAAAAAGAGGTTAAAAAATTAACCAAACGCCTGTCTGAATGTATTTACACTCCTATTCTAAGTGGTGGTGCATTCTTTAAAAACACATTTATATTAGAGGTTTCACGCGGCTGTGCAAACAGATGCGGATTTTGTTTGGCGTCATACTTGAATTTGCCATTGAGATTTATGCCTTATGATGAATTGATAAATGTCATAAATTTAGGGCTTACCCACACTAATAAAATAGCTCTATTAGGAGCTCAAATCAGTGCTCACCCGCATTTTAAAGATATTTGTAAATATATTTATGAAAAAATTTTAGGCGGCGCGAACATTGAAATGAGTGTATCTTCACTAAGAGTAGATGCAATAACCCCTGATGTTGTAAAGACGCTTGTTGCTGCAGGTCAAAAAAATTCTACGCTTGCTATTGAGGCTGGCAGCGAACGACTAAGAAGAGTTATAAATAAAAATATTACTGAAGATCAGATTTTTAATGCAGTAAGAATTGCTAAAGATAATGGTTTAAAAGGTTTAAAATTCTACGGCATGATTGGACTCCCAACCGAAACAGAAGAGGATTTAAAGGAAATTATAAATCTTGCTGCTAAATTAAAATCTGAATTCAAGGGATTTGATATATCATTTGGATTTTCAAGTTTTGTACCTAAACCGCATACGCCTTTTCAGTGGTGTGGAAGAGAAAACACTAAATCTCTTGAGGCAAAAGCCTGTTTTGTGAAACGGGAATTACACAAATTAGGAATTTCTGCAACCGTATCAAGCATAAAATGGGATTACTGGCAGGCAGTTCTTTCCCGAGGTGATGAAACATTTACGGATTTTCTAATTGATGTTTACCAAAATGGAGGTAAAATAGGTGCATTCAAGTCTGCAGCAAAAGCGCGTAATATAAATACTGACTATTATGCATATGCTGACCTTATGCTTGACGACAATTTACCCTGGGATTTTATAGACATACAGCCCGGAAAAGAATTTTTAATAAAAGAACACAATCGCCTGCTGAATTTATAAATTATACAGGAACATAACCGGAATATTTTAAACTTGCCCAGTTTTCGTAGTAGCTGATCTGAGTCGCAGACCCTGTTCTGATATAAACACGTCCAACCATTGCATGAGGCAGTCCAATAGCATTACAAATAGCTGCCTGAATAACTTCAGGATGTGTAACTATAATTATCCTGTTTTCTATGTTATCAGCAACTACTTTATCTATTACTGACCCAACACGTGTTATAAATTCTGACCAGGATTCTTTTTCTCCATAAAGCTTTTTATCAGGGTTTAAAAAAGAGTCCTCAACCGCGGAATGTGTTTTTTCTTCAATCTGATCAAAAGTCAATCCATTCCATACTCCACATGATTTAGGATGCAAGTCCTCAATGATTTCATAATCTTTTTTATAAAGTTTTGCTATTAATTCGGCACTCTGTACTGTTCTCAGCGCGGGAGAAGTATATATTTTGTCATTTTTAACGCCGCGCAGCTTTAAGAACTCACAAATTTTATCTATTTCTTCATACCCTGCCTCGTTTAAAGGCGGGTAGTGCTCCGCATCTGAATAACGAAATTCTTCAGAGTATATTGTTGCCCCGTGGCATATATATGTTATTTTACACTTTCTATCGAACAGCATTACTAACTCCTTAAAATAATATTACGCTTTACATATTAATTATAGCATATTTTATAATTTTATAGTATAATAAATGCAGAAATACACTATATGAAGGAGGTTTGCTATGCGTGGTAAGGCTTTTAAATTTGGAGACAATATTTCAACAGATCACATTGCACCCGGGAGATTATTCCATTTACGTTCTAATTTGCCGGAATTTGCCAAACACGTGCTAGAAGATGCAGATCCGACATTCGCAAGTAAAATGCAAAAAGGAGATTTTGTTGTCGGCGGTAAGAATTTCGGCTTAGGCTCTTCACGTGAACATGCCCCGCAAATTATTAAAATTGCAGGCGTTGGTGCCGTTATTGCAAAGTCATTTGCCAGAATTTTTTACAGAAATGCAATTAACATAGGACTGCTTGCTATTGAATGCGATACTGATGCCATTGATGCAGGAGATGAATTGGATCTCGATATAGAAAAGGGTATATTAAAAGATTTAACCAACGGTGCGATTATTCCTATTGAACCGCTGCCGCCTGTTATGATTAAAATGCTTAATGACGGCGGGCTGGTAGAGCATATTAAGAAAAATGGCGATTTTAAATTAACTTAATTTTATTTTCTGTGCAAAAAATTTTTTGTTCGTTTTTTAAATTATTTACAATGCAATAGTAAATAATAATTGAGGTCTCATGAAAATACACAGTATACCATCATGCAGTGCGTACAAATCGTACCCAAAATTACCATTTACAAGTAATAAACCGGTCAACTGGTCTGACTCAGAACTTGTATATATGCAAAATTACAGCAGTCCCAGACCATTTACGCTTTCCGACAAATTGTACGAATCTGAGATTGAAAAAGAAGAAGTAAGTATTCCAGATTTGATTTTTCGCAATGATGAACTTTTTGATAATAAACGCGACGAACTAACTGCTGAATACTCCGGTTACGATGATGATGACATAAAAGCAGTAAAAGAACAGTTCTATAATCCCGTTCATCCTGATTATCTTATCAACAAAGATGAATATTTTGATTTGAATGACTGTTTTAACACAGATATCCTGTCTCCAAATTGTTATGAACGAATGATGCATCACTATGCCAAACTTAATGACATAATGATGTATGGCAACGAGGACATATATAACGACGCAATTAATTTAACACGCAATGGTCAAACTACCATAAACGGGAAATTAAGAAAAGAATTAGAGGCAAAACTTGACGATTATGATATAAAAACAGCCGCTGCAGTCGCAAATACCGCAAAACTTTTGAGTAGAAATTTCAATGAATCTGTTGATTATTCACTATTTGAAGCTGGATTTAAACTCGCAAAAAGATACCCGGTAGAAGAAGTGCAGCAAATGATGAATTCATGCATACTGGAAGATAGATTCCGCAATGAATACTATTCCCCTGCCACGATGAATTTTATCGGAAGACTTCTTACTGATTTGTCAGCCTCTGAAGCCTCAAACTGCGCTGAACATGTTGTAAGTTATACGGATTATGACGGCTTCTTTTATGACAGTCAAAAGGCAAATCGAATAGTTAAACTTCTCAAAATATACCCAAAGAATGAAGCATTTGAAAAAATTAATGAGTTGAATCCGGATACCCCTATTGACAATGAGTCATGAAGGTTGTTTAATAGTAGTACACTCTGCTGAAATATTCGTGCTGGATTATAAGCATTGTGAGGCAAAAATAGGACGTAGGGACATTAAATGCATAATTTTAAGAGTTGCACAGGTCCGGCAGTCCCGTCATAACCGGAATGCGTAAGGGTTTCAGGATTATGATTTTGCCGATTATGTTACTAAGAAAAAGGAGAAAAAAATGCCTACAATTAATCAGCTTGTTCGCAAAGAACGCAAAAAGCTAACTGACAAAACAAAATCTCCAGCTTTGATGGATTGCCCTCAAAGACGTGGAGTATGTACAAGGGTTTACACAACTACCCCTAAAAAACCTAATTCAGCTTTAAGAAAAGTTGCAAGGGTTAGATTAACTAACGGTTACGAAGTTACTTCATATATTCCGGGTATCGGTCACAACCTTCAGGAACACAGTGTTGTTCTTATAAGAGGCGGAAGGGTTAAAGACCTTCCTGGTGTTCGTTACCACATTATCAGAGGTACTTTAGATACTGCAGGTGTTGCAAACCGTGCTCAAAGCAGATCTAAATACGGTGCGAAGAAAAATGCTAAAGCTAAAGGAGGTAAGAAATAATGTCCAGACGTTCTAAACCAGCTAAACGTATTCCTTTAGCTGATCCGGTATACAACAGCGTTGATATTTCTAAATTTATTAATAGAATTATGAGACGCGGTAAAAAGTCATTGGCTGAAAAAATATTTTACTCAACAATGACAAGAATTGAAGAAAAAACTAATGAAAAAGCTCTGGACTTGTTCCAGAAAGCACTTTCTAATGCAACTCCGCTATTAGAAGTTAAAGCAAGACGTATCGGCGGTTCAACTTATCAGGTGCCGATTGAAGTTAAAGCTGACAGAGGATTTGCTCTTGCTTCTTCATGGATTATTGAAGCGGCTAAAAAAAGACACGGAAAATCATTTATTGATAAATTGACTAATGAATTAATAGATGCATCAAACGGGTCCGGTGCTGCTTGCAAAAAACGTGAAGATACCCACAAAATGGCTGAAGCGAACAAAGCTTTTGCTCATTACAGATATTAATTTTAATAATAAATATTTTATGCCGCGTGATTTAAAAATCTCGCGGCTTTTTAATTATATAATTTGAAATCGCAATTAAGCTACAGTATACTTTTTATGGCAAGATTTATGGTTTGAAGTTTATCTGCATTCTTTCTAATTAGTTCGAGATTAGAAAGAATATTTTTATATATTTTTTCAGGTTCTTTGTTTTCATCCGTATCAAATAGTTCTGAGGCACTTACATTTAGTACATTTATAAGCTTTTCCAATGTTTTTGCAGAGACAAAGCCGCGCCCTGTTTCTATCAAACTTAGCGATTTAATTTCTACACCAAGCAATTCTGCCAGATGATCCTGAGTCAATCCCTTAGACTTCCTAATTCTTTTGATATTGTTCCCAAGTATTTTACAGATGTGATTTTGCATACTTACTCCTATTAATAATAGTATTTATAAGAAATAATAAGTTAACCCTATGTAAATACTTGCAAAAAGTAGTAATATACCTTATAATAATAAAGTAATTTAACACCAAGACGGAGGATGCAATATGCCAATAAAATTTAAAGCTTTTACTCTTGCCGAAATACTTATAACACTTGCAATTATAGGCGTTGTAGCAGCACTGACAATTCCAAATCTTGTTTACTCTTATAAGAAAAGAGTTGTTGAGACTAGATTACTGAAATTCTATAATATTATGAATGAAACCATTCGTCTTTCTGAAATTGATAACGGTGATAAAAAGACATGGAGTTTTCCTACTAATCAGTTTGCGGACAACAAAGAAAAATTTTATAATAAGTATTTCAAAAATTATTTAAAAAGCGAGAGGAGATCAAAAGAAGGTTACAACTATTACGTATACTTCACTGATGGGACAGCAATGTCAATTATATACGGTACAACCGACTATATCTACTGCATAGATGCTAAATATTTAAAACAATCAACAGAATATCTTGGAAGTAAGTGTTTTCAATTTGGATTTTATCCTGATGCGAACCAATCAGAGTTTACACGTAAAAATTATTTAAACAAGGGGCTTGAACCATATGTATCAAACAAGCTGTATGCGTCTGACGTTACAGATTCTACCAATTCTCCAACATGCGTTAAAGATGAAAATGATGAATGTGTAATTATGGAGGAAAAGGATTTATACACCAATAAACTATACGCAACCAAAATTATTCAGATGAATAACTGGAAAATTCCTGATGATTATCCGTGGAAACTCTAATTCAGTGCTTTATCAATATCTTCACTCGCATTGCTCATATTTTTTATGTTATACAATTTTTTGAATGCTTTTAGCGTTGTCGGATTCATTATCGTTGGCAGGCAGTCTGACATATAAATATTTTTTGCTCCGCGTCTGTGAAGTCTTATCATGCCCGCAAACGCTGCACTGTCACATCTTGTTAGGAAAAAAGTAAGTTTTGAACTTTCGATCGGTATTTTTTCCAATAACCTTGACAAAATGACAGTTACTAGAGAATAATCATTTGCTACATTTATTTTGTATGTATTCTTGCATTTTCCTGAATATGAGAATGATATAACTGCAATATCATCAGGCAAGGCTGAAAAAAAGTTAGCAAAATATTCATCAAGTGAGTTTCTGGGACTGGAAAGTCCAACAATAAACAAATGGCTGTAGGTACTATCGGAAAGCTTCTGCGATATTTCCTCAAATTTTCTTTCTACCTCATCCCAATTAAAGCCAATCTCAACGGATTTACGATTTTGTCCTTTGGTAAATCCCTTAGTCGATAGTGCACCGTTTATAAGAGGCTCTAAATTTTCTGCATTAAGCTGCGCAACACCTTTGGGCGGAATTTCATCAGTCGTAAATATTCTGCCTCTATAAAGGTATTCTACATTATGTGTTTCATTTTTCGTAAGCAGTATTGCCCCGGGAAATGTTGCAAAATCAAGAACTGAAGTTTCTACCCCATTACCAAAATGACCTTTTAGATTTTTGTAATTTGAAAATTCGGAATAAGCATGCGCAATTAGTAAATTTCCATTTGTATAAACATCTATTGCACTGTCTTTGGCAGCCTCTAACACTTCTTTAAGCTCACTGAGATTATTTCCGGAGACAAGTATAGCCTTTCCCCGCGTTGTGCTTTGTGAAACTTCTACTTTATGAACTTCCCCAAACTTTTCAAATTTAATAGAGTTTATCTGTTTCATTAACTCTGCATTTAAGTCTGATATTTCATATATCTCTGCTTTAATCTTCTCTGCACTAAGCTTTTCATGATTATATAAATTTAAAGCTTTGATTATCTCATCATTTGCTGTTTCCACAGAAACATCATTATCGTCCAATTCAATTACAAGAGCTGCAAGCGATTTGATTACTGCAAACAGAATTTCTGCATAATTTTTAACTTCTTTATCCTGCCCCTTATATTTATTTTTAAAAGCTTTATCGCCTTCTCTGATCAACTTGCTCAGCTCTGTATTATTTGCAAATTTTATAGGTGCATTATACTTTTCAAATTTTAACCCGCGTTCATTGCAAATTGATTTATAAAGTCGCTCCGTATTTATAAAATTAGAAAATATATTATTTATTATCCGGATAATCTGTTCATCGTTGTATTCCTGCAGTGAACTCAAATAAACAATGTTATAGACCATATCCAATTTAATTCTGTCATTTTTAGCCCCTAGTAATTCCAGCTTAATAACGTAATAAGCAAGTGCACAGAGCATAACAAACATTACTTCTTGCAATGCTGTTATATTCGGAGTTATAGAGCAGACACCTTTTGCCACACATGTATTGTAATCGTTTTCGTCACGCATAAAATTATAATAAAACATATTTTTACCTACTTATTTTTGCTTACAAACTCTATTATCTCATCGGATTCATACATTTTAATATTTTTATCAGGATTATAAAGAAATGGTACCTGTTCTTTTCCACCAAATGTCAGCAACTCAGCATAATTGTCATTCTCATTAATATTCTTTTTTATATAAGGGATTTTATTTTCATCAAAATAGTTCATTACCTTTATTGAATATGGACAAGTGTCCAAAATATATAATTCATACATACAATTTTTCTCCTTTTAATTTTATTATAGAGAATGATAAGAATATTGTATTCCCCGACCTAATAATTTATGTAGCTATCAATTGCATCTTAAATATTTTTATATTAAAGTTATGTGTATGAATAAACGAAATATATTATTTGTTTTTGGAACCCGTCCGGAGGTTATAAAACTTGCTCCGGTTATTCTTGAACTTAAAAAATATTGCGATAAATATAATGTTATTATTTGTAATACAGAACAGCAAAAGGAGCTTTCTAATCAGACATTAAACTATTTTGGGTTAAATGCTGATATAAACCTTGATGTAATGCGTCCAAATCAGAGTTTATCAGAAGTTCAATCAAGAATACTTACATCTCTTGACAGTGTGTATAATGAAAATAAAATTGACGCCACAATTGTTCAGGGTGACACAATGACTGTACTTTGCGGTGCACTATCAAGCTTTTACAGAAAAATTCCTGTTTTTCATGTTGAAGCAGGACTCCGCTCTTATGATATTTATGAACCGTTTCCGGAAGAAGTGATGCGCCAGATGACTTCACGCGTTACGGAATTGAATTTTGCGCCTACTGAAAAAAATCGTCAAGCTTTACTTAACGAAAATATTAATGATGATAAAATTTTTGTAGTTGGTAATACTGTAATAGACGCACTTTTTTGCTTATCTGATGAAACGCTGCAAAAAGCAGGTCAATTTTTTGAAACAAATGACCTTAAAATTGACGAAAATTTGGTATTGATAACTGTTCACAGACGAGAAAATCATGGAGAAAGAATTAATAGAATTCTTGATGCGATAGAATATCTGGTTAATGAATATTCAGACCATACCTTTGTTATTCCCGTCCATCCGAACCCAAATGTAAAAGACAAAATACATACACGTCTAAGCCACTGTAATAATGTAAAATTACTAACCCCGCTTGATTATCCAAATCTCGTTTACCTTATGAAACATGCCAAACTTATATTAACGGATTCCGGCGGCATACAGGAAGAAGCACCTTCTTTTGGCTGCCCGACACTGGTTATGCGTTACGAAACCGAACGTCAGGAAGGCATAGATGCAGGCGTTTCTAAATTGGTAGGAGCTGATTACGAAAAAATAATTTCAGAATCCGAGGAAATACTCTCCAAAGACTTTACTAGTACGCGTCTAAAAGCACAAAATCCATATGGCGACGGAAATTCATCAAAAGCAATTGAACAAATAATATCTAATTATTTTGCATGCAGAAATGATAAATTGGAATAAAAAAGAAGGACATTTTATATTCAAGTCCTTCCTATGCTCTTATCTTCTTTAAATCCTGATACTCTCGTATTGTTTTTGGATTATTTTTGAACGGCAAACTTACATAATTTCTTTGCACTTGATAATTTATGCTGGGCATCCCTGCCTTATAAAATTCAATTTCACGATCACGCATATTTATTTTCTTAACTATTCGTCTGTTTTTTGCCTTTAGATTATGAATCATCAAGGCGGAAAAACATATTAAACACATAGCCCAAATCATTTTTTCTCTGGCAAATTTATCACCTACCGGTATCGGTGCTGAATTCGGAGTGTTAAACAGAACATTTGCGCCAGCAATATTCTTCGCATTAATATATATTTTTAACTCACCATTTGAAGAATTTGCAACAACAATATTATTTACATTGGATGTGTTTTTATAAACTGTATTGACATTATCTGCCGCAGTCACTCCTTTAAGAGTTAAAATCATTGAATCATCCGATTTTAATGACTTTTTAACTCTGGCAGGCGCATCTGAACGTAAAATTACATTATATGAATTATCCACCCCTTCCAGTACAACGGAATTCAAATAATTTTCCGCTGCTGCTGCAGGCAACACACTATTTACAACAAATATAATTAATATCAATAATAATCTTTTCAACTTATTTTTCCCCTAATCTTCTTACATACTTATAATAATTGCTGCTGTAATTTTGAACATCAATCAAATGATTTATAATAAGATAATCCAAGAGGTTGAATTAATTTTGCAAAGCCGGTAATTGACAGGAAATATTTATATAAAGAAAATATGTAAACAAATGTTACAAAACATACCATGCTTGAAATCAGCAAAAAAATAATGTTTTTATATAAATGTAAGCACGAGATGATTAAGGAGCAAAGAGATAATGAACGGAATAACAAGTAAATCTTCAAGCAGAGCTAATCAAACAGAAAGCACAAGACCTGCAAAAACAGTAGAAACAGCAGGGTCATTAGCAATGAATTCAGCGTTTAATTATTTTGCAGCGGAGTCATATGATTCATTTTCATCAAGCAACCCGTTTGCGGTAAATTATGCAATGTATTCAGATAGTTCAGACGGGGAAACAGTAGCTTACAGTGGTGGATTTTTAGGCGGATTTTCAAGTGCCGTTGCAACTCTGGGCGCAGCAGGCGGATTTTCAGGCGGGGCAACAGCATCTTGCGGAGCATCCTCAGGCGGCTGCTCAGGCGGTGGATTTACTTCATTCTGTTAAATGAATTGTTACTAGGGCAGTAAGAAGTTGCAGAGATAGTGAACGGTGAGCTGTTGTTTCCAAAAGGCACTAAGGGGGTAAGGCACTAAGTATTTACTAAAAATAAGGCAATGTGGAATTTCCCTAATTGCCCTATTTTTAGTAACGAACTTAACGTCTTAGCGGATTTGCGGACGGACGGAGTGAGCAGAGCGAGCGAGTCCGGATAGCGAACGGAACGAGCCGGCTTGTGCGTAAGCACAATAGGCGAGACTCCGTGAGCGTGGAGAGCGAGTGAGCGAAGAGTTAAAGCGTAAGCGTACTCGTTATTCGCGAACGATGCGACAGGCAAATCCAAGACGCGTCTTAACGTCCTAACGTCTTTTTTAATTAGTCCTCTTAATTGGAATCACCTAAGCAAACCGCGAGCCTGAAGCTGCCGTAGCGGAGGTTGTAGCCCCAGTCCGTGTAGGTAGAGCCAAAGTTGCGGTTGTACGCGTAGAGCTGACTATACTCCTGCCCCGACCAAACATAGAACGAGGTAGAATATGGTGAGGCTGAGAGGAATTGAGATGCTTTTTCTGTGTCTAGGGTTAGTCTTGAAACATCCTGTTGCGCTCCTATTGTTCCGTCGTAGTTGTATACATATGTCGCTAGCTGTCCTAGCTGTGCCATGGTTGGCATGTTTTGAGTTCCTCCGCATGCCTTTACTGCACCTGCCCAATAATCTGAATTATAGTTGCAAGCCTGTATTCCTAATTCTCCGTCGGATACTGCTTGATTACATTCGTCCAATGTCATAGGGCTAAAGCCTGTATCAGGGGCTAGTATCTGTGTTATGCATATTGTATCTGCTAATTCTGGTATCATGCAACCGGTTACGCCGGCTAGTTGGGTTACGTTTATGCCAAATATATCTGAATTTGCACCGTATTTATTCGGATTCTTGTTGCCGG
The DNA here is from genome assembly GCA_944324165.1 of Candidatus Gastranaerophilales bacterium. Classification (GTDB taxonomy): domain Bacteria; phylum Cyanobacteriota; class Vampirovibrionia; order Gastranaerophilales; family Gastranaerophilaceae; genus CALUVH01. The sequence continues at coordinate 33,164 of CALUVG010000008.1, read as the reverse complement.
TTACATCATACAATATTGCCATTGAATTGCTTGTTGCGCTGAACTGATTATTAAATGGTTCTTGGGTTGTATTCGGGTTGTAAGCAATAATAGCATTTACGCCATTTGCAAACTGAACCGCAACTGTATCCGTATCCCAGTCATCCTGACCTAAGCTTGCGGCATTCTTGATTGTTGACATATCTACAGGGTCTTCGCCTTCGTTCCAGATTACTTCTTTGTTAAAACACTTGGTAATATTGTTATTGTCGCATACTCTTGTTATTTTTATGTATTTCTTCAATTCGTTTACAAAGTCCATTGTGTTTGAATAGCCCGCTAATTTTTCTTCGGTATTCATCTGGCGCGTTGCGACTTCAAGACGTTTTGTGAACACATCTTGTGCGGTTTCCCATGCCTTTTCGTTGTAGTTCTTCACTAGGCTAGGGATTGTTATTGCTGCCACGACGCCGATTATTGCGAGGGTGATTAGCACTTCGGCGAGAGTAAAGGCGGCACGTTTTGTACCCCTCTCCCTAGCCTCGCCACTGTGTGCTCTCTCCCTCAAGTGGTGAGGGGAATGTGATGTTGGCTGAACTTCTTTAGCGTTCTCCCAGTGTATAAAAGCAGACTTCGTCTGCCAGGCTAGCCTGCCTTCGGCTAACGTAAACGCTGCGCGTTTACGCCCTCTCCTCGGAATTGAAAATTCCGGTTTCCTCTCACAAAAACAATCCACTGGATTGTTTTTGTTCGGCAGAGTCTCAAGGGGAGGACATGATAACGGCTCTGTTGCTCCGTGATGAATTTCGTTCTGATTAATAATCTTTGTCAAATTGGATTTCATTTAGTTTTACCTCCATATATTCTATTTAATAACTGTGTTTTTTATTGTTTTTCTTGTTTATAATCTACTTTTTAAATGTTTATACATTCTTTCACAAGCTTTTCAACTTGTGTTTCTTTTAAAGACGTTAAGACGATAAGACGTGTCTTGGATTTGCTTCACGCTCGCAGAGTTTCGCCTATTGTGCTTATGCACAAGCCGGCTCAATCTGCTCGCTACCCGGATTTGCTCACATTCGTTCGCTCCATCCGTACGCAAATCCGCTAGGACGTTAAGTCGTTTACATTTTTGAATGATGTATGTGAAAGCCTTGTGGGGCTTGAAGTTAGACACCCCCCCCCCCCGCAAAGCCTCTATTCATGCGGGTTTTAGCCTCATTCAAAGCAGAAGTATTTTTGTTGGGATGGAAACCCCAACCTACTATAAATTCTTCTTTTGTTGCACAATTTGCAGCCATTCAAATTCCTCGCAAATATCCACACTTCCATTATTACATATTGCCCCAAAAATTTCAACCCTTTTTTCTAATTACATTAACAACATTTGCAAGATTTTATTTTTTCTGCTACCATAATTCTGTAAATAGTTATTGCGAGGGAAGGTAACTAAATGAAATTTTCGTCATCCTTTAAAGTTGGACTTTTAACGCTTATAGCTTTAATTTTACTTGTTGGAATTGTATTCAAAGTAAAAGGTCGCGCTTTTTCCTCTGCAAAGCGTATTGAAGTACAGTTTACGGATGTTAACGGCATGCGCCCGGGGGCAGGTGTTCAAATGATGGGGATTCGCGTTGGGCAGGTCGAAGAAATTGTTCCGGTTATTAACGGTGAAAACAGTCATGTTAAAGTAAAATTTGTTATTACCGAACCAAAAATTACTATCCCTAAAGCATCCATGTTTTCAATCCAACAGAGCGGACTTATAGGGGAATTATTCCTTGAAATTACGCCGCCGAAAAACAGAACTATTTATGTTCCTATGAAAAATCGTAACATTCTGTACAAAGATGACTATGTTCAGATGAAATTGGACGATAAATTCTACAATGTAGGACAAATTACCAATATTGAAGTTGTTTCAAAAGAGGTTGTTCCTTACAATGTAAAAGAAAATATTGATACAAATTATGCTTATAAAATTGATTATATAGTTGATTTACCGGGACTTATATTACCGGAATTTTTAAAAGGTCGTATTATAAAAGACCATGACTCATATAAATTAAGAATTTCAACTCTTGATGATGTTGTCCTTCCTTATCCAAAGCAAACATCACCTTATACAATTATTGAACCTATGCGAATTGCGGATTTCATGGACTGGCAATACAAAGCTGCTGAATCACTTACTGAAACAAACAAAAAAATCAATGATTTGCTATCTGATGAAGTCATTGCAGAACTTAAAATGTCTGTATCCAATATAAACAGTTTAACTTCACAAACAAGTTCAACAATGACCAAACTTAATGAACTTATTGACTCATCTAAAGGTGACATTGAGCAAATGATGGCTATGATGGATCAGGCAACAAATGATTTTCATACTATTTCTGCCAATGTTAACAGTATAATAGGCGACCCGCAGTTTAAAACTACAATATACTCAACTGCAGATTCAGTTGACCAGTTAGCACGTAATCTCAATAAAATTATTGGTAATGACGCTGAAGCTCAAAAAATGGCTGAAGATATTCATGAAATTACTCATAATATTAATGAGATTAGTGCATATGTAAATTCACTGACAAAAGATGAACAGCTTAAAAAAGATTTAACAAGAGCTGTTAATAATGTTAACAATGCAATGTGTGATATATCTAAAACTCTTGCAGCTGTTAACAAGCTTACGCCGGAAAAGAAAACTGAACTGGAACAAATTATTGATGATGCATCTTCTACAACATCTAATCTGAAGAAATTCTCAGAAAAATTAAATAAACGTTTCTTGCTGTTCAGATTGATGTTCTAGTTTTGGACTAATACTATGGAATTTAAGACTAAAATAACCAAATTACACTATGATAAAAATGCAGGCGGTATTTTGCTAAAATTTCTTGAATTTTGTTCCTTGTTTTATGCTGTAGCTAGCCGTCTTAAAAACATTTTATACGATAGAAAAATACTTGCCCCGAAAAAGGTAAACGCATACGTAATCTCTGTTGGTAATGTTACAACGGGCGGTGTCGGGAAAACTCCGGTTGTTGCGGAAATTGCGAATTATCTGATAAATCAAGGGGAAAAAGTAGCTATTGTATCGCGAGGATATGGCGGAAAGCTCTCAAACAAACAGGTAAATGTCATTTCTGACGGTCAAAAAATATATTATGAAGCTGCCCTCTGCGGCGATGAACCATATTGGCTTGCTGAAAATACTAAAGCTGTTGTTATAACCTGCAAAAGCAGATTCGCCGGCGCGCAATATGCAATAAGTAATTACGGAGTTTCGCATATTATACTTGATGACGGATTTCAACACAGGAAATTACATAGAAATTTAGACATAGTTTTAGTAGACAGCGTGAAAGGATTTGGCAATGAAAAACTTTTACCTGCCGGTCCACTGCGTGAAGGAACTGAAGCCTTTAAAAGAATTGACAGGCTTGTAATAGTCAGCAAGGATACAAACCATTTACGCGCGGAAAAATACGCAAGAATTATGGAAAAAAGATTGAAATGCGCTGCTTTTGTATGCAAAGCCGAACCTGATATTGTCTATAATATAAAAAATAATAACATTTTACCTAAAAATTCATCAATAACGGCATTAAGTGCGATAGGGCAACCGGAACAGTTTTTTGCATTCCTGAATGAATATAATGTCACTGATAAAATAACATTTGACGATCACCATCAGTATGTTGAGGATGACATCAAAAATATTCAGGGCAATATAGTCGTAACCGAGAAAGATGCCGTAAAACTTGCTGCTTTTGATTATGATAATATTTACGCATTAAAATTAAAGGCAACAGTAGATGTAGAAGGATTACTCAATGGCAAAAAAATTTAATGACAAAGATATAGACAAAGTTGTTGAACTGCTAAAGGATGCTAAACAACAAAAAAGTGATTTTGTCGGCTTAATGGATTCATTTAACGATCCATATCTGGTGTTAATCGCCTGTATATTAAGCCTTAGAACTAATGATAAGACGACTTATCCTGCAACGCTTAGAATGTTAAAACTAGGGAAAACTCCGCAAGAATTTGCGAAATGCGATGAAAAAGAACTTGAAAAAGCTATCTATCCTGTTGGTTTCTATGCAAACAAAGCAAAACAAATTATAGAATTATCTAAAGAAATAATTGAAAAATATAACGGCAAAGTGCCTGACACAATCGAAGAACTGGTTAAATTCAACGGTGTAGGACGTAAAACAGCAAATCTTACTGTTGCACGCGGATTTAACAAACCTGCAATATGTGTGGATGTACATGTTCACAGAATTTTCAACAGGATGGGCTATGTAAAAACTAAAAATCCGGAAGAAACTGAATTTGCCCTAAGAAAAAAATTACCGGAAAAATATTGGATAGATATAAATACTCTTATAGTCACACACGGGCAAAATGTCTGCAAACCGCAAAAACCTATGTGTGACATCTGCCCGATAAATCAGTATTGCGCAAAAATTATTTAGTAATGTTAAGCGTTTTGAAATTATCAGGCAAATTTTCATATTCACCTGTTTTTGCAAATTAGCAAACAAACAATTACCAGGAGGCAATATGAACGTAGGTAGAATTCTCGGAAACATTCAAAAAAAAGTTAATGTAAAAAATATTGAAAAACAAGAAAAAGAACTTGAAACATTTGTAAAAATCCATGATGTCAACACATACGGTGATTCATTTGAGCAGCTATATACTGCAAGACCGGTTATAGCAAATTATGCTAAATCAAAAGGGGTTCGTGTTGATGTATTTGAATCACGTGCCAATATGCCTAAGGATAATTACGAAGACCCTGCAAAAGATTTAAAAGTTGTTTTAACAAATCTCTTAACCCGTAGGTCTACAGAAAGAATTGTACCTGCTAACACTGATATTACATATCCAAAACAAAGAGAACAAATGTTTATCATTCCAATTAAAGGCGAACAGGATATTCAAACGGTGAAACCGGGTATACAAACCGTAGAAGATAATTTCTTGCGCAACTTCTACAGAACAATTGAAGACATGACAGGCGCAATAACAGGTAAAAATACTTAATCACACTTAGTTTTGCCGCCCCACGATAAATCATAACAATGCAGATAATCCATGTTCCCATGCGCAATTATCCATGCATTAAAACTAATTGAGATTGGCTTTAACGATTGCAATAACCGGTAAAATCCTCATCTGATGGATATTTTACGCTAACACAGCCGTTATCCAATCTCAAATAACTAAAGATGCCTGAAATAAAACGCTTGATTTTCTCATTCTGTTGTGTGATAATTTAGTTAAGATTATGCTTTTTGTGGGTTAATAATTGCATAATATAAAGGTCAATACAATTAGAGGAGTGCAAGATGAGTGTAGAAAATCATCATAAGATCAACACATCCAAATTAGATGAAATTTTGGCATCTTACGATTACAAAAAATCTAATTTGATAGCTATTTTGCAAAAAATTCAGGAAGTATATAAGTATCTGCCTGAAGATGCAATGATTTACGTAGGTACTAAAATAGAAGGGCTTTCTCCGGCGACAGTTTTTGGGGTAGCTACATTTTATGCCCAGTTCTCCCTTGAACCTAAAGGGAAATATGAAATTAAGGTTTGCGACGGAACAGCTTGCCACGTTAGAGGGTCAATGCCTGTTTTAAACGCTATAAAGAGTAAACTTGAATTAAAAGATGGCGCAATGACTACAGAAGACGGTATGTTTTCTCTTGAAACAGTAAGTTGTCTTGGTGCATGCGGGCTTGCTCCGGTTGTTGTTATAAATGACAAAGTATATCCGCAAATGACCTCAGATGCAATAAATATAGTTCTTGATACTCTTTTGAAGGAGGAACGTTAGTATGGAAAAAACAAGTTTAAATATTGATATAAAAGAAGAACAGAAAAGAGCTCAGGAAGAAATAAAAAAACAAGGATTACGAGTTCTGGTATGTGCAGGAACAGGATGTGTTGCAAACGGCTCACTTAAAGTAATTGAAAAATTTAAAGAACTTGGGGCAGATGTCTCTATCTTAACTGATTATGATAAAATGACAATTGTCCCGACAGGCTGCCACGGTTTCTGTGAACAGGGCGTACTTGTTATTATACCGGATAAAGACGTTACTTATGTAAAAGTAAAAGTTTCGGATGTTGAAGAAATTTACGAAAGCCATATCAGAAATAATAAACCGGTAGAACGACTTTTATATACTGATCCAAAAACACATGAACATATTCATAAAAATGAAGACATAAATTTTTATGCAAAACAAACAAGAACAGCACTTGCCAATTGCGGTCACATAAATGCAGAATGTATTGATGAAGCAATTGCAGTGAGAGGGTATGAAGCTCTGGCAAATGTCATTGAGGCAAACAATCCGGATGCAGTAATTGAAGAAATTGAAAAATCAGGGTTAAGAGGTCGCGGCGGCGGCGGATTTCCAACCGGTAGAAAATGGAGATTTACAGCAGCTAATCGCGGCGGAAAATCTTACGTGGTTTGTAACGGCGACGAAGGGGATCCGGGTGCGTTTATGGATAGAAGTATTATGGAGGGCGACCCGCATAAACTTCTTGAGGGCATGGCTATTGCTGCATTTGCTATAGGAGCTGATGAAGGCTATATATACGTTAGAGCAGAATATCCTCTGGCAATTAAACGATTAAGAAAAGCTATTGCCGATGCTGAAGAAAGAAATTTCTTAGGCAAAAATATAATGGGAAGTGATTTTTCATTCACTCTACACATAAAAGAAGGCGCAGGTGCGTTTGTATGCGGTGAAGAAACTGCACTTATGGCATCAATCGAAGGTGAGCGCGGAATGCCGCGTCCGAAACCGCCATTTCCTGCTAATAAAGGACTATTTGGACGTCCTACACTGATTAATAACGTAGAAACTCTTGCCAATGTACCGGTTATTATGTTAAAAGGTGCAGACTGGTTTGCCTCTATGGGTACAGAGACTTCTAAAGGTACAAAAACTTTTGCCCTCACAGGTGAAGTTAATAATACAGGTCTGATTGAAGTTCCGATGGGAACAACCCTTAGAGAAATTGTTTTTGATATAGGCGGCGGAATTAGAAACGGTAAAAAATTCAAAGCTGTCCAAATCGGTGGTCCTTCAGGCGGTTGTCTCACCGAAGAACACTTAGACATACCTATGGATTATGACAACTTAATTAAAGCAGGCGCAATGGTAGGTTCCGGCGGTCTTGTTGTAATGGCTGAAGACACCTGTATAGTAGAAGTTGCAAGATTTTTTATGAATTTTACACAGCACGAAAGCTGCGGAAAATGTGTTCCGTGCCGTGAAGGTACTAAAAATATGCTAAAAATTCTTGAAAAAATTGTTGCCGGCAAGGGCGAAATGAAAGATCTTGATTTGCTGGAAGAACTTGCAAAAACAGTTAAAGAAGGGTCCTTATGCGGTCTTGGCAAAACGGCTCCAAACCCTGTATTATCAACTCTTAAATATTTTAGAGATGAATACATTGCACATATTAAGGATAAAAAGTGTCCGGCAGGTGTTTGTGCAGCAATGAAAAAGATTGTTATTCAAGAATCTTTATGCAAAGGCTGTACAAAATGTGCAAGAGTTTGTCCTGTTGGAGCAATTTCAGGTACTGTTAAACAACCGCATCACATTGACCAATCTAAATGTATTAAATGCGAAGCCTGCCTGACTAATTGTCCGTTCAGAGCAATAGTATTAGAGTAGACGTTAAGACTATAAGTCGATAAGACTTTAAGTCCTTTAATAAAGCTGTCTATCGATACTTATTTAGACATACCTTCTATTGAAATGAACTTAACGACTTAGCGTCTTAATGTCTTAAAGACTTATTTAATTATAAAGGAAATCAGAAATGACAGATAAAAAAACATTATTTATAGACGGAAAAGAAATTGAATTCACCGATGAACCTAATTTACTGGAAGTTATAAGAAAAGCCGGCATGAATGTTCCTACATTTTGTTACCGCCCTGATTTAACCTCATTTGGGGCTTGCAGAATGTGTGTGGTTGAAGTTGAAGGTCGTGGAATTCAGTCATCTTGCACAATGCCGCCGGAAAACGGATTAAAAATTCATTTGAATACGGAAAAGACCAGAAGAATTAGAAAAACTGTTCTGGAACTGTTACTGGCAAACCATGACAAAGAATGTTTAACCTGTGAAAAATCCGGCAGCTGTGAACTTCAAAAATACGCAGAAGAATATGGTATTAAAAGAATAAGATATCCTGAAAAACCTGTTGAAGAATATTTGCCAATAGATGACAGCAGTCCTTCAATAGTTAGAGATCCAAATAAATGTATCTTATGCGGAGCTTGTGTAAGAGCCTGTTCAGAATTTCAAGGACACTCTGTTTTAGGATTTGCAAACCGCGGATCTAAAACAGTTGTTCAGCCAATGAACGGACGCCCATTAGGTCAGGTTGACTGCGTAAACTGCGGACAATGTGTTGCCGTTTGTCCGACCGGAGCACTTACAATAAAATCAAATATAGAAGAAGTGTGGGCTGAAATTACAAACCCCGCAAAAACAGTTGTTGTTCAGATGGCTCCGGCAACACGTGTTGCGCTGGGAGAAATATTCGGACTTCCTGCAGGTGAAAATACTATTAAATTGATGAATGCAGCACTCAGAAAAATAGGATTTAATCTTATATTTGATACCAATTTCAGTGCTGATTTAACTATAATGGAAGAAGCTACCGAATTTTTAGAAAGATTGAAATCAGGTAAAAACTTACCATTGTTTACATCTTGCTGTCCGGCCTGGGTTAAATATCTGGAAGATCATCATCCTGATATGTTAAATCACTTATCAACCTGCAAATCACCAATGTCAATGCTGTCTCCGGTACTTGTAAATCTTGTGCCTAAACATTTTAATGTCGAACGCGAAAATTTAGTAGTTGTCGCAATTATGCCTTGTACTGCTAAAAAATACGAATGTAAGCGTCCGGAATTAACCGAAAATGGACGACCAGATACTGATTTTGTATTAACAACGCAGGAACTCGGAAGAATGATAAAAAGTGCAGGTATAGACTTCAATGCATTAGAGCCGGAGGAGGCAGATTCTCCTTTCGGTGAATATACAGGTGCCGGCACTATTTTTGGGGCATCCGGTGGAGTTGCAGAAGCTGCAGTTCGTACTGCATATGAATTTGCGACAGGTGAACCGCTCAAGGATGTAGACTTCAAACCGCTGCGAGGAACAACAAACCGTTGCCGCGATGTTGAACTTGATATAAAAGGGACTAAATTAGTGGTTAGAGTTGTTTCTACACTGAAAGAAGCTGAAAAATCAATTCAGGAAATTAAAAATGGAACAGCTCAATTCCAGATGCTTGAGGTAATGGCTTGTCCGGGCGGCTGTATAAATGGCGGCGGACAACCTCGTAGTTGTGATGACAGCAAAATAAAAGCCGAACGTGCAGAAGGTTTGTATGAAGAAGATGCCGAATTACCTATTCGCAAATCTCATATGAATCCATCTATTCAAAAACTTTATCAAGAATATCTGGAACACCCGAACTCTCATAAAGCTCATGAATTACTGCATACAGTTTATGCGGACAAATTTGCAAATTCATATAGAGATATATAGACAAAATCTAATACATAAAAAACGCAGAGAGAAATTCTATATTTCTTTCTGCGTTTTTTATTAAAAGAAAAAGGCAACGTATAATCGCTGCCCATTTTCTTAAAACATTTTATTATTTGTTAGCTTTAACAGCTTTTGATATTGCATCTGTAATATCAGTTCCGCCATAAAGTACAGCGCCTTTAGCCAGAACTACATCATAATTTCTGGCTTTTGCCTCTGTTGCAATAATTGATGTAATTTTTGAATCTATTGCAGTTAATTTTGATGCATAATCTTTTTCTATTTTAACTTTTCTGTCTTTCAATTCTTTATTATATTTTTCTTCTAAAGCCTGCTTTTTCTTTGCATCTGTAGTTTCTGCAACATCTTTTCTTGCTTTTTCTAAAAATGCAACAACATCTTTAGCTTTTGCCTGCTGTTCTGTTTTCAATGCCGCAACCTGAGGTGAAGAATTAATTACCTTTTGGACATCTACAACCGCAATTTTGGAAGGTACATCTGAAATCGCATAGTTATTAACCCCGAATCCAATAACAAATGCAGCTAAACCAACTGTTAAAAATTTCATCTTGTTGTTCATATTTTTCTCCTTATTTATCACAAAACTAGAATACTTAAACTTTTCTAAAAAATCAACTACCATTTTTGATGGATTTTTTATGTAAAGTTATTTACTTGAAACGTATAAACAGTTATAATATTATCAACGAAGATACTAAATTGCAAAATTATTTTAATATTTATTACAATTTGGTAACAATAGTGTAAATTTTCGTTCTCATTTCATTTTAATAGTAGTAAGATATTATTAGACAAACTATTTAATAAAGGTATATGAATTAAATGAAAAAGATTAACAAAAAGTTATTTAATGTGATGTTATGCTTATCTGCGTGTTGTATGTTCAGCCTACCGGCATTTTCTATAGATTTACCAACCGGGCTACAAGATGCTGCTCGTCAGGAAGGTGGTATGAACTACAGACATGACATGGATTTAGAAAGGTTCCAAAACAGAGAAAGATATATTCGAGATGATTACACTAACCGTGAACATGTTGAAGAAAATCCGGAACCTGTAGAAAATAAAGATCAATATCAAGCTCCTAAAGATGTTATTAAAGCGACTATTGACGAAGTAGATTCAAAAGGTGTATATATTAATTCTGTAACCCTCGCGCCTTCTGAAATTTTAACTAAAGAAGAAACTGATCCAATTATACAAAAGTTAGTCGGTCGTAATGTATTCATAAGCGATATTCAAAAAGTTATTGATGAAATTAACACATTATATGCCGACAAAGGTTATGTAACAGCAAGGGCATTTTTACCTGAACAAACCGTTAAAGACGGAAATATTTATATTGATGTTATAGAAAGCCGTGTCGGTAATATCACAGTTCAGGAAAATCGCTGGACTCGCTCAAAATATATTACTGACAGATTGCCGCAAAAAGAAGGAGATTTGTTTGATATCGTTGATCTCGAAAAAGATGTACTGGATTTCAACAGATATAATGAAGGTGTTAAATTATCTGCTAATTTGAAAGCCGGAGCTAAACCGGGGACTACTGATATTGATATAAAAGCGGATGAAACCTTCCCGTTCCACCTGGTCGGAGTTATGGATAACCAGGGACGTTATTCAACAGGTAGTTTAAGAGGCGGTGCAATGGTTTATGCTGACAGCTTATTCGGTGTCAGAGATAAATTATCTATTGGTACCTACTTAAGTGGAGGCGTAACAAGTCCGTTCTTTGATTACAATATCCCTGTTAATAAATATGATGGACGTGTAGGATTTTTATTCTCTAGCGGCTTTGCTAATGTAAAATGGGGCGATTATCGTGACCTAGACCTCAAGAGCAAATCTTACCAGTACAGTTTGTACTATTCTCAGCCAATAGTTAGAAAACCGGGCTTTGAATTAAAAGGTTATGCTGCTATCAACTATAAACGTGCAAGAACATCATTAGGTATTCTGGAAGACTTTGGATTAGATCCGGATATTGGTGTTGATAACGTAACTAGTGCTGAGGTTGCATTGAACTTGCGTAAAGATACTAAATATGGTATTTGGTACTTAAACCAGAGTGCTTATTATTCAATACCTATATTTAATTCACAGACCGATAACAATTACTTCAAATACAGCGGCGGTGTTGTTAGATTACATGATTTTTCACACGGCATAATCGGTCAATTAAGAAGTAATTATCAATTCATACCTGGCAGTGAAGATGTTCCATTCTTAGATCAAATACAAGCCGGTGGTCTTGCTACTGTTAGAGGTTACTCAGAAGGGCTTATGATTGGTAAAAATGGTTATTTTGTTAGTGGTGAATTGATGTTCCCGCTATTACCTAGAGAAATTACAAGTCCTAGAAGCGGAGAAAAAATACCATTCTTAGGCAGATATATCAAAGGAGCTGTATTTGCAGATCATGCCGGTATTTTCCCTGCCGCAAGTTATGACCCGTATGGAGGCAGCTACTTCATGGCATCTCTTGGTATGGGGCTTAGAATTCAGTTACCTGGTGATTTAAGTGCCAGATTATACTGGGGTTTCCCAATATTAAATGATTTAAGACAAGAAGATAACAAATACGGACGTTTCCACTTTGAATTGACGATGGCTCCTGACTTTGATGCTCTGCTTAGAAACAGATACGGTGCTCCAAAAGCAGTGGAAAAACATGTTGAAGCCGAATATGTAAACAACTATGATGATGTCCGCCACTACGATTACTATTATGATGGTCGGGGCGGGGCATTATAAAATATTGTAAATATGCGATAACTCAAAGTTATCGCATATTTATTTAGAAAGAAGAGATATCGTTTATGACTAAGGGGATATTTGTAACAGCCACTGGTACAGATGTGGGAAAAACTTATATTTCAGGACTGTTAGTAAGAAAACTGCGTGCAGAAGGTCTTAACTGCGGCTACTACAAACCTGCATTGAGTGGTGCTGAAATAACAAATGAAAAACTTATTCCGGGAGACTGTCAATATGTTCTGACAACTTCAGGACTGAATATAGACCCGCTGGAGTGTGTTTCTTATGTATTTAAACCGGCTCTATCCCCACATTTAGCCGCACAAATTGAGAAAAATCCTATTAAGATTGACAAAATTATAAATGATTTTAATACAATAAAGCAAAAATATCAGTATATCGTTGTAGAAGGCGCAGGCGGAATTGTTTGCCCTTTTAATATTAAGGAAAATATATTATTACCAGATATAATAAAGGCACTAAATCTTGATATTATAATTGTAGCCTCCGCTCAACTGGGCACAATAAACTCAACTGTATTAACTGTTGAATATGCAAAGCAAAAGGAAATTAATGTAAAAGGCATTATTTTAAACGAGTATAATCCTGAAGATATAATGCATGTTGACAATAAAAAATGTGTCGAACTTTTAACCGGAATACCTGTAATTGCCACTGTCAAAAAAAATCAAAAGGATTTAATTGTAGATAATGTTGTTTTGGAAAAAGTTTTTAATGAGGTATAAAGATGCAGACGCACGCTGAAAATTGGGCAGAAAAAGACTTAAAATATATATGGCATCCATGCTCACAAATGAAAGATTATGAAGATTTACCGCCTATAGTTATTGAACGTGGAGAAGGTATAAAACTCTATGATATTAATGGAAAAGAGTATTACGATGTTGTCAGTTCGTGGTGGTGTAATCTTTTAGGACACTGCAATCCGCGTATTAATGCCGCAGTCAAAAAACAGATAGATACGCTTGAACATGTTATATTTGCAAATTTTTCACACAAACCCGCAATTACTCTATGCGAAAAATTGTCAAAACTTTTGCCGGAAGGTTTATGTAAATTCAATTTTACAGATAATGGCTCATCAGCAATAGAAGCCGCAATGAAAGTTAGTTTTCAATACCACGCACAGACAGGTAATCCGCAAAAAAAACGCTTCATGGCTCTTTCTGATGCTTATCATGGGGAAACAATAGGTGCACTATCGGTTGGGGGTGTAGATCTTTATTCCGAAATATACAAACCTATATTACTTGATATAGCAAGAATAGAAGGACCTGATTGTTACAGATGCCCTTATGGCAAGGACAGAGCAAGCTGTCAATGTGAATGCATTGCAAAAGCAGAACAAACATTTGCATTATACGGAAAAGAAACCTGCGCACTACTTGTGGAACCTCTATTGCAAGGGTCTGCAGGAATGCGTGTATATCCGCCGCTATATCTGAAAAAGTTACGTGAGCTTTGTGATGAGTATAATGTACACTTAATAGCAGATGAAATAGCAACGGGTTATGGACGGACAGGCAAAATGTTTGCGTTTGATCATGCCGGTGTATCACCTGATATTATGTGCCTTTCTAAAGGTTTGACAGGCGGCTATATGCCAATGGCTCTATTTATTACAACACAGAAAATTTATGATGCATTTTACGCGGATTACAATGAAGGCAGGGCTTTTATGCACAGCCACACATACAGCGGCAATCCTCTTGCCTGTTCTGCTGCAATTGAAGTGCTTAATATACTTGAGGATGAACATATCATTGAAAAAGCAAACGAAAAAGCAAAATATTTCAACAGAATAATTAAAGAAAAATTTCTACCGCACAAAAATGTCGGAGAAGTTCGCTCTATCGGTCTAATCAACGCAATTGAACTGGTTAAAGACAAAAATACAAAAGAAGCATTTGACAGTAAACTTAGAACAGGTTACAGAATTTACAAAAAAGCACTACAAAACGGAGTGCTTCTCAGACCGCTCGGAGATGTACTGTACTTCAACCCGCCGTTAATTATCAAGCCCGAAGAAATGGACTATGTCACTGACATTGCCTTAAAAAGCCTTCAGGAAGTTCTGGGTAATTAATTTGCACGACAACTATACGTTTTTTAATTAACGTATATTCTACACTTCTTAATGCCCATAATCTTCTTCTTGGTAAAAATTTCAGGAAAGCAATTTTTCTTGCAACAAATTGCGATTTTTTTCGTCTGTAATGTTAGGATTAGCCTTCTGTAGTAAGTTCTTCCCAGATACTAGGAACAACAATTAATGCAGTGTAGACAATGAATCCGAACAAAATTAAGTTGATAGCTTCCATAATAAACTTCTCCTAAATAGTTTACATATATATTATTCCCACATATTAATATTCTGTAACATATTTGAAGAAGAATTTTAAAAAATTTATGATACAATTACAAGAAAGAGCGATTTATGAAAAAGAAACTGAAACATTTATTTGACAACTTATGCTGCTCGCAGTGCAGATGCGGTTTTGACGAAGATTCAATAGAAATTAAACGGGAAGAAACCGGACTTCTGGTTACACATTTAACCTGCCGTAATTGCGGAAAATCATTCGGAGTTGCATTTTTAGGGTTAAATAATATTGAATTGAAAAATCCTGAAGATATGGCATTAGAGGTTCAGGAAGGACCTGATGCTATTAGTTATGACGATGTTATTGATGCGCACAGATTTATCCAGAGTCTTGATGCAGATTGGCAAAAACATTTGCCTAAGTCATAATATTAAATGTTTACCTCCTTATTATCTGTTAAGTTATATTAATTGCACGTTTAAATAATGTGCAATTTTTTATTTTTATGAGTTTTAATCATGATATGGGTAGTAATATGATTCAGCCAATAAGTACAAATTATATAGATAAAGTGCGTCAAAATTTACAAGTCAAAAGCACTGCACAAAATTCAAACACACAAACAGGACAGCCGACAGTAGATAAACTGCCTTCTGTTACACCGGATTTTAATATAAAAGTTCCGATGACATATCAAAAAATAAAAGATATTGAATTTCCATATGATGTAAAAGCATCATGGTATAAACTCGGCAACGGACAAAATGTTATTATAGTACCTAAAGAAGGTACAACTGTTGTAAAAAGCTATGTAAAAACAGGCTCAATGAATGAACCTGATCATCTGCGCGGTATCAGCCACTATATAGAACATAATTTATTTAACGGCTCTGACGGTTTAGGCGCAGGTGAATTCTTTGAGCGCGTCAATGATATGGGGGCAAACACTAATGCTGCAACAGGATTTGCCGAAACTAATTATTTTATAAGCTCTAATTTGCTTAATAAAGACGACTTAGAACAAAAAATAAAACTTCACGCCTCAATGCTTCAATCTCCGCATTTTGCAACAGATATGCTTTTGAAGGAAAAAGGTATTGTTAACTCAGAAATTAATATGATACTTTCTGATCCTGACAATATTGCATTTAACAGGGTTATAAAAAATTTATATAATATTAAATCTACATCAACAGATTTGATTGGCGGCTCAACAAATAATATCAATAATATAACCCGCGAGGATGTTACCAACTACTTTAATCAAAACTATTATCCGGCAAATATAACAACAGTAATTACAGGGGAAGTTAATCCTGATGAGACAATAAAACTTGTTGCAAAATATTTTAATTCAACCAAAATGCCGCCAGCTAAAAGAAATTATGAAACAATGCAGCCACTGCAAACAGCAACACGTGAAGATTTAATTTCTGATAAAGCACATGCAACCGGCATATATGCAGGCTTTAACGGTCCTGCAAATAATGATGCAAAAGGTCAAATCTTACTTAAGGCATTATCTGAAATTCTTACCGGCAATAAAAATGCACGACTGACTAAAGCCACAAGAGATTATAATGCCGACATATTTATGGACTTTGAAACAGTGAGCACAAAACCGGAAGATGGTATTGCAATAGTATTTAACGGAGAAACAACAGAAGAAAATTCGGCTCAAGTATTAAAAATTATCGCAAATAAAATTGATGAGTTAAAATATATTCCGCCTACACAGGATGAAATGAATTATATTAAGAAAAGTTTGAAAAGTAATTTTGCAGACAATTTTGAAATGTCCTCATCATTAAATTCACTAATAGGGGAATCATTTCTTGATGGTATACCAAACAGCATAAATGAATACGAAAAGATTGTAGATTCTCTGACTCCTGAGGATATATCAAATGCCGCCAAACAGTATTTAGATACATCAAAAGCTGCAATTGTACTTATTCATCCGGCTACAGTAAATGCAGAAACCATAAAAAATAATCACGTTGCAGCGCAAAATATAACTTTCACCGGTGCTTCCTCAGAAAAGACAAATAAAAAAACTGCTATTAATATGAATAATGTCAAATCATACAAATTGCAGAATAATTTTCAGGTAGTAACAAATGATATAAAAACTAATAATTGCAAAATGGCACTGCAACTGGATGCCCCGCTGCCTGCAGATGTAAATCCTGCAACCCCAATCATTCTTCATAAAATGCTAAATGCAGGTTCCGCATTCAGGCATGAATTTGATTATCTTGATGATTTAAATAAAGATGCTATATTTGTTAAATATAAAGCTGCCGAAAAATTTATCTCCGCCACAGGTTCGTGTTCTTCAGAAGATTTAAACAAAACTCTATCTTCAATGAAAGAAGTCCTTCTAAATCCTCGAATAACAGACTCAACACTTAAAATGGCAAAAAAACAGATAGAGGATGCTCTTGAACTTGCCGATAAAACTCCGGTCGAAAAACTTAATAAAGAACTGTTTCCTAATGATAATTACGGAGCCTCTGATGCTGAGATTAGAGAGGGACTTAATAAGGTTACTCTGGCTGATGTTCAGGGACTATACAATTACATAATGCAAAATCCGAGCGGCACGCTTGTAATATCTGCCCCATTTAGCAAAAAGCCTGAATTACTGAATACCATATTCAAACAAATGGGTGAATTTAAAAATATTCAGCCTGTAACACCTAAAATCCTTGATAATTATGTTCCGGTTGAAAAAACGAAAGTCCTGACAGATACGCACAATAAAAATCAAGCTGACATTATAGAAGCATTTAAATTTAAAAATAACGGTAATTTAAAAGATGATATAAGTATTATGATTATGAATACTATATTGGGCGGTAATGCATCTTCCAGACTTTTTAATGACCTTAGGGAAACACAAAAACTCGCTTATTCTGTTAAATCTACGGTTAATTATAATCAAAATTCCGGAATATTAAAACTGAGAATAGGTACGACAACAGAAAATAAAAATACAGGTGAAATAAGCTATGACAACCTTCAAAAATCAATAGAAGGATTTAATAAACAAATAGAAAAAATTAAAACAGAAAAAGTTACGCCTAAAGAACTTGAAAACGCCAAATTGTATCTGAAAAATTCAATACTCTCTGAAAATGAAGATACTATTGGTAAAACAGTTTCGCTTAATTCGGATTTGCATGATTATTATGGATTAAATAAAGAAAATTTACTTTTAGAAATGATTGACAGCATAACAGCAGACGACGTTTATAATGCAGCGAATCATGTCTTCAACACAAAACCCGTGTATTCAATTAATGCAACCCAAAATACACTTAATGCAAATAAAGAATTTCTGGAACAGCTGGCAACCTAGTTAAAAAGAATACCAACAATAGCAGCAGACATATAACAGGTTAAAGTACCGCAAATTAGTGCTCGCAAACCTAATCTTGCGAGATTTTTTCTCTGATTTGGGGCTAATTCTCCAATACCTCCAAGCTGTATTGCAATTGAACCAAAATTACCAAAACTACAAAGCGCAAAACATGCAATCAAATAGCTTTTTGCAGACAACTGCTGTGGTAAATTAGCCAGATCAACATATGCAACCATTTCGTTAAGCACTAATTTCGTACCCATAAGACTTCCTACAGTTGTTGCCTCTTCAATCGGCACACCCATAAAATACGCAAATACTGCAAATATCTTTCCTAAAATCATTTTCAATGAAAGTTGAGTTAAATCAAATCCCACAATATTGAAATGCAAATATTTAACTACTAAATTTCCGAAATTGCCAAGCACCCAGTCAATCATTGCAACAAGTGCAACTAATGCCAGAATCATTGCCACAACATTTATCGCAACTTTCATACCCTCAGATGCCCCTGCAGATATTGCATCAAATAAATTTATATAAGGTCTTCTTCGCTTACTATAATTTATATGAATATTTTCACTTGTTTCCGGAGTATGAGTTTCAGGATATACTATTTTGGAAATAACCAGAGCCCCCGGAGCTGCCATAATTGAAGCCGCGAGCAAATATTGAGCCGGTATGCCTAATCCTATATAAATCGGCATAGTTGCCCCTGAGATACAAGCCATACTTCCTGCCATAGAAGCAAGTAACTCTGAACGTGTAAGCTTTGCAAGATAAGGTCGTATCATAATCTGTGCGGCAATTTGTCCTACAAATGCACTTGCAACATTTGACAACGCCTCGGCACCGCTTACAGACATAAGTTTATTCATAGCTTTTCCAAAAAGCGGTACTATTCGCTGCATTATTCCGTAATAATATAGAATATTCACCAGTATCATCATAAAAATAAGTGATGATATTAACTGAAGCGCAAAAACGTTTGCCCCGCCCGAAAATACAGCATCCAATTTAACATTATCAATTAACGGACCAAAAACAAAATATCCGCCTTCTTTTGCAAAATCAAGGATTTTTTGGATAAATAACCCTATATTAAAAAATAATGCTCGACCTATCGGAACCTTGAAAACAAAAACAGCCAGCAATACCTGTAATAAAAATCCCATGCCGACCGTCTTATAATTAATCGCTTTTTTATTATTTGACATTAAATAACAAATACCGAAAATCAATATAATCCCGAGTAATCCAAAAAATCTTTCCATCTTCACCCTTTTCAAAATTTATTTGACAAAATAATTATACAAAAAAAAGGAGTTAAAAAACTCCTTTTTTCGTCAAATGTGATAAAAATTAACTTTATAATATCAGGCTGCCTGCGCAACTTCCGGCAATTTATCTCTATCAAATCCCAATTTATCGGTATATTCAAAGATAGAGCCTCTTTTGCCAGGCTGATTCCAGCTAAAGTCAACCTGAAGATCGTTTGCTACCATCTGCTTATATTTATCATGCTCATAGAAGTACATTCGAAGTCCTTCAACCAGCTTGTTATAAATTTCATCTTCACTTGGATACTTAGCAAGGAAACCTGTTTTACCGTCTTCAATAGTATCGTGGAAACCTCCGACATCAGTTGCTATGACCGGTGTACCTTTAGCAAAACATTCCCCTTGAATTAAACCGCAAGGCTCATAATCAGAAGGTCCCATGAAGAATGTACTTGCAGCCATAATCGCAGGATTTGGCAAGCTACCTTTCAGTGCAAATGTCCTATTCAGACGTTCTTTATTTGCCCCTATTCCGGAATTACGCAACTCATCAAGATAGACTAATTCGTCAGCACTTTCCGGTGGTCCACCAGCCAAAATAACAGGCATTGGCTTACCCGGGAACAGTTTATCCCATTCATCAAATAATCTAATAGTTGCTCCTTTGAAATGCCTTAATCCTTTTTGACCGGATAATCTATGTGCAAATGCAATAAATGGAGCATTTACAAAATCGTCTTCTGAAATATTATAATTTCCGGCATTTGGTTTTACCACTTCTACTTGACCTGCGTAATTGCCGTCCATAAGAGGTTTAATGAATGCCTGATAAACTCTGCGTTTATTTTCCATACGTTTTTCCATAATTTCATCTATTGGAGTATTTTTGTCATAAACTTCTAATGTCAATTTTTGATTTTTATCAGGGAATTTAACATAATTATTCGTAGATACAGCCTTCATTGCAACTTTATTTTTATCCAATCCATTGAGAATACCTCCAACAGTACCTGTAGCTTTTCTTCTCTGAAGTAAAGGCCACAAAATACGTGATTGCATCGCATCATTAATACATTCATTTGCGTGATTTGGTGATACGATTTCAAACCAATCTGCTAAAGCAGCCCCATGGAACAAGTTGTTAAATTGTTTATCACCTGTCTGACGTTTCATAAGAATTGTATTACACATATCATCACCTTCAAGACCGCTGTGACCATTATGTGCAACTGCTATTGCATAATTATCATACAAAGTATTTATAACATTTTCTGTTGTCTGATTTTTTGCGGTTAAAGAGCCGCTGCCGCCATTTGTATTACCTTGTTCGCCTAAATTATGACCTACCATCAATAAAGGCATATCTTTTAATGCATTAAATGTTTTTTCTGATAATTCATTATAAGCATATTCCATAGGAGCACGGTATCTCAACAAGCCTGCTATTGAACCTGCATGCCAATCGTTCAACACCATAGAATTTGGAGCTTTCAAGTCATTAAATGCTTTTCTGTCAGTAATTACAAGATTTTCTACACCTGTAAGATCTTGACCAAGTGCATTAGCAACCTTATATTTTGCAAGAGTGTAGACAGATTTTGTAAACATCGCGAATTTTTCGGTTTCTTCCGCAAATGGGGTTGAATCATATATATCATCACGGAAATAATCATTATTTTTAACAAAGATTAATTTTTTAGTTTTATCAGATCCCGGAATTGGTTTTTCAGCACTAAAGTATTCAACTTTTTCCATTAACTGCTTGCCGTTACGATAAGTTGGGATATTAACTTCGGCAAGTTTCTGTAAATCATATTTTTCTTTATCATATCTATAAGTATAATGAGTTTCCGGTTTATCAGTCAACGGATTAATTTCAGATTCAGCCTTAAATTCACTCATATTCTTTTTCAAATACATAGGAATGAATGTAGGCGCATCAATACCTAATTTAGTAAAGTTATCCTGTAAATCCACAGGAACAACGCCTAAACCGCCTTTTTTGATAGGCTGATATTCAGATGTTAAAGCCCACTGTGCAGTTAATTGCGGATATTTTTCTTTGTAAGCTTTAATATCTTTAATAGTATCAGCAGCACTTCTGTCAAGTCTTTTAGCTGCAGCTTCATGTATAGTTTTCATAGCTACTTCTGATTTATTTGCGTCAATTTTTTTGTTCCAATCTCTTACAGATAAAAGTCTTAAATCATAGAAAGGTTCCAGGAAGAGATTCATAATCTGTTTATCTCTTGCTCCTGCAGCATCGACAGCATCACGAGAATTTTCAACGGCTACAGTTATTCTGCTGTCATAAGCATTTGCAATATTTTTTGCTTCTTGAGCCATGCCATGAACTTCATTTGCCTTATTCAACGCTTCTTTAGGTTTTTCAATTATAGATGTAGCAGTATCAGTAGCTTTTTTAATATCATCATCACTAAATCCCTGCTCTTTAATTTTGTCTTTATTATCTTTCAAGAATTCAGCAATACCAACGCCGGATCCAATACCTAAAAGTGCAGTAGTAAGTATAGATTGTTTAGATAAAGGTAGTCTGTCAGTTGTAGGCGACTCTTTTGCAGCCTGTTTTAAAGCTTCTTTAATTTGCTCTTCAACATTTAAATCTTTAATTTTTCGTGTTAGCGTACCTACAGCATCCTGCAACTCTCCAAGCAATTTCCCATTTGCAGCTTTACCTTTTTTATAAGCAATAGGCAAACCTATGGCAGAAGTTGCCAGTGCTACAGTACCAGTAACAACCCCACCGTATTTCATGGCAAAATTTTTTAAAGATTGAGTCTTGTTTGCATTTTCATTTAAATTTGCAGTATTGACAAATTCATCTTTTTTAGGTTGTTCCTGCATAACAGGTATGTGTTGCGATTCATCCTTAACCTGGTTTGTTACCGGCGGCTGAGCAGGCCTAAACTGCGGCTGCTGATAGTTAATTTTTGTTTGGCTAAAGGATGATAATAAATTTGTTTTTGATTGAACTTCCATACTCATACAAACACCTTTTTACTTTACTATAAATACTTACTAGTCAATATGAAATAAAATCCGTGAATTTTATTTTTTGCTATAACAAAATGCAGACATACAAAGTTGTTACAAATCTTCACCCGAGATTTATTTCAGAGACCAAGAAAAAATTATCACGAAGTATTGTTCATGTCAATAAAAAAAACTACCCGAAAGGGTTATTTTTTAAAAATAAATTTTTAGAAAAAGTTATTGACATTAAAAAATGTTCTTGCTATATTAAAATTACTGACGAAATGAATAGCAAATAAGCGCTTGTAGCTCAGCAGGTAGAGCACTCCCCTTTTAAGGGATAGGTCGCGCGTTCGAATCGCGCCAAGCGCATAAAACAGAGGATAGGCTTAGACCTATCCTCTGTTTTATCTGTTTTGACAAGATTTGCAGAACGCGCACAAGGCGTAAGCCTTGTCAAAGCGTTCGGCGGATTTGCGGACGGATGCAACGAAGTGAATCCGGATAGCGAGCAGAACGAACCGGCTAAGCCGCAAGGCTTAAAGGTGAGTTTCTGCGAGCGTGGAGCAAATCCAAGACGAATCGCGCCAAGCGCAAAATAAAAGAGGACATTGTGTCCTCTTTTATTTTGCTGTTTAGCTAAGATGAGAACACCTATTGAATTCGAACGACCTGCGAGCAGAGTGCGAAGGCTTGAGTGTGTAAAGAACGGAGTTCTTGCAACACTCAACCGTAGTCACGTTTAATGCGAACAGGTCAAGACAATCGCGCAAGCGCAATTTTTAAATATACAGAGTGGTTGAGCCATCTTTTATTTTGCAATAAATAATATAAACTTTAAGCTGTTTATGCTATATTCTAAGTATGGGCAGTAAATTTTCAACAAGGTATTCTGCATTAATAGAGACGAAGCGTCTTGAAGATATGTCAAAAGACAAAAATTTGTTGCCTGTTTATGCCTCATCAACTGCAAAGATTTTGCCATATCAGATAGCGGCGGCAAGATTTGCATTGCGATCAGACTTTTTAAAAGGCTGTATTCTCTGCGACGAGGGGTCTCTTGGTAAAACTTATGAGGCATTGCTTGTTGCAGGACAAAAATGGTATGAGGGAAAGGAAAACATTTTGGTTGTTCTTCCGCCAAATCTTGTAACACAGTGGAAAAGGAAACTTGATACTGATTTTACCATTCCTTATGTTTTTTGGAATAATACAAAAAATATACCTGATGAAGACGGAATTGTTTTGACAACATACGATTGTGCTATCAGGCATGCAGATAAAATAAAAGAACTTGATTGGGACCTGGCGATTTTTGATGAGGCGGATGTACTTGCAAATTACACAAAAGACACAACGGTCATATTAAAAAATGCAGTACGAGAGGCATACAAGTTACTTTTAACTCCGACACCCATTACAAAAGATATTCGGGACATTTACGGGCTAATTCATTTTATAGATGAAAGTATTTTGCCGGATGAAAAGTGCAGGAAACTGCTAAGTTTGCCAGTAATTGAAATTGAAGAACGGACAAACCTTGAAAAAATAAGGCTAGGCAGTTTGCTTAAAGATTTCGGGAATTTGGATGAAAAAATATCTAAAGATAATAAATTGGATTTGAGTGAACGTTATTCAAAAGCCGCACAGCGTGCAATTATTCAGGCATTAGAAAAAGCCGACAACCGCCCTGTTATTCGTGATGCAAATAAAGAAGTTACGGTTAAACTGAAAAAACAGGCAATTTTATCCCCTGAATTTAGAGAACTGTGGGATAAAATTAAGCAAAAAACAACATACAGAGTAAATATAGACACTGAAACTTTAATTAAAAACTGCGTGAAAGAGCTGTCTGAAATGCCGGTTATTCCAAAAGCAAAACTTGTTTCATCAACAGCTGAAATAGAACTTGAAAATGCCGGAGTATCCTCAACAGAAATGCACAGAAGAAGTTTGGATATTGCAGGCTCTTATGAAGTTCTGCCGGATATTGTCAGATTAATTTCAGCCGAAACACTTTTAAAACGGAGCGACATAATCCGTATATTGCAGGAAAGCGGCAGAATAAAAGATTTTATAAACAACCCTCAAGGATTTTATGAAAAAGCACTCGAAATAATCTCGCGCAACCGCCACAGTCTGGCTATTGACGGCATAAAATATGTTAAACTTGCAGGCGAAGAATATTATGTTCAGGAAATTTTTGACAGTGCCGAACTTCTTGCAAACCTTGACCGAAATGCTGTTCAGGTAGAACACAGTGTTTACGATTACCTGATTTATGACAGCGGAGTTGAAAGCAGGTTTGCAAAATCTCTTGATGAGGATCCGGATGTAAAAATGTTCTTCAAAATCCCGCCAAGGTTTAAAATTGAAACCCCTATAGGAAGTTATAACCCTGATTGGGCGGTGTTCTTAGAAAAAGACGGCGAACAAAAACTTTATTTTGTACTTGAAACAAAAGGTACAACAAGCCTGTTTGATTTGAGAAGTCCTGAAAGATTAAAAATACATTGCGGGAAACAACACTTTGACGCCTTGCAAGACGGTATTTTATTCTCAGAACAACCGGTTAAGGATTGGAAAGAGTTTAAAATAAATGTGTAAAGGGTGAAATATGCATATAAATATACATGAAATTTTACTAGGTTCAGTGTCAAATGGATTTCAGTGGTCAACATTTTTAACTTCTATGTGTGGCGTTGTTGTTGGTGGTTTAATTACTTTATTTACATCAATATATACAGTTCAGAAAAATTATGAAAATAATTTTGAATTACTGAAAAAACAAGAAGAAATTGAAACTAAAGCTACAATAAAAGCTATTATTGCGGAACTGAACGGATTGAGACAGATATTCGAATTTGAATTTATGCCCAAAATACTTACAGATGAAAAATACTTATGGTTTTCTTATCCGCTGGGCACAGATTATTTTACTGTTTTTAATGCAAACACATCAAAAATTGGGAAAATAACTAATGATGAATTACGTGAGTGTATAATTAATCTATATATAACTGCAAAATTTTTCTTAGATAGTATTTCAACTAATAATTCACTTCTTAAATATTATGAAAAATGCTATAATGATATTCATTCCTTTTCAAGCATGTCACAAGGAACGCCAGAACAACAAGAAAATTTGAATATAGCACTTGTGAGATTAGCCGAGTCCAAGACAAATAATCTAGTTCCCACTTGTCAAAAAGTAATGGTATTATTTAAGCAACTTGATAACATTTTACAGAAATAATTTTACACATAAATATTACCGTTTACATCCGCCGGCTGACATATTGCAACAATAAGGTCTATTAATGCTAAAAATGCCGGTATACAAGTCCAAAAAAATAACAAATACATAATTCCTGCCCCTATCCTGCCGACATAAAATTTATGTATTCCAAACCCGCCCACGAAAAAAGTAAGAAGGCAATATGCAACTTTATTGACAGGTCTCTTACCCGGCTCCACCTGCTGTACAATTTCTGATTGGCTCAACGTTGAACTTTTAGACACAATAACCTGTGTTTCTGTTTTATAGACTTCAACAACATCCCCTATATTCGGGGTAAAACCGCTGCAATCATTACGATGAACAGTAGTAATTGTACCATCTGAATTCCCTATAAATATATCATCACCATCTATTTTTATAATTTTACTCATAATTACTCCTTCATACTATCTCCACAAGTATTATAAACTAATTTAACTATTTTGTCATCAGTATGTTAATCACACAATCTCATCTTCTGAAGAAACACATACCTTTGAGAAAGTATCACTAAATACTTTTTTAGATTCATAATTCTTATTTAGTAATTTATCCATTTTCAAAGATGAAATAACCCATTCGTCTTTATTACCAAGATATCCCACATTAACCTTATCATTTGCAATTTTTAATTCTGAAAAAGGAATATTATAATTTTCTAAGAACTCTGCAAACATATTATAAATATTCTGGCTAAGTTTACTTAACTTTGAGCCTACTAAAATTCCTTGCAAATCATCCTTTTTTAAATCTATTTTATTTGCAATGAACTGCCGCAGCTGACTAACATTATGGTTGCTCTTCATTGTAGGACAAATATGCATTAACAAGACATCTTTACCATCTGTTATTCCGCAAACCGTACAGTCAGCAACTCCACGGGTATATGCCGATGTACCTTTTACAGATTCTGCCAGCGTCCATGGATAATCCACACTTGATTTAGGAGCTAATCGCATAAATTCATTAGAAAATTGTTTGCATGTAATTGCCCTTATTCCTGAGGTAAAGGTTATGTTTTTTTCCATATAAACTCCTTTATACTGCAAAAAACACGTAAAAATATTTTTTTGCCAGCCCAGTAACAGCAAGGGTTTCAGACCTCTTTGTCCCCATTTTCACCTACATGAAAACACCTACACGTTTTCACCTATATGTTTTCGTCTATATGTTTTCACCGACTTGTTATTTTAAAAACAATTCGTTATATTATGAATAGCCGGAGTTGGCATACAAAGGCTAAACTGCTTTAAAGCACCCGCATAAGGTTTAACCAGAACAGATTGCCAACATTGATGGAGGGCTTGGCTTTGGATAAATACATTTATTGCTGCGGGGTTAATCAACCTTGCAAAATTTATGACCTGCCTGTAAATTTTGGAAGCTGGAAACGGCTCTACTTTCTTGATGAGTGTGCCGTATGCAAGCAGTCAGTTGCTATTATAAAGATTTGTGATGCTAACGGTAAAATTAAAACTCTGAAAAGATGTGCCGGGAATAAAGCCGTTAAACTCAGAGATAAATTAACTCTAAAAGTTCCTATCTTCCAAAATATCAGCAAAGGGTCTCTCGATAATGAACGATTGTTTTATAACAATTTCGGTATTATCTACAATTTTAACAATAGACGTGTGGGAACAAATGAAGAATTTTGTTCAAAAAAGAAGTAAAGGAAATTTTATGAAGACAAATACCGTAAAAAAAATCATCTATGATTATCTTAAAGAAAAAATCTTTCAGGAATTCCCCGAAAATTTCGAATTAATGGAAGATTCCAGAGATGAAATTTTCTGGGGAAGACTGAAAGACCAAAGCCCGGACAAGATTTATATCACCCTGATCGACAAAAAAATTGCAAAAATCAACAAACGATTTGAGGAATATAAATCCGATGGTAAATACTATCGTAAAAGAAGTAAACAATTACTTGTTACATTTGGTGTTTATGCACTTTCGACAGAAGATTTTTTTACTATTGCTGATGTGCTTACTGTTGAAATAATTGAATTCATAGAAAGACTTTTCACAGAATCAAGAGAAACATTCAACAAATTTGCAGAACAGGGTATAGTGATTAATGAATTAGAAGTCTCAGATATTCGGGATTTCAGTAAACTGTCCGGTCAAACACAGGAATTCAGAAAAGAATTTGATTTACCTTTTGAATATGAAGATATAGAAGAATTTACTCCGGAAACCGGCAAAGAATTGGAAATACATATTGATAACTTTTAAAAAATGTGTTTCCGGTCACATTCAGTATTGTAGAAAACATTAAAAATGAAAAGGAGAACTAATGAGTACTTACAATGACCTGGTAAGTATTCTTTTTAAACTTCCCGATGGACGCAGTTTAGAAGAATACTTCAAAAACATACTTCTTGTTGGAGAATTTGAAAGTACAGATTTGCAAACAAGTGTAGAATTTCCTGAAAGCGGAGTCAAAAAATATTCATCTTATGATGAAGTAATTGCTGATTTTCAGGCATCTTCACAGGTTGCGATTGAGGCAAATGCTGTATTTAATCAAAAAAATAACTCTCAAACCACTTCCCAGATTATGTATTTAATTGTAGCGCAGCAAACAGAAGAAGAAAGTTTGTCTGAAACCCTTGATAAAGCAAAAGCGTATGACGGGCGTTTTGCAAAAGTTGTACCGCTTTCACGTACTGCTGCAGATTTAAAAGAAGTTGCAAACTGGTGCCAGACAAATGACAGATTCTGCGATATTGCAGTTACAAACACTTCTGATGTATCTGATATTGTTGCATCAGGAAACAATTATACATATGCAATATTCAGAAAAACAGCAACTGATCCAATCGCGTCTGCTGTTGCTTCAACTTCAACCTGCGGCTATTTTGGTGCAAAGGATGGCTCAGCACAATTCACGCAGCTAAGTGGTATTTTACCGGAAACATATACAGGTTCTGAAATTTCAGACATGAAAACAAAAAATATTGCTTATTACACCAATGTTTCACCAATCGAAGGCGGTCAAACAGACAGTTTTGGATACAACTGGGTAATAGGTTCAAGAATGCTTGGCGGCGAATTGAGACAACGCGAAATGATTAAACACTATATCAAAAAATCAATGGGCTTGATGGCATTGGAATTTTTCAATAAAAAGCCGATTTATGATGAAACCGGTAATAATTTGCTTTTATCAATGGCAGATAAACGTTTCAGAAGTTTCCAAACCTATAATCTGATAATTCCGACCACAAATCAACAGGTAGGATACCATTTAAATGTAATTCCAATCAGAGTTGGCGCAAACAGCATTATGAACACAGATACCGAAGCATATGAACAGAAAAAATTCAAAATGACCGGTTACTATTATGATGCAATTGTAGGCGAAAAAGTTGATTTCACTTTCTTCGTAGACCCATCAGATGAAGACATTGAACAAATTCTTGGTGAAGAGGAATAAAATACTGAAAAATAGGAGAACAAAATGACAGTATATGATAGTAAAAATATAGAATTTATGTGGCGTGGAATAACATTAAGCGGAACAGGCGATGACCACGCATACAGTATAGCTCAACAAGGAGAGAGCGTACAACCGTACAAAGGCGTTCAGGGTGAAGGATTGAACATCGCGAACAATCAAAGAATGTGGAGGATTACAAGATCATTCAAGGCAGATAGTGTAAGCTTACCTATGTTAATTGAAGACAACATAAATTATACAGAAGATACACTGGTTGTCCGTGACTTAAACACAGGTATATCAGACACATTCACAGATTGTGTAATCTCCAGTATATCAGGAGAACAGGATGCCCGCACAAGAGTAGTAACCTGGAGTGCACTTTACAGAAACGGTAAATAATTTTGCCGAATACGGCTGCATGGTAAGGCTTAAGCCTTACCATGCATGTCATTTAAATTGTAGAAATTTTAAATAGGAGAATATGAAAATGACAATAGAATGTAAAATAAACGGACACACATACACAACACGACCTTTATACTTTGAAGAATTTACAACATTGGGATTTATTATAGAGGAAAAACTTTTTCCCTTTTTTGCTTGCCTTACAACCTGCATATCAAACAACTTAACTGATGCACAATTATTAACAGCATTATATAAAGCATGTAAAGATATCTTTAATAGAGAAGACTTAAAATACATTTCAAATCTTGTCTTAAATAAAGAACATATGACAATTGATGGGAAAAAATTGGATCAAGCAGAATGGGAAAAATACTGGCAGAGCGTTGGTTTTGTCGAATATAGAGTAGTTGTCATGCATTTTATAAAGGAGAATATCGGAAATTTTACGAGTTTGTCCGCTCTAATACCGACAGAGTGGACAGACAAACTCGCGAACAAACTAAAAGAGAGATTATCGAGTCTGTTAATGCAACTAAACGAACAATCGTCCAAATAAAAGGTGACGTCTTAAATCACGTTATGGATTTATTAATAGCAAACAAAAAAGCCAATTTTAAAATGACTCTAAATGAATTAAGAGAATTGACTCCACAAGAAGAATGGTTGTTAGAAAGACGAATTATAAAAGAACTAGAAAAGATAAATGATATTCAAGAAAAATATAAAAACAAAATTCATTCACAACTAAGTTCAATAATAAGAAAATATTAAATAATATATTTTAACTACTCAAAGTAAAAAAGTTGTATTTTGTATATGTAAATAGGCAATAAAGCAAAAAACAAAACTTTCACAAATTCACAATAATACAAAAAACACTTTTCAACAGGCTCAAATTCTGGCAACTCCGTCAATCCGTGGCAATAAGCCTTATATTTTAAGACTAAATTCATACGAATTGAGTATTCAATAAAAAATAAAAACAATACAAAAAATATTAGTATGACGAATTTTTCAGATAAAAAGAGCAGCGAATCTAAAATAAAATAATATATTAACAGAAATTTTAACCAGTTGAATTCGTACATGGACTTATAATGCAAATAAAGTTGACTTTGTTCAATATTATCAAATTTTAATTCATTTACAGCATCTAAATTTATATCATCATCTTGATAGTATTTTTTATGATAAGAAAAACTCATTTTTACCTCATTAATCATAATTATAATAACAAAAAAATCTATATTTTCAATTAATAATAATCACATAAAATAGGAGACAAATTATGACAGATGATTATATGACTCAAATAGCATACGCAAGCAACTATTACGAAAATGCACCTGAAGCTATATATATACCTTCACAGGATGGAAAGGTAATCAAAAAGAATTTTTTTGATTGGATTAATGAAATATTTATACCTCATACAGTAGAAGTTGCAGAAGCTCAAGAAACTCAAGAAAAATTAATAAAAAATTTATCTTTATACACGGATTCAACAGAAGAAGCAATTAAAGAACTTGATTTTGTCAGAACACAAGTTGATCATCTTGCTATGGAATACAGCCAAATTGCTGCTGCATATGCTGATTTGTATAAACTTACAAAAAGCGTTAATTACTCTAAGGATGAATTACATAATTTACTGATTAGTACAATGTTAGCCGGTTTTAGAGAAAATTTGTCAGAAGAAGAAATAGCCCGAATACTATCACAAATGGGAGAGATGCTCCAAAATGAATATGTCAGCCTTGATGAGTTTAAAAAAACTTTAGGATATAAATTTAAAGCTGCAGCCAACTGGTCTAAAGAAGCCCCTAAAGCGTTTAATATACCAGATGCTAGTGGTGATTCCATATTTAATTCGGCAGTATTCTTAGATATGTTCGCTGATTATATTAAGGATAATACTGAAGAGGTTAAGCCAAAAGATTTTAATTCATCTTTTGTAAAAGCTAACTACTATGAAAATCGAATGTTTGATAGAGATATATCTGGTGAAGAATCATTATATAAATTAACTACGATAAATAGTGGTATTTTAAATTATTTAGGAATACAAGGAAAAGATTTACCTAAAATTTACAGCGGCATTACAAAATTTAAAAACACAGCTCAATTACTGGGTTCCAGTTCTATTGTAGCGCTTGGCAGCACATGGGCTGCTCTTGCATATGCAAACTGGTATGAAAGTAATAAAAGATTACAGCAGCGCTATAATAATGCTAATGACTTACAATACATACAACAAGCTAAGGATTTATTTGATACAAAGACTGAAGTAATTAACTTATCCATTGATAACACCATAGCTCCAGACTCATACGCAGATTTAGAAAATGTACCAGAGGAAACGGAATTACATTACATAAACTTAAATAATAATGATCTAATTAATTCTAATATTAAAAATACAGAACAAATTTCACACATTTATCCAATATTCCAATTTGATTTTACGGATTCCGTAAAACAGATTATTGCAGAAACGCTTGATGATTTTGCACAATTAAAGGGATTCAAAAAGAAAACAGTATAATCTTTAAACATCTACTCTGTTGTTATTATCTCCCATTCTTGCAAGAATATTTGCAAAAATAAATATCGAAATGATAATATCCATAATAATATTAGCTCTACTACTAAGCAAAATCACAATATGACATGGTAATAGTAATGTCAATAATATACTATTTATATTTATATAAAATTTAGAAAAATGTTCCAATAGGGAAGTTGAACAGGTTTGGGGTAATCCTAAACAATATTTTTTATATTTTAACCTTTGAATTCTGCAGCCCAAATAACACAGCACGGCTAGAATAGTCAGCGGGAAATATAAATATTTATATTCTTCTGATAAGAGACGCATCAGGGTGTCCACCAAATAATAAACAACTAGAAAAGGTACCACAAAAGATGTGTCATAATATTTATCATACATTTCAATTTGTTGAATATTAGCCAAAGGTGTGAAGTTAATATCTTCAAGGCTTTCGCATCTATCTGATAATTTATTTGTTTGGTTATAAAATTTTTTGTGATAAGAAAAACTCATTTTTACCTCTGATATAATAATAACACAAAAACTTTTATTACTTATCATTAATAATTACACCACCAAACCCTAAGATTAGAACAAATTTCTCAGAAACATAAATATTGAATATTTAATGTTTATAAGTTTCAATAAGATATAATCCTATAATTACGCGTAAAATCAGCGAAACCGGTGCAAAATAATTCCAGATTGTTTGGCGAGCTTGAAATTTAATATTTCTCAATTGTTTTATATTATTTAGTAATTCATCGTTCATATTTTTAACTAATCTAGGAATGTAAAATAGGTCAAAAAGTATAAGCCCCCATTCTGTGACATCAGAAAAAACAATAAATCCCTTTTCTCTGGATAATGAATACAATATGAGTGATGTTAATTTTATAAAACAGAATATAATTCCAATTTGTAGTGATATTTTACTACCAATATAAAACCTTTGAAGAGCAAAATCACTATATCCAATTAAATACAGATAAGCGACCCAGGATTTATATTTGTACTTTTCGTACAATTCGTGTAATTCGTTATCTTGATATTCCAATTCATTTTGCATTAATGATTTATCCTTTCATTGCAGCTAATGCATTATA
>CALUVG010000007.1 GCA_944324165.1 Candidatus Gastranaerophilales bacterium | reverse complement strand
ACGGATACAGTTGCGGTTCAGTTTGCAAATGGCGTAAATGCTATTATTGCTTACAACCCGAATACAACACAGGAACCGTTTAATAATCAGTTCAGCGCAACCTCAAACAGCATGGCAATATTGTATGATGTGTCGGGGAATAAGAATCCAAATACAAACGGTAAGGATATTGCGGGGATTAATGTAACAGAATTAGCCGGCACAACAGGTTGTATGATAAATCCTGATTTAGTGGGTGGTATGTGTATAAGCCAAATACTTGCCCCTGGCAGCGGATATAGCCCTATGACAATAGCTGAATGTAACCAAGCAGTATCCGATGGTGAATTAGGTATACAGGCTTGTGGTTATGATAATGACTATTGGGCAGGCGCAGTAAAAACATGTGGCGGAGTTAGTAAAATGCCAACACTGGAACAGCTAGGACAGCTAGCGACATATGTATACAACTACGACGGAACAATAGGAGCGCAACAAGATATTTCATCAGGACTAACCCTAGATACAACTAAGGCAGCCCAATTCCTCTCAGCCTCATCGTCTTCTAACGACTTCTATGTGTGGTCTGGGCAGGAGCGCAGCAGTATCCTCGCGTACTTCCGCAACTTCACCTCTACCTACACGTACTTGTACTACAACGGCTACCGCGACTTCAGCAACAGACTCGCGGTTTGCTTAGGTGATTCCAATTAAGAAGACAAAGTCCTCTTAATTAAAGGCACTAAGTTACTAGGGCACTAAGTATTTACAGAAAATCAGGCATCGTGGCATTCCACGTTGCCTGATTTTTGTAAAGGACTTAGCGTCTTATAGTCTTAACGTCCTAACGTCTTCATAAACTCCTTAGTTTCGTAGGGTGGGCAAAGCAATGCGTGCCCACCTTTTTTACTTGTCGGCTTGGTAAAGCCGAACTACAATGTTTTTGTCGGGCTAAAGCCCGACCTATTTTCTACTGCACTTCTTTAGCAGTTCCCCCCAATATGTAAAAGTGGACTTCGTCCACATTTAGCCGTTTATAGAATGGTGGCTGTACAAGATTTGTTGTTTTTAATCAGGTTTGAATAATGTTTATTGTAAAAGTCACCAAATGAATCATTGAGAATTGCCTCTCTGCATTTCTGTGAAAAATCAATTAAAAATTTGATGTTATGTATCGAAAGCAGTGTTGATGCTGTGCTTTCTCCGCAACGCCATAAGTGTCTTATGTATGCACGTGAATGATTTTTGCAAGTATAACAGTCACAACCTTCAACCAATGGTCTTGCATCATCATAAAATTCTTTGTTTTTAATATTTCGTTTACCCTCCCAGGTAAAGAATGACCCGTGTCTGGCGTTTCGTGTCGGTAAAACACAATCAAACATGTCTACGCCGGAGCGAATCCCATCAAGCAAATCTTCAGGTGTTCCTACTCCCATTAAATATCTGGGTTTGTTTTCCGGCAAAAGCGGCGCGGTTAGTGCAACAAAATGATTTTTTACACTATCAGGTTCCCCCACACTAACTCCGCCAATCGCGTATCCCACCGCATCATATGTGGAAATTACGGCTGCACTTTCTCTTCTTAAATCATCAAAAAATGCCCCCTGTACTATTGGAAATAATGCCTGTTTAGAATTTGTCTTTGCCTTAAAACATCTTTCCAGCCAGCGATGAGTGCGTTCCATTGCTTTTTTTGCCTCGTCATATTCACAAGGATATGGAGCGCACTCATCAAATGCCATTATAATATCAGCCCCGATATCCTGCTGTATTTCCATAGAAACTTCAGGACTGATAAAATGTTTTTTCCCGTCTTTTGGATCACGAAATTCTACGCCATCTTCTGTAATTTTTCTTAAATGTGATAGTGAAAAGACTTGAAATCCGCCGGAATCCGTAAGCACAGGTCTATGCCAGTTCATCCATCCGTGAATACCGCCGAATTGTTTGATTAATTTTGTTCCTGCACGTAAATGCAGGTGATAGGAGTTGGCTAATATTATTTGTGCACCGGTATTTTCAAGCTGATCGCAGGTCAGCGTTTTTACTGCCGAATTCGTCCCCACAGGCATAAATATTGGTGTTTTTATCATTCCGTGCGGGGTTGATAATATACCGGCACGCGCACCTGTTTGCTTACAGGTGTGTACTAATTTATAACTAAAATTTTCGTGAGCCTTGTCCCTAATCATCTAGTTTCTCAATAACAATTTCTGCCATATTATCATATTCATCGCAAATTTCATTTTCTGCAAAGTAGATAGAAATTTCGCGTTCTGCACTTTCCGGACAATCTGATCCATGTACAACATTGTATTCTTTTACAAGTGCGAAATCAGCCCTTATAGTTCCAACCTGAGCATCAAGCGGGTTAGTTACACCCATAAGCTGGCGTGCTCCTGCTATTACGTTATAACCTTTCCATACCATAGCAACAATCGGACCGCTTTGAATATATTCTATCAATCTTTCATAAAAAGGTTTACCTTTGTGTTCTGCGTAATGTTTTTCTGCCTGTTCGCGAGTTACATCAAGCATTTTCATAGCAATAAGTTTGTAACCTTTTTGTTCAAATCTCCGGATAATCTCTCCTACTAATCCTCTTCTCACACCATCCGGTTTCACAGCTATAAATGTTCTTTGTTCAATATGCATGTTTTTTCCTCCATACTAGTCAATCATAACATAAATCTGTTAAAAATGCTAATCTTTTATTATTTTTCCGGCAAATTCAAATTTTAACCTGGTGAAATATCTGGAAAGCATTAAAAGCATAAACAGGCACAGTGCAATTGCAGCCCCTAAAAGACCATACCAGAAACCGATTAGTTTCATTTGTTTATAAAATGCGAGCCAGTATCCCAGCGGAATTGAAATCAGCCAGTATCCGAAAAAGTTAGCGATCAATACAATTTTAGTCTTTTTTATCCCTTTATAAATGCCCGCAAGTGCAACCTGTAATCCGTCAAAGATTTGAAATATAGATACAACAAATAAAACAGGCACACATATTTTAATAAGCATTGCATCTTTTGTAAATAATCCAACAAGAATATGCGGAAAAGAACAGAAAATTACAGCACTGCAAATCATAAATCCTACAGACATTAAAATACCGATTATTGAATATCTTTTCAGATCAAGAAATTCTTTTGCGCCGTTAGCAAAACCGACCTTTACAGCAATAGCATTTGATATTGCCAGAGGCACCATAAATGAAACGGTTGTTAAAGTGCAAATTAGATTTTGTGCAGCTGCATAAACGCCTGATGCTCTTCCCATAAATATCGCAATACTGTTAAATGCAACAAATTCTACAAGTACTGCCATTGATATAGGAAATCCTATTTTTAACAAATTTTTGTAGTAATTTTTATCATGGTAGTTTCTGAAACTCATCATTTTTAAACAATAAATCAGCAGCGCAAATCCCATTACATATCGTACGGTAAAACTTGCGATAGCCAGTCCGATAACTCCCATTGCTGGTATTGGTCCCCAGCCAAAAACAAAAATTATGTTCAAAAACACATTTAAAAATACACAAAAAACGGTTACCAGATTAGGAAACAATACAATTTCAAATGCCTGTAAAAATTCTTTTAAGCAAGCGTGCAAATAAGCTCCGAATGTACTAAAAGCAGTGACAATCATATAATTTTTTATGTCGGGTACGAGTTTCGCCTCAAACCCGAGATAATCAATCACCGGTACAAAAATTAGCACCGCTATAGCTGTAATAATAGCAAGAATCATTGAAAATCTGATAGTCGGGAAAAAATATTTTTTTGCAGATTTATTTTCTCCTCGTATATTTGATAATAAAGGTGAGACACTTGCGATTAGCCCAATTCCAAAGGTTAATATGCAATTTGTGATGGCTGTCGCAATACTAATTGCTGCAAGAGTATCAGTAGAATGCCTTCCTGCAATTAACACATCTCCTGCCCCGATTAAAATAAAACCGAGGTTTCCCATAATAATGGGCAGGGCAATGTTTAATAGTTCTTTTACATAATAATGTTTAGTCTGATTATTCATAATGTTTTTATATTATCACAAATATTTCTGATGTGCTAAAAAACTATAATTCTCAGCTACAATTAAATCCAATTCGGGTAATAATAAAGTTTCAATGTATGCTTAGGTTTGAGAACACCATCACCGCCAAAGATGATATTTGTAAAAGACCCCAGCGGCGGCAGCGGTGTTAGTGCCCATTTTAGCGGTAATATCCATAGAGTTCTGTTTTGACCGCGTTTTGATATTGGTTCCATTATTTGCGAACTCTTTATTCCGGGAATTTCGAAATCCGTTAGAAAAATTTCCCCCGGAATTCCTGATATGCCCTTTGTCGTTAGAATTTC
The DNA here is from genome assembly GCA_944324165.1 of Candidatus Gastranaerophilales bacterium. Taxonomy (GTDB): domain Bacteria; phylum Cyanobacteriota; class Vampirovibrionia; order Gastranaerophilales; family Gastranaerophilaceae; genus CALUVH01. The sequence goes on along the minus strand of CALUVG010000007.1, from coordinate 78,227 downwards.
AACTCGTGCTGTTATTTTAGTTCCGAGAGGTAAGATCAATTTCCCTTTATAGTAAACATTTCCCGCAACTATAAATTCTAAGCGTTTCCCTTCGTAAGTAGCATATTTTCCTGCTGTAGAAATTTTTTCTGTTATCTGAAGAGGAATTTCAACCCTGTCTGTATCCTGATAATTGTACTCAAGATGCGGGTCCGGCTTTGTAAATGTTTTTCCGGCTAGTGTTTTATCAACAAGTTCATCCCTAACCTGAACATGCGCATAAGCCGTATTAACAGTTGCAAGCATTATTATTACTAACAATATTTTCAGAAGTTTATTCATATTTAACCTTTTCCGTAGACCCTGTTTCTATTTTTTCTTTTAGTTTTGCTCTGTTTTCAACAGAGTTAAGCAGGAAGTTCTGATAATTAATATTTTCAAAATAAGGATTATTTGCTAAATAATACGGATAATTCATATAAATATATTCATAGATAATAGCCATTCTTTTTGATGCCGGATTATGGAACAGCATTTTATCCATAACATTTTGTGGTTTGCTTTTATTCAAAAAAGTAATGAGACCTATCGGGTTATAGCCGGCATTAACCATATAATCTACAGCTCTTTTATCTGCAAATATTTCGTATTTTTTAGGCGCAAATTTTATCTGAGCGGAGCTTACTAGCCCTCCCCATTCGCCGCTGTAGGATTTTGCGGCGCGTGAGATCTGGTGAGCGAGAAATGCTGCCATTTCATCGTCATTATCAATGTATTTAAAATATTCATTATAGAATATTATCTGACGTTTAGTTATCGCCGGATCATTTATTGTTTTTTTGTATTCACCTTTGTCATAAGTAAATACAATATGTTTATCTATTTTATTAGCATTCAAAATTTTTACGCCAATTTCGTTTATATAATTCTGGCAGCTTTGTTCTTTTTTTAGTGTTGCATCATCTACTGCAAAACTAACCGTACCAATAAGTATGATAGCCAAAATTGTTAATGTTTTTTTCATAATTCCCCTTTTTCTATATATCCATAATTTTACACTATTTTAAATTTTTCATTTTGTCAATGATTTATTCTTCGATATATATGGTAGAGAAAACAAAAGCTTCCATAGTTTCAGAAAAATAATTTTCGGGCATTCCTGCTTTTAGTTTTAGTTCTTTCAAAAATTCTTTTTTATCCGGCAGTTGTTCCCAGACCACGGGTAAGAATACAGCCTGATAATTTGCATCACGGATAATTAACCCGTCTTTATGAGGGGTAAGCTTTTCTAAAAGTTCTTGTTCGTTAGAAAATTCAATGCGTTCGGGAGATGACAAAAGTGAAATGTTAATTTTTATATTTTTGAATTCATCAATTGTAATTGGAGCAAAACGTGGATCCGAAAAAGCCGCGGAATGAGCATTTTTGTAAATATCAAGAATAAGCGGACGGTGAGCAATAACGGAGCCGATGCAGCCGCGCAGTCTGTTATTCAGCATTAGAGTAACAAAGCAGGCACCGGTTTCTTCCAGAACACACGGAATATTCTCAGGAGGGTATCCGCCCAGATGCAAACCGGATTGGATACTGTTACGTGCAATTTCTATCAAATAATCTGCATAGTTTTCTTTTATATATTGATTTTTTTCTCCTTCGTATAAAAACCAGCCGCCATATCCGACAACGCGTGAGGTATCTCCTGTTTTTTGTGAAGAATCGGTTAATCCTACACGGATAAATGTGTAATTATTTTCCTGAGCAAATTTTACCGCCCCGCAGATGCCGACCGCCCCGCAGGCTTGTTCTGCCTCAAAATTCCTTATATCTCCGCTTTCTATCATTCGGGCTGTGTAATTATCAATTTTTACTGCCTCTTTCTCTGGATAAAAATGACTTAAATCGCTGGAAATAATGAATGCATTTTCTCTGTTTTTATAGAATTTGCTTATACTTTCAGTTAAATTTTTAAAATTTTCACATCCGTACAAAACAGGAATAATCTGCGCATCAGGCAGAAAATATTTTATAAAAGGCAGCTGCACTTCAATACTGTGTTCTTTTTCAAACGCAAGATTATTAACACTGCAGTCGCAGAATTTTGAAAACTCTTCTTTCAATATCTGATTAATTTTTATGCTGCCGAGCGGAGTTTGAAATTCCTCATAATCAGACAGAACACAGCCATAAATCCGTTCATAATGGGACGGCGAAATTATAAAAATATTTTTAACGGATTTATCCAAAAATTTGTAACAATTAAATGCAAGTTCACCGGAAAAAATGTATCCGGCATGCGGTACAATAAGTATACGCGAAGAATAGTTTGCCTGTTTTTGATTATCAAATTGCGCAAACATATTTAAAATTTCGTCTTTTTCAGCGGGATAAAACACTCCTGCCTGTGTTGCATTTTTTATTTTCATAAGAATATTATACTACGGTTGTTGATTAGCAGAATTGTCTTGTTGATTTATTTTTCAACGATTTTTAATTCATATCCTAAATAATCAAGAATTTCCTGTACGGTTTCAAAGCGGATTCGTTTTTTTAGCAGTCTGTCAGAGAGACCGCTTTGCACAGGAATATCATAACCCTGTTCATGCATCAACTGTGCAAGTTTGCGAAAAGACAACCCGCGCCTGAACAGTAATAAATGAATTTCTTCTCTAATATCTAACATAATTATTAATTGTAATGTTAGTTATTTCACTTGACAAAAATATAAATAATTGATATATAATACATGTCAATAATATGTAATATATGTTAAATATAAATAGGAGAATTATATGAAAAAGATAAAGACTCAATCAAGGCAGGCATTTACACTTGCTGAAGTTTTGATAACTCTGGCAGTTATCGGCATTGTTGCAGCATTGACAATGCCAACTATTATTACCAAATATCAGAAACGTATAGTTGTAACCAGGCTGGAAAAAGATTATGCGTTATTTAACAATATGTTAAGAAATGCTGAGGCAGAGCACGGTTTTATGCAAAATTGGACATTTAACCTTGGTGATAATCTTAGTTCTGACTTTTTTAACACATATGTTAAACCATTTTTAAAAATAGATAAAGTGTGTATACCAACAAGTAATGAATGTTGGGCTGATAATGTTAAGTCATTGTCAGGTCTGACAGGTTATCTTCGTAATGATGAGACTAACAGAATTTCATTTATAATGCCGGATGGACAATCAGTATATATGTGGATAGGCAGAGGGGCAGGGCTGAGTGGTGATTCTGAAAATAAAAGCATATATCATATCCAAATTAAAGTTGACATAAACGGTAAATCTAAAGGTGAAAATACGTTGGGTAAAGATATTTTTGGAATGTTTATAGATACAAGTAATGGTAGAATGGTTATGACCGGTATACAAGATCAACAGGATTCTTTTTCTGCTGACTCTTTAATGGATAATAGTACTCATTATAATTGTACAAAAGAAGTAAACAGTATATATGCCGGATGCTATTGCGGGGCTGTTATACAATTAAGCGGCTGGCAAATCCCTGACGGTTATCCATGGTAATAAGTCAGCAGTATATCGGGAGGAAACATTTTAACTTCATCAAACTTGAAGTTAAGACTTTGTGAAATATCTGTTATATTTCTAAAATCAAAACAGGATAGTGAAGAATTGTCTCCTGTGATTTTTGGGGCAATAAAATGATAGATTTTGTCAGCATAAGGCAGAACTTCTCCGTTAAGATGCCCGCCGCTTTCAACGAGAATACTTTTTATACCGAGTTCAAACGCCTTTTCAAAAATAAAATTTAAATCCAGTTTTTCTTCTTTTACAGGTGTTTTTATAAAATTAACCCCGCCCTCAAACATATCTAATTCAGCGTTAAAAAGATATATTTCTCCGTCTTTATAAATTGGAGATTCAAGATTTGTCTTTAGTTTTCTGTCAAGGATAATTTTTTTTCTGTGAGCCATTGTTGGATTGTCGGCAAGAATTGTAGCAGAAGATGTCATTATTGCATCATAACGGTTTCTTATGTTTTTAACCTCTTCTCTTGCCGCATCTGAAGTTATCCATTTAGAAGAGCCTGTGGATGTTGCAATTTTACCGTCGAGGGTTGCGGCTGTTTTTATTGCAATAAAAGGTTTATTCTGAGTCATATTTTTAACAAAGACTTCATTAAGCTTTTTGCATTCATCCTCTAATACACCTGTAATAACTTCAATACCTGCTTTTTTAAGTTTTTCTATGCCGCGCCCTGAAACTATCGGATTTGGATCAGTCATACCAATAACAACCCTTTTTATCTTTTTTTCAATAATAAAATCAGCACAGGGCGGAGTTTTTCCGTAATGCGAACACGGTTCAAGGTTTACAATTAAAGTGTCCCCTTCTCCTGCACTAATTTTTAATAAAGCATCACGCTCAGCATGGTTGCCGCCATATCTGGCATGGTAGCCTGCTGCTATCTCATTTCCCGACTTATCAAGAATAACACAGCCGACAAGAGGATTGGGCGAAGTATTGCCCTCTCCTAATTTTGCAAGTTCTATACATTTTTTCATGTAAATTTCGTATTGCATAGTTGTATTTTATCGCAAATAATGTTATATTTAAACTGTTAATTAACTAAAGGAGAGATTGTATGGATTTAAAATACATTGGTCACAGTGCTTTTGAATTTACAGTTGGAGACAAATCAATACTTGTAGACCCGAATGTAGCCGGTAATGAAAAATATAACTGGCATGAAAGAAATATTACGGATATTTTGTTAACCCATGCTCATTCTGATCATTTAGGTCAGGCAATAGAAATAGCAAAGGAAAAAGATGCAACAATTACTGCAATAGCGGAGCTTGCAAGATATTGTTCAGGTCAGGGATGTAAAACTCGTGACGTAAATTTAGGCGGCTGGGTTCACTATGATTGGGGTAATGCAATATTTTTACCTGCATTCCACTCAAGCTCACTGCCAGACGGCAGTTACGGCGGCTGTGCTGCAAGTATTTTCTTTAACATTGATAATGTAAGAATTTATCATGCCGGTGATACCTGTCTGCATTCAGAAATGAAGCTTGTAAAAGAATTGTACAGACCTAATATTGCAATGCTGCCTATTGGCGGAACTTATACAATGGATGCTGAACATGCGGCAATTGCTGCGCAATGGATAGGGGCACAAACTATTATTCCTATTCATTATAACACTTTCCCTTCTATTGAAGCTGATGTTCAGAAATTTATCAGATTACTTCAAGCTGGCAACAACAACCCGCTTGTTCTTAATCCAAAAGAAATATAATACTTCTTGACAATGTATTATATCAGATAGAATGTTAAAATTCTTATGCAAGTCTGATATATTCAGACTTGCATTTTAAACCGGACAAAGAGGCATTATGGATATTTTATTTATTATTGACAGAATTGAACTAAAATATTTTGAATTCAACAATCTTGTTACAAATTTCTGGCTCATAAGAGAGTTTTTGCGTAACAACAATAACGTTTACATAACTACAATTGACAATTTAAGCCTTGTAAAAGGCAGGGCGCATGCACATTGTTATGCGACATCAGAGATTAACGAAAATATAATTTACGACAAAAAACTTATTGACAGAAAAGTTGAAGATTTTCAACTGGTAATGTTCCGTCAGGATCCGCCGGTTGATCTGGATTATATAAATGCAACTTATATATTTGATTTTGTTGACAGAGATAAGACATATGTAATGAATGAGCCGCGTGCAATTCGTGATTTTAATGAAAAATTACATACAGTGAAATTTCTTGATTTGATGCCTGAAAATATTGTTACGGCTTCTAAAGCGGATATAATAAGCTTTTTAGACGAACATGAAGAAATTGTTCTGAAACCGTTGAATGCTTGTTTTGGGGCAGGTGTTATGACGCTTAAAAAGGGGGATAAAAATACAGCTGTAATTATTGATTTAATGACGAAAAAACAATCACAGTTAATAATGGTGCAAAAATATATTCCTCTTGCCCAATACGGGGATAAGCGTGTGCTTTTTCTCGGAGATGATGTATTGGATGTTTGTGTGCAAAAACTTCCAAGCAATAATGATTTTAAATTTAACGACCATTGCGATGCAAATATTATTAAGGCAGAACTTCTGCCGGATGAAAAAGAAAGATTTATGCCTGTTGCAAGAGAATTAAATAAAATGGGCTTGCCAATGGTCGGACTTGATGTTATTGACGGAAAAATAATTGAAATTAATATAACCAGTCCTTGTTATTTTATTAAAGAAATAAACCATCACCACGGTGTTGAATTGGAAAAAACAATAACTGAATTTATATTATCCAGAGCTTATTCAAAAGTTTTGGTTGCGTGATTGTAATTGATAAACTTTAATCTGTAAGAATTTTTTTCTGTTAAAGGAACAATGCTGCCTAAGTCAATAAGTCTGGTAATTAAATTTCCCTTTTTGTCGCGGGTGATTATAATATTTTCATCATGATAATCCTGATGTATAAATCCGTATTTTGCGAGAATTTTTCTTATATCTGTAAAATCACCTGTTGTTTTCATTAATTTTTTGAAGAAATTTTCTTTATCCAGATCATCGCTGCCAATACCTAAAGTGTGTGGTATTTTGACATGTTTAGGCTGAGCATCATAATGTGAGGCTATATATCCTGCATTTACGTCTGACCATAAGAATTTCCAGATATGCCTGTCAGCCATAAGTTTGTTAAAATGTAACCCCATAGCTGTTTCAGGGTACAAACCATCGCTGTTTTTTCTGCTGGCAAGCTGTTTGCGAGTTTTGAATTTTTTTATAAATACCGGTTCAAGTGTAGGATTTTTTCCTTTTTCATGTATTGTATATAATCCGGATACTGTAGAGCCGTCGAGTTTTCTGTTTTTGATAATTACTATATTGCTATCCGGCAAAATTTCAGCTTTATGTAAAACTTCTGTCAGAATTTTAGATTTTTCTTTAAGATTTTTTATTTCCTGTTCCGCAAATATGCCGCGTAAAGTTTGATAGACTTCTTTTATTGCCGTGTCGCGGAAAGATTTAGGTTTGTGCTGAATATTTTTTATCCATGAATATGGCAGGGAACCGGCTATACCATCAGCTTTCGGGTGTTTTTCAAAAACATCTTTAATTTCATCAAAAGTTGCAAAGTACTTTTTTGACAACGTTCTTGTCAGACCTGAAAATTGTGGTTGATTATTTTTATCTACACTTCCGATTTGCATATCTATATAAAACAGATGAAGATAAAAAATTGCCTATTTTACTCTGGAAAAAACTTCAACATTTACATCATCAAAAGTATTAGTATTAAAATAAGCGCAAGATGCAACCATTGCTGCATTGTCTGTACAATATTTCATTGGCGGGGCAAAGACTTTATAACCTTCATCAGCGAGGGCAAAGATTTTTTTACGTATTTCAGAATTTGCAGCAACACCGCCGGCAATAACTACCTGCTTGTAACCGCTTGCTTGCAGTGCCTTTTTAAGCTTGTGCAAAAGCGTTGAAGAAACTGTTTCCTGAAAGCTTGCGCAAATATCCGCAACCGGCAGTTCTTCTTTAGGAAAAGATTTAACAAGTCTTAATACCGCAGTTTTTAAACCACTGAAACTGAAGTTATATCCATTCACTTTAGCTTCCGGCAGTTTAAATGCAAAAGCATTACCCTCCTGAGCAAGTTTGTCTAATCTTGGACCGCCCGGATACGGCAGACCTATAAGACGTGCAACTTTATCATAGGCTTCTCCAACCGCATCATCAATAGTTTCGCCCAGAATAGTCTGTTCAGAATATGATTTGACATCAATAATTTGTGTGTGCCCGCCGCTTACAAGAAGTGCCATAAACGGAGGTTCCAAATCCGTGTCAATATAATTTCCGCAAAGATGTGCATTTAAATGATTTACGCCAATAAAAGGTTTGTCATATACAAGTGCAAGTGTTTTGGCAGCATTCAATCCTACTAGTAAACATCCGACAAGTCCGGGACCTACAGTTCCGGCGAAAGCTGTAATATCTTGAGGCGAAATGCCGGCATTCTCTTTTGCCTGCTTAAAAGATTCATCTATGACAACATTAATGGCTTCAAGGTGCTCTCTAGCTGCGATTTCCGGTATTACTCCGCCATATTTTTCATGAGTTTTTATTTGTGATGCCACTACATTAGCAACAACTTCACGACCGTTTTTAACAATTGCACAGGCTGTTTCATCACAACTCGACTCTATAGCCATTATATAATTATCGTATCCGCAGTCAGGACCTATTTCAATTTTTTCTTTGCTAAATAGTTTTTCTTTTAACATTTTCATGCTAGCATAATAACACAAACAGACTTAGGGATAAATTAAATATGCAATTTATAGATAAAAGTAAAATCAGAGTAGTTTCCGGACGCGGCGGCAATGGAATGGTTGCGTGGCGCAGAGAAAAATATGTGGACAAAGGAGGTCCTGCAGGCGGTGACGGCGGCAGAGGCGGCAATGTTTATCTTATTGCTGACGAAAATATGTCAACTCTGATGGATTTTAAACATAAGTCTGTATTCAAAGCCGCATCAGGTGAAAATGGAAGTATAAAAAATATGCACGGAGCCTGTGCAAAAGATTTGTATATTAAAGTTCCGGTAGGTACAGTTGTTAAAGATATAAAAACCGGCAATATAATTGCCGATTTGACATGTCATGAACAAGCTGTGATGGTTGCAAAAGGCGGCAGAGGCGGTCGCGGTAATGCACGATTTGCAACTGCTCAGAAACGTGCTCCTCAATTTTGCGAACCGGGTGAACCCGGTATTGAGCGGGAACTTTTTTTAGAACTTAAGTTAATTGCTGATGTCGGACTTTTAGGTATGCCAAATGCCGGAAAATCAACCCTTATTAGCAGGATAAGTTCTGCCAAACCTAAAATTGCAGATTACCCGTTTACTACTCTTATACCTAATTTAGGAGTTGTAAAAAAGCGTTCTGGTGACGGATATGTTGTTGCTGATATTCCGGGATTAATTGAAGGCGCAAGTGAAGGCGTCGGACTTGGTTATGACTTTCTAAGACATGTGGAACGCTGTCGTTTCCTTGTTCACCTTATTGATTCAACGGAAGAAAATCCATTTAACAATTATCAAATAATTAATAAAGAACTTGAAAAACATTCAGACAAGCTTGCTAATATGTATCAGATTATCGCTCTTAATAAAATGGATGCAATTGATGAACAGCGGCGTGAAGAACTTCTTAAACAATTCAGAGAAGTTTCAGAAAATATTTTTATGATATCTGCAGTCACAGGTGAAAATATTGATAAACTTACTGATTTTATGGGACAAAAAGTCGATGAAATTCCGCATCCGGAAATTGAAATTGTTGTAGAAGAAGACACCGGTGCATATAACAACGATGATAGTGAGTTTGAAGTTATAAAGGTATCAAAAGACACATATATAATTAACGGCGGTAAAGTCAGCCGTATAGCAGGAGTTACCGACGAAAGAAACAGTGAACAGGTAATACGCTTTCAAAATATCCTCAAAGGTATGGGGGTATTTGATGAATTAAAGTTGCAAGGAATAAAAGATGGTGATACAATACTTGTCGGACATCTTGAATTTGTTTACTATGAAGACGAAATGTACGGTTAAAAGGAGTCAAATATAAAGAAATGATTAGAGGTATTTCAAATAATTATGATGTGAATTTTATGTATTCAAACCCCGCCCCACCCCGGCAAAAACAACCTTTACAATCGAATATATCTCATACAGATAACCAGACAAAAGCTAGTTCTAAAATAGCAAGAAATGTAAGTGTAGGGGCGGCAATTATTGCTGTTGTCGGCAGTATTGCTTATTATTTGAAAACAGGTAAAAAAGCTAAGGCGGATGTTGGTGCACAGGTTCAAGAAAAATTGAAAAATACAGTTCAACACATTATTCCGCTTAATAAAGAAACAGGGGCTTTTAAATATAATGTAATGAATGGTGATAAATTCGTAAAAAGTGTAGAATCCGATGGATATATTCCAAGTAGTGATACCTGGGTAAAAAATGGATTAGAACGCCAGATTTATACACAGTGGGCGGACGGCAGAACTGCAACAACACAAGATTTATTGACACCGGATAAAGTTGTTTATGAACGAACAACAGTAAAAGGAAACGATATCATACGTTACAATTTTGCGCACAGTTCAGAGGGAAAAGTGCTTGGATTTGCAAGAGAACATACGCATCATGGATTGGAACGTAATATAACACCTTTAAGTGTAAAAATGTATGATGGTAAAGAGGTTAAAGCTGAGAATATTAACGAGTTAGTTGAAGTTGAACCAACATTTCATCCTAAAACAATGATTAGTACTGCAGAATAGAATGGAGTTAATTATGCCGGTAATAACTGAACATTTTTCCGTAAATACTCAAGGGTTTACAGATATAATAGATATAACACAAAAGGTGCAAAATGCAGTGTATCGCCACTCATTGCCCAATGGAGCAGTGTATATTTATGTAGCCGGCAGTACAGTATCAATAACTAATATAGAATTTGAACCGGGGTTGTTGGTAGATTTGCCGGAAGCTTTGGAAAAAATAGCTCCGGTCAGAGATGACTATCATCATGATAATACCTGGCATGACGGAAATGGTTATGCTCATATCCGTGCATCTATAATTGGCAACAATACTATGGTTCCATTAATTGACGGTGCTTTGCAGCTCGGGCAGTGGCAGCAAATTGTCTTGATTGACTTTGACAATAAAGCCAGAACAAGAACGGTTTATGTTCAAATTATTTATTAGAATCGTTAAAATATCCATTCTGTTAATCGTTCAAATAGTGATTTTAGATATAAATGATTATCCAGTACACCAAAAGCTATAGTTACAATAAGACTTGCAATAACCGTGTACCAGACACCTCTAAGTTCCTGATTTTTTAAAATCTTTTTATTTTCATTTAAAAATTTTGTCATAAGATATAATTGCGGTTTTGGGTGAATAATCATACCCTGTTTGCTATCAGGGTACTCGACTAAACATCGTATAACCTCTTCATAAAATCCAATAGCAATAGAATGATTTTTCTTTTTGTATGCAATTCTTGAAAGCCAATCATAAGCATACACTTTGTTTTGCGGTTCATTAACTGTAAATTCTAATGCTTTTTGTACAAAATTTAAAGCCTTGTCATAGTCTTTTAGAAAATAATGCATTTTACCAATAGCAAGTAATGTATCAAAATTAGTTTTAGAATTTGAAAATATGTCGATTGTTTTTATATACCATTTTTTAACAGAATAAGGTAGTTTACCTTTATATAATTCGTATTGTGCCTGAGCAATACCCAGGTTCAAAAGTATATCTTTTTTATTTTTTCTTCTTATCAGTGCTTTTTTATAATATTTTATTGCCTCTTTATATCTTTTAAGTTTGTAACAAGCATACGCAATGTTAGACAAATATTTGTAACTATTATTGCTATTAAATTTTTTTATCTGATCACTGATTAATTCGCAGGCATGTTTTGACATTTCAAAAACATTTTTATTAACTGGCTTTTTTGACAAATTGCGCCAAAAAATTCTTGTTTTCTTTAAATCTTCATATTTTTTTTCTATAACTAGTAATACATCTAATGCATTTTCATACAGCCCTAATTCAATATAACTTATACCTTCATAAATTAAAAACACAGCTTTGTTATCAAAAAAGGAATAGTCTAAATAATCAGAATCTAAAAGTTCTTGTAAATTTTTTACTACTTTAATAACTTCAAAATATTTTTTTTGTGCGAATAGTGTTTTAATGGCATTATATTTAGTTTCAAATAAAGTAGTTTCATTGTTATTTTTTAATGTTACCATGGAACAAACCTGCAATTTTTTTAGTTTTAACTGTTTGTTCATTATTAATAACAACCCCACCACGCTTAATAAATTCTATTAATTCCGGGTAATTTAGGATAATGTTAGAATTTTTTACCGGTGGATTTGGTTCATAGATAACCATTTTCAGCTCCTTTATTACAAGTATTAATATAAAAACATACAGTAATTAATATTTTTCATTTGCAAAGATAATATTAACATAAAGTAACATTATAATATACTTTTATTAAAAAAGTTTACATTGCATAAATGATTTACTGCTGACCTGTATCTAAATTTAAAAGAAGAAACCGACATGTAATCGTGGCAGAGCGACCAGCCAACAAAAAAAGATTGACATTGAGCCAATCTTTTTTAAATGGTCGGGATGATAGGCTATCCGTAGGCGAAACGAAGTTGAGCCATACGGGAGCGAATGCAACCTGCCGCCATTCTTATGAAAATTAGAATGGCGTGCAAGTTGCCACGATGTAATCGTGGCAGAGCGACCAGAAAACAAAAAAAGATTGACATTGAGCCAATCTTTTTTAAATGGTCGGGATGACACGATTTGAACGTGCGACCCCCTCGTCCCAAGCGAGGTGCGCTACCAAGCTGCGCTACATCCCGACAGTATATTAAATTTTCAAATGTTTCACATTTGAAAAAGTGCGCTACCACCTCTCGTGAAACAATTCCCCGAAATGTTTCACTCGGCAGAGTGCTACATCCCGACAGTATATTAAATTTTCAAATGTTTCACATTTGAAAAAGTGCGCTACCACCTCTCGTGAAACAATTCCCCGAAATGTTTCACCCGGCAGAGTGCTACATCCCGAAAATGCTATTAAATTGTCTGCAAGTTTTAATGTACCTCAAACATTTTTTCGCGTCAATAGTTTTTTTATTATTTTTAAAATTTAATACAAAAAATAGAGGCATTTTAACCTCTATTCTTCACCGTAGCATCCCTCATCTATTAATTCAAAACTGTCATGTCCAGCAAAGCATATCGGACATTGCCAGTCTGATGGCAAATCATCAAATTTCGTACCCTCTTCATTTTCATCATATATCCAACCGCATACTAAACATCTGAATTTCATTTTTACCTCCTTTGTTTATAGAACTTTACTTTATATTTTGTTATGAATTTTTTATGGTATAGTTTTTGTATGAAACATATATTTGAACAAAAAGTTTTTTATTCTGATACTGATGCCTATGGTGTTGTATGGCACGGTTCGTATCTTCGATGGCTTGAAATGGGCAGAGTCTTGTGGTGTGAACAGGCTGGTTATAATCTAATCGACCTCAAAGAACAAGATATTGTTCTGCCTGTTACAAATTTAAACGTGCGTTATAAAAAGTCTGCAAGACTTAATGATGAGCTTATTATTGAAACATCTATTGTAAAGTTCAATAACCTGTCGGTTACATTCAAGCAGACTATTAAATCTAAAGAAACTAATATTACTTATATAGAGGCAGAAGTAGATGTCGTTGCGATATCTAATGAAGGTAAGTTATATCGCAGAATGCCTTCTATACTGGCTGAAGTTTTCGAAAGGGAACTCAAATGTCCGGCACTCGTTTGAATAAATACATAGCATCTTCAGGATTTTGTTCCAGACGTAAGGCTGATGAATTAATTGAATCAGGTGTTGTTAATGTAAATGGTAAGATAATTAAAGAGTTAGGATATATCGTTCAGGAAAAAGATAAAGTTTTTGTAAATCAAAAACTAATAAGACCTGCACGTCATGAATATTACAAGTTTTACAAACCTGCAGGCTATATTACAACATCTGATGATGAAAAGGGCAGAAAAACAATTTATGATCTTCTGCCTGAATCAATGTTTGCCCTTAAGCCTGTAGGGCGTCTTGATAAGGACTCTACAGGACTTTTGATATTGACGAATGACGGGGATTTGATAAATGAGTTAACGCACCCTTCTGTTAAAGTCCCAAAAATTTATCTGGTAACTATTGAGGCACGCATTCAAAAGTCACAGTTAGAAGAAATGGCGTCAGGTATAGAAATTGAACCAGGAAAAATGGCTTATGCAGATATAATAGTTCTGGAGGCTGATAATAAACATACCATGATGCAAATAACTCTTTATCAGGGCTTAAATCGTCAAATAAGAAAAATGTTTGAACACTTTGGTTATGAGGTTAAATCTCTAAAACGTATCCAGCATGCTACAATAACCCTTGACGGATTGAGGCGCGGTGAATTTAAACCGATTAAACCACAACAGATTAAGGAATTGCGAAATTTTTTAAACAGGATTTCAAACTCATGAAAATTGCAATAGCCGGTAACATTGCTTCAGGTAAATCAACAGTTCAAAGAATACTTGAAGAATATGGATATAGAGTTCTTGATACTGATAAATGCGGGCATGAAGCATTAGAAAATCAAGATGTGAAAAAAGCACTTTCTCATCTTGATATATTTGAAAATAAAGAAATTTCGCGCGAGAAATTAGGGCATCTTGTATTTAATAATCCGCAAATAAAGCAGCAGTTAGAAAGTATTGTCCATCCGATTATAAAGCAGGATATAATTAACTTTTTTGAACGCAATAAAGAGGAAAAAATTTTATTTGTTGCCATACCACTTGTCTTTGAAGCAGGAATGGAAAATTTATTTGATAAAATAGTCTTTGTTTATACGGAGGATGAACTCCGTATAAAAAGACTAATTGAACGTAATCACTACAGCGAGGAATATGCTTTATTAAGATTAAAATCGCAGCAGTCTCAAGAAGAAAAAATGGAACACTGCAATTATATTATTGATAATAATGGGTCATTTGAGGATTTAAAAACTCAAATCACTAATTTGTTACTAAAACTTATGCCATAACAGGTACAAATACTCTTGCATTATCTGAGTTTTTAACTTTATTGTTTACAAAATCACTTGCGGCTTTACCGTTTCCGAGAGCAATTTCTATATGTCCGTAATTATCGCTGTATCCTGCATCTCCGCGAGGATACACAACGATACAACCGGCAGGAAGGTCATCAATATCTTTTGCATCAACCTTTACTTCTTTGAAATTAGGGTTATTGCTTAATATATCTGCGCACTGATAAGCATGTCCGCTTTGATATTCTCCAAGCCCTGTTCTTGACAGAGATTCTTTCACGGATCTTGCACAATAACCTGTTGATTTAGAATTTGCGTGATTTAAAGCGTCTTGTGCTAATGCTTTACCTTTTTGTTGGTCATATCCCACCTGAGCTAGTTCAGGTAATTTATTATCAGTTTTAACTGTTTCAGTTTTTGACTTTTTCTTTTTAAATGGATTTAATTTACTCCAGTCTATTTTTTTTACTTTTTCAGCAGTTCTCTGATATCCTGTCTGCGGAACTGTAGAGACAGAAGGTGTTGGGTTAAATACAGGAGCCGGTGTTACAGTCTGTGGAATAAATCCTCCTAATTGCGGAGTCATAACCGGAGTCTGATATACCGGCATTTGTGGATAATAAGGCATTGGCTGTTGTACGTATACCGGTTGTTGATATACAATATTATTATTTGGTCTAATGCCCATTAATGCCAGTAAGCTGTTTCCAGTTGCAGCTCCCAATGCAAACATGTTCATCATATTCATTCCATAAAATAGTGAATTATAATATGGATTGAAAGGTCTGCAATATGGCATTGGCATCATCGGACCGCAATGAAAATGATGATGTCCATGAGGACGTCCGAAAGAAATATTTATATTTCTGACATGCACTGACATTATAATTTTCCCCTTAATTTTTCCTCTATGTATATATAAAGTATTTTTTAATAGAAAAATTGCCTTTTTTATTTCAAAATGTTAACTGATTTTTAGATATTCATTAATTTTTTATATATTTCAAACGTGATATAACAGTCATTTAGTGCTCTGTGATGACCTATTGTAGAAATATTGTAATATTCCGCAATAGTTTTAAGTTTATGATTTTTCAACGGATATAAAAGCCTTTTGGCTATTAGACAGGTATCCATAGATTTATTCTCAAATTGACAGTTAAGGATTTTTAAACACTTTGCCCTTAAAAATCCCATATCAAATTTGATATTATGCCCTAGTAATATATCATGCCCCGCAAAGGTTACAAACTCAGGCAGAACTTTTTCAATTTCAGGCGCATTCGCAAGCATTTCATTTGAAATGCCGGTTAGTTTATTAATATAAGCTTTTACTGCCTGTTTGGGTTTTGCCAGAGATGAAAATTTATCTATAATTTGATTATTGCGAATTTTTAATGCTGAAATTTCAATAATATCATCATTCCTATTGGACAAGCCTGTAGTTTCAATATCAACAACAGTATAGTCGGAGATAAAATCTATATTAAATTCATTTTTATTTTTTATTTCAATCGTATCCATGTATCTGATTGTATTATACCAGATTTACAGATTTTCGCCAATTAAATTTTTAATGAATATTTAAACAGTCCCGGAACTATTCCGGTTTCTGGATTTTAAAATTCTAAAACCTTAGTAATATTAGCCCAAAAAGGAGAGTTTGATGAAGAAATATTTAATTTTATTAACTTTACTTGGCATGTTAACGGGTATTGTTCAGGCATCAGAATGTTGTTACAGTTATAGAATGCAAAAAAAGATGCTTAAAAACCGAAAAAATGTACAAAATAAGGTAATAGACCGCCAGATAAAAGGTAAGTTACTTGCAATTGAAGAGTTGGCGGGCAGCATGCCATGTACAAGTGAAGCACGCAAAGAACGTATTTTAATGTATCAAAGCGATATAGAAAATTTAACAAATGAAAAATTAATGGTTAAAAATAACTATAAGTGTGCATTGAGACATTTGCGGGACAGCCGCTAGATCTTTTTAAATATTAATGATGTATTAATGCCGCCAAACGCAAAATTATTGGACATTACAATATTGTTATTCATTTCAATACCTTTATGCATGATATAGTTAAGCGGGGCGCAATTTTCATCAACTTCATTAAGATTTAATGTAGGGCAGTACCAGTTATTGTTCATCATTTCTATTGTTAAAATAGCTTCTATAGCCCCGCATGCGCCAAGCGTATGCCCTGTATAACTTTTTATTGAGCTTATAGGAACCGGACGTTTGAAAACATCATATGTAGCAATGGATTCGGCGGTATCACCTTGTATTGTCGCTGTACCATGGGCATTTACATACCCTACTTCATCAGCTGAAATTTTTGCATATTTAAGAGCTTCTTTAATAGCCCCTCCCATAGTTTCAGGGTTAGGATTAGTTATATGAGTGCCATCAGTAGTATTACCATATCCGATAACTTCGGCATAAATTTTTGCTCCGCGTTTTTTTGCATGTTCATACTCTTCAAGGATTAAAGTGCCTGCACCTGCGCCTATTACTAAACCGTCACGATTTTTATCAAAAGGAGACGGGCTTAATTCCGGATGGTCATTTTTTAAACTTGTGGCATAAAGTGTATCAAAAATTGCAATATGCGTAGGATGAAATTCTTCTGATCCTCCTGATATCATGACTGTTTGATAGCCGTCCTTAATTGCTTCATATGCAGCCCCAATTCCCATTGAACCTGATGTACAAGCAGTTGATGTTGAAATTAGTCTTCCCCTTGTTTTGAAATAAAGTGAAATATTTACTGAAGCTGTTTGTGACATCATTTTTACATAAGAGCCGGAATTAAGATTTTTAACTTCTTTATCAACTTCCATAGAATAAAAATCTATAATTGTTTTCAAAGACCCTGAAGAGGAGCCGTATGCAACACCTGTCTGTCCGTTAGAAATAATTTCATCCCCCAAAAGTCCGGCGTCTAAAAGGGCTTTTTCTGAAGTGGCAACACTCATAATTGCAAGCGGTCCCATCGTACGTGTTATTTTACGGGTGAAATGTGGCGGCGTTTCAAAATTTACAGGCGAACCTAAACGTGTATTTAATTTGTTGTATTGTTCTAATTCAGGCAGATAACTTACGCAATTTTTATAAGTTTGAAGTCGTTCAAAAGCCTGATTAACTTCAAATCCGAGAGAACTGGCAAGAGCCATACCTGTTACAACAACACGTCTCATAGATAAAGTCCTCCGTTTACAGAAATTACCTGCCCTGTGATATAAGAGGCATCTTCACTTAATAGAAAATTAATAGTGCCGGCAACATCATGTGCGCTGCCTAGACGTTTCATTGGTATCATTTTTTTTAGTTCATCTACAGGTAAATCTTTAGTCATGTCTGTATCAATTACACCCGGAGCAACACAATTTACTGTAATACCGCGTTTTGCAAGTTCCAGAGCAAGAGCTTTTGTTGCCCCTATTATACCGGCTTTTGACGCACTGTAATTTACCTGTCCGCGATTACCCGCAAGACCGGAAATTGATGATAAAGTTATAATTCGTCCCTTTATTCGATTTGATATCATAGGCATTATTACAGGTTTAAGCACATTGTAAAAGCCGCCGAGATTTGTATTTAAAACATCATCCCATTCGCTGTCTTCCATTGCCGGAAATACGTTATCTCTTGAAATACCTGCATTAAGGACAACACCATAATAAATACCATTTTTTTCAATATCATCTGTAATAACGTTCCGACATTGTTTTCTATCAGAAACATTAAATTGTAAAATCCTTGTTTTTTGACCTGATTTTTCTATTTCAACAGCAGTTTCTTCAGCTTTTGAGATATTTTGGTTGCAGTGCAAAACAATATCATATCCTTTTTGAGCGAGATATAATGCGGTTTCCTTGCCTATTCCGCGGCTTGAGCCTGTTATTAAAACTGTTTTATTCATTAATCATACCTGTAAAATTTAAATCATCAGCGGGCAGATAAGCATTGATTACAGCCTCAGCCCCCACTTCATCACCATTATAAATTAAACACTCAAATGACACAAGTTCATTATCTGAAAAAAGTTCTTTTGCGCTGACTTTGTATGTTTTACCGTTTTCAAAAAGAGGTAAATGATTTTTGTAAAGTCTTGTACCTAATAAAAAGCCGATTTTGGGTGGTTTCATACCATTTCTAAAATATGAATAGCACCCTAATGTCTGTGCCATATATTCTATGCCGACAATAGGCGGAATGCCATTTAATGATTTATCAAAGAAAATTTTATCTTCATAAATTTTTACAATAGTACTTACTGAACGTTCTTCAAGGCTATAATCCAAAATATCATCTATAAATATCATAGGATGGCTATGCGGCAGAACTTTTTCCATATCATAATTTTGCATTATTCTCTCCCCAGTATTAAAGCTGCATTAGTACCGCCAAACCCGAATGAAGTACATAGTACATTGGTTAATTTTTTATGTATCGGGGCTGTTACCAGATTTATTACGGGCAATGACGGATCATATTCACCATCGTAAATATGCGGAATAATTGTTTGATGTTTAAGCATATGACAGCAAAGTGCAGTTTCAATAGCTGCTGCAGCTCCGAGACAGTGACCTGTCAGCGGTTTTGTAGAACTTGCTTCTATACAGCAGCCGAATGTATTGTAAATAGCATTTGCTTCCATCAAATCATTGCTTACCGTTCCCGTGCCGTGAAGATTTATGTAGTCAATAGCATCAGGGACAAGTTTGGAATTTTTCAAGGCGATATTTATTGCATGTGCAGCTTCATATCCTTTAGGATCCGGAGTTGCGGCATGGTAAGCATCAGAGGTTTCTCCGATTCCTTTTAGAATAATCTCTCCGCAGCTACCTTCTACAATAAAAATAGCTGCAGCCTCGCCGATATTTATACCGTTGCGATTCTTAGAAAACGGATTTGTACGCGTTTTTGAAAGAACCTCCAGAGAATGAAACCCGAAAACTGGCAGTTTGGAGAGTGCATCAACACCCGCAACTATTATCGCATCACAAATTCCTGTATTAATCAGCTTTTGTGCCGTCGAAAATGTTTTTATCCCTGAAGAACATGCTGTAGAAACACTTGCATAAAAGCTGTTTAATCCGAGATGTTTTTTTATGAATTCAGCCGGATTACCTATCTCAAAATGCTTTTTATTCCCTGATTTTTCGTATTCATCAACTCCGGAATTGGTATTTGCAACGACTACACCTATGCGGTTATTGCCGTATTTTTCTTTCAAAACAGAAATATCTTTATCCAGTTTGTCCAAAAGATACAGTAAAAGTCTGTTGCAGCGAATATTGTAATCTTCTTCTGTGATTTCCGGCAAAACACAATTGATTTTTCCAAGCGGGAATGTCTCACCTTTAACAATTGAATCTACAGGTGTAAAAAAATCATTATCACTTTTCAGCGCATTATTAAAAATCTCATCAATACTATTGCCAAGATTACAAATCGCCTCATATTTAGTGATAGAAATTGTGTTTTGCATTTTCTCTCCAACTATATTAATATGATAGCATGAACGAAAATTTTTTCATATACAAAAAATCATACTCAACAGACGAAAAACCTGATTTGTCCTTTATTCCAATGATGACAAGGCGCAAATTAAGTCCGCTTGTAAAATCTGCCTTTTCAACTATGTATGATTGCTATGACGGAAAAGATATAAATCTTGTATTTGCGTCGCAATATGGTGAATTGGATATACTTAACAAACTAATTTCACAATACAGTCAGGACAATGAAGTATCACCGATTGCATTTTCTTCTTCTGTGCACAATTCAACAGCGGGAATTTTTTCATTGTTAAATAACATTAAACACAAGTATAATGCCATCTCCGCAGGCGAACACAGTCTTTCTAACGGGTTATCAGCAGCTTTGACAGAAACTGATACTGTATTGTTTTGTTATGCAGATACATTCCCGCATCCTGCAAGTGTTTCCTGTCTTATCGGGAAAACAGCAGCACCAGATGCTGATGAAATTATTTTAGAACTCCGACAAAATACCGGTGTAAAAAACGAGCTTGAAGAATTCATAAAATTCTTAAACAATGAAAAAGACTCGTTTGATGCGCCTTTTTACACGCTAAGGAGGGTAAAATGACCGGATTCATCCGTTTGATTAAAGTCCTTTTTAGTTTTTTATTATTCGGAAGCGGAGCAGGTGTAATAAGTTTTCTCATATTTCCTTATATAAAATTAACTGTACCTAAAGATAAACAAATATCCGAATACGCAAATATAGTGCGTTCATCATGGCGATTTTTTATCAATCTGATACAGAAACTTGATATTGTAAAAATTCATTATAACAATCGAGCAAAACTCAACAATCTTTCAGGCAAAATAGTTGTGGCAAGCCACCCGAGTTTTATTGATATCATAATTTTGATTAGCGAAATACCGAATTCTGTATGTCTTGCCAAAAAAGACACTCTCAAAAATCCACTGTTCCGAAATATTGTAAAATCTGTTTATATCATCAATGATATTGATTTAGACCTGTTGAAAGCAGAATCCGAACAACTTTTAAAGCAGGGCTTTAATATAGTGATTTTTCCGACAGGCACAAGAACCAAACCATATGAAAAGCTTAAATTGCATAAAGGCTCTGCTGTAATATCTTTACATTCAAATGCAGGTATAGTTCCTGTAAAAATTACGACTGATTATTCGTTTTTGCAAAAAGGCGAACCTATTTATAATGTTGGGAAAAAGCCTGTAAATTATTTTATCGATATAAAAGAAGAAATATCTCCTGAAGCCTTTTCTCATCTGCCTGACATAAAAGCCCGCAAAGAAATAATGGAGCAGGTTAAAAAAGCTATACAATAAAATTTGACATTACATCCAGCTTAGTTTATCATATTATTAAAAGAAGGCAGGATGATGATTACTGAAGAGATTAAACAGCTAATTATAGATGCACTGGATCTAGAAGATATTACAGTGGAAGACATTGAAGATGATGCGCCGCTGTTCAATGAAGGACTCGGATTGGATTCTATTGATGCTCTGGAGCTTGGTATGGCATTAAAGAAAAAATACAATCTGCAAATGGGTCCGGACAGCGATGAAAATAAAAAATACTTTTATTCCGTCAAAACTCTGGCAGATTTTATTGAATCACAAAAACAATAAAGGTTAAGGTTAGATTAATGAGTGAAAAATTGTCAAAAGATACCATATTAAAAGAACTGACCAAAATTCTTACTGAAGATTTTGAAATTGATGAAAAACAGATTACCCCTGATGCTAATCTGTTTGAGGATTTAGAATTGGATAGTATTGATGCGGTTGATCTGGCTGTAAGAGTCCAGCAGTTCACTCATAAAAAAATCTCTCCGGAAAATTTTAAACAAATCAGAACTATTGATGACGTCGTAAATGCCATTGAAGAATTGTTATGAAAATGATTTTCCCGCTACTTTTTACATTTATTGTAATTGGTGTGTTTCATTTTACACATTTAATTGCGTTGAAATTTTATCCGGCAGCGATTAATCTTTTGATATTTTTTATCTTTTTTTCGTCTCTTTTTACAAAAGAGACTA
This sequence comes from Candidatus Gastranaerophilales bacterium, assembly GCA_944324165.1. Lineage (GTDB taxonomy): Bacteria > Cyanobacteriota > Vampirovibrionia > Gastranaerophilales > Gastranaerophilaceae > CALUVH01. The sequence continues at coordinate 55,934 of CALUVG010000007.1, read as the reverse complement.
TTATTCAAAAGTTTGCAAGGTTGATGGAACGCAAACCTTTGCCTGGTATTGTTTTGCAGTATACAAGAAATTTAACTTATGTATGGTGTGTATTTTTAATGTTTAACTTTCTGGTTTCTTCTGCTACAATATTTATGAGCCCGAAAGTATGGATGATTTACAACGGATGTATTTCATATTTACTGACAGGAATGGTATTTGCGGTTGAATATATTGTCCGTATAATCTTTAAGAGAAGACATAATGTTTGATTTCGGTGATGAAAAAATAATACTTAAACATAAAAACAAAGAATATAGCTGGCATGATTTGAAAAAACTCATCATCCCGCGTGCTGCATTTTTGAAAAAATCAAAATGTAAAAATCTTTTGTTGTGTTGTGATGACCATTTTGAATTTATCATAAATTTTTTAGCCGGAGTATATGCAGGAAAAGAAATTTTTCTTCTGCAAGACAGTACAAAGATGTATTTGCTTGAAGGAGAGTTCATCACTGAAATTAAAAATTTAGAGGAAGAATTTGAATTGCCTGTAATAAATCCAGAAAAAGTTTTCATAAATCTATTTACTTCCGGTTCAACCTCAACCCCCAAAAAAGTTCATAAAAACCTGCAAAATGTTCTTTCAGAAGCCGATGATATGTATGAACTGTTTCCTATTGATAAAAGTTTAGTTTTTGTCACAACAACAAAATTAACACATATGTTCAGTCTGACTTTTGCATTTATAATGCCGCTTGTAAAAGGATTTGTTATAAATGCTGATGTAGTAAAATTTCCTGAACAGATAACTGACCAAAATTATGTATTTATTACATCCCCGTCATTTCTTGATATGATGGCAAAGTATGACAACAATCCGCAGCCGCCGAAATACATATTTTCAGCAGGTGCGCCATTGAAAAATTCTACATTTAAATATTTCGAAAAGAATTCCAGAGTTGTAGATATTTACGGCAGCACAGAAACCAGTACTGTAGGATACAAAACATCCTCTGACGCCGCCGGATTAACTGTTTGTTCTAACGTTAAAATTTCAACAGATACAGACTGCCGGTTGAAGGTTAAATCAAATTACTTTTTAGAAGATGAACTTACAGTTAACGATATTGTTGAAATATCGGGTAATACCTTTAAAGTTTTGAATCGTTCCGATAGAATTTTAAAAATACAGGAAAAAAGAATTTCCGCAGACGAATTGGAAGAATATCTAAACAGGCATTCGTTAATCGAAAATTCATATTGTTTTAAAAATGGAGAAAGAGCTGCCGCTATAGTTGTTTTGACACCTCAGGGCAAAGAGGAACTATTGAAAACCGGAGTGCCTGATTTTACTAAAAATTTAAAAATCCATGTCAGAAAATATTCTGAAATTGTTCCGCAGCGCTGGCGCTTTCTTGACGAAATTCCAAAAACAACAAGCGGTAAAGTAGATAAAGAAAAAATTGAAAAAATCTTCGGGCTTAATTTAGCTATGCCGTTGATATTCACGCGTAACATAACCGGTAATCATGCAGAATTTGAGTTAACTTTTTTACGCCACAGCAATTTCTTTAAAGGACATTTCACGGAAATTCCGATTCTCCCCGGGGTTGTTCAACTGTATTTTGCGCATTTCTTTGCCGGCGAAATTTTTGGTAAAATCTCAGAAAATAAAATTAAAAAAATAAAATTCTCAAAAATAATTAAACCCGATACAATAGTTAAACTTAAACTAAAGGACAATGATCTATCAGTAGACTATACATATACAGATGGTGAAAATATTTTTTCATCGGGTACTTTTATTAAATAAAATTTTGTTTTATAATTCAACTAAAAGAGGTATTTATGAATTTGGTTGAAGCAGAAGCAATTGTAGAAGTTCCATTCCATGATTTAGATCCGATGAATGTTGTCTGGCATGGCAACTATTTAAAATATATGGAAATAGCCAGCAACAAGTTACTTGAAAAGATAGGTTACAATTACAAAGTAATGAAGGAAGACGGTGTTGTCTATCCGGTAGCAAAAGTCGAAATGAAGTATATAAAATCCGCAACATTCGCACAGAAACTCATTATCAAAGCCATTCTGGAAGAGTTTGAACCGGCTTTGAAAGTTAAATATATTATTAAAGATGCGCAAACAAATGAAACTATATTTAAAGCATCCGCAATGAATATTTGTGTGGATGTTAAATCCGGCAAAAGTGTTTATGAAGCACCGGAAAAATTAAAAGAAGGATTGAAATGTTTAAATATATAATTATATTTGTCATGTCATTAGTTGTCTATTCTGCGGCATTTGCTGCAAATGTTTTTGAATATCCGTCAACTCCTGATAATATTATTGAAAAGCTGCCGGAATTTAACAGCATTTCTTGCAAATTTACGCAGGAAAAAGTTTTTCCGAAAAATACTCTTAAATCAGGCGGTAACTTTCATTTTATAAAAGAGAAAGGTGTAATTTTCGAGACTCAATATCCTGTTAAAACAACAACCTCATATACATCAACTCATAATAAGCAAATAAATGATATTATAACCGGTATTGCAAATAAAGATTATACATTTATTAATAAAAATTTTAATCTTTATTATGTAAATGAAAACGGAATTTGGACGGTCGCGCTTAAACCAAAGGAAAAATCACCTGCAGCACAGCAGCTAGATAATATCATGATAACCGGTAATAAATATATAAACAGGATTAATATCAATCCTTTAAACGGAAGCAAAACAACCATAAATTTCTATTGTGATTAATATGAAAAAAATAAATTTTTTAAGAATTTTGTTTATATTTGTATTGACCGGAATAACTATTCTCGCGCTAATCAAGCCGCGCCATGTTGAAACAAATCTTCTGCGTGCATTTTTTTCCGGAGGTGTTAAAGATGAACTTCTTGTGGAATTGAGCGGAAAATATTCATCAAATATAAATGTTTTGCTGGAAAGCGTTAACCCTGACCTTTTAGAAAAAACAAAAGAAGAATTTATAAGCAAAATTGACAAAAATTGTTTTGAAATGCAATCTGCTGACTTTGCAAAAACTCTTGATTTTTATAAAAAATATAAAAATAATCTGTTAGCATATAAAGATTATAAAACAATGAAGTCGGGAGATTTTGAAGCAATTACCCGTCAGGCTGTAGACAATTTGTATAATCCTTTTAGCTTTTCTTTGCTGCCTGAGGAAGAAGATCCGTTTTTACTGTTTACAGATTATATTACTTCGCTTGGCAACGGCGGTATCGTTAATTCTATTAACGGTAAATTTTACGAAATAATAAATCTTAAAGTAGAAAAAGAACTGGCTCTTTCGCCATCTTTAATGAATAAAGAAGTAAAAAATCTTATAGATTTAAAGGAAAAGCAAAGTAATGAACTTGTTAATGTATATTTAACCGGAGCGCCTGTGCATTCATATTATGCAAGTGCACGTTCTATGAATGAAATTAATATAATCTGCATAATTTCTGCCATTTTTGTAAGCGGATTAATTTTAGGGTATTTCCGTTCTTTAAAAATATTATTACCTATACTGACCAGTCTTGCTATAGGAATGGGAATGGGATATTTTACTACCTCATTATTATTTTCTTCAATACATATTTTGACATTTGTTTTTTCTACCACGCTTATTGGTATATGTGTTGATTATTCCTTCCACTATCTTATGGAATGCGATTTAAAAAAAGTTTTCAAGAGTTTAACCGTGAGCATGCTCTCAACGGTATGCGCGCTTTTAATATTATTGTTGTCAGGTATTGAACTTTTAAGACAAATTGCTGTTTTTACTTCTGCTGGGCTTATAACGGTGTATTTTATTGTAATACTTTTCTATCAGTATTTACCGCCGCAAAAGTCTCGAAATATATTTGATTTAAAATTCAGCCGCGCAAAAATTTTTATTCTTTCTTTTATCGCTCTTGTTATTTGTATAGGGCTTTTCAGAATAAAATTTAATGACGATATCAGAACTATGTATAAGCCGTCAAAACAAATGCTGGCTGCGGAAAAATTATATAAAGAGGTAACTTCAACCAATTCCAATACATCATTTGTAATTGTAGAGGGTGATAATTTACAGGAAATACTTGAGCGAGAAGAGATAATTGGAGAAAAATTAAATGAAAATAATACAGCATATTATGCAATCAGTAAATTTTTGCCTTCTATAAAAAGACAGAAAGAAAATGCACATCTTCACCGCATGCTGTACGATGAAGAATTATCTGTATTTAATGAATTATTAACTTCTCAGGATTTATGGAATATCCGTCATTTTGCAGATCACTGCTTTGCAGAAGATGCATTTAAGCAAATTCCGCAGCTAAATGAGTTTATGCTCGACAACACGCATTCTATGATGGTATTGTATGATGTTGAAAATCCGCAATTTTTGACCTGTATGGATAAAGCGCATTATGTAAATCTCCCTGTAGAAATTTCAAACGGAATAAAACAAGTAAGAGTCACTTGCTTAAAGATTTTGCTGCCAATTTTTATACTTCTTTATGTTCTGCTTGGATTTATTTTTTCGTTTAAAAATGCCTGCAAAATAATCCTGCCTTCAATAGTTGCAAGTCTATTTTCGATATGTTTTATAAGTATATTTCAACCGATAAATCTTTTCCATATACTCGCAATATTCCTGATTACGGGATTTGGATTGGATTATGCAATATTTAGATTTAACGGCTCAAAAAATTCTAATGATGCTGTGCTGATTTCCTGTATTACAACGGTATTTTCATTCTTATTATTGGCTTTCACAAGCTTTAAATTGATAAGTTCGTTAGGATTTGTGCTTGCATTAGGGCTTTTAAGTTCATATATTTTGAGTATTTTGCTTATATCAAAAGATTGATTGCCGAGTATTGATAACATAAAGTCAGGCAGCAATTTTAGTGTACAGACAGAATTAACTTCATTCTGAAGTTTAATTTTAGCTTCATATGCTGTCCAGTACCTGTAAAATAACTCCTCACTTACATTCTCAATATTTAACCCCATATGTGCAAGGATATCTTTAATGTTACGTTGTTTCATGTATTCAACATCGACTCCGAGAGGCGTTTTATCAAATCCGGCAAGTACAATGTTTTTGCTGTGTGAAATGCTAAAGTTCAGTTCATTGTTTATAAAATATGGTTTGTTTTTTTTAATACCTATTTCAGTGTTGTTTAGACCGTAAAAATCACGTGCTGCAGTTTTGACCAGAAAACGCCCTAATGCATGTTCTTTGCGCCTCTTTTCGGATTTGAAATTTTGACCGTAAAATTCTATGAATTTTTCTATTTGCGGCTCGGAAAAATTTTGTAAAAATGTATTACTGTTCAGGTAAAATATATCCATGTTATAATAATATCATGGTAGAAACTAAATCGACAAAAATTACATATAGAAGAAGTAATAAAAAGAAATATTCAAAAGTTGAAGCGTTAAATAATGCCCAGAAATTGGCATTTGCACCATTTACTTTTCAGGCGGTTGCCTCAATGCTTGATTTGGGAATTTTTAAACTTTTGTATCAAAGTTCTTCAAGTATAGATGAGATTATTAGAGAATGCGGCATTTCTAAATATGCTGCTTTGACACTTTTGCAGGTCGCATATTATGCAGAGCTTGTTGAAAAAGATGAAGAGAAATTTTCTTTAACTCCGCTTGGAGAATGTTTTTTGACTGATGAAATGACTATTAATAATTTTAATTTTATGCGTGACGTGTGTTATCTTGGAGCAGATGAATTAACGAATTCCTTTATGGATGGACAGCCGCGCGGTCTGCAAAAATATTTTGTTGATGCTCCTACTATTTATCCGCATGTGCCAAATCTTCCCCTAAAGGCTAAAAAATCATGGTATGCATTTGATCATTATTATTCTGATGACTGTTTTGATGATGTATTGAAAATAATTTTTGCGCACAATCCGCAAGAAATTTTTGATATTGGCGGCAATACAGGCAAATTTGAAAAAGCGTGTCTCAATTTTGATAAAGATTGTCGTGTTAATATAATTGATTTACCTGTTAATAAAGAAATAGCTGAAAATAATGTCAATTCATCCCGACTGAAGTTTTACGGTGTGGATATATTGTCAGATGCGGAATTGCCAAAGTTGCATGGAGCTGTTTTTATGAGCCAGTTTTTGGATTGTTTTTCAGAGCAGCAGGTAATTGATATATTAACAAAAGTCAAAAATTCTTCTTCTTTGAACACAAGAATATATATACTGGAGCCAATTATTGATAATCAGGAATTTAGAGGGGCAGCTTTTGCTATTTCTCATATATCACTTTATTTTACCTGCATGGCAAACGGAAACAGTAAGATGTATACGGAATCAGAACTAATTTCAATGGTTGAAAGAGCCGGTCTGGAGATAGAAAATAAATATACTAATATTGGTATCCATTGTTATACACTTCTGGAGTGTGTATTAAAATGAAACAATGGTATCAGGTTAAAGAGCAGGCGGCAGGCGAAAAACGACTGATGCTTATGTGGTATATCTATAAACTTTTTGGCAAAAAGACTATAAATTTCATTGCGTTTTTTGTTACATTTTTTACATTTTTATTTGCCGCAGAAATAAGAGGATATTCAAAAAAATATCTTAAAATTATTTACCCTTATACAGGTCTGAAACCGTCTTTAATCAATCAGTTCAGACATTTTTTGTCATATTCGCATGTTTTGACTGATAGAATTGAAATTTTTTCAGGCAGTTTTGATAAAAATAAACTTGTTTTTAATTCAGAAAGCGATAAACAGGAGTTGTTTGCTGATTTTGCAGCACATAGAGGTGTTTTCTTCTTGTGTGCGCATACCGGCAATACTGACGCAATGCGGATATTTTTTATCAACAACACAGAATCCCCTAATATTAAAGTAAATGTTTTCTTTAGTAAAACGCAAAGTCAGGTATTTAACAGTTTTATAAAAAAAATATCTAAAGATGTTCCTATTACGCCGTATGATGTTGAGGATATAGGCATTCAAACTTCAATTACTTTAAAGGACAGTCTGGATAATGGAGACATTGCATTTATTGCAGGGGATAGAATTGCAGAAAATTCTAATGCCTCAACTTTTGAGGCAAAATTATTCGGGCATAAAGTAGATTTTCCCGTGGGGAGTTTTAAGCTTGCCGAATTGATGGAGGCAAAGATTTATTTTGTCATAGCTCTAAAAGAAAAACATGACAAATACAAAATATATCTGGAAAATCATAAATTTACGACACTTTCAGACCTGGAAAATGCATATGTTAAATTTTTAGAAAAAATAACATTGCTTGCGCCTTTGCAGTTTTATCATTTTTACGACATTTTTAAAGATTAATCAATCATAAATGAAAAGGCAGTGTTTAGAAAAACACTGCCCTAATAAGGAAACTGTAACTACAAGTAATCAACTCATAATGCCAACTACTCTATAAAACTAATTGCTCTAACAGGTAATTAGTATTTATTTAACTTACATTAACATTATAATACGTCGTAAAACTTCTCTGTAAATAGTTTGTAAAGAATTATATCAGCTTTTTACTACGTTATTTATTAATAATGTGGTAGTTATACTGAATAAAAGGTAGAAAATTTTATGGGAAATTTTGCAAAAGCACTTGGTATCAATATCAAAAAGTATAGAAAAGCAAGAGGTCTAAGTCAAGAAAAACTTAGTGAATTAATTGGTATCCAGCCAAGACAAATGTCAAAATTGGAAACCGGTGTTCACTTTCCTTCCGGCAAAACTCTTGAAAATATTTGTATTACGTTAGATGTTGAACCTAAAGACTTATTTAATTTTGACATAATGGAAGCTGAAGAAAATTATATTCTTGACGGCACATATAATATTTCAAACTATAGGGTATTGAAATCTGAAAATGTTTATCAACTTCTCAATAAGCAGGATAAAACAAGAGATATTCTGACTAATAATAATGAAAAATTTATTGAGCAAAGATTTATTGACATGGCAATTAAAACAGGTGAGACTATATCTGTTGAATACTTTGAAAATAATAAATATGCTAATACAATAATTTATTATCCCGATGGCACATATAAAATTTTTGATAACGGTAAAGATAATACTGCTTTAAAAACACTGTTAAAAGAAATAGTACGTATATCAAATGAGCCTGAAAAGATAGATTTTTTGAAGTTAGCAATTGAAGCGTTTGACAACCCTAATGTTATTCCTGATTTAGAACTTATTCTCAAAGGATTGAAACTAGCCGGGAAATAGCCCTGTTAATTTTTAAATATTGTTTAAATATTGTAATAACTTACTAGCAAATTTTATCCTGTAGCTGATTTAATATTATTAAGAAATTGATAATAATTAAATGAATTACTACAACTATAATTTTATTTGTGATATTGTGGACTAGGAAAGTAGAATCGAAATAAATGTTTATCCAGACGACAAGAAATTCATATCAACCAAAAACAGATGTTTTTAGTACTTTTCATAGTGAACCCCGTATTCGAAATTATTATACGACCCGTACATACCGCTATCATAATGTTGAAAAATCTAATAACAACGTCAAGGCAGCGTCCGCGGTCGGAGGACTTATGGGGGCATTCCTTCCTCTTCTGTATTTTGCAAAAAAACAAAAAATAAGAAATCCTTTTAAAATGCATTATGGTATAAAAGAAATGATGGGTGTAAGTTCAGGGGCAATAGCTCTCGGTACGACTGCAGGCGTTGTGAGTGACAGCAAAAAAAATGCACGTCCAAAAATTAAAGAAGGAATTTTTCAGTTTTTGAATGCCACAATTCCATTGCTGACTATTCCGCCAATATCCGAGTTTATGCAAAATTCACCTAAACTTAATAATATACCATGCCGTATAATGGGAACAGCTGCAGGATTGTTTGGCGGTATGGTTGTCGCTGCTGATATTGCAAACCGTATAGTTGATCCTAAAGATGTTGAACCGGATAGAAAATTGAATTATAAAGATGCACTTGCTAATATAGATGATGCCCTCGGGGCACTTGTATTAACCAAATTCCCTTTTATTAATAAACTGCCGGTGGAACCTGTATTGCCGTTTATTTATGCATGGTGCGGTTACAGAGCAGGACAAAATAATTAAAGTTTTTATAAAAAATCCGTGTCCAAATTATTTCAGGCACGGACTTTTGAAAAAATATGATTGTTGCGTTTTGGACTCATTAATTGGTTCCTTTAATCTTTATTTCCCCGTTTTCTTCTACAAATTCTTTAGGCTGCGAAATGCTTTTAATAACTTTTTTTTCGTTAACGCGTTTTACATAATTTTCATCTTCAAGTAATTTTTTCTGTTTTTGTTCCTGAAAATCCTTATTGGTATCAAATTCTTGAAAACGAAACTGTTGTTCCCGTAAGATTGTCATATTGTGGTCGTTAGAAGAATAGGTTTCGGGAAACGCTAAAGCAGCATTTGTCAAAATTGCGCCCAATCCACATAAAATTAATGTAGTGTGTAAAATCTTTTTCATAACTAAAACCTCTATTTTATTCTGAATACAACATTAGCTACAGCTGTAACTTTCTTCTCAATGGTAGAAGTATCATTTATTCCCATATCTGAAACACTGGTTGAATCTACAGGAGTAATCTGAAAAACCCCCATTCTTACAGATTCAATATTACCAACCTTATTATGTGTCGCATTGAGCATGGCGGCAGCTCTGACTTTAGCATCAGTTGTTGCTTCTTTCAATAAATTAACCTTCATATCTGACAGTTTGGAATAATAATACTGCGGAGGCATAGGGTTTATTTCGATACCTTTTGAAATAAGTGTTTGTATGTCAACGGAAGTTTCTTTGATTTTTTGAACATCGGTTGATTTTACAACAATAGGCTGGGTAAGATTGTAATAAGCTATTTCATTTGTGCTTACGCCGTTAGAATTATATTTATAAGTGTTATAGCCGTTGCTTGTTTTTATTTCAATCGCATCGTCACTAAAACCTTTATCTTTTAAATATGAAATAACTTCAGGAATTTGTTTTTGAACGAGTGTGTATGCTGCAACTCTATTGGGCTGGCGGGTTACAATATCAAATTCAAACATACCGGAGTCAGATTGAACAATCTCATAAGCAGAGCCGGTTACGGCAATATTGTCTTTAACAATATTTGATGTCGCAGTATTTACTGCCCATACAGCACCCAATGCAAGTATAACAGCCATCAATACAATTTGAAATTTTTCTAATTTTTCTAACATACTAATAAAACTCCTTACTAACTAAACTGGATACTACTATTTATTTTAACATATGTAATTGCAAAATTCAATCTAATAAATAAAATACTTAATAAAATTTGAAATATTGTAATAAATATGCTACAATAGTAGAAAAGTAGTATAAAAAATAAGGATATAAGATGAACGAATATTTAAGAAGAGTATTGGAAGATACAAAGAAAAAGAATTGTAATGAACCGGAATATTTGCAGGCAGTAGAAGAAGTATTAACCACACTTGAGCCTGTTTTAAACTGTCATCCGGAATATGAGACTCTTGCAGTATTAGAAAGGATGGTTGAACCTGAACGAATTATAACATTTAGAGTCCCATGGGTAGACGATAAAGGTAAAATAAATGTCAATCGCGGTTATAGAGTGCAATTCAGTAGTCTTATAGGTCCTTATAAAGGCGGTCTTAGATTTGATCCCAGTGTAAACCAGAGTATAATGAAATTTTTGGGATTTGAACAAATATTTAAAAATGCGCTTACCGGACGTCCAATAGGCGGCGGAAAGGGCGGTAGTGATTTTGATCCAAAAGGAAAATCAGATAATGAAGTTATGCGTTTTTGCCAGAGTTTCATGACAGAACTTCAGCGGCACATTGGTGACGATATAGATGTTCCAGCCGGAGATATAGGTGTAGGCGGACGCGAAATAGGTTATTTATTTGGTCAATATAAACGCATAAAAAATAGTTATGAAGGCGGTGTGCTTACCGGTAAGGGACTTTCTTACGGCGGGTCTCTTGTCAGAACTGAAGCGACCGGCTATGGATTAATATATTTTATGCGTGAAATGCTTAAGGTAAACGGCAGTCAGACCTTGAAAGGTAAAACAGTCACGATTTCAGGATCCGGAAATGTTGCTATATATGCTTGTGAAAAAGCTCAACAATCCGGTGCAAATGTTGTAGCCATGAGTGACAGTTCCGGCTGTATTTATGATAAAAACGGCATTGATCTGGCACTTGTTAAGCAGATAAAAGAAGTTGAACGCGGCAGGCTTAAAGATTATTTGAATGTGCATTCTGATGCTGTTTACAAAGAACGAACTGATGAAAATTCACCAATTTGGGGTATAAAAACGGATATAGCACTTCCATGTGCTACTCAAAACGAGGTAAGTCTTAAATCTGCACAAAGACTTGTTGAAAATGGTGTTATCGCAATAGGCGAAGGGGCTAATATGCCTTGTCCTAAAGAAGTTACAGAATATTTTCTGGAAAAAGGTGTTCTTGTTGCTCCTGCAAAAGCTGCAAATGCTGGCGGTGTTGCAACTTCTGCTATTGAGATGAGTCAGAACAGCATGCGTTATTATATGACTTTTGAAGAAGTAGATAAAATGCTTGATGATATTATGACAAATATATTCCGTGAGTGCAGTACTTCGGCAGAGAAATATCATCTCGGCAATAATTATGTTGCCGGTGCAAATATTGCCGCTTTTCACAAACTTGCAGATGCCATGATCGCACAGGGAATTGTTTAATTTCATTAGTAAACTTTTAGAATAATCGTCGTTGAGGCAGGGCAAAACTTTCTTGTTTTGCCTCAATGATATTATCCGTTTTGTCTATATTACCTATCAATATAGGTGAATTCGGATTATGAAATTTTATGTTTTTATATGCAATTTCAGGGTTTTGGTTTGCATAACAGTATTTACAGCCGTTGGGACAGGTGTCATAAGCTCCAATATCTCTGGAAGGCAGACAGCGGCAATTTTTCCGGTTTCCCTTGTGCTGTATATTTTTAATATTTAAATTGTTTGATTGTGCAAGTATTTTTGATGTTATACAGCCTGAATTTTCAATGCCGTATTGTGTGTAATCTTCAGAGGCTGCGCATGTTTGTATTTTTAAATTATATTTTTTAGCAGTTTTGCCGAGTCCGTATAGAATTTGAATTTTGTCATCATTAGTAAATGGTATGAGTTCGGGCATGTTTTTTTCAAGTTTTTTATACATCTCTACAAAACTGAAAATGCAGAAAGCTGCATAAGGGGCGATTCTTTCAGCCATATAATTAAATGTTCCAAGATGCCTTTCAACAGTATACTTGTTTGTTAATAATATGGGATCGTATCTCCAGGCAACTCTGTTTTTCCCTACTATTTTAGAAAGGCGGATTAATGTGTTAATGCTTGTGTTTATATCCGGAACATTAGGTTCAATATCTTTTTCGTATGCCGTTATTGTGTAGTGGCAAAAGACGTTAAACTTGTTTGTAATTTCATGTATGCGATTTAAAATAGGCTCGTAATTTTTCGAGCAGAAGATTATGCAGTCTACCAGATCTGGTGTTAATATATATTTATACACATTATTAGGAAAAAGAGGGTTTCTGGTATAAACAACTCCATCTCGAAATCTTTTTAGCAGCCATTCACTGTAATAATTTACAGTATCTGTTCGCCCGCCTGTGTTTATTATCATGTCAAACCTCAAAATTTATTCAACCGGCGTATAATCAATCTCTGAAACTTCGTTAGTCGTTTCTATTTTAAAAATAACCGGTCTTAATCCGTCATTACAGCTGCAAATAGCAACTCCCGGAGTTCTTATCCAGTCTCCATAGTAGAAAACATCATTCCCTGCTCCATGTGAAAGCGCAAACACATACTGATAAATTGCTTTCCATGCTTCATCGCAAAATCCTTCCGGTTTTGCGTAGTCGGCATAAAATACCTGACCTTCTCTGAGCATAGGGCATGCGGTTAACCCTTCTGCTCCGTATTCTTTTACTAAATCTTCATCAAATGTTTTTTTTAGAACAGTTATTTTACACTTATTCATAAAATTCTCCTTGGATATAACACTAATGATAGTTTTCACTAGATATAATACAATAAAAAATTATGAAATTGTAAAATGTTTTTAACAAACTGACTATAAGTCATTGACTTTTGGTCAGTTATATGATATTATGTTATTATAAACAGGAGTAAGCTATGAACAAAAGACAGACAGCGGCACTTGAGACCAGACGTAAGCTTATAACAGCCGGACTTGAATTGCTTAAAGAAAAGGGATTTGATGCAATAAATGTGGAAGATATAACTAAAAAAGCCGGAGTAGCAAAAGGAACATTTTATACATATTTTAAAAGAAAGGAAGATATAGTTCTTGATATAAGTAGAGTGCCTTTTGGCGAAATTGCGGAAGAGCTGGAAAAAATGAATGATTTAACTATAATAGAAAAGCTGCCGCATTATTTCTATCGTTTTATGGAATGTGTTGAATCCTGCGGAATAAATGTTTGCAGACAATGGACGAGAGATGTATTAGATCCTAATAGTGTTCCTGATACCAAAGACGGACAGAAATGGAAATACGATTTTGAAATGCTAAAAGGAATTTTAGAGAATGCTGTTTCAAACGGTGAGTTAAAAGAAGATACTCCTGTTGAACTTTTGACGCATATTATAATATCTGAACTTTACGGAATGATGACCTGCTGGTGTATGTCGGACGGAAAATTTGAACCGCTTGATTGGACTCAAAGATTTTGTGAAATTCAGATTGATGCAATATTTAAACAATATATTAAAGTAAACTAAAGGAGGTTAATTATGAAATACAAAAAACTTAGAGATATTGAAGTTTCAGCCGTTGGTATGGGCTGTATGGGGTTTAGCCATGGTTATGGTGCTGTTCCGCCTGAAGAAGATTCAATAAGATTAATAAACAAAGCTTACGATTTGGGCTGTACATTATTTGATACCGCAGAAGCTTACGGACCTTATATAAATGAAGAATTGGTAGGAAAAGCAGTCAAACCTTTCAGAGATAAAATTATTTTGACAACAAAATTTGTGCCTGTTTTTCAGCCCGGACAGAAAATTCCTGAGGGAAAATTGAGTAAAAAAGGTGTAACAAATGCTCTTAATGACTCTTTAAAAAGACTACAAACCGATTACATTGATATCTATTACGAACACAGAGTGCCTTTAGACAGTAATGTTGAAGAGGTCGCAGGCTGGATGGGGGAATTTATTAAAGAAGGAAAAATTCGTGCATGGGGGCAATCTCAATCTACTGAAGAACAGATAAGAAAGGCGCATGCCGTAACTCCTTTAACAGCAATTCAAAGCGAATATTCTATGATGGAAAGAATGTTTGAGCGTGATGTTATTCCGGCATGTCAGGAGTTGAATATAGGATTTGTAGCTTTTTCACCGATGGCATCAGGATTTTTAAGCGGAAAATACTCTAAAAATACAGAATACAAAGGTGATGACGTAAGACGGGTCATAACAAGATTTAATCCTGAAAATGTTGAGAAAAATCAGCCTTTGTTGGATTTGCTGCATGAGGTTGCAGATAAAAAAGGGATAACTCCTGCACAAATTTCTTTAGCCTGGATGCTCCATAAATATCCACATGTTGTACCAATTCCGGGGATGAGAAAAGATGAAAGAGTTGTAGAAAATCTTGGTGCAGCTGATGTTGTTTTGACAGATGAAGAATTCAACAACATAGAATCTGAATTAAATAAAATTACAATTTACGGTAACAGAACAGACGAGGATATTCACAAACTGGGTTCCGTCAAAGCAATAGATTTTAAGAATTAATTATAAGGAGAATAAGATATGCAAACAGTTAATTTGAATAACGGTGTAGAAATGCCGATTTTAGGTTACGGGGTTTTTCTTGTTGACCCGAAAGAATGTGAAAGATGTGTGACTGACGCTATTGATACCGGCTATAGATTGATTGATACGGCACAAGCCTATTACAACGAAGAAGGTGTGGGGGCTGCCGTTAAAAAATCCGGAATTAATAGAGAGGAATTCTTTCTTGTAACAAAAGTCTGGATAACAAATTCAGGTGAAGAAAAAGCCGCAAGATCCATTGATGAATCCCTAAAAAAATTACAAACGGATTATGTGGATTTGCTGTTAATTCATCAACCGTTCGGTGACTATTACGGGACATACAGGGCAATGGAAAAGGCATATAAAGATGGTAAAGTCAGAGCAATAGGCGTAAGCAACTTTTTCCCTGACAGATACGTTGATTTGTGCAATTTTGTTGAAATTAAACCTATGATTAACCAGATGGAAACACATGTATTCCAGCAACAAAAAGTGTTGCGTGAGTATATGAATAAATTTGAAACACAACTAATGTCCTGGTCTCCAATGGCAAGAGGCGAAAATAATTTCTTCAACAATGAAATTTTGAAATCTATCGGGACTAAATACAACAAAACAGTTGCTCAGGTTGCTTTGAGGTTTTTAACTCAGGAAAATGTTATAGTAATTCCAAAATCTACACACAAAGAAAGAATGAAAGAAAATTTTGAAATTCTCGATTTTGAACTTTCCAATGAAGACATTGAAACGATGCGAAAAATGGATAAAGGCTCAAGTATCTTTGTAAACCACTACGATCCGGAGTTCGTTCAGGCAATTATAAATTATTAAAGTAAAAAGCAGATAAAGAATCGAAACGTAAAAATTTGGTGTGTTTTAGGTCAGAATTGTCATTATAAAAATGCAAGCAAAGAGCATTCTGGTGATATTGAGACGACAGAGTGCATTTAATGTTTTATTTTAATCTACAAAATGTTACATTCAATGATATATTTATCATATTTGTTTGGGTAGAAACCCCAACCTACAACCTACGTTTGCTCCATCCGTACGCAAATCCGCTGGACTCTTCACAAGAGCCCTTCGGGTTGGTTGGTTCTCAAACACCAGACTCTCCAAACAACACAAACGCAGGGCTGCATCCTGCTTTAATTTTAACAATAAAAAAACTCCCCAGGTTGTCTTGCTCGCTCGCGTATAACGGCATTCCGGACTTTCTTCTTGCAAGCAAGAGCTTGCAGCAAAGAAAGCTCCTGTAAAAGAACACATGGTTTGGCTACTTGTTACAGATGGTTTGATTATTTGGGGACACTTTGTGTTTGGGGAAAATCCAAGCTACAAACTTGATTTTTTAATTAGCAAAATTTATATTTACGGGTTTTATTGCCTTAATACAGTCGGTTTAAGAATTTTTAACGGGGAGTTTGAGTATCTCAAAATAAGTTGACATTACTATACCAACAATTAAAAAGCGTAATTAGTAAATCTGACCGGCAAACTAGCAAAAAAAATCTTTTACGAGTTTTGTTATTATTATGAATATTATTACACCTGTAAATTTATCACATAATCCTTATAAGCATCCGTCTTTTAATGCAAAATTAAATGAAAGTTTAATAAAAAAAGGTGTTATTGATTTAAGATATGCTATAAAAACAAGTGTTGATGAAAAAATATTTTCTAAACAAGAATTAGAAATGCTTAATTTGACGAATATTGATCCTGGATTAAAATCTATTACCTGGAGAGGAACAAGCATACTCCCCCATACTTTATACAGAGGTATTGCAACGATGAAACCTCCGTTAGATGGAGAGGAACTGATTAGAAGTAATTTCATAAATAATGTTTGTGCAATGAAAAAAGGAGATTTATTTTCGTTTAATAACGGAGCTTGTCATGAATTGTTAACTTTTACTTCATATGATTACAAATATGCTGCGAGATTCTGTGACTTAGCCAATGTTTCAAAATCTATAAATAAAAGAGCATTATTCGAAATTGAAATGCCACGAAACTCTCATATGTTTGTATATCCAGAGGGGGATCAAGGCTTAGTTTGTCTACCTGTAAATAACATCTACGAACTCATTGAAAATCCTCAAATAATCAAAACTAAAGTTATAACATTCGGTAATCAGATAAATGACTCCGAATTTATTTTAATAAAATTGAAATTAAAGCAAGAAAATTTGTAAAACTACAGTTTTGTACTTTGTTTTTTTAACCCAACAAATTGAAAATACTCAAATTACTCAAACTACTCTTTAATTACTCGGGGGAAAAATCGGCTTGTGAAGTAAAGAAAAAGCTAATTTTGCAAAAATTAAAAATTCTGAGTGAGTAGAAAAAGAGTAAAGTGGGTAATTTGAAATTGAGATAATCAAACCACTTCCGACCGCCTAAAAGCTAGATTGTTTCGGACTTTTGCCCTCGCAATGACAAAAAATACTTCCGACCAAATTACTCTGTAAAAGAACACTTAGAAATGCCTACATAAAAAGGACTGGTCTTAGCCAGTCCTTTTTATGTAAAAACTCCCCAGGTTGGACTGTCTTGCTCGCCGGCGTTAAACGGGTCTACGGTTGTCGTCTGCAATGGCTTTGCCATTTCGCCGCCAAGCCTTCGCCCTCTGCCGGCTCGCGCTCGAACCTAAAACAAGGCTTTGCCTTGTGGTTCTCGTCCAACTTCTAGAACTTTAGTTAAAACAAACGCAGGACTGCATCCTGCTTAAATTTTAACAATAAAAAAACTCCCCAGGTTGGACTCGAACCAACAACCTACCGGTTAACAGCCGGTTGCTCCGCCATTGAGCTACTGAGGAATGTTTACCTTCTTATATTAATATGAAAAAAATTATTTGTAAAGACCTTTTTTTGATTTTTTTTATTTTATTTAAATTTTCTCTACTTTTATACCTTTTAATTCTATTTTAATGAAGATAGTCTGACTAAATTCTCAAAATCTTCGTGTCGTTTTGCAAGTTCTTCAAATGTCCCAATATCTACTATTTGACCTTCTTTCAGGTAAACCAGTTTATTACAGGCTTTTAATGTAGATAATCTATGGGCAATTGCTATTACTGTCTTGTCACCCATTAGACGACTCAACATTTCTGTTATTTCATTTTCAATCTGAACATCCAATGATGAGGTTGCCTCATCCAGAATTAAAATTTCAGGATCTCTATATAATGCTCTTGCTATTGCCAGGCGTTGTTTTTGTCCCTGAGACAAACCTGTTGAATTTACCAGTGGTTTCGCATTCAGCCCGTCTTCATAACTTTGTACCACATCATATATTTGTGCTGCCTCAAGAACATGGATTATTGTCCCATCGTTTATCTCCTTTTGGGGAACTCCCCATGCTATATTTTCACGGAATGATTTGTCCAAAACATTTACCTGCTGAGGTACATAACCGATCGTGTTACGAAAATAAGGATAATTCTTTGCCGTTAATTTAATATCATCAACTAGTATTTCGCCGGACTCTACTGGCAATAATCCCATTATTATATCTGCAAGTGTACTCTTACCGGCTCCTGATAAACCAATTATACCTATAGAATCACCTTTTTCGATCGTTAGGGATAAATTCTTAATTACTCGTTTCCCCTTTACATAAGAAAAATTCACATTTTTAAGTTCTATTTTATTTCTAAAGTTTAAACGCTTTTTACTGTCTGCACGGTAAGGTTTAAACCTATTCAATTGGAATTTGTCATAATATTCATTTATTTTACGAACGAATTCTCTTGATGAATTAATATTGATTATTGATGTCTGTATTCTGTTTAGTGCAGGTGCTATACGGAATATAGCTGCCGCAATTATTGCATATGATGCCACTAATGCGGAATTGTTAGATATATTATTTATTGAAATTATCGCTCCCAATAATAAAAGAGAAACTACAATTAATATTTCAATAATATATGGGGGTATTGAAGCGTAAAATCCGTTGATAGATTGTAATTTTCGAAATTCAGCCTCTTGCGATACATAATTTTCATAAAATGCATTTTCTGCTGATAAAATCTTAAACTCTTTAAGATTACTGATGATTTCAAGAATAGTTTTATTATAATTTTGAGATTTTTCACTTAATATTTTGGATAATTTACTTATTTTGTTCTTAAAATATTTATTTTGAATACTCATACTCAAAACTACAAAAATTATTGTTGCAGTTGCAGCAAGGGGAAACTTTATAAACAAGAGGGTTATAATCATTATTATTATAAGTGCATTTGTTATTAAGTTAAGTGCACGCATTATAAAGCCATCAATTGATTGCCCTATGAGAGTAGTTAAAATATACATTTTATCTGCTTGTGAAATACTCATTGTTTCTTTATAAGGGGCATATATAAAGTATTCCATAAAACGTTTAGTCAAATCCTTTTTCCAGTTTGTAACAAATTTTGTTTGCATATAGGTATTAAAAATTATGTATACATTCTTTAAAATAAATATTGATAGTATGGAAACCCCTATAGTAAAAGCAAGAACAGTTGAATTATCTATTTTAATAATTTCTACAAATTTTCTATAGTATATTGAATTTGTTACAAAATCAGGATTTATAATCATCATTATAAAAGGATAAATTAAGGCAATACCAATAAATTCCAAAAAGCCGGCAAATAGCGACATTATAAAGAAAATGCCGAGTTTTAAATATCTGGATTTTCCATAATTTTTTACAAATTGTCTAAAATTGTTTAATTTCATTTGTTAATCCTTGTTAATAAATAGTTAAGATAATTAATTTTATGCTAAAATATAGTTTATACTATATAATATGGTAAAGGAAGGAGAAATTCATGTCAAATCCGGTATTAAATGAAAAGTTTTTAGAAAACGAGCGCGTATTGCAAGGCGAGCCAATGACGATTAATGGATCTATATCCAAGTCATTTATTTTATTTGGTGTTCTTGTTGCAGCTGCAGCATACACCTGGTTTTTAATGGCATCCGGCTATACGGATATGGCAAGCATGCTTGCCATAGGGGGAGCCATTGTAGGGTTTATTCTTGCAATGGTAATTATTTTTACAAGAAAAGCTATGGCTGTTTTAACTCCATTATATGCTATCTGTGAAGGATTTTTTGTCGGCGGTATTTCCGCTATGTTTGAAGCTTCATATACAGGCATTGTTTTTCAGGCTGTAACCGCGACTTTTGCGGCTGTATTTTCTATGCTTGCTTTATACAGAACGGGACTTATTAAAGCGACGGAAAAATTCCGCTCCGTAATTCTGATTTCTACACTGTCAATTGCCGTAATTTATCTGATTCAGATTATTGCCTCATTCTTTGGACGCGGTATTCCGCAAATTTTTACAAGCAGCAATTTGGGTATTGTATTCAGTTTGTTTGTCGTTGCAATTGCAGCACTAAATTTAATTTTAGACTTTGATTTTATTGAACGTGGTGCTGAGGCAATGCTTGAAAAGCAATATGAATGGTATGGTGCTTTTGGTTTAATGGTAACAGTAGTTTGGTTATATATTGAACTTTTAAAATTACTGGCAAAATTAAATGACAGACGTTAAAAATAAAATTTTTAAAAGCTCCTTGAGAAAGGAGCTTTTTTTATAACTTTTGCCAGATTGCCGGAAGTTTATTTTCAATAAATACCGGAACAAAATGATGATTTTTTAAAGTGTCATGAATAATTTTTCCACTGTTTTCGAAATGATCACTTGGGTGTGTTCCGAGAACAAATAATCCACCTTTGTTTAAGGCTTTATGCAGTTGGATAACAACCTGTTCAATTGCCGGTTTTATTAACTTGTCCGGTAAAGGAGCTTTTCTATCGTAGGCTTCATATGTCGTGAGGTGGTACAAAGCATTTCTGAAAAGAATAACATCTGCACTTTTTTTAGGTACAATTTTATCCAACTCTAATATATCGCCGGTTTTAAAAGTGCAGGTTGATTTTTTTTCAGGTTTAATTAAAAATGTTTTTGTATCGTAAGGTGTCATGGCATCAGCCAGCATAGCTTTTAATCTTTTAAAAAAAGAATGTTCTTTTTTTTGTTTAGTAATATCAGTGAAAAAATTGTTAAACATGTTTTTATATTGTTGTTCTTGTTTGGATAATTTTTGAGAAAATGCCAGAAAACTATCTTTATCAAAGTCACAAAGGTCATCAAAATCATTGTTTCGTCTTTTTATTTGAAATTCACCTTTAATTGCGTCATTAATAGCCTTCTGTCCCTTATCAAACCCGAGAATGTTTACTTTTTTCCCTATGTTTTCAAGCAGCATTGCTATTGAATATGTTTCATAGCCGCTTGAGCATGCACCGTCTACTATGTTTATTACCTGTTTTGGGGAATTCTTGACAAACGATTTTATAAATTCCAGAGTATCGGGTTCTCTGAAAAATGCAGTCTCCAGAATTAAGAAATTCCTTACTCCTACTGATATATCTTTACCCAGTAGTTCAACTTTTGCACTGCCTTTAAATGCCGGCTGCGCAAACCGTTTTTGTGACATTTGAGGGATTGAATTAAATGGTGATATACTTTGCATACCTTGATAAAGTTAAAACAAAAAATAAAATGCGTTTACCAAAGATGAAATTTACAAAATTTCACAAAAGATTTTATTGTTTTCAAAGTTTATAATTTTAGCTTTTTGCAGGGTGTTTGCAATAGCAACATCTTTTGAGTCAGTTATAACCGTAAGATAATTACGCGTAATTCCCTTCATTAACCCTGTTTTTTTATCCGGATGTTTTTCTAATAGAATTTCACGAGTTTTGCCGATATTTTTCAGCACAAAATCGTTGTATTTTTTCTTTGATATTTCTTTTACGATAGATGCTCGCCTATCTTTTTCAATATCTTCAACCTGCTCTTTCGATGCCGCACCTATGGTGCCCTGTCTTATTGAGTAAGGGAAAGTATGAATTTGAGAAAGTCCGGATTTATTAAGATTTTGACGTGTAGTTTCAAAATCTTCAGGAGTTTCTCCAGCAAATCCGGTTATTATATCACTTCCCAAAAACGGTAAATCAAACATTGCGTTAATTCTATCAATCTGTTTGAGATAATCTTCGACAGTATAAAATCTGTTCATAGCCCGTAAAGTCTTATTGCAAGCTGATTGGAGCGATAGGTGAAAATGCGGACAGAATTTATTGGATTGTTGTAAAAATTCAAGTAATTTATCCGTAATTTCCAGCGGATTTAAAGACCCCAGACGATAGCGGGCAATTGTTGTCTGCGTCTCAATCTCCTTTAGTAAATCTAATAATTCCAGCCCGATATCCTTACCCCACTGTCCGATGTGAATACCTGTTAACACAACTTCTTTAAATCCGTGATTAGAAAAATTATTTATTTGTTCTATTACAAAATTAATATCAGCACTTCTGCTTTTTCCTCTTGCAAAAGGAATTATGCAATATGAACATCTGTTGTCGCATCCGTCCTGAATTTTCAAACTTGCACGTGTTTTTGCCATATCTTCAAGAACGGCAGCGTGAAATTGATTAAGCTGCATAATATCATTAGCCGCACATTTTACATTTAAGGAATGAATTTTCTCTAACATCTCAAAAAACTGCAGCTTTTCGTCATTTCCCAATACATAATCAACAAAATCATATTTAAGAAGTTTTTCTTTTTCAATCTGAGCAATGCAACCTGTTAAAACAGTGATAATACCATTTTTTTTGTGTTTGGCACTTCGCAGTAAATAAAAAGCCTCATTATCACTTTTATGTGTTACAGTACAGGAATTCAAAATAAAGATATCGGCATCCTCAATATTTTTTACTTCTATCATCCCGTTCTTAATTAAATTTTCTTTTATAATGGCACTTTCAAACTGATTTGATTTACAGCCCATTGTGTGAATGTAAAATGTCTTCATTTCTGTATTATATATGAAACAGTAAATAATTGTAAATATTTATGAAATTAAAACTACAATTATAGCAAAAAATTTTACTTTTAGTTTTAAATATAGTACAATAATTGTGTAAAATGAAGGGTGTGTGTAAATTATGCAAATTCAAGCAATAAATAATCAGTCCTTTGGTCAGGGTGCACAAGGCTCAAAAGCATCAGGAGCAAAACGCAGAGCAAATATTGATGCTGCTATCAGTATACCTGATAGAGATTTAAAGGCTTTTGCCTACTATCAGGCATGTGTTCAGACTGATGATGACAAACACAGAAAGATTAATAATGCGGCTATAATGTCATTACCTGTTGTTGCAGCCGTACGTGATACAGTATTAACCAGAGGTGAACCTGCTAAACTTTTAGGGGCTAAAATTATGCCCGGTTCCGCTGCAAGAGTAATAACAGGAGCCAAAACATTAGGCAGATGGGGTGGAGCCTTAGCTGCAGCTATTGCAGTCGGCACAGCCGCAGGTAAACTGGAAGAAAAATCCGAAAAATTCAGAAAATTTACAAATAATCAGCCATACACGGCGATGGCAGCAGCCTTCGGTGCTGCGGCAGCAACATATTATGCGGCTGGCAGTGGTATCTCAAATGCCGCTAAGGCTTTAATTAGTAAAAATCCTATGCCGTTCTGGAAAAATGTTGCAAGAAAAGTAGTTGCATTTGACAACAACAAAGTAGTTAAAAATGTTGCTAATGCATATATCAAAATGTCAGACAAAATTCATCCTGCAATTAAAGGTATGGGTAAATTAGGATTGGCATTCGCTCCACTTGCAATTGGAGTTTCAGCAGTTGTACATTCATTAAACCACAGTGCTGTACGTAATCGTCAAGCGGCTCAAAACTATACTAATCTTAAAACTGCGCAGGCTGTTTTGGCTAATGCAAGAGCCCGTGAACTGGGTGAATTAAATTAAAAATGATATATTATATTAAAAACGCCTTAATAATTTAAGGCGTTTTTAATTTGCTGATTGAGCTTTGATTATGTTTATGCTATTGTGAATATGTATCAATAGTTTGGAATTTTATATTAAGAGATATATTGTCATTAAAAAGGAGAAAAATTATGGCAACAAAAGAATTTTTTACTGACTCAGAAGAATTAAAAAAACTGATGTCAGCAGCACGTGCGACAATTACAGCCCCATTTTTCGGCAACAATGTCGAAGAAGTTAAATCAGTATCAGAAGCTTACAAATTAGCTAAAAACAGCCCGGGAACAATTGAATTAACGGGAATGCCGGTTTACAAACCTGAAAAAATAGGTCTTCCGCAAGGGGCAAACCAGTTATTATTTAACGATGGAACAGTTGTTGGACGTTGTGCTGCCGCAAGAAAAATTGTTGGCGAACCTAACTGCGATTTGAAGTATTTATTACCTATCATTCGTGAAGCTATTTATCAAACACGCGACAAACTTATGTATAAAACAGAAGTTGTTGTAGGTCTGGAACAGGATTTTATGGTAAAAGCTCACCTTATGATTCCTGAAGGCTTTGAAAATATTATGTACTCATGGATGTTAAATTTCCAATACATAAATGAAGCTTATGCAAATATGTATGCTGAATCCCGTCAATTGCCGGATGGTGATATATTTGTATTCTCAGATCCGGATTGGTCACATCCTGATTTTCCATACGGACTGACATTCTTTGATCCGGAACACAACTGTGCCGCAATTTTAGGTATGAGATACTTTGGTGAACATAAAAAAGGTACATTAACTCTTGCCTGGGGCTGCGCAGCGCGTAACGGTTATGCATCATGCCATGGCGGTATGAAACGTTATAATCTTGATAACGGAAAATCCTTCCAGGTAGCAGTCTTCGGTCTGTCCGGCTCAGGTAAATCCACAATTACACATGCTAAACACAATAACAAATACAATATTACAGTTTTACACGATGATGCATTTGTTATTAATGTACATGACAAATATACAATTGCACTTGAACCTGCATACTTTGATAAAACAGCTGACTATCCTATTGGCTGTGAAGACAATAAGTACATTTTGACACAGCAAAACGCAGGGGCTATACAGCTTGCAGACGGAAAAGTTGTTTCAGTAACCGAAGATATAAGAAACGGTAACGGACGTGCTGTTAAATCAAAATTGTGGTCTCCAAACAGAGTTGATAGAATTGATGAGCCAATTAACGCAATTTTCTGGTTGATGAAAGATCCTACAATTCCTCCGGTATTAAAATTATCAGGAGCATCTTTAGGTGCCGCAATGGGTGCTACTCTGGCAACAAAACGTACTTCTGCAGAAAGATTGGCAGCAGGAGTCGATCCTAATGCGTTGGTGGTCGAACCTTATGCAAACCCGTTCAGAGTTTATCCTCTAGAAGTTGACTATACAAGATTTAAACAATTAATTGCCGATGGCGTTGACTGTTATATCCTGAATACAGGAGAATTTATGGGAACAAAAGTTCAACCTAAACACACTTTAGGTATTATAGAATCTATTGTTGAAGGAACTGCTAAATTCCATAAATGGGAAAATTTCTCTGACATTGAAATTATGGATGTTGAAGGATTTGATGCATCATTCTCTAATAAAGAATACGCAAAACAATTTGTTGCCCGTATGCAGGACAGAATTGAATTCGTTAAATCCAGAGAAACTGAAAAAGCAGGAATTGACAAACTTCCAGCAGATGCACTTGAAGCATTACAAGCGGTCGTAAAAGAAGCTACGGCACTTGCCGGAGTGTAATTACGGCTGAATATGTTTTTATCAAAAAGGGGCAACGCATTTTGTCCCTTTTTGTTTTTTATACCGAACTTACTTTTATATAAAAGAACTTCTTGCATATCAAATATCTTTAATTTATAATAATATTATTAAATTACACATTTATTAAAGGGGATATAAGATGGCAATAGAAAGACAACATGTGCAAGAACAAGATAAAATGCAAAGAAGACATAACTTTGATCCGGTAGAAAGTAATCTTACTCAGGAACAGGTAAAACTTGAGGCATCAAGATGTTTAAATTGTAAAAATCCGAGATGCGTTCAAGGATGTCCGGTTAATATTCAAATACCACAATTTATTCAAGCAATAAAAGAGG
The DNA here is from genome assembly GCA_944324165.1 of Candidatus Gastranaerophilales bacterium. Classification (GTDB taxonomy): domain Bacteria; phylum Cyanobacteriota; class Vampirovibrionia; order Gastranaerophilales; family Gastranaerophilaceae; genus CALUVH01. The sequence goes on along the minus strand of CALUVG010000007.1, from coordinate 30,061 downwards.
ACAATCTTGAAAAGGCTGGTGAAATTATTCGTGAAACCAGTATGCTGCCGTCCGTATGCGGTCGTGTTTGTCCACAGGAACGTCAATGTGAAGGTAATTGTGTTTTAGGTATTAAAGGTCTTCCTGTTGCTATCGGCGCATTAGAAAGATATGTCGGCGACAACACAAAAGCAGATATGCCGGAAATTAAACCTTCAGGGAAAAAAGTTGCTGTTGTCGGATCAGGTTGTGCAGGTATTACTGCCGCTGCAGATTTGAGAAAAGCCGGTCATGAAGTAGTTGTTTTTGAGGCACTTCATGAACTGGGCGGCGTTTTGCGTTATGGTATTCCGCCTTTCAGACTTCCTCGAACAGTGCTTGATAGAGAAATTGACAACCTGAAAGCTATGGGAGTTAAATTCCTTACCAATGTGATTGTCGGAAAATCCATTACTTTGAAACAACTAAAAGAAGATGGATTTGATGCAATATTTATTTGTTCAGGTGCCGGACTTCCTAAAATGCTGCATGTTCCTGGGGAAAACTTGAACGGCGTATTTTCTGCAAATGAATTTCTGACACGTGTCAATCTTATGCATGCCGGTCAGCCAAACAGTCCTACACCATTAAGGGTTGGCAAAAAGGTTGCAGTATTCGGCGGCGGTAATGTAGCAATGGATGCTGCAAGAACGGCTGTACGTGTTGGATTTGAAGAAGTTTACATTATATACAGACGTACAGAAAAAGAACTTCCTGCCCGTCTGGAAGAAATTCGTCATGCTAAAGAAGAAGGCGTTGTGTTTAAATTCCTTTACGCCCCAAAAGAAATTATAGGTGAGGACGGTTATGTCAAAGCTGTTGACCTTGAAGTTATGGAATTGGGCGAACCTGATGAAAGCGGACGCCGCAGACCTGTTTCTACCGGAAAAGTTGAAAGAATGGAACTTGATACGGTTATTGTTGCGCTTGGCACAGGTCCAAACCCTATTATTCAACGCTCAGCAGAAGCCGAAGGTCTGGATATTTTAACCGACAAACGCGGCTATATTACTGTTGACGGCGAAACCAGATGTACAAATATACCAACTGTTTATGCTGGTGGTGACGTCGCTCCCGTAGGTGAATCTAATGCCATAAACGCAATGGGGGCAGGTAAAAAAGCAGCTAAAGCAATTAATGAATTACTGAAATAGCAAGAGGAATTTTGCAGTGAAAAGTTCGCTTTTCAAAAAAATACTTAGTATGATGCTGGCATTGTCAATCTTTTCAATGTCAGCATTGGCTTTAGAACTTGATACATCTGTCGATGAAGAAATACGTAAGCATTATAATCCTTCACAAATTGAAAAAGATTTATTGCCGCCGCTGACTAAAACAGAAGTTGAAACCTCTTCTGTTCCTAAATTACCTGCCACCGGCTCCGATCAAACAGTACCAAGTACGCCTCCGCCTAAAATTCTTCCTACAATAACAGATACTGACAAAAAGGCTCCAAAACGTATTCAAAATTTGCCCGGACAGGAAAATAATAAAAATTACTCCCGAGAAGGTATTGCGGCTATAAAGATTAAAAAAGGGACCAAATTTAAAGTAAAATCGCTTACTGCAATATCTGATTATACTGCAGAAAATGCAACAATGTCTTTTAAAACAACTGAAAGTGTAACTAAAAGGTATGTAACAATCCCTGCAGGTACGATTTTTAAAGCAACTATTGAAGAAACTCACCCTCCTCAGTTTACCGGAAATGGCGGTCTGATAGTAATAAATGTCGATAGAATGATTTTTCGCGGAGTAACACGTAAAGTTTCGGCAAAAATCACAAAAGCAAACGGTAAAAAAATATTTGTTAATAATATAAAAGGTAAACGTCAATACTGGAAGGGCGTTGCAAATTCAACAAAACCCGGTGCAAAATTTTACAGAAAATCAATGCGGGCAACTGTTAAACTTGCGCAAAATCCTTGGACTCTGATTTTAACTCCGTTTACGGCAGTTGCAGGTGTTGTTGTTTACGGGGTTAATATAGTTGGCTCACCTGTTTTTGCAATATTTGCTAAAGGCGGCAGAATTTCTATACCGGCAGGTACAGAGTTTGAAATAAAACTGCTTGAAGATGTTTATCTTGATTAAATAACCTTGCATTGAATTGTATTTTATGCTTACAATACGGTTATGAGCATTGAAATAAAGACTTTAAAAACACTGGAATTTGATAAAATACTAGAAAAAATTTCCGGATTTGCCAAAATATCACAGAGTAAATCTCTCTGTCTTTCGGCTAAACCGTTAGATAACGTTGGAGATATAAAACGGGAACTACAGTTTATCCGTGAGGCAAAATATATTCTGGATTTGCCTGCGGAACTTCCTATTGGATTTGTTGCCGATGTAAACAAACTGAAATCAATACTCCAGAGTGGATATCTGAATGAAGAAGAATTGATTGATGCAGCTCAGACACTAAGATCATCAAGACTTGTTAAAAAATTTTTGAATGACAATCTTGAAGAAAATGCCTTACTGCATACGCTTTCCAGAGGTCTAATTTCCGCACGTGAAATTGAAGATGAGATATTTGATACATTTGATGAGTCGCTAAATATTCGTCCTGATGCGACCCCTGAACTTAAAGGATTATATGCCTCCTTACGTGAAACAGAAAAGAATTTGAAAAAACAGGTTAATGCTCTGCTTAATAATGCAGATTTTCAAAAGCACCTGCAGGAAAATATCTATACGACGCGTGATGACAGAATAGTTTTTCAGGTCATGGCACCTTCAAAAAATAAAGTTCCCGGGATAGTACATGATGTCTCTGCCTCTAATAAAACCTTTTATATTGAGCCGGAATCTATTGTTCCGATAAATAATAAAATACGGGAAATAAAATCTCAAATACATGCTGAACTTGTTAAAATTCTCGTTGCTTTGACAAATCTGATACGTGAAAGAATTACAGAGATAGCTGCAAGCGAAAAAATCCTTACTCAAATTGATTTTCACTTTGCAAAAGCAAGGTATGCCGTAAAAATTCACGCAATTGAACCGGAAATATCAGATAAAAAAATTATATCTTTAGAAAAGATGAAACATCCACTATTAATCGGTAATGTAGAAAATGTTGTCGCAAATGATTTTGAAATAGGAAAAGACTACAAATCCGTAATAATTACCGGATCCAACACCGGCGGTAAAACTGTAACTCTAAAAACAATAGGGTTGTTTATTCTAATGGCAAAAACAGGTCTGTTTCTGCCATGTACAATGGCGAAAATTTACCCGTTCAAACAAATTTTTGCTGATATTGGGGATGATCAGAGTATTTTACAAAATTTGTCAACATTCTCTTCTCATATGACTAATATTATAGAAATATTGAACAAGAGTGATGATGAGACATTTGTATTACTGGATGAAATTTGTGCGGGTACAGATCCTCAGGAAGGTGCTGTTTTAGCAAAAACTATTCTTGAATATCTTGCACAAAAAGGCGTGTATTCTACGGTTACAACGCATTATGGCGAATTGAAAGCACTTGAATATTCAAATCCTTATTTTAAAAATGCATCAGTTGAGTTTGATACATCTTCGCTAAAACCAACGTACAGACTTCTTATGGGCATACCTGGATTAAGCAATGCTATACTGATAGCCTCTAATTTAGGGTTGGACAAGTCTATTGTTGATGAGGCAAAAAATCTGTTGATATCACACAAAGATCCGTCAATTCTTGTTGTGGAAAAATTACAGGAAACACAGCAAAAATTATCCCAAAACCTTCAAGAAACAGAAATTATAAAAGAACAATCTTTATCAACTCAAAAAGAATATGAAGAAAACTTAACAGAAATTAAAAAAGATAAGAAAAAAACAATAAAACGTATTAAAGATAAATTTGATTATGAACTCTTGTCTGTGAAGGCGGAAATAAAAGACATTCTAGATGAATTACGACGTGAAAAATCAGAAAAAATTGCACGCCGTTCTTATGCAAGACTCGCAAATTTGGAACAAAAATTCCGGGGAAAACTCAATGAATATGAAGAAAAAACAGAATATAAAGAAATAGACTGGACAAATATAAAAATTGGTGATAAATTATTATTGAAAGAATTAAATCAGGTCGTAATAGTTCTAGGTTTACCTGACAAGAATGATAATGTACCTGTTTTAATGGGTAATTTGAAAACTAAACTTAAAAAAAACAAACTTGCTTCTTATGACAAAAAGTTTGAAAAACAGAAGAGTTCTTCTATACCTGTAAGTTCTGAAAAATTTACTTTACGAAAATACAGTGTATCAAATACATTAGACCTTAGAGGTTACCGTGTGGAAGATGCTCTTGATGATTTGGAAAGCTGGCTGGATGAAGTAAGTCTTGCAAATATTTCTACTGTAACAGTTATTCATGGACACGGTACAGGTGCTTTAAAATCAGCCGTGCGTGAGTTTCTAACAACATCACCGTATGTCGCAGGATTCAGACCGGGAAATAATTCAGAAGGCGGCGATGGGGTAAGCGTTATAGATATCAAATGATTTTTTAAAATACTAGTTTATATAATTACTCTTGTCTTTTTAGTACTTACACAACATAGGAGTAATATATGGAATTAAGTGTTTTAAGAAACGAAAATGAATTAGTTGATTTATTCTGTAATTTAGCAGAGATACCGTCACCTTCCCTTAAGGAAGAAAAGGTCTCAAACTGGATTGTTGATTACTGCAAAAAAAACAACATTCCTTGTGAACATGATAATTATGGTAATGTATATGCTCATATTTTACCGACTGATCCAACTAAACAATCTTTACTGTTATCCTCACATATGGATGTAATAGGAGATGATAGTCCTGTAAAAACTTATTTGGACGGCGATTTGATCCGTGCAGAAGGCAGAACGCTTGGTGGTGATGATAAAGCAGGAGTTGCAAATGCTCTTTTGCTGGCTAAAGAGGTCGCTAACTCTGATATGAAACACGGCGGACTGGAATTAATGTTTACACGTGATGAAGAATCAGGAATGTCAGGCATTAAACATGTTGATTTTTCAAAATTACAATCAAAATATATACTTGTTTGTGACAGCGATACTTTAGGACAATTAGAAGTCTCCGGAGCCAGTTATACACTCGCAACAATTAAGGTTAATACATTTAAGGGCGGACATTCAGGTATTGATATTGCTGACAAAACACGTGAAAATGCTGCAAAATTAATAGCTGATATTATTTCAGAACTGCCTCAAGGAGTTTTTCATTCCGAGAACGGACAGGTAATAACTTCTTGCAATATCGGCGGTATTAAAGCCGGTGATGTTAACGTAACAAATGTTATTAATACCTATGCCGAAGCAACTTATTCTATCAGAAGTGCAAGCCGCAGCGTAGAAGAAGAACTTAAAACAATGATGAAAAATGCAATTGAATACTGTAATAACGAATATGATGGAATAGCTAAAGCTGAAATTATTTTTGAAGAACATCTTCCTCCATTTGAAAAAGTTGAAGATGAATATATTCCGATAATATTTGAAACAGCAGCTAAAAAAGCAGGAGTAGATTATAAAATTTCTTCATTCCACGCTGGTGCTGAAACCCACATCTATGCAGGAAAAACAAATGCAAAAGGCGAAACTTTTTCACCATATCTTGTGGGGCTTGCAACTGTTTATAATATGCATTCAAAAGATGAAGCTCTGGATTATAAGACTATTTTAAAAGGACATAGTTTATTAAAAGCGTTCTTTGAAACTTATAATGCTTAAAATTTTAATCACTATAATAAATCAGGCACTGTTCAATACGAATCACTGCCTGATTTTTATTATTTCTATGTTATAATCAATTTAGAGGCAGTTATGGCAAATAAAATAATTATATTTTCAGGAAAACAATATTCAGGTAAAGACACAGCCGCTAAAATTATGCTGGAAAAGATGCCCGATTATAGAAGATGTGCTATGGGTGATATAATCAAACTCACTTATGGAAAACAAAAAGGTTTAACGTACGAAGAAATAGAGAAAAATAAAGCCGTTTACCGTCAGGATTTGATTGATTTAGGCAACTGGGGCAGGGCACAATCACAGGATTACTGGCTTGAAAAAATCATTGAGCAAGAAGGTAATATCATAGTTACAGATGTCAGAGTTCAGCATGAATATGATGTATTTAAAGCTGCTGGAGCAATAACTATAAGAGTTGAAGCAACACGTGAAACTCGTTCTAAACGTGGTGAACTTGTAGGAGAAACTGATATTACTGAAATAGGGCTTGACAATATTAAAGATTGGGATTTTGTGATTGATAATAACGGAGATTACGAAAATCTCGTTAGTCAGGTAAATAAAATTATTGAAAAATTGGATACATAAAGAGCTGGGTCAATCTACATATGCAGATTGACCCTTTACAATCATTTTATTTTAGATATCCAATGCAAGATCTAAAGTCGGGGCTTTAGCAACAATTGCGCTGGATGAAATTATATCAACGCCGGTTTCTGCAATTGCCCGCACAGTATCAAGATTTACATTACCGCTTGCCTCAACAATTGCGCGTTTATTGATATATTCACAGGCCGCTTTCATATCAAAAAGTGTCATGTTATCCAGCATAATAATATCAGCTTTACAGTCTACGGCTTCTTTTACCTGCTCCAGAGTATCGCATTCAACTTCTATTTTATGTGCATGAGAAAGATTTTTTCTTAGCTTTTCTACAGCAGCGGTTATTGAACCTGCCAGCCTTATATGATTGTCTTTTATCATTGCGCAATCTGAAAGATTAAATCTATGCAAAGCTCCGCCGCCGGTTTTAACTGAATATTTTTCAAATGCTCTAAAATTTGGAGTTGTTTTTCTTGTATCAACAATTTTGGCAGGAAGTTTACCTATTGCATTTTGATATTTTGCAGTTTCTGTTGCGATACCGCTCATCCGCTGAATATAGTTAAGTGCAACTCGCTCGCCCATCAAAATATATTTGGCTGGTCCTGAAATATCTGCTATTTTATCGCCCTTTTTTATTTTATCGCCATCTTTAAAATAAAAATTAATTTTCACATCTTTAGATAAAATTTCAAAAACTGTTTTAAATACTTCACACCCGCATAAAATTCCTTCTGTTCTGGTATTTAGTGCCCCTTCAAGAAAATCTGTTTCCTCTGCAAGATTTTCGGTTGTAATGTCTCCAAATCCAATATCTTCATTTAATGCGGATTTAATATGATCTTCCATATAAAATTTACTTAACAAAATTCAATTCTCCTTCTTCTTTTGTCAAACGGCTGTGAACACATTCCTCATTAGTATTCGGATAATCCAGACGATAATGTGCCCCGCGGGATTCTTTTCGGTTATAAGCTGAAGTTGCTATTAACAAAGCAACAGTCAACATATTTTTTAATTCATATTCCTCTTTACTCAAACATTTATTTTTTCTTGGAAATTTCATTTTTAATTCATTTAGTTTTTCAATGCCGGATCTTAAGGATTTTTCGCTGCGGAAAATGCCGACATAATCCCACATTATATTTTGTAATTCCTGTTTCAATTCTTTTATATTAACATCTTCCGGAATTTCATCTTCTTCTGAATATTTATCAATCAGTGCTTTTATATCAGCATCAATTTGTTTAGGGGTTACAAGAGTGCTATTTTTCAAATATTCAGCGGTTTCATATGCACAAACTACACACTCCAAAAGAGAATTGCTGGCAAGTCTGTTTGCGCCATGCAATCCTGTAGATGCGGTCTCACCAATTGCATAAAGCCCATGAACAGAAGTTTCACCTTTAATATTAGTTTTTACACCACCCATAAAATAGTGTGCAGCAGGTGCTACAGGTATAAAATCCTTTGAAATATCAATGCCGTTTTCAGCACATTTTTTAGAAATATTAGGAAAACGTTTAGACAGTTTTGCACTGTCAATACAAGAGGCATTCAGATATACATTTTTCAATTTTTTTTCAAGCATTTCATTAAATATTGCACGTGTTACAATATCACGCGGGGCCAGTTCTTTACGTTCATCGTATTTATACATAAATTCAATACCGTCAGCATCACAAAGTTTTGCCCCTTCTCCTCGGACTGCCTCGCTAATTAAAAATCTGTTTTCTTCTCCGTCAAAAGCCAGTGCGGTAGGATGGAATTGAACGAATTCCATATCCTGTAAAACAGCTCCGGCATTATAAGCCAAAGCTATGCCATCACCGGTTGCCCCGGAAGGATTTGTTGTATATTTGTATAACTGCCCGACACCGCCTGTCGCAAGAATAACAACAGAAGAATAAATAGTTTCATATTCCTGTGTTGTTTCATTAAAAACAATTACTCCGCGGCATTGAGAATTTGAATTTACAAGAAGTTCTATAGCATTATAATTTTCATAAATTTCAATATTGGGATTTTCTTTTACACGTTCGCATAAAGTCTGCTCTATAACACGTCCGGTTGCATCACCGCCTGCGTGCAAAACACGATTTACACTATGCGCAGCCTCAAGAGTAAAAGTCAATTCATTATTTTCATCTCTGTCAAATTCGACTCCTAGTTTCAAAAGATCTTTTACTACAGCATCGGAATTTTCTGAAATAAATTTTACCGTATTAAAATCGCTAAGTCCGGCACCGGCTTTTATCGTATCGCTTATGTGAGAAGATGTAGAATCTTTCTTGTTTTCTTTTAGTACACCAACCATGCCGCCCTGAGCATATTTGGAATTACTTTCTCCAAATTGTGATTTTGTTACAAGTAACAACCCGTCAGGCAGGTTAACATGCTGTTCAATTTTTAAAGCAGAATACAAGCCTGCAATTCCGCTGCCTATTATAACTGCTGAATATTTTGAGTATTTCATAGTACTTTATACCTTTTCGTTACCAATAAATATTCTAAAACAAAAGGGAAATTTTTTCTATATAGTCGAGGTAAAATTTTTGTAAAGAAAAAGGCGGAGGAGTTTTGATGTAAATTGTGAATATATTACGTTCCGCCTAATCACTGCGAAAGGAGCAGTACAAAAATCAATTCATAAATACGATATATAAAATATTGTAATACAATAATGAGATTTTGGCAAGTAGTTTTATAAAATTAATTTATATAATTTAATACATATTAAAATTTAGTACATTTTTTCAAGGAATAAACAGAATTAAATAATAATACAAATTATATTTCGAAATATCAAAACATCAATATTAGCATATAAAATTTTTAACAAGCCGATTAAACCGCTGTTAAATAAATTTATTAATAATATAGATAAAATTAATAAATAAAGGAGGTTTCAATGAATAATGACCCCATAAAAGTATTACTTGTTGAAGATCAAAAACTAATGAGGGTAGGGCTAAAATCTTTATTAGAAGGGCAAAATGAAATAAGTATTGTATCTGAAGCGCAGAGCGGGAAAGAAGCAATAGAGAAATATAAAATTATACATCCGGATGTTATTTTAATGGATATTGGTTTGCCTGATATATCCGGCATAGAGGCAGCTAAAAAAATTATCGAACACAATAGCAAAGCAAAAATTATAATTTTAACATCACATTTAAGTGAACAAGAGGTTATGGACGCACTTCATGCCGGAGCATGTGCATATGTTATGAAGGATATAAATACTGAATTTTTAAAAATGATAATAAAAACGGTTAAAGAGGGAGCAATGTGGCTTGATCCGCAGGTAGTGCCAATTTTACGAGAAAAGAATTGCGGTGTTATTCCACCGAGACAAATGTCACGCGCAATGTTCAAAGAACAGCATGCCAATCTGACACAGCGTGAATATGAAGTGTTAAAACTGGTAGTTGACGGCAAATCAAACAATGAAATTGCTCAGGAGTTAACTATATCGGAACATACAGCAAAAGCACATGTCTGCAATATAATACAAAAACTCGTTGTTGATGATAGAACACAGGCTGCTGTTAAGGCATTAAAAGAAGGATTAGTCTAATTACTGATTGCCGGTATACAGCCGCACATAATTCCAATAAGTTCTGAAGACTTTTTTCACATAATTCTGTGTTTCAGAATATGGAATTTGCTCAACGAATTCATCAGTATCATTGTAATTTATTGATTGCTTCCAGCGTGTTAATGACCCAATACCGCCATTGTATGCTGCTACAGAAGAAATATCTTTTCCATCAAGAAGACTTTTAAGTAATGCATAATAATAATTGCCTAATTTAATATTAAAAGCAGCGTTAAACAGATCATCAGAACTTGTCATCCCCAGACCGTAACGATGATTTACATCCCAAGCGGTAGAAGGCATTAACTGCATAAGACCGCTTGCCCCTGCAGCACTTTGCGCTAACGGATCAAAGTAACTTTCCTCTCTTATAATAGATAAAATCAAAGGCAGACTTGTTCCGGCAAGATCGGAATACTTTTCCACTGTTTCATAAAAATTTACGGGATATACAAGACGCCAGCGCAAATCATACTTGTCCGGTTTATCTTTTATCTTTTCCATTGCATCACGCGCCACAAGCATTGAATGTGCATAATCACCTTTTTGATACAAAAACCAGCTTTTTATAAATTCGTCATCACCCCAGAGTTCTCCGATTACATCAAAATCTTTTAACTCAACGAGTTTTACAACAATATTTTTGCGTGTGTATTTATACGGATATGTAACCGGTTGCGGCGTAATATAATTGGTTATAATCGGGCTGTTTTGATACCGGTTGAGATGAAGATATGCTCTGTATGCATAGTAAGAATCAGGATATTTTGATATTACATTCGTATAATAAGTATTATATTTTCTGTAATCATTAATCTTTTCATATAGTTTTCCCATCCAGAACATAACCATAGGGGTTGAATTTGCATCAGGAAATTTTTTCAGGTAGTCTTGACCGATTTTTTCTGCGTCATTATATTTTTGCTGAAGATATTTTTCAAAGAAAATATTGGAAAGCGCATCTGCAGAATAATTTCCTGACGGATATTTAATATACAGATCACTGTAACATGCCGGTTTATCGACATCTTTTACATTGCGGCATTTTATACTCAGCAGATAATCATTACCTTTTTGCGGGTTCATTGCAATAAGTTTCATAACCGTATTTAGAGTATTATCACTTAAACTTAAATACTTATCAACAGCGACGATTAAATTGTCTTCAGATACATAACCCGAGTATTCGCGCAACCCGAGTTCTGTGACACTTTTTACTCTTGAATAATCCTTTAAAGCATATGAAACAAGAACATCTGTTGTCCAGCTTTCTGCAAGTTCAGTTTTAGAAAGAAGTGATTTTGCCTTTGCATAATCACCGAACAAATAGTATGATTTTGCCATCAAAAGATAATCATCTTTATTTATATCGACATTAAGACCGAGCCAGTTTTCACAAGCATTGATAGCGAGTCTGCCTGATGGGGCTTTTTTAAGATAGTGCCTGAAATAATTTTCTGCATTAATTTTTTCTGACATTGGAAACTGGTCTTCATTATCGTGGTATTTATTGATAAGCAAAACGCCGAGATAGTATTCAGAAGCTATGCCATAATCTGTATGCGGATATTTATTAACCAGTTCTTCAAAGTATTTATGAGCAAGTTTCGGATTATCAAACACAATTTCCTGCGCGGTAAGATATTTTGCGCGGATACTCAGGGCATGTTTAGGGTAGTTATTGAACAAAAGCTGGTATTGTTTAATTGCAGCATTTTTATCGCCAAGTTCAGAGGCAGCCTGTCCCTGATGATAAATTGCTACCGGTTTAAGATTGGATAGAAAGGATACCTTAGAAAATGTATAATAGGCTTTGGAATAATCACCATTTTTTAAATAGTCTAAAGCCGACGCATATACTTTATCAGCATTCAAAGCCGAGCGATGAATGTTAACACCGGTAATACAAGCGAGCAATAACGCTGCCAATACTCCACCAACAAGTAATTTTTGTTTAAAACTTAACCCAATCATTCTGTTTTTATAATACCACAAACAAGAGTTATAAAGCAAATTTATTTTCAGTATGCATTAATGGTTTCTTCTAAACTCTTTATTTGTTTAAAATTAATATAATGCTTATTCTCATATTTCAAGACAAAAGGCAAGAATTTATAAGTACTTGAACCAAATATTATTATGTTTCTATATCCGTTTGTTTTTTTATTTAAAACACAAATTGCTTTTTGAGGTTCAAGATTTATCATATACGCTAAATTATCATAAATATCTGATTTTTTCTGTAAAATAAATAATGAATATCCGGATGTTCCCCAATACAGTGTTGAATAAACTATTCCAATTATTTCATTTACACCATCGTCATTAAGGTCAACTTCAAGTGCTTTTATTGTATTTATATCTATATTTGCTAGCTCCTTAAGTTGTTCGGGAGACATATTCAAATCTTTCTGAATGAATTCATAAAGCTGCTTATTTGCATGGGCTTCTGAATCGCGGGATAAATTAAGTTCTTTATATACAGAAGATGCAAAAACCGGATTTATAAATAGTAAACAATATAAAATTGATAATATTTTTTTCATAAATTTATTCTACAATAAATATCAAATTTTAAAATCTTTTTACATTACAACCTCCTTATTTAAAATAACGGATTTAACTATTAATAGTTCATCAGCGATAAACCAATAAAGTATTACTACATTTATAGCAGACATCTTTGCGTTTTGTCAATTTCTTTTTGAATTTCTAATTAAACATATTTTACAAAATTTTTGTAAAATTTTATTAAGCATTTCAACCTCAAACTTTTCCTGCTTACTGATTGTTGATATGGAATTATCATGGTAAAATACAAATATGAAAAGAATTATTGATGCAAATTTTAATCGCGGAGTTGAGGCTCTGAGAGTGCTTGAAGAAATTTCAAGATTTTTACTTGATGATAAATCTTCTTCTGAAACTCTTAAACTTATCCGGCATGAAATTAATGCCCTGCAAGAAAAAGATTACGATGCACTTTTGAAGGCAAGAGATACTGAAAATGATATAGGGATTAATATAAAAAATCCCGATAAACGTACTGATATTGAAAGCATTTTTAAGGCAAACATAAAACGCCTTCAGCAAGTTTTGAGAGTGCTGGCTGAATATTCACCTGATAATGCCGCTGTGTTTGAAGATTTGCGCTATAAATCTTATACTCTGGAGAAAATTATGTGGAATAAATTGAAAGATAAATATAATAAATTAATTTTAGGTAATAAAAAACTTTATCTGGTAACAAATTCTGACAAATTTGAAAATGATGATGCTTTTTTAGATGCTGTTGCCTCAGCTCTAAAAGGCGGGGTTGATATTTTACAGTTACGGGAAAAAACAATGCCCGCAAACAGAATTATAGAACTGGGCAAAAAAATTAAATTGCTTTGTGCAGAGTACGGGGCAACATTTATTGTAAATGACAGAGTAGATATTGCTTATGTATTGGAAGCCGACGGAGTTCATCTCGGGCAGGACGATATGGATGTCGAATCAGCAAGAAAAATTCTCGGCAATAATGCCATAATCGGTGTTTCTACCCATGCACCGGAACAGGCACAAAAAGCAGTCGCAGACGGCGCAGATTATATTGGCATGGGACCGGTATTCACAACTCCCACTAAACCCGGACGCAAATCAGTGGGGCTTGAATACGTGGAATGGGTTAGCAACAATATTGACATACCGGCTTTTGCTATCGGCGGGATTGATCCGGATAACGTTAATGAAGTTATTGCACACGGCGCAAAACGTATTGCAGTTGTCCGAGCAATTATAAATGCGGAAAATCCGGAGTATGCAGCAAAACAATTTTATAGTATAATAAACAAGTAAGATAAATTTTGGAGAGTATTATGTTTGGAATAATTTTAGCAGGAGGGTCAGGAAGCAGATTATGGCCGCTGTCAAGAGATCTGTACCCTAAACAATTATTGAATTTGAATTCTGATAAAAGTCTGGTACAAACGACATTTGAGCGTATTAATAAATTCATTCCTGCTGACAAAATTATCAGTACAACAAACGCAAAGCATCTCTCTATAATAAAAATGCAATTGAAAGAATTTACAGAAACCCCGATAGTTCTTTCTGAACCGGAAACAAAAAATACTGCTCCGGCTATTGCCGTTGCAACGAAATTTATTGTACAGAATTACAGTGATGATGAAATAATTCTGGTTGTACCTTCTGACCATTTGATAAAAGATGAAGAAAGTTTTGCTAACAGCATTCAAAAAGGTATAAGCCTTGCCAAACAGGGTTATATTGTGACATTTGGGGTTAAGCCGTCTTATGTAGAAACAGGATTTGGTTACATTCAAACGTCTTTGCCTGTTGACTCAGGATATGAAGTAAAAACTTTTGTAGAAAAACCTGACAGCAAAGATGCAGAAAAATTTATAACAGAACAAAACTGTTTTTGGAACAGCGGAATTTTCATGTTTAAAGCGTCGACAATGCTTAATGAGCTTGAACAACACGCACCGGAAATTTTTTCTGTTCTGCAGGAATTAAATTTTAAAGGAAAAAATGAAATCCCATATTTAACTTTCACAAAAATGCCTAATATTTCTATAGATTATGCTGTTATGGAAAAATGTAACAAAATTGCGATGGTCAAACTTGAGAGTGATTGGAAAGATTTAGGTTCATGGCAATCTATTTACGAAATAAGCCCCAAAGATGCCAATAATAATGTTATGGTCGGACATGTTCTGGATATGGGCAGTAAAAATTCTTTTGTGTACGCATCATCCAAACTTGTTGCAACAATCGGACTGGAAGACACCGTAGTTATAGAAACCGAAGATGCTATTCTGGCATGCCCTAAAAATCGTACTCAGGATGTCAAACAAATTTATGAAACACTAAAGCAGCAAAATGATGACACACACTCCGTTCACAGAACAGTATATCGCCCATGGGGATTTTATACAGTAATAGCGCAAGGCAAAGGATTTTTAACAAAAATTATCCACGTAAAAACAGGTCAAAAATTATCCGTTCAATCTCACAATTACAGAAGCGAACACTGGGTTGTGCTTTCGGGTAATGCAAAAGTCGTTTTAGAAGGCAAGGAAATGATTTTGAGTCCGGGACATAGTGTTGATATTCCTGTTAAAGCAATTCACTCACTGCAAAATCCGTTTGAAGAAGATTTAGAAATAATAGAAGTACAAAAGGGTGATCCTTTAATCGAAGAAGATATTATACGATATGAAGACATGTATGGACGTGTTTAAGTTGCATGGGTTGATGTTGTGATTAAAATACTTGCCAAATAATAGTTTTTATAGTATAAATACACTAAAAGGGTAATGGCTTAATAAGCGGAGCAGCTAATGGACGAAAAGGATAAATTTGATTTAAAATCTTTAGCTAATGACTGCGGTTTATTTAGTGATCTGCCTTCAGAAGAGATTGTTCGCAGAATTTCAGATTTAGACAATAGATACCAGAGCGGAGATCTTGTATCTATTTATAATTATTTTTTATCAGTATCTACCAAACCAGATGTTCTGATGCATATAATAAAATTAGCAGATAGGTTCCGTGATCCTTCAACTCTTTCTTTTCTGCTGGATATTTTGTTGATGAAAAATTCCGACACTCCGGATTTGAAAGAAAAATTTATAAATACACGTGTAATGTGTGCCAGAGCTATTGCAAATTATAAAGATACCTCTACTGTTACACCATTACTTTATTGCCTGAATAATAAGAACGAAAATTATAAACTGCGTCTGGCATGTGCCGATGCGCTCGGTAAGATCGGCGACAGATATGCTGTCGCTCCGTTAATAGAAGTAGTAAAAGATGAGGATGAAAAATCAGTATATCTAAAAGAATCAGCAGCATCTGCTCTTGGAATGCTCGGCGATTTAAGGGCTATTGACCCGCTTGTAAGTATTCTGGAATCCAACAAAGGTATATGGAATAAGTTTACCTTTTTGAAGGAACGTGTTATTGAAGCACTTGGCAAAATGCGTGTAAGTAATAATGATCGTGTGTTTAATGCTTTAAAAGAATCCTTACTGGATGAATCACCGCAAATCCGTATAAATGCAATAGAAGCGATTATGGATAGCGACCACGATGATGCTTATGATGTGATTAAACGCTGTTTAACAGAAGATAAAGATGCCGAAGTTCAGAAAAATGCACTTATCGCACTCTATAATTTACGCGGACGTGAAATTCTTGATGAGGTTATAAGTTTACCTATTTATACAGATGATCTTAAAGCAGAGGCTGTATCTTTGATCGAAGAATACGAAGATGAAGTTGTAGAAGTTTATCGTGATGACAGGAATACCCAATGAAATCAATAATTCTGCTCTCCGGAGGATTGGACTCTCTTGTGAGTCTCGGACTTGCCAAAGATAAATATAACATAACACTTGCATTTACTTTTGATTACGGACAAAAATCAGCGATTCAAGAGATACAAGCAGCAAGATTAATCTGTGATTATTATAAAATTGAACATCAGGTTATAAAACTTGATTGGCTAAAAGCAATAACTCATACTGCACTGGTATCTGATGAAGAAGTACCGACAGGCAACGCACTAAATAACCCCCAGCAATCAGCAAAATCCGTATGGGTTCCTAATCGAAACGGACTGTTTATGAACATAGCTGCGGCTTTTGCAGATGCTGACAATTATGATTATATTCTTATTGGGGCAAATAAAGAAGAGGGGCAAACATTCCCTGATAATACTCAGGCTTTTATTGACAGTCTTAATGAAGAATTTAAGTTTTCTACACAAAAGCAGCCAACTGTAATAGCCCCATTAATTGACTTAGACAAAAATGAAATTGTAAAACTGGCACTCAAAAATAAAATTCCTCTGGAACTTACCAGAAGCTGTTACCGGAATAGTGAAAAAAATTGCGGATTATGCGAATCATGCACACGTCTTAAAAATGCTTTACTTGCAAATAAAGATAACTACTACATAAATAAAATTTTTCAGGTATAATATTTATGATGAAAACACTTATTACTGATAATGAAATTAAATATGAGGGATGGCAGCTTTCTCCGCATTGGATTTATAAAAATTTTAAACTTCAAGGAGATGCAACTGTCGCTTTTATTGGTGAATGTGAAGTTAAACTCACTGAAATGGTAGACATAGAAGATGTTATTAATAATGAGCCGATATATAGCAAATCAATGCTTAGCTTTATTTCAGAACAGTTTAACGTTGGGCTTGTTGAAGGTGTTTTCAGACAAAGACTATTGATTTGTATAATTAAAGAAACATTAGAAAAACGAGGATTTAAAGTTGTTAGAGACGGCGATGATTTATTTGTTAATAATAAGAAATTAACTGTTTCTATTGCAACAAAATCATTAACTTCAATATTAATCCATACAGGTATAAATATAGATTCTACCGGCACTCCTGTCCCAGCCTGCGGATTAACAAATGATTTAGGAATTACTGATATAAAAACTTTTGCCGAAGAAATTCTTAAAAGATATGCAGAAGAATTAGATGATATTGTGTTAGCAAGTACAAAAGTAAGAGGAGTTTGATTATGAGAGATGAAGAGTCATTTGATTTGGAGCAGCAACAGCAACCTCATATAAATTATAAAGAGTATAGTAATAAAGTTAAAAAAAATCCAAATGAAAGCGTAATTATGTTTATCTCAGCTTTCTTTGTAATGTTACTTCTGTTTTTGGGCATAGCTAAACAACTCTCACCGGATGTTGATGTCTCTATTGGCAGCAATGAACAAACTACTTCTGATGATACTACTGATTATGAAGATTACGCAAAATCATCTATAGATGAACGTTTAAAACTTATTCAACTTGAAGACGCCGGTGTGCATTCTGATAATGAAAATATTTTTGATGACAGTCTTGAAGAAAGAGTAGAACTTCCTGACAGTGTAAAAAAACATGCGAAAGCTGATGAGGAGAGTACATCAACTACAGAACCTAATGATCCTTTGCCAAGTGAGCAAATGCAAAAAGAAGCTGTATCACAAAATATCGTTGAACATCCTGTAACCAAACCTGAGTCCCCACAACCTACTGCCGCACCGCAGTATACTACATCTCAGCAGGCTGCAACGGCACCTACTCCTGTAAATGCAAAAGTTGTTGTCGGATATTATTCGACCGCCGAGCAAGCTCAGGTTGCTAAAGGCATATTAATGGATGCCGGATTAAATATTAATCCGTTTGTAAAGCAAATAGGCGGGGCTTATACAATACAGGTAGGCTCTTTCTCCACACGTGAAAAAGCTCAGAGTGTAGCAAATGACTTACTTCGAAATAATTTCCCTGCACGAATTATTGTGGAGCCGTAAAATAATTATTTGAATTTTAGAATTTTCTCTGCTGAATTAATCGCTTCAGCGTAGATATTCAGCATATTTGCATCCGCGGTCAAAATTTTATTAATTAATTCATGCTGCAGCGGGGTTAATTCGCGTTTATCACCTTTATATCCAAAATCCTCAAAGGTCAAATTCAATATATCTATAAGGGCTAAAAAATGTTCTACTTTTGGAAGATACTTACCATTTTCAATGCGGCTTAAATGTTTTTCCGTAAATCCTGCAATATCAGCAAGTTCATGCTGTTTTAAGCCCGCGTTTTTCCTTGCTTTTTTTATAACTGCACCAATAAATTTTTTATCTAATTCAAGCATAAATAACCTTTTTTTATAAGGTAACGTATACAGCACCTTAATTAAAGCCCTTATTGGTTACATTTTTATAAAAGTGCTTTACAAGATACCTAAAATATGTTAATCTTTTTTTATAAAAAATAAAAAGCAGTTATTTATAAAAAAAGAAAGGAGATGCTCTAAATGAACCCAAGAAATTATGCCTCCCGGCAAAGCCGCAGAAAATCCTTAGTGCCTCAGGCTCCGGTCTTTAAAAGTTCTGACGCTTTCACACTGGCAGAAGTGTTAATTACCCTCGCTATTATCGGCGTTGTTGCAGTAATGACACTACCTACAGTTTTACAAAAATATGAAGAAAGAGCCACGATAACTAAATTAAAAAAAATATACAGCATGCTAAATCAAGCATATCAAATGGTTGTTATAGAAAACGGCACTATTGACCAATGGGGATTAATTAACACTGCCCATGATGAAGATGATACTTTGACAGATGATTCTGTTGTCTCAACTAATACTTTTTGGGATTTAATGACAAAATACTTGAAAGTAGAAAAGGTTTGCAGATTTTATGAAGAATGCAACTTAACTGATTTCAAAATAAAATCATTAGATGGTCAAATTCTAACGAATAAAACAGGTAATGCTGTTTTGTTAAATGACGGTACATTATTCTGGGGCGGAAATATTTCAGACAGTACATGTAGTGCTGATTATGGTGTTCCTCTGGCTAAAAATGTCTGCGGAGATTTTGGTGTTATTATTAAAAATAGTGCTAAGTCAGAATACACTACCGGTAAAAATAATTTCATGTTTTTTATAACAAAGAATGGCATAGTTCCAATGGGGTTAAATGGCATAAATATTCGAGCTTTTTCAAATCACTGTTTGAGGGCGAATGCAGGTGATAAATATAATGGTTATGGCTGTACTGCCTGGGTACTGCAAAATGAGAATATGGACTATCTGCACTGCGACGATTTAAGCTGGGACGGCAAGCATAAATGTTCGGATAAAGATTAGCCAAGAAAGCGGGGCGTCTTCGACGCCCCGCTTTCTTGCACTATTAAAACCAGCTGCAATAACCCTTATCTCTGCAAAGAATTTTATCCAAATCCAGCATTGTTTCTACACGTGTCATTTCGAATGTAACAGGAGTAATTGAAATCTTATTATTTCTTACTGCGGCTAAATCAGTTCTGGCATCTTCGGGCTCCGTGATTAATTCGCCTGCCATCCAGTAATAGACTTTACCGCGAGGATCTACGCGTTTTTCATAATTATCGGTAAACATTTTATTCCCGAGTTCGGCAATTGCAACTCCCGCAATATCTTCACCGTCTAAAGGCGGAACATTGATATTTAAAATGCATTTTGACGGAAATTCAAAATCCTTTAATTTTTTCAATAAAGCACAGACAAAATGCGCAGAAAATCTGAAGTTTTCAGGTTCATAATGCATGCTTGCAAGGGAAACCGCAATACTGGGCACCCCGAGCATTGCCCCTTCCATAGCACAACTTACTGTACCTGAATACAAAATATCTGAGCCTAAATTCGGACCATGATTGATGCCGGAAATAACTAAATCCGGTTGTTCTTCTTCTGATAAAATTGCACTTATACCAATTTTTACACAATCGCCCGGTGTTCCATTAGTAACCCATGCCCGCTTTGCGCCATAAACCGGTTCCTCTAACTCTTCAACACGTAATGGAGTGTGTAGAGTTAATGAATGACCTGCTGCACTACGTTCTCTATCCGGAGCTATTATATAAACATCATGTTCTTCAGATAAGGCTTCAGATAGCGCGCGTATACCATTTGCAGCTATTCCGTCATCGTTTGAAATTAATATTTTCATATTTCTCCTTTACTAAAACAAGACTATTTTCTCTATGATACATATTATACCCGTAAAAAGCCAGTATCTAAACTGATTATTATTAAGTTTTGTAACGAATTTAAATTTTCGCGACAAAATATGGCAATTGTATATAAAAAAAATACTTTATATATATGAACACGAGGAATGGCTTAAAATCGAGGAATCAACGAGATTTTAAAGCACACTACACTTCACACTATTTACGAGGAATGATTCAAAAAGTTTACATTCCAAGAGCCCCTTAAAAAAGGGCTCTTTTTTTTTGCTATTAAAGAGTAAAATAGCTTTTTATGCTGGCTGCAGAACAAGCAGACTGTTCTTTAACGCGATACATGTTATATTTGCAATAATTCTCAACTATTGATTGGAAATATTCAATCTGTTTTTTATCAAGATCAATAATAAAGTCGGTTGATAATTTAGGATACTGTTCATTGTATCCTTCTTCAATATTATTAACCAACGGGAATATTGCGTCACGAACTCTTAAACGCTGATTGAGATAATACGCACATTCATTGTTAAAAAAGTTCAGGAATATGTACTCATATCTGAGACCTTTTTGTACACGTTGACAAACTGTCCGTACATTAGCGGCACTGGCTTCAAGCTCTTTTCTTGCAGCTGTTGAGGCTGCGGCATCCACTGCATATGCGCAGGATGAAATTACTAAAAAACTAAATATTAAACAAAACAATTTCTTCATAATTTAATAATAGCAAATTTTTAAAAAATTTCAAGTGTTACTTAAAAATTAATACCGCAGCAAGAGCGAAGATAATTAAGGCAATATTGTAGTGTAAAAAAGTCGGTACACAGGTATCCCATATGTGATCGTGCTGTCCGTCTGCATTTAAGCCCGCTGTAGGTCCGAGTGTTGTATCCGACGCCGGTGAGCCAGCATCTCCAAGGGCTGCAGCTGCTGCCATTACAATAACCGTAGCAGGCAGGCTAAATCCTAATTTTACACATATCGGTACAAATAACACAGCAAGAATAGGGATTGTACCAAAAGATGTGCCTATACCAATAGTTATAAATAACCCTATTAAAAGCATAAGTGATGCCGCAATAAGTTTATTCCCCATCATTAAAGGTACAAATGCATTTACAAGTTCATCTATACCGCCTGTTGCATTCAGGACCATTGCAAAGCCTGCAGCCACAAGCATTACAAATGCAACATATCCCATAAGCCCGACGCCTTCATTTATAACCTTATCCATTTTGTCATGATCAATTGCCTGAGCCCCAAAAATTATACATAACCCGACCAGTGCTCCCAAAGGAAGTGACCCTGTCCATAATTGCACCCCCAGAGTTGCAAACGCTGCAAGAAGGGTTATATAATGATTTCTGTTTAAACGTATTGAACGTTTCTGGTATTCTACTGTTTCTGTATTAATTTTTAGATTTTTATATTCTCTGGGCTTGTGGTAGGTAATGAATATCGCAGTTAAAAGTCCCGCTATCATCGCCAAGCCAAGAAACCATGTATATTTCCATATATCAAGTTTTGAAATTACAACTCCGTTCATAGTAAGATTGTCTGCCAAAAGCCCCTGAAATATAAGTCCAAAACCAGCCGGTATTGCAATATATGGAGCTTTTAAACCAAAAGCAAGCGCACATGCGACTGAACGGCGGTCTATTTTCAATCTGTTCATGACATGCAGCAGCGGAGGTATAATTATCGGTATAAATGCAATATGGACAGGAATTAAATTTTGAGACATAACAGCCATTATTGTGATTATTCCAATCAAAAGCAGTGCATTACTTTTTATCATAAGAGATATTCTTTTTGACAGCACAAACGCCAATCCTGTATGCGTCATTGCTGCTGCAAATGCTCCGAGCAAAATATAACTTAAAGCCGTTTCAGAATTCCCTCCCATTCCGTTGATAAAAGTCGTCATAATCTCATTAACCGGCATTCCTGCAATCAAACCTGCTGCCACAGCCGAAATAAATAATGCCATAAGAACATTTATCCTGCATAAGCACAGAATACAAAGAAGTACTACCGATACTAATATAGGGTTTAATAAAATGTGCCAGTCCATATAATTCAACTTTCTTAAAATTTAACTCTTTTTCATTTAATTTGCAGACTTAATATATCATAAAGAAGTTTACAAATCATTAAAACTATTTTATAATAAAATAATTAAAGGTGAATAATTTAGGAGTGATAATATGAAGGCTATAAAACGCTGGCTGGCAAAAGGACTCATTGATGAAACTCTGGCAAACAAGCTGGAAGAAGAAGTTGCAGACATTAATAAACAAAAGTTCAAATTAGCAATTCAAATAACATTTTATACAATAGGTGTTATTTTGTTAGGCACAAGTGTTATTACTTTTATTGCGGATAATGACTGGATCTGGAAATTATTGGAGCAGATAAATTTTTTGAAGCCGCTTTTAGTATTTATAGCTGCACTTTTGTTTTTAATAGGAGGGGATTATATTGCTTACGAAAAGAAAAATCTGCCGGGGCTGGGGAATGCCTTGATTTTTCTGTCTACGATTTTAATCGGAGCAAACTATGCGTTTTTAACTCAGATTTATAATATTGATGCGGAAGCTACAATGATTTTGTGGCTGTGGTTTGTGAGTATAATTCCGCTTGCATTTATATACAAAAGCAGAGCTATTAACTGGCTTTCCATTATACTGTTTATATGTGCTTTTTGTACGTTATATGCTTACTGGGATTATGACGATTTACTAATTTGGACTATATATATGCCTTTTATTATTGGGGCTATATTATATTCAGCAGGAAACACAAATATTATTCAGGAACAATACCCGGATTTTGCGGTTAGCTATAAGTTAACTGCACTGCTGCCGATTTTTATAACTTTTCTTATATTAATTTTTTCTGTTGAGTATTCTTACCATATAACGAAGATAAATTATATTTTGCCGCCTGTTTTGATTATATTGTTTAATATCGTGAATTTTATACGGAATAAACAGAAAGAAGATTTCTTTAAAGCAGAGACGGCTTTTCTGGTTGCAGTACCGGCATTTATGCTTTTACTGATGTTATGCCCGCAGGTAAATACTTTATCTGTTTCTCTCGCTGCGCATATTTTCATAATATATTTAATCTGGGGCGGGTTTAGTTTCGGCTACAAATACGAAAATGTATCACTTATCAATATGACCAATATGATGTTAACAATATATGTTCTTTCAACCTATTGCCGCTTTGCGTGGTCATTTATGGATAAAACTCTGTTTTTCTTTATCGGCGGTGTGGCACTAATATCATTAGGCATTTTCCTTGAAAAATATAAAAAGAAGACTATAAAAAAATTAAATAAGGAGGAGTAATGAAAAAAACTGTATACATAATTGCTGTAGTGTGGAGTTTAATTACTCTGGGGATTTGTTTCTACAATGAAAATATTTTCACAAAAGGAGAAGAAGTTCTTCTTAAAATAGTACCTTATGATCCTCGTGATTTTTTAAGAGGCGACTATGTTACCTTGCATTATGACATAGATAATATTGAACTTGCGGCAGATAAGAGACCTGAGGTTAATTATGAAAAAACTGCTTATGTTATTTTGAAACGTGATGAAAAAGGTCATGGTACTGCTAAAGATATACAGTATTCAAAGCCAAAAGACGAATTGTTCATAAAAGGACATATTCGTAGTGTAAGATTTAATAAAAAAACAAGAAAAGCATTGTACAATATGGACTATAAGAATATTGATCGTTTTTATCTTAAAGAAGGCAGTGGAAGAAAGTTAGAAAAAAGATTACAAAAATACGGTGGTTACGCAAGAATATATATAGCCCCTAATGGTAATGCAAGGGTTAAAAAAATAATTGCACAATAATAAAAAAGCCTCTGATAGATTTTTCAGAGGCTTTTTTTATGTCGTTTTATTTTAATATAAAATGATAAATTGAATAGTAAATAACTGCTGATAAAATCATACATGCAGGAATAGTTAAAACCCAGGCTGTAACGATATTCCCAACTATTCTCCATTTAACCGCGTGAGCATGTAATGTAGAACCAACGCCCATAATCGCCGTAGATATTACATGAGTTGTACTAAGCGGGATACCAAAATGCGATGCAGTTAAAATTAAACCTGCTGCGGATGTTTCTGCGGCAAAACCATGTATCGGTTTAAGTCTGATAATTTTATGTCCCATTGTCTTAATGATTTTCCAGCCGCCATTCATTGTTCCTGCAGCCATTGTCAAAGCACAAATCATAATAACATATATAGGAATATCAAAGTCGCCGTTTGGTCCCTTATGAAGAACACCGCCGGCCAGTAATGCCAGTGTAATTATACCCATTGTTTTTTGTGCATCATTTGAACCGTGGCTTAACGCCATTAAACCGGATGATATTAATTGCAGTTTTCTGAAACGTTTATTTACGATTTGAGGATTTGCTCTGTAAAATAATAATACAAGGAACAGCATAAAACTAAACCCTACAACAAATCCGAGAACAGGAGATGTAAACATTGGAATAATTACTTTATCCATTAATGTCTTGACATGAACTACACTAACTCCTGCTTTTACTATGGATGCGCCCAGTAAGCCGCCAATAAGTGCATGTGAAGAACTTGAAGGCAAGCCCAAATACCAGGTTAATAAATTCCATAATACAGCTGCAAGCAAAGCACAAAATATAACGGTTAAAGTAATCATTTCTGCATTAACAATGCCTGAGCCTATTGTCTTTGCAACGTGAGTACCGGTTAAAGCCCCGATAAATTCCAGACTTGCGCCAAACACAACTGCCTGTTTGGGGGACAGAACTTTTGTTGAAACAACTGTTGCTATAGCATTGGCACAATCATGAAACCCGTTTATAAATTCAAACGCTAATGCTACCGCAATTACAGCAATTAATAATAAAATCGTAATAGACATTCGCTACTCCTAACTCTGTTTCAACACAACATTTAATATAGCGTCAGATACATAGAAACATGCGTCCAGAGCATTTTCAATTTCTTTATACATATCCCGCAGTTTAATAACAGTAAGTGCGTCATATTTACCGGAGAACAGATCACTCATTGCTTTATAGTGTACTTCATCGCCGTGAGATTCCAGTTCTTTCATTGCAATATTTGCTTTGGTAATCTCTTCTACATCACTGACTTTCTTAAATTTAGATAATATTACGGATAGCTGTTCTGTTGCCTTAACTAAAGTTAAAGCCTGTTCTTTCATTTCTTCGGTATATTCATATAGTTTGTATACCTCTAAATTCAAACAAGCTTTAATAATCTTTTTATTAATTTTTCTCAATTGTACGGCTATATATTGAATGTCTTCTCTTTCTAGCGGAGTTATAAAACTTTTATTTAATTGTTTTAAAATCAGTTTAAAGGATAATTTACCTTTTTTCTTATTTTTAAAAGCCTTTTCCTTTATTTCATCAGTAAGACCGCTTTCCATTATTTGATTATAAAGTCCGGCAGATTTCTTACAAATTTCCGCGCTATCCTGAAATAATGTAAAAAACATTTTATCCTCAGGTGGAACAAGATAAGACATTAAATTAAATTTTGACATACATCTACCTCCAATTTCACACATACATAGTCTATCAAAAAAAAACGTATTTGTATTTCAACTCTTCACAAATTTTAATATTTATACTAAAATATTAAGTGGAGGTATTCAAGATTTGGCTAAACTTTTTCGTCACATTTGTGCAAAATTGAGTGAATATATAATTACTAACAGCACCTCTCGTGAAAAAATTAAACAAAAATGGAATTATCTTAATGAACTGGGGCTCTTTAATTTTATTGAAAAAACATTCATATGTTATATATCAATTTTTGACTTTAGAAAACCTGAAATTAATCTTGCTATAACCGCAATAGTAAAAGATGAAGCTCCTTATCTTAGAGAATGGATAGAATTTCACAAACTTGTCGGGGTTGAAAAATTTTTTATTTATGACAATGGCAGTACTGATAATAGCAGAGAAGTTTTGCTGCCATATATTGAGTGCGGTGATGTTATTTACCAATACTATCCGGGTAGTTGTGCACAGTGCCCGGCATACACGGATTCGATTATAAAAAACAGGCATAAAGTGAAATTTATGGCATTTGTTGATGTTGATGAATTTATTACTCCGATAATGCACGACAACATTTTAGATTTTATTTATTATCTCGAAAAGAAAATCCCACATAAGATAGATGCAGTATGTATAAGCTGGTTATTACATGGCTTTAACGGACATTACGAAAAACCTGAAGGGCTTGTTTGTGAAAATTTTTCAAAATGTGACTTTAAGGCAGGCGGTAATCAGCATGTTAAATCTATTGTTAGACCCAAATCCGTCATTGCTTGCAATAACCCTCATTATTTTATTTATAAATTATTTTCCAAAGTAGTTAATGCTTCAGGGGCAGATATGTACGGTCCTTTTAATAAACCTTATCATGACGTAATAAGAGTTAATCACTACTGGACAAGATCTTATACTGAAATGCAAGAAAAAATTCACAAAGGGCGCGCAACCTGTAATGAAAAACGTGAAAACAGACCCTACATTCCTGATTATCTATCAACTGATGAAGATACTTCAATGCTTAAATTTATCCCTTTGATTAAAGAAAAGTTAAAAATTAATTAAAGACATTAACAACGGCAAGCAGAATTTTTAAATCTTTATCTAATAATTTATATTCATTATCCGGTACAAGAATTTTTCGTGAATTAAAGTCTTTAAGAAACTCAGCACTCATACTTTTTTCATCAGGATAACTTGCAAGAAACATGTAAAAACTTTTTAAATCAGCAATATATTTTCTGTTAATTTCTGCATTTGCAGAGGTATCATCCTTATATTTTTTTTCAAGTTCAAGAATTTGCGAATATGTTGTCTTTCCATTATTAATTTTGTATTCAATATAATCCATTTTTAATGCTGCATGATGCCTTGATAGTCTGCCTATTTCACTATTTACAATCCCTCTTATAAGGGTTTCGTCATCTAGCTGCATCTTGTTTTCGACTGCACATACCGCCGGCATGGTTAATAAGCATAAAATTAATAACAAAAGAATTCTCTTCATAATTGCTCCAATATAGAATAACTATTTATTATTTAATTTTATAACATTTTGTTTAATTTTCAAATATCGTTCACATTGCTTAACACGATCATATCCAAGCATTATCCCCAGCATAAAATCCTGTTCCGGTGTGAGTTTGTTTAATTTATTGGGAAATGTTTTTACAACGTTAACACATTGTTGAGCCCCAAAAAATACATTAATCTTTTTATCATCAACTTCGTGAATTAAATAATCTATATTTTCATTTTTTAACCGCTGCTCTATTGAATTCCTGTACATAGATTTTTCGGTTGTTAATATTAGGTTTCTAATCCCCTTTTTGAATTCATAAATATGATGATGGAATACCCTCAAATCGCTGTACTCATTAGGCAGCAGAGGCTTAATGTTCGGCATTTTATGTGTGAAAGATGGCGTTTTGCCGGAGTAATTCTTAAATGAATATGGTGTAATAGCATTAATAAACATATTTTTCCCCTTTGTTAGACATGTCTAACAATATTTATAATAAACTTTATTTAAAAAGATGTCAATAGCAAAAATAATGAGAGAATAAGATAATAATATGGAAGAAATTGATATACAAACTTTAAAAAATATATGATATAATTTAAAATGTAAAAGTTTGAGGATTGAATTATGAAAAGATTATTTTTATCGTTGTTAACATTATTTGCATTATTAGGACTAGTAATAGGAGGTAAAACAATGGCGGGTGAAATTTTAAGTACCAAACAGCAAGATATTGTATTTATTTCATCCTACACAGCTTCAGGAGATCAGCTTAGTCTTGAATCAGCAATAAACAAAGCACTGGATGATGGTATGACAATAAATGAAATAAAAGAAATACTAACACAAATGTATGCTTATTGCGGATTTCCGAGAAGTTTGAATGCAATAAATACATTTATAAAAGTAGCAGATGACAGAGAAACAAAAGGTATAAATGATAAATTAGGCAAGGCTGGAAAAACGCTGCCGCCTGAAACAAACAAAAATGAGTACGGTACAAAAATACAAACAGAACTTGTTGGTGCTCCGGTAAAAGCTCCGTATGTTGAATTTGTTCCTGCTATTGACGCATATTTGAAAGAACACTTATTTGCAGATATTTTTGCAAGAGGCGTTTTAACCAATCAGGAACGCGAGATAGCAACAATAGCAGCACTTTCATCAATAAAAGGTGTGGATCCGCAATTAAACGCGCACATACAAGTTGGTAAAAATACAGGTCTGACACAAGAGCAGGTCGATGAAATACTAAAACTTACAAGTAAAAACAATTACGGAGAAGAAATTTTCAAAATAGGGGAGCCAAATACAGCTTTTGCACAGTACTTCAAAGGGCAGAGTTATCTAAATAAATTAACTACTAGCGGTGTACCGGTTGCGAATGTAACATTTGAACCCGGATGCAGAAACAACTGGCACATCCATCATAAAGGCGGTCAAATCCTTTTAGTCACACGGGGGAGAGGCTACTATCAAGAATGGGGTAAACCGGCACAAGAGTTACATCCCGGAGATGTAGTAAATATTCCTGCCGGAGTTAAGCACTGGCATGGTGCGGCAAAAGACAGCTGGTTTGCACATCTTGCAATAGAAGTTCCTTCAGAGGGCGGCTCAACTGAATGGCTTGAAGAAGTCAGTGATGAAGATTATAACAAATTGAAATAAAAATAAAGAAGTAATATTATGCAGAATATCACATCTAAAAAGGCAATAGCCAAAGTAGGATGTGATATTCTTTTGGATTAAAAAGAAATATTAATCAGCTATTTACAATAGGAAAGTATTAGAGTAAAATATAAATATAGCTTTTAGCATGTAAAATTTACATACCAAGGAGAGGTGTCCGAGCGGTTTAAGGTGCAATCTTGGAAAGGTTGTGTGAGGGAAACTTCACCGAGGGTTCGAATCCCTCCCTCTCCGGTTTATTTTTCTTAAAAAGATTATTATAGTTTGATATACACCTGCCGATGTAATTTAACGGGACATTTTATCTGAACGCATAAAAAGATTATTCGGCAAAGTTGGCTTTGTGTTTGAACTTTGGTGGTCGGAAGTAATCGTTTTATATGTTACAAAACGGTCTTTTGATGGTCTTGATTGTCCGATTACTGTCCAAGAATTGTCTTAAATTTTCTATTTTAAAATCAATGTTATAGCCTATTTCGCCCTCATAATCTAAATTGTACGGATAAAATGATTATTTGACATTTGAAGTAAATAAAGTCCGGTTCCTCTATTGAATAAAATTATGTTCTAATGATACAAAAGAAGGAAAAAAGGAACACCTTTCCGACTTCAGAGTTAATCTGTATGTATGGATGAATATATAAATATTAACAAAATCGCAGAATTAAAAGGCTTAAAAAGTACACGTTCAATAAGACTTGCAATTAACCAAGGTAAATATATTGCAAG